>NZ_CP099735.1:645466-1290932 GCF_025398175.1 Photobacterium sp. TY1-4
TTGAACGTAAACC
Source organism: Photobacterium sp. TY1-4 (assembly GCF_025398175.1). Lineage (NCBI taxonomy): Bacteria > Pseudomonadati > Pseudomonadota > Gammaproteobacteria > Vibrionales > Vibrionaceae > Photobacterium > Photobacterium sp. TY1-4. The sequence continues at coordinate 645,480 of NZ_CP099735.1, forward strand.
GAAAGCCCTTTCCGGTGGCCAGCGCCAACGTGTTGCCATTGGCCGGACTCTGGTTTCCCAGCCGAATGTATTCCTGCTTGATGAACCGCTCTCTAACCTTGATGCGGCACTTCGGGTGCAGATGCGGATCGAAATTGCCAAACTGCACAAGCAACTGGGCTGCACCATGATTTATGTAACCCACGACCAAATCGAAGCCATGACTATGGCCCAGAAAATCGTGGTCCTGGATGGCGGTTTTGTCTCCCAGGTTGGTAAACCCCTGGAGCTGTACCACTACCCGCAAAACCGTTTTGTCGCCGGTTTCATCGGCTCGCCGAAAATGAACTTCATGAGTGTGTCGATTGAACAGGCCGAAGACGAGCGCGTGATGGTGCAACTGCCGAACGGTGCAAGCTTCTGGATCCCGGTTGACGGCACCACAGTCAACAAAGGCGATCGCATGTCGCTGGGGATCCGACCGGAACACCTGGTGCCTTGTGACGAAGGCGATGCCTGCGTTGAGGGCAAAGTTCAGGTGGTTGAAAAACTGGGCTATGAAACCCAAACCTACCTGAACCTGGAACATATGGACGCTGATTTCATCTACCGCCGCCCGGATACGCTACCGGTCGAAGTCGGAGATAGCTACAAAGTCGGTATCCCGGCGCACCGCTGTCACCTGTTCCACAGCGATGGCCGTGCCTGCCGCCGCCTGTACCAGGAGCCGGGCGTTTAATTTCTGATTCCCTCCTTTTCCCTTACTTTCATGTTTGCGCTGCTCAACCGGGCAGCGCTTTTTTATGTCCTCACTGCCGGTCACGGCTAAACTTAAAGATGCCGGTCGGACAGACCGCTGTCTTTGAAACCCGGTTGAGAGAAACGAATCGTTGATGGAGGATCATTTGATGAGCAGCCACGACCGAATTGAAGATCTCGAGCAACGCATTTACATGGCGTATCAGGAAGGTGACTATCAGGAGGCCAAAGCACTTGAAGCGAAAGTCAAAAAGTTAAAGGGGGATACACACCTGTACGACGACAACGAGCCTTATTCGATTGAAGGCAAAGTGTTTTTAGACGAGTAGCCGCAATCTACGGCTTCCACACTGGCACCGCCAGTGATGCTGCCCGACCACCAGGCAACCGGGAAAGCAACCGACGACCGAACAAAAAGCGCAGCCCGAGGGCTGCGCTTTTACATGGCAATTTGATCTGACGATATGTGACCTGACGATGCAGCCAACATTAGCACCTTAGTCCGTGGCTTGGGCCAGATCGCTACGCTCCACCAGACGCTGCAGGACATGCGGTGACTGCAACACCGGAAAAGTTCGTCCGGTCTCCGGTTCGGCAAAGCAAAGATCCCCCATCACGGCCTGATAGCTCGGCTGAATACATGCCAGGTTGACTTCCTGCCCGTTCACTGCCGCATGAACGGTGACCGGATCAAAACTCACCGTCAATGGCTGCGTATCGGCAGGCAGCACCAGCTGATATTTGGCACAGTCTGCACCGGTCAGGATCAACACCAGTTGCTCGACACCAACACCAGCAGCGGCACCGGCAGCCGAGGCATTCAGCTGCAACTGATACACCTGCTGCGCCCCACAGCGCTCAAATCGAACCTCTAGCGATGCCGGGTCATCTTGCGCTTGCGTTTGTCCGAAACTTAACACCGCATCAAACGTCTGCCAGGCCGACGGTAAGCAGGGTGCCAGTGTCAGCTGACGCGCCATCAGGTCGGGCCGGAATCCCAGATAATCCTGATACCCGTTGCGGGTAAACTCAGACACTGACCAGGCCTGCGCGTAGGTGCCGGACGTCGTCAGGGCGCCTTGCTCAGTTAAGAATGCATCCAGGTTTTCGCTCATGGCACCGCGATGACCCAAGGTCAAAATTTGCTGCGACAGGTTTTGGGTCAGCTGGTAAGCAAAATCAGCATAGCCGTACGCAATCAGACTGCTGACGGTAAAGCCTGCATTCCAACCCCAAATCGTGCCGTTATGGTACGCCGCATCTTTGTGATACTCCGCCCGGTTAGCATGATACGGGTGGAAGTGCGGATCCTTTTGCGACAACGAGGTGATCCCCCACGGGAACAGCAACTCGCTGACCGCATTTTTGACCACTTTGGCACCAATGGCTTGATCCAGCAGATCGCCCTCAAACGGCACGGTCAGTACCATCAGCTGGTTGGGTCTAACCTGCAGGTCACGACTGTTATCTGCGTGCAGGCGATCGGCCAGAATCTCCTGGTCGGTATCCCAGAACAGTGTCTGGAAGCTGGCCTGTACCCGATCGACCAGTTGTTGATAATGCAGCTCGCCATCGCGGTCATCGTTCAGCCGTGCCAACTCAACCGCTACCTTGAGGCTGGTATACCACAGTGCCTGAATATCGTTTGCCCGGTTGCCACGGGCCGACCACGGCAACTTGCCTTCCAGCTTGGCATCCATCCAGGTATCCGGATCCCGGTGGGCCATCAGGCCATGGGCGTCGAGGTAGTTTTTCTCAATGCCGGCGATATAGGTCTGAACGACCGGATAGATCGTCCGTGCATAGTCCGCATCGCCACTGTAGCGCAGGTAATCCCAGATCTCCCGGACCATCCAGGGCGTGCCGTCCGTGGTGTTGTAAATCATATTGGTCAGGCTGGTCACCCGGTTCGGGATGCGGCCAAAATTGATATCGGTCGGATCGGTTTGCTGCATGGTTGAGAAGTTGTCGATAATCGCCCGGGCATCTTCACAATCGCAGTTCACCAGGCAGGTGCCCGACAGCGCGATAAACGAATCCCGTCCCCAGCAATCTTTAAACCAAGGCAAACCCGCCCAGATCCCCTTCCCGTATTCATTGGACACAAAGACTTTCGCCGAGGCTTTGGCCCACATCAGCGTCCGGTTATAGTCCGAGTCCGACGTCCACAGATACGATCGGGTCAACATGTCATACACCTGCTGCTGATGGCGGGTATAACCATCTTCCGCCACCAAGGCTTGCGCGGCGGCAATCGCCTCATCTTCGCTGCCGGCAAAGGTCAGGTAGACGGTCATCTGCGTTTCAGGCGCCAGGGACTCCAGCATCGGTTTGACATGGGTGCCGCTCAGGTGCACCACCTCATTGAGCGCCGGGACCTCAGCAAACGTGACTTCCCGACAACGGAACGGCCGGTTGGCCGTGATTGCAATAAATGAAGGTGTCGCTTCCTGCCGCAATTCCGGCGCCAGCGCATACACCACACCGCCCTCAAAGGCTTTCACCGTTGAGGCATTGATCGCCAGGTTCAACTGCGGCGCGATAGCCAGCGCCGCCGGCTGATCAGCGCGAACCGTCAGGGCTGCAGCCCGTTGCTGGGACAGCAACATCAGGGTGTCGCTGTTCCCCGAGTCGAAATGGTGAGTGACACCATACGGCAGGATATCCGCCTGACTGGCCGCTGTTTTATCCAAAAGTTGATCGCCAACGAAGGCAGCGAAAGTCCCCAGATACCAGCCTTGCTGGTGGCGGTATTTCCCCGCGGCCACAAAGCCATGGGTCGCCCCTTCGTAGTAACCGTCAACATTATCGCCGAAGACAAACGGCGCGGCAGCCGTCTCGCTAATTGCCAGTTGATTGAACAGTTCGGTTGGCGCCAGTACCGGCGCAGCTTTGTCTTGCAGGGCAGCCTGCCCGGCCGTGATCGGAAATTCACCGGAAAACAGTGCCCGCTCCGGCGCAGCATCCCGATTTTCGCCGCCGAGGCCAATCAGCAGCAGCGGCGCTTGTGCATCGACCACGGTCAACGTCAGGGTATAGAGCCCGGTTGCCGGGGCCAGAAACGTCAGATCATTCCCGATCCCTTTGGCCGGAACCAGTGCCTGAGCCTGATCCACTTGGCACGGCATGGCTTTGTATTTGTCAGCGGAAAACGTCAGGTGCTCGCTTCCTGCCTGGTCGGAAATTTTGAAACTATGCTGATCGGCCGGCAAACAAATCACGGCCTGATACTGGCCGTCGCCCATGTAATGCATCGGCGTATCATTGCCCCAGCCATTGAAGGTGCCTTTTACATACAGCGTCTCGCTGTATGGCATCGCTGTTAACCCGTTCACGTCTTCATTATCCTTCTTGCCAGCAAGCCGGAATCGCAAGTCCGCAATCTACCGGCCCGAAATACGCACAATGCGCAGCAAGCTGCGCATTGTGTCCACTCAGGTGAAATCCCTGTTACTTGATTTGCTTGGCCGCTGTATCCAGCGCATCTTTCACGCTCTGGCGGCCCAGCAGTGCATTTTCAATCGCCGCGCCTTCGGCGAACCAATAAGCAGTCATTTCCGGAATATTCGGCATGATCTCGCCATTTTGTGCGTTGGTCATGGTTGCTGCAATCCGGCTGTCTTTTGCCAGCTCGTTCTGGAAAGATTTCAGCGTCACCGCGCCCAATGGCTTGTCATCGTTGACTTTTTTCAGACCATCATCCGTCAGCAGGTAATTTTCCAAAAACTCCACCGACAGATCCTGGTTCGGACTGGCCGCGTTGATCCCGGCACTCAGCACCCCGACAAACGGGTTAGAAGCACCGCCGTTCAGGGTCGGGAAAACCGCCACACCATAGTTGATCTTCGATTTTTCCAGGTTGCCCCACGACCAAGGACCATTGATAGTCAAGGCCACGTTGCCTTTGTTAAATTCGGCTTCGGATACCGCGTAGTCCATGTCCGGAGACACCACATTTTTCTTGGCCAGGCCCACCAGGAAGCTCAGGCCCGCTACGCCAGCGTCGCTGTTGATCCCGACTTGCTTGCCGTCAAAACCGGTTTCGGTTTTCTTAAACGCATAACCGCCGTTGGCAGAGATCATTGGCCAGGTGAAATAGGCATTCTTCACATCCCACATGATGGCGGTCTTACCCTTGGCTTTCATCGCCTTATCGATGGCATACAATTCTTCCCACGTTTTCGGCGGCTCAGGCAGCAGGTCTTTGTTGTAAATCAATGACGGAGATTCAATCGCTACGGGATAACCCACCAGCTTGCCTTCATAGGTCACTGCATCCCAGCTGAAATCGACCAACTTCTGTTTAAAGGACGCAGACGGGTTCACTTCCGCCAGCAGGCCGGCTTTGGCGTAGCCGCCGAAACGGTCATGGGCCCAGAAGATAATGTCCGGACCACCACCGGTCGCGGCCACTTGCTGGAACTTGGCTTCCAGCGACTCCGGGTACTGGACGTTTACCTTGATGCCGGTGTCTTCTTCGAACTGACGCCCCACCTCAGCCAGGCCTTCGTAGCCTTTATCGCCATTAATCCAGATCAGCAGCTCGCCTTCCTGCATCGCAGAGGCGGCAAACGGGAATGCCAAAGCAGTGGTCAAAGAGCAGAGCGTCAGCGTTTTCAGCACACGTTTCATAGTCGATTTCCGTTATTGAGAGTCTGTTAGTTATTGTTTTTGAACCCCTGTATTGTCCCCCTCCGCCCCCGGGATGAGCATCCTCCCCCGCCCTACGCCCCCCGGCAGTTTCGGGCAACACTGTGAACCGATACACAGTTTGTAGGACAAACAAAAACGGCGAAGGATTTCCCTTCGCCGTTTTCATTCTCCCGACCGAAGATCAGGACTGATTCAGATTCAATTTTTTCGCCAGCGGGTCGATCGCCCATCCCTGGACAAACACCGAAATCAGCACAATAAAGAACACCATGTGCATCATGGTTTGTGCGCCGGGCACCCCGGCCGCAGCCGGGATTAAGGCGAACACAATCGGGGTCGCTCCCTTCAGGCCAATCGCCGAAATAAAAAGACGTTTCTGCAAACTGGCCTTGCGAAACGGGAGATAGCTGAGAAAGATTGCCAACGGCCGGGCGATGAACATCAGTAGCAACGCCGGAAGAATCGCCACCAGCATATCGCCGACCAACGCTGCCGGAAAAAACTGCAAACCGAGGATCACAAACATCAGCGCTTGTGCCAGCCAGGAGAGGCTGTTGAAAAAATGACGGCTGACAACTTTGCCACGCTTTAACTCGTTCCCAATCATGACCCCTGCAATATACGAGGCAATCAGAATATTGCCGCCCAGCAGCTCGCTGCCGTAGGCCGACATCACAAAACAGGCCAGGATGAAAATGGGGATCAACCCGAACTCTTCGAGTTTGATCCGGTTCAACAACCGGATACACATCAAGCCACCCAGATAACCGATCAGGCCACCGACCAGAATTTGCTGCGCCAGTTCCAGACCAATGTCGGCGGCATTTTTCGTGGCCCCGGTGCTGAGGATCATTTCTGTCAGAATCGCCACCAGCAGCAAGGCAACCGGGTCATTGGTGGCCGATTCAAACTCCAGTACGGTATCGGTATTTTCTTTCAGCTTGAGTTTTTTCGACTCCAGAATCGAGAACACCGCAGCGGCATCCGTTGATGACACGACCGCGGCAAATAACAGACAGGTCAACAAATCGAAATCGACGATAAAATAAAGCATGCCGCCAAAAATCACCGTGGTGAACAACACACCCAAAGTCGAGAGGATCCCCCCTTCTTTGTAAGCGACGGCGATACTCTTTTTTGACGTATTTAACCCACCGACAAACACAATGACATTGAGTGCCATCGTCCCGATCAATGACGTCAGTGTCAAATTGTCATAAACAAAATTAAATTCACCATTGCCAAACAGCAGCCCGATGCCGATAAAAATCAACAACGAAGGGACGCCAAGGGTTTTCGACGGCTGGTGCAATAAAATCCCCAACGCGATCAGCGCCGCCATGCCAAACATCACCAACTCTGTCGTCAATTGTAGACCCAACTCTGTATTCAATACGCCGCTCCTGTCTGTAAACGTGCTAAAAGTAAAATTATACCCACCTTACCCGATTTTTAAGTCAGACTTATGAAAAAACACATAATTTGACAAAAATTGTCACTTTTCCGCAGGGTTAACTTCTTAGTTATCTTTCATCAACCCAGAACCCTAGTGATAAACCCTTTGACTTCAAAGGAAAGCAAACCATACGCATAAACACCGATCATTTCAGACGCTTCGAGCAAGAAATGGTCAAACCGACATATTGATTACAGACGTCATACGCCCTGTTCTGCTTATTCACTCAGTATAGAGAACTGCCGATGACTCATCGCCAGAAGAATGCGACTAGACTTAATGCCAACAGACAGGCTTTTGTGTCAAACCGCGCAAAAGAAATGTGTTCACTGAATAGCGGTTACACTTGACGAGGAAATGAATGATGAAAGTTAAAGCACTCTTCATTGCTGTCAGCTTACTGTTTGCGAATCTCGCAATGGCATCCGGTCATTGCACCTGGTATATCCAGGATCGTGGCTGGTGTACACCTTACTTCCCCGCCGATGATCATCAACCCGATAAAAAATAAGCATGAAAAAGCCGCTGCACTCAGGTCAGCGGCTCTCATCATCAACTCCAGGATTAAGGGTACTTTCCGTCTCAGCGACGTTCCAGCAGATAGATTTTCGCACCGAGTGCCGGCATCCGAACCACAATCTCTCCCCGGGTCTGCACAGTCTGAAGCGGTATGCGCTCATCACCGTAGAGCTGTTCGACCAGCGTATACTCGCCATCCGGCAACTGCCAGCTATCAACCAGTGACGGCGGTAGCTGAATCGGCACAGAGCCCAAATCCGTATCAGCGAAGTTTGCCACCATCAACAGCTGCTGCGCGCCGTCATAACGACTGAAGCAGAACAGTGACTCCGGATAAGCAGCATTCGACGCACGGTTCTCACGGTGAATTTCCCGGTACTCGCCCAACATGGCGGAATTGTCCAGGGTGAAGTTCAGCAAACGACTGTAAAAATCACGGAGATCTTTTTCACCATCGCTCAACTGCCCGCCGTCAAAGCGCCCTTCGTTCATCCAACGTTGGTGGCTCGGTACCCCGAAATAATCAAATATTGTCGTGCGGGACTTGAGGCCGAATCCGGCATCTTCGGTCGCCGCTTCCCCCACTTCCTGACCAAAGTACACCATGGTCGGCGAGTTGCTCAGCGTTGCCGACACCAGCATCGCCGGTTTGCCTTTGCGGGCATCTCCGGCAAACGCTTCATGGGCCAGACGCTGTTCATCGTGATTGTCGAGGAAATGCAGCATGTGGTGCTCGATATCCAGCATCTGCTCCTGAACCACCGCGATGGCATCCGTCGAACCATGGCCCTGGAGAACCGCCTTCAGGGTGTCGTACAGATCGACTTTGTCATACAGGTAATCCATTTTGCCGAGATGGATATAATCGCGATACAAATCCGGCTGATACACCTCAGCCAACAAGAAGGCATCCGGATTGGCCTGCTTAATGGCCGAGTTCAGATAGCTCCAGAATTCAACCGGCACCATCTCGGCCATGTCATAGCGAAAACCATCGACGCCCATCGCCAGCCAGTAGAGCGCGATATCCCGAAACTTTTGCCAGGAATCCGGCACAGACTGCGCCTGCCAGAATGCGGCATGGGCTTGCGTACTTTGCCCGGCAAACCCCGGCGGCAGCTCAGCGAAGTCTTTGCTGCCATCCGGACGGATACCATAGTTCACCTTGACCGTTTCATACCAGTCATCAAAAGCCGGTTTGGCCAAGCGGGAGCCATTGCCGGTCCATTTGGCCGGATATTCCTGGTATGGCTGCGCTAGTGCCGGGTGTGCCTCACCGCCCAGCGGCTGATAACCGTTTTCCGGATCCGGTACGACAAACCCTTCATTCGGGATGTAGTAAAAATTATTGTCGCGATGATACGCCAGGCTCGTATCGTCAGATGCACCGAAATCTTCCACCCCTTTCGGGTTGGTGAGCCCCTGGTAGCGACGCGCGACGTGATTGGGCACAATATCGATCACCACTTTCAGCCCATGACGGTGCGTGCGTGCGATCAGCGCCTGGAATTCAGCCAGGCGGTCGGCCGGATCATCCGCTAAATCCGGGTTGACGTTGTAATAGTCTTTCACCGCATACGGCGAACCGGCACGGCCTTTGACCACACTCGGGTGATCGGACTGGATCCCGAACGCACTGTAATCGGCGACCAGCGCATGATGCGGCACACCGGTGTACCACAAATGTGTGACGCCCAGCTCCCGGATCGCTTGCAGTGCCGTGTCGGTAAAATCACTGAATTTTCCGACACCGTTCTCCTCGAGGGTGCCCCAGGGTTTATTGGTACGGTTTTTGTTTCCGAACAACCGAGTAAACACTTGGTAGACTACATATTTATGCTTTGTACTGGCAGCGTTGAGATGACTCATATCCGTATTTCTCAGGCAGGCTAAAAGATGGGAAGAAGATGTCGGAACAGGCAGCGCCAAGCCCTGCCGGTCCCAATCGATAGGAATGTTGCTGTTCGCACGCTATTTTCGCATCAGTTCAATAAAGGTCGCTTCTGCGGTGGTCGATCCGGCGCGTTTCGCCTCTTCCATCAATCTGAGGGCTTTTTGGATATCATTTTTCGCCACGGCCGCCTTGATCTGAGTGTTATAGAAGGCTTCACTTTCTGCCAGCATCGCTGGGCCTGATGTGACCGGTGCCGCAACAGGCTTCACCGTCGGCGCAGCTGTTGGTATCGGCGCAGGCACAGCTGTTGATATCGGTGCAGTTGCTGGTACTGCTGCTGGCTGAGGCAATGGTTGCGTCTCTCCAACACGGTACGCCCGCATGTTCAGCGCCTTCAGATCCAACGTTAAAGAGCCGAACCGTTGATGCTCAATCACCGGGTCAGTCACCATCGGCCGGGCCAGACCGAGCTCTTCGGCGCGAAGACGCTCCGGATGTGGAATGGTGATGGCCTCTTTTCGGTACTCAAGCGGCGAGTACACCACTAGGTACGGCGTGGTTGCCTGATCCATCGTGAATCGGTGCTGATAGCTGCTCAGGCTGAACATCTTCGACGGGGCGACGGTAAATTCATCCAGGGCAATGGTTTTAACCGGCTTGAAATTCGGATCCAGCAGCAAGACCTTCGGCGCAAACACCCCTTCCGATTTCATCCAGCTATTGAGCGTGACTTGCATCCGTTCCACATTGGCCGGTAGAGCAAAGGCGGAAAAATAGCTTTTACCATCTTCAAACTGGCCCACCTGTGAATACGCATCCACCACGAAATCAATCTCATCCCCTTGCATCGGCACCCAGGCAAATTCCCGGAAGGACTCACAACACGGGGCTTGGGCAATCGTCACGGTTTTGTTTTCCTGCGCTGTCGGGGAAGCCGCACAACCCAGTAAACTCGCGACCAGAACCGCAGCCAGCGTGGTTTTTATCATCTTCATTCTTGTTCTCCTGCCCGAAACGACACTTGGGTATCTATGTATGCATTCTCTGGTGATGGCTTTCAGAACGCCAGCAAAAAGGCATAGATACATACTCAAAAAGGCAGCCCGAGGGCTGCCTTGATCCTGAACCGGTTTAGAACCAGATTTCAGTGTGAACGCCCACAACTACGTCGTTGTCGCCGCTCTTGATGCCGATAATATCCGCACTTGCCTGATCATCCGCTTTCACATAGCTCACGTATGGTTTGATTTGCGGACGGCCGAAGTAATCTGCGTTCACGGTGAAGGCAGAAGCCAGTTCCAGGTTGTAGATATCACTTTCTACCGCATCACCCGTACGGTTCCAGTAACCATCTTTCCCTTCTTCATGGCCGTAAGATGCCGTCATTTCCAGGCGCAGGTTATCGTTCACTTTGTACGATGGACGAACTGCAATCAGGTAACGTTTCAAATCTTCTGCACCAAACAACTGGTCCAGAGCACCGATGTAAGTCAGCTCAGAACCCATTTGCAGCTTGTCAGTAATGTTCAGCACACCGTATGAAGTGATGAACAGAGACTGCGCGTCGTCGTTACCGCCGCTCCAGCCACCGAAGTTCACACCACGGTTTTGGGCAATGCCTTCACCGTAAGCAATCGCCGTTTGTGTCCAGCCATCCAGGCCGTAGTAGTCGCGGTTATAGGTAATCGCTGCGCCAATACCGCTATCAGAATCAGACTCCTGGTTTGCCTGAGACATCAGTTTCAGGTCGAAGTCAAAACGACCGCCCAGAGCTTCTACGCCGTAGTAGTAGAAGTCCAGAGACGTCAGCGTGCTACGCTCGTCATTTGGCTCAGCTTTACCTGCATCCGGGTCAGCCGAGACCACTGCGATACCCGCAGTATTCCCGCCAAGTTTGGTCTGGATACCTGCACCCACACCAGAAGACTGTTTCCAGAACTCACCAGATAGCAGACCCGCAGCACGGTTCAGGTAACGCTGACCCGCCCAAATCGAGGTGTCGTCGCCCAGGTACGGCAAACCACCGATTTCAACAAAGGTTTCTTTCACTTCAAACTGGGCTTTGGTGTTTTCTTTCTGGCTGCCAGAAGAAGTGTATGCGTAGGAGTTACCATTACCGAATTCGGAACGAACCACGAAGTCAGACCAAACACCATTTTGATGTTCTGTGTGTTTCTTCACAACGAATTCGACTTGGTTAGTACTTTTACCGTGCGTGCCTGCCGATTTATAATCCGGTTTGCCATATTCGGTATCAATGGTTTCACCCTCGACCATACGATAATTCATCGAGCCGTAACCATGTACTTCCCAACCATCAGAAATAACATCCGTTGCTGATTCCGCTGCAACTTGCCCGGAAGCAAGTGCTGTCAATAATGCCGCTGCTACAGGTACTAACTTGTGTTTCATAGGAATGTCCCTTCTAATTTTTGTATTCGACTGCGGCGAAGCAGTCTTTTCGGGACTCATATTCAGCTTTCAGTCAGGAAGGCGCATCCTCCTGAACCCCGGCGTAGCCAGGAGGAGGAGCAGGGCGTAGGCGCGTAGGCGTAGACATGATTCGTGAGGCGCATCACGAAGATTAGGCGTAAGCCTGTAAGAAAAATACAGAATGAAAAAGAAAATTAAGAGCTATGTCACTTAATTTTAATCAGGATGAAAAAAACAGTTATCGCATCAACATTTAATTTTTTTCAAAAAAAATCATCCCTTGACTGTGGCTATTTTCCCGATTTAATAACAGGTATAAACCGCAAGAAATATAAAAAGAGAAGTCGTAGATGTTCGCTAAATTAGCTCAGCCTTATCCTTTAGGGGCTACATTATGTGATCACGGTTGTAATTTTTCAATTCACTGCCCGGAAAGTAACAACATTCAATTAATTCTTTTCGATGATCAGAATAATAAAACCGTCATTGAATTAGACCATCAGAAAATGGGCATTCGCTATACCTTTGTTCCGGGGATCAAAGCCGGACAGGTGTATGGCTATCAAGTCCAGGAAAAAAACGGCTCGCGCCTGATCCTGGACCCGTACGCCCAGGCGCTCAATCAAGTGCCCCACTACACCGAACCGTTTTCTGCAGAAGCCAGCTGGAAGTTTGCCAAAGCTGTGGTCACCAGTCATGACTTTGACTGGCAAAATACGCCGCACCCGCAAGTGCCGTATGAGGAAACCATTCTGTTTGAAACCCATGTCAGAGGGTTCACCAAACAACACCCCGAGATCGATGCCCACTACCGCGGCACCTACCTCGGCTTGTGCCAGCCGGAAATGATCGCGTTTTTCAAAGCCCAGGGAGTCACCAGCCTGCAATTGCTGCCGGTCACCTCCTGTATGTCCGAACCTCACCTGCTGAAGATGAACAAGGTGAATTTCTGGGGCTATAACACCCTGTGCTTTATGGCACCGGAGCCCCGTTATGCCGTACACGATGCTGTCACCGAGATGAAAACCATGGTGAGAACGCTGCATCAACACGGCATCGAAGTCATCATGGATATTGTGTTCAACCATACTGCCGAGGGGGGCGAAGGCGGGCCGCAGTTTCACTTCAAGTGTCTGGACAAAAGCCATTACCTGCTCAACAGCGGTAAGGATTACGTCAACTTTACCGGTTGCGGCAATACCTTGGATCTCAGCTACCAGCCAAGCCTGAACATCGTACTAGATACCCTGCGCCACTGGGTGACTCACTACCAGATTGACGGTTTCCGGTTCGATCTGGCTGCGACCCTGGGCCGACACCGGGAGCAGTTCGACATCCACAGCGCCTTTTTCAAAGCCATTGCTCAGGATCCGGTACTGCGCCAGGTCAAACTCATCGCCGAGCCGTGGGATGTCGGTCCGAACGGCTATCAACTCGGGCATTTCCCGCGGGGCTGGAATGAGTGTAATGATAAATTCCGCGACACCGTAAAAAGCTACTGGCTCAACGAGCAAAACCAAATCAAAGAGCTGGCGACCCGAATCATGGGCTCCCGCGATCTGTTCAGTGCCGGCTGCTGGCCCGATAAACTGCCGGTAAATTTTATCAGCTACCACGACGGCTTTACCCTGCGTGATCTGGTGTCGTACAACCACAAGCACAATCTGGCCAACGGTGAGAACAACCGCGACGGCCACGGCGACAACCGCTCCAATAACCAGGGCATTGAAGGAGAAACGACCCGTCAGTCGGTGCTGTACCGGCGGGAGCGGCAAAAGCGCAACCTGATGGCTACCCTGCTGTTCAGTTTCGGTATCCCGCATCTTCTGGCGGTGGACAGCCTGTCACACACCCAGGACGGGAATAACAACGCCTATTGCCAGGATAACGCGATCAGCTGGGCAAACTGGCATTTATCCGAAGACAGTGAAAGTTTCCGCGACTGGCTGGCGCAGATGATTGCCGCCCGGAAACAGTGGATGAGCCCGTTCATCCGGGCCTTCAGCGGAGAAGATCGCGGCCACCACCGGATCCACTGGCGGCGCTCCAATGGCCAGCATATGAGTGCCGAAGACTGGCAGGGGCTGGAAGCTTTTGCGCTGTATCTTGGCTTGTATAAACACGGTGAAGAGCTGCTGTATCTGATCAACCATTCCAGTATCCCGACCCGTTACCGGCTACCGGAAGGTGGGAAATGGTCGGTGATCTGCGATACCTCGGACGCTGAGCTGCACTCGCGCCAAATCCAGACCACCTATATGCAAAGTGCCCGATCACTGACCATCCTTCGCCGAGCGTAATGCTCGGCGAGTGACGGCCGTCCCCGGTTTCGAAACACGACCCAAAATAGAAAAAAGCGCCCGACTTATCTTAGATAAGCCGGGCGCTTTCTCTTGATCACGTGCTCAAGTCCGAATTAAACAGCCGGAGCCTTGCAAGACAAGGCCCAAGCCCAATTCGGCTCTCCCGCCATTAATTAAGACAAGAGTAAAGCAAAGGATTCATACGATTGCAGCGTAACCGTCGCTTCCAGCTGCTGGCGCGGCGCATAATTGGCGATCACGCACTCCGCCTGCGCGGTTTGCAGCGCTTGCGGGACGGTCAGGGTCACGGTTTCGCCACTGAAATTACTCAGCACAAATAAGCGGTGTTGTGCATCCTGACGAAGATAAGCCAGTACCTGCGCGTGATCTTCAAAGACCGGCTCAAACGAACCCTGTACAATCACCGGCAGTTGCTTGCGCAGCGCAATCAGCTGCTGATAGTGGAAGAAAATCGAGTCCGGATCAACCAGCGCATCCGCCACATTAATGTCCGGGTAATTCGGGTTGACGGCCAGCCAAGGCGCAGTAGAAGAGAATCCGGCATTTGCCGAGCGGTCCCATTGCATCGGCGTTCGGGCATTATCCCGGCTGTTTTCATGCACAGCTGCCAGCATGGTTTCCGGCGCGACGCCATTCTCCGTCCGCTCCCGATAGAAGTTCAGGGTCTCAATATCCCGGTAATCATCAATACTGTCGAAGGCGACATTGGTCATGCCGATCTCTTCGCCCTGATAGATATACGGCGTGCCTTTCATCAGGTGCAACGTCGTTGCCAGCATCTTGGCCGACTCGACCCGGTATTGGCCCTCATCGCCATACTTGGACACGACCCGTGGCAGATCATGGTTATTCCAGAACAATGAGTTCCAGCCGCCATCGGCCAGCTCAACCTGCCATTTGGTCAGCACCCGCTTGAGCGATGGTAAATCCAGCGGGATCGGTTGCCATTTATCACCGTTTTCCCAGGTCAGGGTAATGTGTTCGAACTGGAACACCATGGAGAACTCTTCGCGGTCCGGGTTACTGTAGAGCTTGGCAATCTCTGGCGTGGCACCCCAGGTTTCACCCACGGTCAGCAGGTCTTTATCACCAAACGTGGCGCGATTCATTTGCTGGATCAGCGGATGCAGTCGCGGACCGTTGCCGGTGATCCCTTTATCGACTTCTTTCCCGATCAAATCAATCACGTCTAAACGGAAACCGCCGATCCCCTGGTCGATCCACCAGTTCATCATGCGATGCACTTCTTCCTGAACCTTCGGGTTTTCCCAATTCAGATCCGGTTGGCGCTTGGAGAATAAATGGAAGTAGTATTCGCCGGTCTGCTCATCAAACTGCCAGGCACTCCCCCCGAAAATCGAACCTTGATCGTCCGGCGCTGAACCGTCTTCCTGCGGCTGACGCCAGATATAGTAATCACGGTACGGGTTATCTTTCGATTTGCGCGCTTCAACAAACCACGGGTGTTCATCCGACGTATGGTTCACCACCAAATCCATGATAATCCGGATGTCCCGTTGCTTGGCTTCGGCCAGCAGTCGCTGCATGTCTGCCATGGTGCCAAACTCAGGTGCAATATCCTGATAATCTGAAATATCGTAACCATTGTCGTCCATCGGTGAGCGGTATACCGGCGAGAGCCACAGGACATTCACCCCCAGGGTTTTCAGGTAGTCCAGTTTGCTGATGATCCCGGGCAAGTCACCCATACCATCCTGGTTTGAGTCACAGAAACTACGGGGATAGATTTGATAAACAACGGCATCATGCCACCATTTCGGCATTGTATTCATCGCGAAAGACTCCGTGAAAGAAAAGGAAAAGCAGATATCTTGAATATCAATATCATAGGATGTTTCAACGCCGGTGAAAAATACCATTCCCTGCCTGTGATATAGAAAAAACCAATATCATGGCGCGATTTACCGATCCAGATCACAAGATTGCCGACACACGGATTTTATTCCAATTCGAGAAATGTGAGACTTATCGCTAATCCCTTTTTCTCTCTTATCCATGTGATGACCCTTGTGATGGACAAGCATTATCAACAGTTTCTCGTTGTTGCCGAATTCGGCAATATCAGCCAGGCGGCCGAGCACCTGGGCCTTAGCCAGCCGACCCTGACCAATACCCTGAAAAAACTGGAGGCTTCATTTGATGTCCCCCTGTTTATCCGAAAATCCAAGGGCGTTGAGCTGACCGAATATGGTTTGAAGTTACAGGAGCAAGCGCTGGATCTGCAGCGTCGTCATCATGCCCTGCTTCATGCCATGGCTGATCTCAAGGCGCGTAAAACCCGCAAACTGAAAATCGGCACCGGAGATGCCTGGTGGGAGCTGTTCGTCAAACGGGCTCTGCAACAATACAGCGCGGCTCACCCGTCCATTTCCGTGCAATTGGAGTTCGGCAACCACCTGAAACTCATGGACCTGTTGGTACACGGCCATATTGATCTGTTTGTTGGCCATGAGATCGTCGGTTTGTCCCGCAAGTGCCCGGTCAGTTTCATCCCCCTGCTGCAAGATGAAGAGGCGCTATTCGTCCACCAGTCTCATCCGCTGCTGGTGAATCAACGCAGCGATACGGGGCTGTATCCGCTGCTCCAGGTAACCCCGGATTCGGACTACTACCGCCAGCTACTGGAAAACCCGCAACCCAAGCAACTGGATTTAGAACGTCAAAAAGCCGCTGATCGAATTGTTTACGCAATTAATAATCTCTCCGCCAGTCTCGACCTGTTGCGCCACACGCGGGCCATCATGCCCTATCCTAAGTGCATGGTGGCGTATTTCGCTCAATCCGACATCGTTCCCCTCCCGCAGCATGTTGCGGGGCAAACCAGTACCGTCGGCCTCTACCAGCTCAACCAGATCCAGGCCGACCATGTCGAAGAGTTCAAACAGCACATTCAGCAGCAGGTGCCGACACCATAGAACACCCAGAAAATCGCGCTGGCATGAAAGCCCACAAAAAACTCAGCAATGACCATAAAAAAGCCTCCGTTTCGGAGGCTTCATGATGAAAGGTGCTTCAGCCGGAATGTAAGATAGCTGATTCCAGTCAGCCGGGTAGATATCGTCAGGCGTGCAGCGATGATGCTTGGCTAGCGATGGCTGCGCTGACGCCCTGCTCCTCCCCCAGATACATTCTGACGTACTGTTCAGCCGATTCGCGCCACTCGAATTTACACGCCATCGCATTTTGTTGCAGGCGTTTAAACTCCTGAGGGCGCTGGCAATACAGCAGCAAACTCCGCTGGAGCTTGATCAGCAAGGCTTCCGGCGTCGGCGCTTCAAAGATAAACCCGGTTGCCACCTGCGGGGTCTGGTCATAATCAATGACGGTATCTTTCAGCCCGCCAACCCCACGCACAATCGGTAAGGTGCCATACGCCAGGCTGTACATCTGGTTCAAACCACAGGGTTCAAACTCCGACGGCATCATAAAGAAATCCGCACCGGCTTCAACACAATGGGCCAAGGCATTATTGTAGGCTTCAATAAAGGCAAACTGCGCCGGATACTGATCGGCGATCGCCCGCAGCGCAGCCGCCAGTGTCGGGTCACCTGTACCAACAATCACCACCTGCACGTCATTGACCAGAAAATCTTCGAGGATCGGCAGCAGGTAGTGGATCCCTTTTTGCTCTGTCAAACGGCAGACCATGCCATAAATAGGGACATCCGCCTCCGGCAAATTGACCTGCTGCTGCAAATCCCGTTTACAGGCTTTCTTGCCGCGGCTCAGGCTCACCTTATTGGCCTTGAAACTTTGCTTGATATAAGGATCCGTTTCCGGATTCCAGTCACTGTAATCGCAACCATTGATGATGCCATACAGATCACCCGCACGCGCGGTAAAGTCGGCGGCCATGCCGTGGGATCCGAGCTCCGTCAGCAGTTCCTGGGCATAATTCGGGCTCACCGCATTCACTTTATCGGCATACGCGACCCCGGCTTTGAGCATGCTGACATGCGCCGGATCCATTTCCAACTGAACATAACGCTGCTGGATCAGCTCCGGGATCAAGCTGTACTGCTCGTAATTAAAGATACCTTTAAAGACGGCGTTGTGGATCGTCATGACGCTTTTCGTCTGAGCAAAGAAGGAAGACTGTGCGTATCGGGTACGCAGCAAAAACGGCACCAACCCGGTATGCCAGTCGTTACAGTGAATGACATCCGGTTGGAAATCGAGTTTTTCACATAGATCCAACGCCGCAGCACTGAAAAAAGTAAACCGCTCACCGTTATCGGCGTAAGCCTGGTTATTTTCCGCATACAATTCGGGACGATCAAAATAAGGCGCATCGACCCCCAACACAGTGACAGGGTCACCATCAGTTTCAAGGTGCAACGTTTTGACCTGGTAACCCACTGGCTGCGGCTGAGAAGTGACACACAGCTCCGTCGCCAGCACCGTTTCTGCCTGCTCACGACCAGCCACTTTCTGATACAGCGGCATCACCACCCGAACATCGTGACCCATGGCCTGTAGCGTGGCAGGCAAAGCCTTGGCAACATCCGCCAGACCACCGGTTTTGACCAATCCTTCGACTTCGGAGGCAACAAATAAGACCTTCAACGGCGTTTGCTTCGATTTGTTCCTAGTAACCAATTTTTGCTCCTTTTGGTATCACGACGACGCCGTCATCAGACACATGATATTTCTTGCGATCTTCTTCCAGATCTTCCCCTATCATGGTGCCCGGCGCGATTTGCACATCTTTGTCGATAATAGCACGGCGTATCGAGCATCCAGCGCCAATTTTCACATCTCCGAGGATCACGGATTCGCTGATCATAGAGCCATGATCGACGTTGGTTCGAAATCCAAGTACAGACTTATAAACCTTGGCGCCGCGAATGTAGCTGCCGGCTGAAATCATACAGTTGTTAATATCAACTTTATGCTCATCGCTGTCCAGTACGGTAGCGGGGGGTAACGGCGGATAGTAGGTGTGCAACTGCCATTGGCGGTTGTAGAGGGAGAAAGGCGCATCTTCAGACAGCAAGTCCATATGTGCCTGCCAGTAAGCGTCTATCGTCCCGACATCGCGCCAGTAACCAGAGCTCTTTTCACCCGGGATACTGTTGGTCGTGAAGTCGTAGACATACACCTTGCCTTGCGGGAACAGTTTCGGAATGATGTCTTTGCCGAAATCATGGCTCGAATGTTCGTTACTTGCATCGGCTTCCAATTCCTGGCACAACACATCCGTTTCGAAGATATAATTGCCCATTGACACCAAGGCATGCCCGGGATCGCCGGGGATCGGCTTCGGATTGGCCGGTTTTTCTTCGAACCCAATCATGCACCCGTGCTCGTCGACTTCGATCACGCCGAAAGCGCTGGCTTGATCCAATGGCATTCTCAGTGCGGAGACGGTCAGCTCTGCCTGATTTTCCAGGTGAAAGTCCAGCATCTGCTTTACATCCATCTTATAGATGTGGTCGCTGCCGAAAATACACACCTGATCCGGCTCTTCCAGCTCGACAAATCTCAGGTTCTGATAAATAGCATCAGCGGTCCCGTCGTACCAGCGTTTGCCCATCCGCATCTGAGCAGGGATCGGGTCAATAAAGCGACCGGTGATCCCGGACACATTCCAACCTTTCTTCAGATGAACATAAAGTGACTGCGACTTGAACTGCGTCAGCACATAGATCTTCATCAGATCCGCATTGAGGAAGTTATTCAGCGCAAAATCAATCAGGCGGTAACTACCACCAAAGGGCACAGCGGGTTTCGAACGGGTTGCAGTAAGCGGCCGTAAGCGAGAACCTTCTCCCCCAGCCAAAATCATTCCCAAAACACCTGCCATGATGTACCTCCTTGTTATAAGCAATTGCGCTCATATATACCATAGTTAAATTCTTTATGAGAATGTTTTTACACTGAAACATGACGCATAAATTACAGGGTTAGAAATTTATTACAGCGTTCACAGATTCAGGTCGGAGGACTATAGTTAATGGTTAAAGTTTATCCGCCCACCCCTTATTGATAGAAAACAAACCTATGCAATACAAATTTAATCTCAGCATTTTTTGACTCAACTGTCTGTAATTTCGGGCTAACTTTCCCTACTCCCCTCACCTCATCCCAGATTGCGCTGCCCTGAGGTGAATACAACGGCAATCCCTGTCAGTAGACTGGCCGCAGTTTTTCAGATGGATATACGAACATGACGATGCAAGATGTGTCCGCTTGCCCAATGCAAGCAACCAACGTCATTCTCCATGCCTTCGATTGGCCCTATCATCGTGTTGCTGCGCACGCCGAGGCGATTGCAGCTGCGGGTTTCAAGGCCGTGTTAGTTTCCCCGCCGATGAAATCGCTCCGGGCTGAACCCGCCACATCGTGGTGGCAGCGCTATCAACCGCAGGACTACCGGGTAATCGATAATCAGCTGGGTAACACCGAAGACTTTCGCCGGATGACCGCCAAACTTCGGTCGCTGAATCTTAAAATTTATGCCGATGTGGTCTTCAACCATATGGCCAATGAGTCCAAAGTTCGCAGTGATCTGCAATATCCGAGCGCAGCGCTCCTCGCGGCATACCAGGCACAACCAGCTCACTCTGAATCCCTGAAACTGTTTGGTGATTTGTCCGAACCACTATTCACGGAACAGGACTTTGTCTCCGCGTTTCCGATCCGTGACTGGACGAACCCATGGCAGGTTCAGCATGGCCGGATCAGTGGCGGGCACGAAGATCCCGGGTTACCGACCCTGCGGTGCAATCAGCATGTCGTCAAAGCACAACAGCAATATTTGCGGGCGCTCAAAGCCATCGGCGTGAGTGGGTTTCGGATTGATGCTGCAAAACATATGACGCTTGAGCATCTCAAGCAGGTTTGGGAACCAGACATTGCTGCGGGTGTTCATATTTTCGGGGAGATCATTACCGACGGCGGTGCGTCGCGGGAGGAGTACGAATTATTTCTGCAGCCCTATCTCGAACAAACCGAGCTCGGGGCATACGACTTTCCGCTATTTCATGCCTTGTTCAAGGTCTTTGAAGAGAACGGCCCGATGTCGGAACTGGTCAACCCTTACTCCGTCGGGCAGGCGCTGGCCTTTGATCGGGCGATCACCTTTGCTGTGACCCACGACATTCCGAACAATGATGTCTTTCTTGATCAGGTAATGAGCGAGCAAAGTGAACGTCTGGCCTATTGCTACCTGCTCGGTCGTGACGGCGGTGTGCCGTTGATTTATGCCGATTTGGACACCAGCGGGATCTGTAACCAGGCCGGTCAGCCAAGGTGGTTCGACAGCTGGCAGGATCCAATGCTCCTGCGCATGATCCGCTTCCATAACCGTTGCCATGCGCTGCCGATGCGATGCCTTGAACACAGCAACACTCATCTGGTCTTCAGCCGGGGAGAAACAGGGGTCGTCGCAATCAACAATGGTCAAGACGAACGGTGCGTCAATTTACCTGCAGGTGAGTACGAGGACTGGCTGACCATGGACGGCGTCACGCTGACGCATGGGCACCAGCCGCAGCTTCGGTTACCGGCACGCACCAGCGCCATGCTCATCCGCGCGCAAACACCGACAGCTTAAATTGAGACGGTGCTAATCAGCCGCCCGTTGCCACATCCCTAGTCGGCTTCGATGTGAATGACTTTTCCGGTGTAGAGGTCCATTTCGATCTCTACCCGTTGTCCGTCTGAATTTCGGGCCTCAACTTCAATTTCATGATCATCACGTTCCACTTTGATTTTTCTGAAATCGTGATAGCCCTGCCCCTGCAAAATTTTCATCGCTTTCGGAACACTCAGCGCCGTCACATCCGTGCTTCCTGATGCCAGAGCCGAAACCGGCAACACCACCATTCCGGTAGCCAGCCATAAACCGACCTTAAGCGCCCTCGTCTTCTTCATGATACGTCCCACCAAACAACCTGAACTTCAGTCATCATACCAAAGCTCTTTGTCGGATATGCAGCGTTTTACTGCGGTGACTGTGAATCAGATCACGTATTGTGTCTGACGAGCTCAGGGGGAGGATCGTATACACTCAACAGTAAGCTCAGTACACTTGCACAGCCCACACTTAAATGATAATAATTATCAATACAATAATCGTACTTTAAGTCTCGGAGCGCTCTATGGATAAACAAGCCCAGCTTTACGCCCAGTTCTTCAAGGCAGAAGAGCGCTTCATCTCGCCGCCAATCATTCCCGGTTTTGAACCGGACATTGTGATTGACTTCGTCCAGTCCGGTCTCAATCTGGCATCATATTACAGCCGCCGGAGCCCGAACTGGAACCCACTGTTGCAAGAGCTCTTTCTGCGTCGGGTCTTCTTCCAGTTAGTCGAGACCATTCGACATACCGGACATTCCAGAATTTTCCGTCGGATCTGTGTTGATCATCTGTATTGCCCGCTACTGGCTCTCAAAAAATGCTACGGCAACTCAGCCCACGGACAGAAGCAGCTGCAGTCGTTGCAACGCGGCCTTTTACAAATCCACTACCACTCTGGACGCTAAGGATAATCAATATGACTTCCCAATATCGCATCGAAAAAGACAGTATGGGCGAAGTGCAGGTCCCTCTGGATGCACTGTATCAAGCTCAGACACAGCGTGCGGTGAATAACTTTCCGATCAGCGGCATTCCAATGCCCAAACAATTCATTCAGGCGCTGGCCTACGTGAAGCAGGCTGCCGCGCGCAGCAATCTGGAGCTCAAATTACTCGATCACGACATCGCCCATGCAATTATTGACAGTTGCCAGGAACTGATCGACGGCCAACATCTGGCGCATTTCCCGATCGACATTTTCCAGACCGGCTCCGGCACCAGCTCCAACATGAATGCCAATGAAGTGATCGCGACCCTGGCTTCCCAAAAATGCGGCCAGCCGGTGAGCCCGAACGATCACGTCAATATGGGGCAAAGCAGTAACGATGTGATCCCGACGACGATCCAGGTCAGCGGCGCACTCGCCTGCCATACGCAATTGTTTCCGGCCATCGATCACCTGATCGCCGCGCTCGACGACAAAACGCTGGCGGTCGGCCAGGTGGTCAAAACCGGACGGACACACCTGATGGACGCCATGCCGGTCACGCTGGGACAAGAGCTGCAAGGCTGGAAATCCCAACTGGAAAAAGCCCGTCACGGGATCAGCCAGGCGCTGGAGAATGTTA
Organism: Photobacterium sp. TY1-4; assembly: GCF_025398175.1. Lineage (NCBI taxonomy): Bacteria > Pseudomonadati > Pseudomonadota > Gammaproteobacteria > Vibrionales > Vibrionaceae > Photobacterium > Photobacterium sp. TY1-4. The sequence continues at coordinate 668,670 of NZ_CP099735.1, forward strand.
CGGCACTCGCGCAAGGTGGCACCGCCGTCGGCACCGGCATTAACGCCGAGCCTGAGTTTGCCGCCATTTTTGCCAATAATATCTCGGTATCGACCGAGATCAGCTTTACCTCCAGCGATAACTTCTTCTATAACCTCAGCAGCCAGGACGCGATTGTGGCATTGTCCGGCCAACTAAAAACGGCTGCCGTGGCCATGATGAAGATTTCAAATGATTTGCGCTGGATGAATTCCGGTCCGCTGGCCGGGCTCGGGGAAATTGAACTGGAAGCGTTACAACCGGGCTCTTCGATTATGCCGGGTAAAGTGAATCCGGTGGTGCCGGAAGCCGCTGCCATGGTTGCCGCTCAAGTGATCGGCAACGACACCACTATCACCATTGCCGGTCAATCGGGGAACTTCCAGCTCAATGTGATGCTGCCGGTGATCGCGTATAACCTGATCCAAAGCGTCGAGTTGCTGTCGAATGCTGCCACCCTGCTGGCCGACAAAGCCATCAGCAGCTTCTCGGTCCGGGAAGATAACCTGCAACAGGCGCTAGCGAAGAACCCGATTTTGGTTACTGCCCTCAACCCGGTCATTGGCTATCTCAAGGCGGCGGAAATTGCCAAGAAAGCGTACAAAGAACAGCGTCCGATTCTTGAAGTCGCGGTCGAAGAAACCGATCTGAGCCGCAGCGAGCTCGAGCAGTTGCTGAATCCGGAAAAACTAACCCAAGGCGGGGTTGCCCACGGGTAATCACTCCGACCCTCATTTGCCCCGATCAACCGCACACCGGCGTAAAGTGTCGGGGCAGATAACTGGCCAGTTCCGGGTGGCCGATATAAAACCCCTGCATATAATCGACGCCCAGACGCCGGACCGCGTCAAAATCGCACTCACTCTCCACGCCTTCCACCAGCACCCTGGCATTCAACTCATGGGCCAGCGTCAGGACATCCTGCAACGCCTGGGGCTGCCCGGCCCGATACGCCGCGAGCAGGCTTCGGTCGACTTTAATAATATCCGGATTCACGCAACGGGCCCGGGTTTCACACGACCCATCTACGCCGTAATCGTCAATCGCGATCCGTAAGCCATGTTGTTGCATTGATTTCAGCGAATGCAGCAACAGTTGATCATTGGCGGTATAGTGCTCCAGCAACTCGAAGTAAATGTGTTTGGATGCCACCCCCAAGGCTTCGGCCTCGGTCATAAATGTGCGTTGTAGACATTGCTGACTGGTACGGTCCAGCGCCGCGATAGGGGTCATATTCAGAAATAAAGCGCCCTGGCTGAGAAAATGCGCGTAATTACGCAAATGGATCGTTCTGGCCAAGCGCTCAAGGTTCAGTCGATCACGCAGCGCCAACAGACCAGTACTGAAAAATGGTTCTGTTTTCAACTGTATACCGTTTCGATCGTAAATGCGCAGTAACGCCTCATAGCCGAACAGTGTTCCGTCAGCCGCAACAATGGGTTGAAAAGCGCTTTTGAGCGTATAGTCTTGATACACAGCATGAACACTGCCATCAGCTGATGTCACCAGGCAGCGTGCAAGCGGTCCGCCGAATGTCAGCGCATGGCTCACAGGGTCTTCCTTTGTGCTGTTGTCATCAATGCCCACCTCTCTTCCATTGAGCCGATAAAATATGCCCGCACTATACAGCGGTTCATCCGGTCCATCTGTATCACTAATGAGACATTGTCCCGGATATCGCCAACCATGACTGATAATTCAGACAAAGACAGGGGGTGTTTTGCCTTGAAATCTACATAATTCTGAAAGAGAACTGTCATATTTCTTATCTATGCTCACCCTCCATAGACGAAGAACTGAAAAAAAGACGAAAGGATAAATAGTTTGAATTACACACATCAGGCTATGGAAAAAAAGCCTTACCTGGCTGTATTTGACCTGGACGAAACGCTGATTGCCGCAGACTCTGCCAGCCTCTGGAACGAATTTGTCGTTGAAAAAGGCCTCGCCCCTGAATCGATTCTGGCTGAAGAAAAAGAGCTGATGGCCGCTTACGCCAAGGGCGACCTCGACATGCACACTTACCTGCGCACGACCCTGAAACCAATCGTGGGCATGGATACCCAAACGCTGAACCAGCTGATGACCGAGTTTCTGACCCGGAAAATTGAGCCGGCCCTGTACGACGATGCCCTCTCTCGCATTGAATGGCATAAAAAACGGGGTGATTTTGTGCTGATCATTTCAGCCACCGGAGAGCACCTGGTCAAGCCCATTGCAGCACGTTTAGGTGCCGATGACGCCATTGCGATCAACCTGGAACAGATCAACGGCATCTTCACCGGCAAGACAACCGGCACCCTCAGCTATCAACAAGGAAAGGTGGTGAGAATGAAAGCATGGCTGGCAGAGCAGGATATCGAATTCAAAGGCAGTTACGGCTACAGTGATTCCATCAACGATTTACCAATGCTGGATGCCGTGGACCGCCCGTTTGCCGTCAACCCGGATCCGGCACTGGCGCTACACGCCCAGATGAAAGACTGGACCATTATGGACTGGCGCCACGAAAATAATATTCTGCGCTAAAAAACTATTTTCTGCGCACATTGCGCCACTCACGACTTTCAAAGGCAAGCCACAGCGCTTGCCTTTTTCTTGCCTTACATTTTGTCCCGCATACTTTTTCATCAGTTCGCCAAAAATCCAAATAGTTCATTCAAATAATTCGAAGTAGTTGTTCAACTCATACACCTTATCTTTCCGGAATTTCAAACTAGACTATAACCATTCGGTATTAATACCCTGGATTAGATAGACTTTTATCATGAGAAATACACCCAAAGCCTACGACTGGCTCTCCATCACACTGCACTGGCTCTCCGCCGTCGTAGTCATTGGCCTTTTTGCCGTCGGCTTATGGATGGTGGACCTGAACTATTATTCCGCCTGGTATAAACCCGCCCCTCACTGGCATAAATCTGTCGGCTTGTGTCTGGCGTTCGCCACCGTGCTTCGCCTGGTCTGGAAGCAAATGAAAGGCCATCCGGCAATTGAAGGGGCACGATGGGAAATCATCAGTGCGAAAGTAGCCCATGGGCTGATCTATCTTCTCATGTTCGGTCTGTTTATTTCCGGTTACCTGATTTCGACCGCCGACGGCCGGGCGATTGATGTGTTTGACTGGTTCTCGGTGCCGGGGTTGGGTGAGTTGTTTCCAAACCAGGCTGATATTGCCGGTGAAATTCATGAATACATAGCCTATAGCCTGATTGGACTGGCTGCGCTTCATGCAGCTGCTGCTTTAAAGCATCACTTTATGAATAAAGACAATACCTTGAAGAAAATGTTGGGAGTAAAGGAAAAATGAAAAAACACATGCTAGCTTTGGGATTATTAGCAGCAGTCTCTGTACCTTCAGTTGCTTCAGCAGCAGACTATGTGATTGATACCAAAGGGGCACATGCCTCAATCAACCTGAAAATCAAACACCTGGGCTACAGCTGGATTAAAGGCCGCTTCAACGATTTCGACGGTACCTTCAGCTATGACCCGCAAAATCTGGCGGCATCCCAAGTAAAAGTGAACGTGGATACTGCCAGCTTCGATACCAATCACGCCGAGCGCGACAAGCACGTCCGTAGCGATGATTTCCTCGACGTGAAGAAATACGCCACGGCCACCTTCACCAGTACCAAAGTGACGCCGAAAGGGGACAATGCAATGACCATCGACGGCAACCTGACGCTGCACGGTCAGACCAAACCGATCTCGATTGATGCACAACTGGTCGGCGCCGGGGATGATCCATGGGGCGGCTACCGCGCCGGTTTTACGGGCACCACCCGAATTGAGCTGAAAGACTTCGGCATTCAGGTCATGGGCGACTCCAGCTATGCTGACCTTGAACTGCACGTTGAAGGCGTTCGCCAGTAAACGGAATACCTGAAAAAAAATCCGGCGTTTGCCGGATTTTTTATTTATACACTCTCTGAAGCAGCATCCCGACGGGCGAGATCGTCCAGAGGCAACCAGTCCACGGCAACACCCGCCTGAGCGAACATTTCTTCACTCACTTTAATCTTATCGCCCCAGCGAGACAAAAAGTCCTCGGTCTGCTCCGGGCAATGCACCGTTGAGATCCCGGTCTGGATAATCTTGGCTGCACAGTTCGGGCACGGAAAATGCGTCACCCAAATATCACAACCGGCAAGATCACGCTTGGCAAACAGAATGGCATTCTCTTCTGCGTGCAAGGTTTTCAGCAACTTCATTTCACGATCATCCACATAAGCGCTATCGGAAATACCATGCGGATAACCATTAAAGCCGACAGACACAATGCGGTTTCCCTGTGTGATCACAGCGCCGACCTGAGTAGACGGATCTTTACTCCAGGAACCTACCAGCTCTGCCATTTGAAAAAAGCGCGCAGCCCACTTTGAAATCATGCTCTCTACCTTTCCTGAACAATTCGCACTATTGTGCATAAGTTCATGAGACGGCTCAAGACACGATTCCACAGCAACGCCAGTTACCGCTCAATCAACCCTTAGTAAATCGGTATAACCTATCAAAATAATACATTCAATCGATTATACTTTCCATCCTACCCAGCTTATTCTTAGCCCATAGCCAAGTGACACATCAACGCACATTCTGCTGAACAGAGAAAGGAAACGACCATGGAAAAGAATATGATTGGCCTCGACAAACAACAAACCTCGGTCCTCGCCACAGAATTGAATACATTGTTGGCCGACTACCAATTGCTTTACATGAATGTTCGCGGTTTCCACTGGAACATCAAAGGCCGCAGCTTCTTTGAGCTTCACGCAAAATTTGAAGAGATTTATAACGATCTGGTGATCAAAGTCGATGAAATTGCCGAGCGGATCCTGACCCTGGAATCGCAACCAGTACACGGCTACTCGAAATACCTGGCGCTATCAGCGATCCCGGAAACGCTGGATGTCACCGACGGGGCACAGGCGATTCGCCATATCCTTGAAGCTTACCAGACCCTGCTCATCAAACAGCGTCAGATCCTGAGCGCAGCCAGCGAACTCGGAGATGAGGGGACCGTCTCCCTGCTGAGCGATTACATCAGCCAGCAAGAGAAAGAAACCTGGATGCTCAACGCTTACCTGCAGTAACAGCCCTCGTAACGAGCAGACGATAACACCAAGCCCATCAATTGATGGGCTTAGTTGTCTAGTCTGCGTTATGCCTGCTCGTCCGCCAGCCACTGCGCGACCTGCTTGGTGTAGTAACTCACCACCAGCTGCGCCCCAGCCCGCTTGAACCCGGTCAGCGTTTCAAACACCACCGCCTTTTCATCCAGGGCACCAGCCAGGGCAGCAAATTTAATCGCCGCATACTCACCACCGACCTGATAAGCCGCCAGCGGCAAATGCGTTTCCCGACGCAAATTCGCCAGTACATCCAGGTATGGCGTCCCGGGTTTTACCATCAGAATATCCGCCCCTTCCGCTTCATCCAGCAAGGCTTCCTGCAGCGCCTGACGACCATTGGCGTAATCCATCTGATACCCTTTGCGATCGCCATCCAGCTCGCTATCCACAGCGGCGCGGAACGGCCCGTAAAATGACGAAGCAAACTTCACCGCATGGGCCAGAATCGCCACGTGTTCATATCCCGCCGCATCCAGGCCGGCCCGGATTGCTTTTACCTGACCATCCATCATCGCAGACGGCGCCAGCATATCAGCCCCGGCCTTGGCAGCAGTCACACTCTGCTTCACCAGGTTTTCCAGCGTGGCATCGTTATCGACGCAGTGGTCATACACAATGCCGCAATGGCCATGGGTGGTGTACTCACAAAAACAGATATCCGGGATCACCATCATCTCCGGACATGCCGCCTTGATGGTACGGATCATCCGCGCCAGCAGGCCTTCATCATCCCAGGTGTCACTTCCCGCCTCGTCTTTATGGTGAGAGATCCCGAACGGCATCACATAACGGATCCCTAAGGCGTAGAGCGCCTGGACTTCATCCGCCAACTGATTTTCCGGCAGCCGTACGATGCCCGGCATGGTCGAGATCTCGACCGGGTCGACAATGTTCTCTTCAATGAACAACGGATGGATCAGATCCGATAACTCAAAATCGTGTTCGCGGACCAAAGCTCGCATCGCAGGGGTATGGCGCAGACGGCGCAGGCGTTTCTCAGGTTTTGGCAGTGTGGTCATGGTGATCAATCTCTTTTACTTATTTGTATAACAAACAGTATCACAACTCGTGCGACACGTTGAGAAACATTCACTTACAAGTGGATCTCTTTGGCGCTATCAGCCTGAAAACAGGTCCGGATCACTCGCAGCGCCTCTCAAGCTGCTCATAGCGGGCAACAGCACAATGGACCAGTTTCACCGCTTGCTCCGTCAACTGGCTGGCCGGCGCATTGATATAAGAGACGGTAAATTGCAGCGGACTGGGCTGCCACTCGGCATCCAGCAGGACCAACCGCCCACTGCTCAGCTGATCACAAATCACCTCTTTCGGCAGCGACGCAATGCCCACGGCGTTTTCCACCAGGCGGACACTGGCTGACAACGAGCTGGCAGAATAAAAGCGGACCGCCATCTCCTGCTGTTTAAAATAACGGGCAATCTCATGATAAGGCGCAGTATTACGGGCATAGGTGATCAACGGCCATTGGACAAAATCCGCCATCGTCGCGTTTTGCCTGCCAAGCAGCTCGGGGCTGGCCACCCAATACAAGGGGTAACCGCAAATCATCTGATTCACCACCACCGGCTCGGCAACCGGCCCGAGCATCAGCGCGATATCGATATTTCGTGCAAGCAACTCTTTGCTCAGATTGACGGTCGCATCGACAATGAGCTCTACCTCAACCTCCGGCAGTTGCTGGTGGATCAACTTTAAAAAATCCGGCAACCAGGTATGGACCAACGTCTCTGATACCCCGATCCGTAACATGCCGGATAAAGCGGTTGCCGCATCGGCCTTCAATTGCAGTTGCTCGGTATTTCTCAGGATGTTCTCGGCCAGGGGTAACAACTCCCGGCCTTTAGCCGTCAAAGACACCACCCCGCCTTCACGGTGAAACAAAGTCGTGTTGAGACTTTGCTCCAGATTCGCGATCCGCGTGGAGATTGCCGGTTGCGTGGTACACAACTGCGCCGCAGCCTGACGAAAACTGCCCAAATTTGCAATCCATACAAAGGTTTCCAGCTGTTTGAGATTCAGCATAACCTCACCTCCTGTGTCGAAATATCGCGTCACTTTTCCCCGTAGACAGCACACATCCTACTGCCTGATAAATTTTTTTTATCAGATCACCCAAAAAATCACAAATAGACATTATCTCAGGAAGCCGTATCTTTACCAAGTATTTACACAATAGCAACCAAGGAGCGGTACGATGGACACGTCCGGATTACAACAATCTCTGGCCTCACTTTCCCGGCAGGCGCTGCGAGAGCAGATCCGAACCAATGCTTATACCGGCTCGACCAGCGGTTTGGCACCAGGCTATCTGCAAGCCAACCTGGTGATGCTGCCTGCAGACTGGGCCAATGACTTCTTGCTGTTCTGCCAGAAAAACCCGGTCGCCTGCCCCTTGATTGGCGTCACCGAGCCTGGTCAACCGTTTCTGGATGACATTGGCGCCGCCATTGATATCAGCCGCGACGTCCCGGAATATCACATTTTCCACGACGGGCAGTTGACGGCCAAAGTGCCGGATCTCGAAGCGTACTGGCGGGATGACCTGGTGATTTTCGTACTGGGCTGCTCCTTTTCATTTGAAGAAGCCCTGATCCAGTCCGGGTTGACCGTGCGAAATATTGAGCAGCAGCGCAATGTCTCGATGTACGACACCCAAATCGCCTGCCAGCCCGCCGGTCGGTTTCACGGCAACATGGTGGTTTCCATGCGCCCGTTTACCCCCAAAGACGCGATCCGCGCCATTCAGATCACCAGCCGCTATCCGAAAGCCCATGGCGCCCCCGTTCATTTCGGTGATCCGGCCGCGATTGGCATTCAGGACATTGACACCCCGGATTACGGTGAGGCCGTCGACATTCATACCGGCGAAGTGCCGGTGTTCTGGGCCTGCGGCGTTACGCCACAGAACGTGCTGCGCCAGAGCAAGCCGCCAATCTGCATCACCCATGCGCCGGGAAAAATGCTGATCACCGACTTGCTTAACAACGCCTTGGCTGTGCTGTAAATCAGGGAGAGAAAGAGATGAAAATCAACTGTGATATGGGCGAAAGCTTCGGCATCTGGAACATGGGCAATGATGCGCAGGTGATGCCGTATCTGAACATGGCCAATATTGCCTGTGGTATGCACGCATCCGACCCCACCGTGATGCTTAATACCGTCCGGCTGGCCAAACAGTATCAAGTGACGATCGGTGCCCACCCCGGTTACGCCGACCTGCAAGGCTTTGGCCGCCGCCCGCTCAACCTGGGCCAGGAAGAACTGGCTGCACTCTTTACTTATCAAATCGGCGCGTTAGTCGCGATTTGCCAGAGTGAGTCAATGCCACTCAGCTATGTCAAACCCCATGGCGCCCTGTACAACACCATGATGAAAGATGATCAGGTGTTCACCACCCTGCTGGCTGCCCTGCACCGCTATGATGCCAGCCTACCTCTGGTGGTGATGGCGGTGCCCAATCATGACCATTATCAGGCGATGGCCGATGAATACGGCATCGAGCTCTGGTTTGAAGCCTTTGTCGATCGCGCCTACGGCAGCGACGGTCGCTTAATGCCCCGTTCCGAGCCCGGCTCCAGTTATCATGAACTGGCACAAATCCGCCGTCAGGCAGCCCAGCTGATCGAGCACGGCAGCGTGACCACACTGGCAGGAGAGGTGATCCCAGTACGTGCGGACACCTTGTGCATTCACGGCGATGGCCCGCAAGCCTTGCCAACCGCCCAGCTGTTGCAACATCTACTGCAACAACATCTACTGCAACAACAGCAACTACAACAACCTCGGCAGCAACAGCCGCAGCAATTCCAGTGCGAACAAGGTCGCGATGCCTCCACGACCTCTCCGGCCCGACAAGACTGCGGAGGCCGCTGATGACCATCACCCCAGTGAACGAAAATACGGTCATGGTCTATCTGGCCGACCAAACCTCACCGGAAACGGCCGATCAGATTGCTGCCCTGCTGCCGATCCTGCGCACGCAGTTGGGCAACTACCTGATCGATATAGTGCCGTCATATACTTCCATTCTGATCAGCTTTGATCTGATGGCCATCGGGCTTCGTGACTTCACCCAGCAACTCAAACGCCTGCTGAGTGAGGCCGAGCAACAGCAACACCAGCACAGCCCGAGCCCGTTGATCGAGCTGCCGGTGTATTACGGACGGGAAGTGGCGCTGGATGCGGATGAACTTTGTCGCCATACCGGGCTGGATTTCGAGCAAATTATCGAGATTCATGCCAGTACCCTGTACCGCGTCTATGCCATTGGCTTTGCACCGGGATTTGCCTATCTGGGCAATACCGATCCCCGGCTCCACATTGCACGCAAACAGACACCACGGGCAAAAGTGCCGGCAGGTAGCCTGGCCCTGGCCGATCAACAAACCGCCATCTATCCCAAAGCCTCGCCAGGCGGCTGGCAGATCATCGGCCGCACCCCGGTTGACCTGATTGATTACCAGCGAGAAAACCTGACTCTGTTTGAAATGGGCGCCCAGGTGCGCTTCACCCCAATCTCCCGCGCCCGGTTTCTGGCGCTGGGCGGGGTGATCACGGCGGAAGAGGCAACGCTTGCTGCTAGTCGCACCCAAGCTGACACCAGCTCCGGCGACATGCGCCGCGAACATCGCATTCGGGAGGTCGCATGAGTTTAACCGTATTCACCCCGGGGCCCCTGAGCCTGCTTCAGGATCTGGGCCGCCACGGCCATCAGCATATCGGGGTCAGCCCCGGCGGTCCGATGGATGAACATGCATTTCTGTGGGCCAATCGCCTGCTGGATAACCCGATCCATGCTGCCCAGATTGAAATCGCCATGGGACAGTTCAGCTGTCAGTTTCACGCCGCGACCACTATCGCCCTGACCGGCGCGGACATGGCGGCAAAACTCAATCAGCAACCCATCTCGCCCTGGCAAAGCGTCAGTGTACGGGCTGGCGATCAACTAAGCCTACGCGGCAGTCAGCACGGGATCCGCGCCTATCTGGCCGTCAAAGGTGGTTTTGTGGTTACGCCGGTGCTCAACAGCTGCGCAACCGTCATGCGCGACAACCTCGGCGGCCCGGATACCCAAGGCCGCAAGTTAACCGCGCAAGATTGCCTGCGCTACAACGCCACGCCCGCGCAGCCCTTGCGCCGGGTGCCGCGCCAGTTCATCCCGGAGTACGGCCGGGACGTGACGCTTGAGGTGATCCCCGGCTATCAATATGCGCAGTTTGCCCCCGAGCAGCGCCAACGGTTTTTTAGCCATACCTACACCGTCACGCCACAAATCGATCGCATGGGCTACCGCCTGGCCGGCGAAGCGATCATCTGCCAGACCACCAGCCTGATCTCCGAAGGCATCGCACTGGGCGCAATTCAGATCCCGGCCGATGGCCAGCCCATCATTCTGATGCGCGACCGCCAGACCATCGGCGGCTATCCCAAAATCGGCTGTCTCACCGCCAGCAGCCTGAGCAAACTGGCGCAATGTCAGCCCGGCGCACAAATTCGCTTTGTCGAAAAAGACCTCTATCAGGCGGAAGCCGAGCGGATGATCGAACACCACTTTTTCCACAGCTATGTCGGGAAAAAGCGGGCAGCAGCAATGCTCAATCAGGCTTTGACGACGTAAGCCTGCGAGCGTGGGCAGCAAAAAATGCCCGGCGCTCAATACATCACAACAGACAATAACAAACAGCCCAATGGACAAGGGCCTATTTTTTACAGGAGTATCCACATGGCATCTGAAAAAATCATCCTCCCATCGCGTAATGCCGAAGCATCGGCGTCCCCCCGCGGCGGGTTTAACTGGTCGCTGATCATGGGCGCGGCCTTTCTAATGGCCACCTCGGCGGTCGGACCGGGTTTTCTGACCCAGACCACCGTCTTCACCCAGACACTGGGCGCGAGCTTTGCTTTCGTGATCCTGGTGTCGATCCTGCTCGACATCGGTGCACAGCTGAATATCTGGCGGGTGATTGTCGTCTCCAAAAAACGCGCACAGGACATTGCCAATGAACTGCTGCCGGGATTGGGCTACGCCATTGCCGGGGCTGTCGCACTCGGTGGGCTGGCGTTTAATATCGGGAATATCGGCGGGGCCGGGATGGGGATGAACGTCCTGTTCCCGTCCCTGTCACCGATTGCCGGGGCCGGGATCAGTGCTGTGATTGCGGTGACGATTTTCCTGCTCAAAGATGCCGGGAAAATCATGGACCGCTTCACCGTGCTGATGGGCGGCGCCTTGATTGCGATGACCCTTTATGTGCTGTTCTCCACGGAACCGCCGGTCGCGCAGGCGATGTACCGCTCAGTCTGGCCGGAACATATTGATGTGATTGCGATTGTGACCCTGGTCGGCGGCACTGTCGGCGGCTATATCACCTTTGCCGGAGCCCACCGTTTGGTGGATGCGGGCGTGACCGGACAGGAAGCCCTGCCGCAGGTCAACCGCGGTTCTATCTCTGCCATCAGTCTGGCCTCTCTGGTGCGCATCATCCTGTTCCTTGCCGCACTCGGCGTGATCAGCCAGGGCGTCACGCTCGATCCAACTAACCCACCGGCTTCGATGTTCCAGCACGCCGCTGGCAATGTCGGCTATAAGATCTTCGGACTAGTACTGTGGGCGGCGGCCATTACTTCAGTGATCGGTGCGGCTTATACCTCAGTTTCTTTCCTGAAAACGCTCCACCCGCTGATTGAAAAACACGCTCGTGGATTCATCATCGGGTTTATTGTCGCCTCAACGCTGATCTTCTGTTTCATCGGCAAGCCGGTTGCCCTGCTGATCATCGCCGGAGCACTGAACGGGTTTATCCTGCCGGTGACTCTGGGCACCATGCTGGTGGCCGCCAAGAAAAAAGCGATTATCGGGACCTATCAACACCCGGGCTGGATGTCATTGATTGGCTGGGGGATCACAGTGATGATGGCGATGATGAGCCTCTACACCCTGTATAACATGCTGCTGAAATAACCCTTCCGCAGGAACAAAACAAAACAAGAGCCAGCAACAAAACAAAAGCCAGTGACCGGTCAATGAGTCGCTGGCTTTTTTGTTCAATGCCGACTTCTTTCCTGAGCTTTCCTGCACCGCTCTTAACCAGCCGCAGACTCTCCGGTTGTCGGCACCCCACGCGGCGTCGACCTCGCTTTGTTCTTGCCACTTGGCGGTTTGTTCAGCATCAACGCTGCAACAATCACCACCAGGGCCAGCCAGGTCGTTGGCGCAACGGCTTCATGGTTGAACACCGCGCCAATGACCACTCCGATCGCCGGCACCAGATAATTGGTCATGGAAGTAAACACCGGCCCGGTTCGCTGCAAAAGCGCCATGTAGAGGAAGTAAACAACCCCGGCACACATCACACCGAGATAAATGACCGAGGCCAAGGCGCGGTTCGAATGACCGCCGGCCTCAAGTGGTGACACGACAAAAGCCAACAGCACCAACTGGACACTGGCCATGGTTAATACATTCCGGGCGACAATCAGCGGATGCTCTCCTTTCACTCGGTTGAGCAACAAAAGTGCCACGGCAAAACTGGCGGCTGCGCCCATCACGGCCAGTCCTCGGACAGGCTCCACAGCGCCCATGCCGCTCGATAGCGCCGGCCAGAACAGCAGCACCAGGCCACCGAACCCCAGCAGCACACTCATCAGGCCAGACCGGGTAATGCTGGCACCGCTGATCAACAGCGGCGCGCAAAGCAGCGCAAAGAACGGGATTGTCCCCATCAGCACCGCGACGACGGCACTATCGAGCTGTTGCTGCCCCCAGGGAACCAATACAAACGGAATCGTTGCTTCCAGCAAGCCTATCAGGGCGAATAATCCCCATTGACTGTGGCTCCGACTGTGGCTCCGGCTGCGCAATTTCAGCATCCGACACAGTACAACCAGCGTCAGCGCCCCAATCACGGAACGGCTCACGCCGACCCAAAGCGGTGAGATTTCCGCGACCGCGACATCCTGAAACACGAACTGAGAGCCCCAGATCAGTCCAATCATTGCCAACAACAGATAATTCTTATAAGTCATGAGTCGTTCCATGCATCCAATCCTTCAACGCCCCGGATGATCAGGGCCTTCATTCTCGGTTTTATACCAATCAGAGTAAGTAAGTGATCAGAAATAGCGCAGGAAAAATGTTTGAGAACAAGGCAGAATTTCTTGATAAGTAGTTATTCTACAATCAAAAATTATAACGCGGTTATCGAGCATTTTAACCAGCTAGGATGACCAGTTATTTACTGCGATTGGTATTATTCAGCCAATGATTCGGACATGACAGTTTCGCGATCGTGGGCTTTGAACGCGATGGCATCCACTTCAATCTGCATCCCTTTCAGGGCCAGTGCCGGGACCGGGATCAAAGTGCTGGCCGGCAGATGCGCCGGATCCCAGGTGCGGCTGACGGCGTCGCTCCAGATTGCCAGTTTGTCCGCGTTGTGATCGACAATCAGCACGGTAATTTTGACGATATCTTCGAACTGCAATCCATACTCGGCCAACGCAATGCCGAGGTTCTTGAGGGTAAATTCAACCTGGCGGCTGAAATCATGACTCAGGGTATGATCGAGATCTTCACCGCCACTCTGACCGGAGATAAATACCAGCTCGCCCGAGCTGGGAGCGGAAACGCTGTGGCAGAAACCAAAGGGAGTCGGGTTAAACAACGCGGTAGGGTTATGGTGCTTGAGGGCATGTTGAGCATTTGTATTTTTCATGGGTCTTCCTTCTGATGCTGAGTATTGATGCTTATTGATGAATACGACGTAGCATAAAACCTCAGGTTAACCTGAGGTCAAGAAGAAAGATTCAGTCTTTTTTACCGACGTTGATGACCCGAACCTGAGCTCGTCAGGCGCCCAAGGACCGGGTCAGATCAGGCGATCAAATCGACACTACCGGGGTTGCCATTGCTTGCTGGTCACCAGTTGATCCACCACCTGATTCACTGCCCGAATTGTTTTCGCCACGATCTGATCGACATCGGCGCGAGTCGCGATCAGCGGCGGGGCAAAACCCAGAATATCACCATGCGGCATCGCCCGGGCGATCAACCCTTGCTCAAGGCAGGCCGCCGCCACTTGGGGGCCGACTTTCAGGTTGGGATCAAAATGACCCCGCTGCTGCCGATCAGACGAGAACTCCAGCGCATGCAGCATGCCGATCCCGCGACTTTCTCCGACCAGCGGATGCTCGCTAAACGCCGCATTCATTTGCTGTTGCAGATACGCCCCGACATCGCGGGCATTGTCGATCAAATTTTCCCGAGCAATGATATCCAGATTGCACAACGCCGCAGCCGCACCGAGTGGGTGGCCGGAATAGGTATACCCATGACCGAAGGCACCCCAGGTATCGGTCCCCGCTTCCAGGGTTTGCCATACTTTTTCCCCGACCATCACCCCGGATAGCGGCTGGTAGGCAGACGTCAGTCCTTTCGCGACGGTGATCAAATCCGGTTTCATGTCATATAAAATCGAGCCGAATGCCGCGCCGAGACGGCCAAAACCACACACCACTTCATCGGCAATCAACAAGACATCATATTTATCCAGCACCTGACGGATCGCCTGCCAGTACCCTTCCGGTGGCGGGACTATGCCCCCGGTGCCCAGCACCGGCTCGGCAATCATGGCGGCAACGGTCTCCGGACCCTCGGCCAGGATCTGCGCCTCCAGTTGATCGGCACAGAACCGGGAAAACTCAAGCTCCGTCATGCTCTCGTCATCACGGCGGTAGTAATACGGCGCGACGGTGTGCTTGATGCGATCCAGCGGTAAATCAAAGTGAGCGTGAAACAGAGGCAGCCCGGTCATCGAGCCCGACGCAATGCTGGAGCCGTGGTAGCCACGCTCCCTGGCAATGACTTTCTTCTTCTCCGGCCGCCCGAGCACATTATTGTAATACCACACCAGCTTGAGCTGGGTTTCATTAGCATCACTGCCCGACATGCCGTAATAGACCTTGCTCATCCCGTTCGGCGCCATGGCCAGCAATCGCTCAGACAGGTTCACCACCGCCTCGTTGGTATGGCCGACGTAGGTGTGATAATAGGCCAGCTGTTTCGCCTGCTCATAAATCGCCTCAGCCATCTCGGTACGCCCATAGCCGATATTGACGCAATAGAGGCCGGCAAAGCCGTCAATCAGTTCCCGGTCTTCCGAGTCCTGAATACGGATCCCGTGGCCGCCGGTCACCACCCGACCCGGCACTTGCCCGGCGGCATACTGCTTCAGGTGGGTTGAGGCGTGAAACACACATTGACGGTCCAGCGCCAGTAAGGTTTGCGTTTGTTTATTCATCGGTCTTCCCCTCTCAGTGGTGGCCATCTCAGCATGGCCTCAATCCACAGCGCTGCGTGACATTCACGAGCCAATGATGGCACCCCGACTTTGCGACGTTCATCAGATCTCCCAAGCACACGTCCAGGCCCCTCCTTTCAGCCTAAGCAAATTTTCCGTCGACTTTTTCTGAAGCCCCGCACACCATTTTGGTGATTTTTCTGGAAGGAAGGCGATTGTTTGGCTTTTTTCCCGTGGGCCGCTCCTTAGCCGAAGTGGGCATGACGCGTCGTCAAATCGTTTGCACAACGTTTCAAAAGCAATGCGTTGCGAAGCTGGCAAGCTTCTGGGGCGGCGACTCAGCGCAGCAGGTGTGGCGAGAGGTTCAGCACCGGCTCATCGCGCTTGATGGTCTTGGTTACAATGTAGGTAAAGTAGCGCTCAATGCCGAGATCAGCATCAAGCCAGCGATCGATCAGGCGCTGGTACTGATCAATATCTTCGGTTTGCACTTTGAGGATATAGTCCACCCCGCCGCCGGTGGCATAACATTCGGTGACGGCAGTGCACTCGGCAATATAAGATTCAAAACGGCGGAACGCTTCGGCATGGTGCTGTTTCAGGGCAATCTCCACCAGCACGGCGGTACATTTAACCAGCAGCTCCCGGTTAATCCGGGCGCCGTATCCCTCAATGATCCCGGCGGCTTCGAGCTTTTTCACCCGCTCCCAGCACGGGCTGACGGACAAGTTGATGGCATCGGCCAGATGCGATTTGGTGATCCGGCCGTTGTGCTGCAATATCTGCAAAATTTTCACATCATAGCGATCAAGTCGCATGGTTTTCCTCCCTGGATGTTTATCACCCGCTACTCAGACAGCACCCGGGCAATTACGGCAATCGTATCTCCCATATTGACCAGCGCCGGATGACGGCGGGCAGCCAGCATGCCATCGCGCTGCGCCCGGTAGATGTGAGGCGGCTCCCCCGTCCGTTCCATTGAGTAGATGCCGGCAATCACATCGCCTTCGCGGACAGCTGCGCCCAGCGGCACCTCAAACGCGGCGATCCCATGATGCTCACTTTGCAGATAGCAACTGGCATCAGCCATGTCCAACTCCCGGGTGGGTTGGGCTGGCAGCTCAACCTCATCACGCAAAATACCGGCCACCCGGAGAAAATTGCGGATCCCGCGATCGGCACAAGCAATCGACGCCGGTGTGCTGCTCCCGCCGCCGCCCAGCTCCGTGGTGACAAACACCTTTCCCTGCGACTCAACGGCAGTGTCATAGAGTCCGGCAGGATCCATCTCCACCATCCGCATGGTATAGGGCGCACCGAACAATCTCGCCGCCTGCCAGCAGGCCGCCTCCTGCTCCGGATCACCCAGACGATGCGCCGCAGCAAACGGGATGATATCCAGAGTCTTGCCACCGGAGTGAATATCCAACGCATATTGGCACCGTGGCACCAGATAACGATTGAAATAATCAGCAATTTTTTCCGTCACGCTGCCGGTCGGATCACCCGGAAATGCCCGGTTTAAATTGCCCCGATCTATTGGCGAGGTTCGCGAGCCATTCTCCACCGCCGGGTGATTCATCATCGGCACGATCATCACCCGTCCGGTGATCATCTCCGACCTGAGCTGATGCGAGAGCTTGAGCAAGCTGGTGATCCCTTCATATTCATCACCATGGTTCCCGCCGGTCAGCAGCGCCGTCGGACCGTCACCATTTTTCACCACAGTGATCGGGATCATCACCGCGCCCCAGGCGGAACCATCATGGGAATAGGGCAACTTCAAAAACCCGTGCTGTACACCGTCCAGATCAAAATCCACGCTGGCGCTCATCGATGTCGGTTGCATGGCCCATCCTTATTTAATACCCATTGAAAGTCCGGAATGCGTGATTCCCGGCCACAGGCTTAATGTTTGACGAATAGATGACGCGGAAAGTCGCAGAGTGTTTTGGCCCCAAACCGGGTGATCACAATACTCTCGGTGGTCTCCAGTCCCCAGTCTTCAAACCACAAGCCGGGCATGAAATGAAAGGTCATCCCTTCCTGCAACACCGTGTTGTCGGTGGCCCGCAGGCTCATGGTTCGCTCTCCCCAATCCGGCGGGTAACTGAGCCCAATCGGATAGCCGCAACGGGCACCATTGCGGGAAAAACCGGCTTTATCCAGCACATCATTGAGCGCATTGGCAATGTCGGCGCAGGTATTGCCCGGCCGCGCGACTTCCAGTCCGGCCTCAATGCCACGGGTTAAGGCCTCATCCGCCCGCTTGAATTTATCCCCCGGCTCGCCGAGAAAAATGGTCCGCGACAGCGGGCAGTGATAGCGCCGGTGGGCACCGGCGATCTCGAAGAAAGTCCCTTCCCCTTTCTGGAACGGGCGATCATCCCAGGTGAGATGCGGCGCCGATGCATCCGCACCAGACGGCAACAGCGGCACAATCGCCGCGTAGTCGCCGTAATACCCGTCATGGCCAAGCACCGCATGGCGGTTCAGCTCCGCCACCAGGTGATGTTTGGGCAAGCCCGGTTCAATCATGTCGAACGCCACCCGGTGCATGTTTTCTACGATCCGGGCGGCGGTATACATATAAGTCAGCTCTTGATCCGATTTCACCGCCCGACACCAGTTCACCAGTCCGGTGGCATCAATCAGAGAAGCATTGGGCATATGGGTGGTCAGCGCTTCGTAAGCGGTGGCGCTGAAATAATAGTTGTCTTTCTCGACCCCAATCCGGCCCCGATCCCATAATTTCGGCGCCAACACGGCTTCGACCAGAAATTCCATCGGATGCAGCGGTAAGTTCATCACGTAATGATCCGGGTAGAAGGTGACATTTTCTTTCGCCATATACACGGTTCGGTACGCCCCGTTGGCATCCTGCACCCGGCCAAACCAGATCGGATCGCCGCTCGGCCCCACCACCACGCATTGGGGCACATAGAATGACCAACCATCATAGCCGGTGAGCCAGGACATATTCGACGGATCATGAATGATCAGAACATCCAGCTCCTGCGCTTCCATTGAAAATCTGACTTTGGCTAACCGGGATTGGTATTCTTCCAAAGAAAACGACATTGCAACGCCTCTCATCGCCCGTCTCCTTCATCTGTTTTCAGCCTGATTGACTTTCAGGGACGTTGTGGTCATCACGACCATCCGAATCAAATTATTATTGTATGAAATTCATCATCAGGGCTCTGGTCGTATGGGCGACCTCAAGGCAGCGTCTGATAACTGCTGTCACGAATCAGCAATGCATGGATGTACGCCTGAATTTCGGCGTACCTCTTTACTGAAACATGAGTTCTTGTTGAGCGTAAACAGCTCTTGTTAAATGTAGATGACTCTTGTTAAACGTAGCTGGCTCACGCGGGATTTATCAAGCGCATTTTGCAGAAGGGACAAAATCAAGAAAAGCTGACAGGCGCTTGGCTTAGGCAAGATCTCACTTGGTATCGAACACTTCAGCTCGACCGGCTTGCTCACTTGACGACCGTCAGCTTCGGCCACTGCCGAAGCCAGTGCTTGGATTGCAACCGGTCTTCAAAAACACTGCCAGACCGTTTGGGATTGTGCGTCACTTGCAGTTGAAATAAAGATTCCAGGCCAAACGCGGCAATACATGCATAGCGCTGCGGGGCGATTTGCCGGATGGCGACCGCCGTTTCTTTTTCCACCCAGAAAGACATCGCATCCAGCACGCTCTGGTAGGGGCGGTCCCCATTGCGCACATGCATCCGGGCCTGATTCCGGACCTGCCAGTTCAGTTGCGGCAATTGCGCCTTCAACTGGGATTCGTATCTCTCGCTAGTCTGCGGATCGGCTTCTGCCGGGTCAAAGTAGATCACGTCGACATCATTGAGCGGGGTCGTTTCAGCGTAATGATGCAACCTGTCCCAGACCAGGTTCCGGACAAATCCCGCGGCAATATAACCTTGGGGTAAGTTCAGCTGGCTGACGCACGCCAGCGCCTGCTGGCGCAGTGGATCCTGAGACACCCAATCGAAAATCTGCTGTTGTGCGTTCGTGGCGGTGGCCATCGCTTGTCGCTTCGTCATCCATCGCTTCCCTTCTCTGAGCTCGAACCCGAAGCATAGCATGGTCGACACCTGAATCAGACTGGCACGAACCT
This sequence comes from Photobacterium sp. TY1-4, assembly GCF_025398175.1. Taxonomy (NCBI): domain Bacteria; kingdom Pseudomonadati; phylum Pseudomonadota; class Gammaproteobacteria; order Vibrionales; family Vibrionaceae; genus Photobacterium; species Photobacterium sp. TY1-4. Next base: position 688,280 of record NZ_CP099735.1, read on the forward strand.
CGCAAGTCCCTCAGGAACCCATATCGACAACGGAGTGTGGTGATGGCTATCCTTGCAGGTTATATCTCATTGACCAAACAACCCGACCCCGAGATGATTCGGCAACTGTCACGGGTCTTTGCCGAGTATCCCACCGAACAATTGCAACGCTTTGCTTGCCCGCAGGGCGTGTTACTGCAGTATGACTTTGATGCTTACCATCAGCCCGCCTGGTTGCAGAATGAAACGCAATTTGCGACGCTGATTGGCCATCCGCTACTCACTCACGACCGCCAAGCTGATTTGGTCACCCTCGCCAACGCTGCAGCCAACCGTCCGCAAGTGCTGCATTCGTGCGAAGGGGTGTTTTGTCTGGCGCACTTTGATCGGCTGCAGCCCAAATTAACCGTCGCGACCGATCCTTTGGGCTTGCGCCCCTTTTACTGGATGCCCTATCAAAGCGGCTACCTGTTCAGCTCCCGGCTTAGCCTGTTCAAACAGCTAAACCTGCCGCTGACCACCAATACCGACGCGCTGTGTGAACTGGCAACCCTGGGCTATACCCTGCTCGACCATACCCCTTATACGGAAGTTCGCTGCGCGTATCCGGGCGAAATCATCACCATTTCTGCCGAGGGATTTCATACCGAGCGCTATTTTGACTGGACGGCGTTAGCCAACCGAACCGTGCCGTTTGAGGAGGCGTTGTGTGGGGTTGATCAAGCCTTTCAACAGGTTTTCGCCAAAACCACCCAAGGCTCTGAGAGAGCACTCACCACGTTATCCGGCGGGCTGGACTCCCGGCTCATTGCCTGTGAAATGTTGCGCCGAAAAATGCCGTTCAAAGCGTTTAACTTTTCCCAACAGCAAAGCCAGGATCTCGACTGTGCCCAAATCTTCGCCGAGCAGAACCAAATCGATCTGGAAGTGATTCAAGTCCGGGATACGCAGGCCCACTCCGTCGAGCAGAAAATCGGCCACTACTGGCGACGTCTGGCCCATCCGGACTACGACAGCGTCACCCGGCCACAACTGGCCTGGTCCGGCAACGGCGGAAGCGTCGGCATGGGCCTGATCTACTTCAGCGATAAAGTCTATCGGGCCGCCAAAACTCAGAATTTGGAGACGCTGATCCACGCCTATCTGGAGCAGCAGTTTGCCTATCTGCCACAATCTGTGGTCAACCATGCCCGACACCTGCAGAACCGGCTGATCGACAACCTCAAACAAGCCTTCGCCCCCCTGCGCACGCTCCCGCTGGAGAAAGCCTACCAGTTGTTTCTGTTCCTCAACGATCAGCATCACCACCTGTCCCTGCCCGCCGAGCACATCGCCGAGTATCAGATGGAGTTCTTCCATCCGTTTTATTCATGGAAAGTGTTGCAATATCCACTGTCCCAGCCGGTGGAAAAAGTTCGAAAACACGCGTTCTATCATGCCTGGCTCAAGCAGTCCTATCCGAATGCCCTGAAATCGCCATGGCAGGCCTATCCGGGTCATCTGCCTTGCCCTATCGCGCTGGAAAACAATGCTTCATCACAATCACAGTGGCAGTTCAAGCGTCGTCAACTGGTGCCGTTGAGCGACATATTGTCCAGTTGGCTGACCGTGATCCGATTCAGCCGCCATAATCTGATCAAGAAAGCGCCCTTTACCCTGCTCTGCCTGATGCATCTACTGGGCGTTAAAAATGCACTGACCCAGCTCAATACAGCGAAGCAGTTTACTCAGTGGTAGGTTACACCGGGTGGTAAAACGCCCCTGACCTTAAAAAGCAAGCCCGCAAGATGTGCGGGCTTTTGCTTGTTCAATCTCAGTCGGCAGACTAGGTTAGGCGCCCCTCGCCAAACTTCGGCAGCGGATCCTGAAGCTCACACCAGTTGGCTTTATAATTGGTGTAAATATGAGCATCAACCTGAACCGGAATGTCATCATCAAACGTGGCGATGGCCAGTTCGATGTCAGCCGCAGAAGCACCTTTGACCCGAAATCCAAGACTTGAGCCGCACACCCGACAGAAGGTACGTACGGTCCCGTTGGGCGCGGTAAAGTCTTGCAGCGATTGTGTCCCGGCAAGCCACTTCAGTCCGGACACACCAACCAGCGTCCCAAAAGCAGCACCATGAAATTTTCGGCACATACTGCAGTGACAATGGACCGCTTTCGGGCTGAATCCATCCACCACAAACCGAACCGCCCCGCACAAACAACTTCCTTTGTAATTCTGACTCACCAAACTCTCCTTATGATTCCTGAGACCCGATCCGTTTCGATTCTAAGTCATCGTCCCGGCGCTGACCATTCACCTAAGCGGTCAAGCCAACCCAGACGATCACCTCATCGAGACGATTATCCAATAAAGATACCCCCGATGGCAGTCGCCTGCTGGGATAAAAAAGCGGTTATAAGTGAATGACTTTATGGCAAAAGTCTCATTTCATGAATTGCGCTCATGCGCAGAAGGCATTAGTCTAAAGTATTCACTCAGTGGTCAATTGAGTCATTGAACCAAGATGTTCAGGGAAAGAACATCCGCAGTACAGGAACGCTATTTTGAAAGGATTCGGATTCGATCTCCGGGCGCTGGAGGTCTTTGTTACCACCGCCCAGGCCGGCAATATGACGCTGGCCGCGAACCAGCTCAGACTCACCCAATCTTCAGTCTCGCAAACTATCTCCGCCCTCGAAAGCAATCTCAATGTTGCGCTGCTTGATCGCAGTGTCCGCCCAATGGAACTCACCGTGGCCGGCCGGTATTTTTATGATCAGTCGTGCCATTTGCTGTCGCAGGCCGAGAAAACCCACCAGGTAATGTCGAAAGGTGATTTTCAGAAACTCCATCTGCTGCGCGTGGCTATGGTCGACTCCCTGGCGACCTCGCTGGGCCAGCCGCTGGTCGAAGTCATCAAACGGCATACCGAAAGCTGGACCATCAGCACCGGGCGCTCCCACATGCATGCCCAGGCCCTGCTGACCCGACATGTCGACATCATTATTTCCGATGATGCCCTGGAAGATAACGCTTTTCTCAGCCGCCACCGCATCCTGCGCGAGCCCTTTGTGCTGGTGGTGCCCAGCCGGTTGGCCAAGTCTTATCCGTCGTTCCATCATCTGCTGCGAGAGCTTGATTTTGTCCGCTATACCAGCGACTCCCTCATCGGCACCACCATTGAACGCTACCTGCGGCGGCTGGATGTCAATGCCCCTTCGCATATGCAGCTGGATAACACCTTCGCCGTGCTCTCCAGTGTCGCCGCCGGTTTAGGCTGGACCATCACCACCCCACTCTGCCTGTTTCAGAGCGGCTTAACCCGCGACAAACTGACCTGCCTGCCGCTCCCGGCCGATGAGCCCCTGCACCGTAATCTGACCCTGGTCAGCCGCCCCAACGAGCTGGGGAAACTCCCGCAAATCCTTGCCGGAGACAGCCGCCAAATCATGACCGAAAAATTCCTGCCGGGCGTCTTACGCGAGCTACCCTGGCTGGAAAAAGAGCTAACAGTCGGCTAAACCCGCCCCAGCAGAAGCGCTGATGCACAGCCGTCCGGGGCACTTCTGCTGATCACTATTAAAAAAATTAATAGCTCATTGTTAGCGTAATTAATTGTTGTTGCGGTCAATAGAGCGCCGCCTTTATGTTAAGAACTTGTAACACGAAGTGCGATTGACTCTATTCACCGTTCATAAGGAAATGTTATGTCTAACAGCAATAACCGAGCAGTCGAAAGTGAAGCAGGAACTGACGACTATTTGAGTAAGCGTCAGTTAAAAAAAGGCGTGGCCGGCTGGGTCCTTCTCGCCAGCCTCGGCGTCTCATATGTGATTTCCGGTGATTTCGCCGGATGGAACTTTGGTCTGGAGCGCGCAGGTTTTGGGGGCATGCTGTTAGCCACCATCATCATGGGCCTGATGTACATGTGTCTGGTTCTCAGTCTGGCTGAAATGTCATCCTCCATCCCGACCGCCGGGGGCGGCTACAGTTTTGCCCGCCGCGCCCTGGGTCCGCTGGGGGGCTTTCTCACCGGCACGGCAATCCTGCTGGAATACGCCATTGCACCCGCCGCCATTGCCATATTCATCGGCGGTTACGTCAACGAGCTGATCGGCATCGACGGCCCTGTGGTGTATGCCGGGTTTTACTGCGTCTTCGTCGGGATCCACCTCTGGGGTGCCGGAGAAGCGCTGCGCATTATGATGGGGATTACCGTACTCGCCGTCATTGCGATTGTCGTGTTTGTCCTGGGGATGTTGCCGCATTTTGATGTCAATAACCTTTTCACCATCCCAGCAAACCCGGATGTCGCCGGTGCCAGTGCTTTCCTGCCTGAAGGGTATGTCGGGATCTGGGCTGCGCTGCCATTTGCCATGTGGCTGTTCCTGGCTGTTGAAGGGGTGCCACTGGCCGCCGAAGAAGCCAGTAACCCGGCCAAGGATATGCCACGCGGCATCATTGCTTCGATGGTCATTCTGCTGATCTTTGCCGCTGCTGTCCTGTTCCTGGTCCCGGGTGGTGCGGGTGCCGAAGCGATGAAATCACACAGTGCGCCGTTGGTGGGAGCGTTGCAGTTTGTCTACGGCGCCGATTCCATGGCCGCCAAGTTCGTCAACATCGTCGGCCTGTTCGGTCTGATCGCCAGCTTCTTCTCCATCATCTACGCCTACTCGCGTCAGGTGTTTGCCCTGTCCCGCGCCGGTTATCTGCCCCGCTTCCTGTCGCTGTCCGGTGAGCGCAAGGTGCCGGTCTGGGCACTGATTGTCCCGGGGATCCTCGGCTTTCTGCTTTCACTGACCGGCGAAGGTGACCTGATGATCACCATGGCTGTCTTCGGTGCCACGGTTTCTTACGCCCTGATGAGCCTGTCGCACATCATCCTACGCCGTAAAGAGCCACAGCTGGCGCGTCCGTACAAAACACCGGGCGGTACCCTGACTTCAGGTATTGCGCTGGTGCTATCGCTGATTGCCCTGGCATCGACCTTCGTGGTCAGCACCCAGGCCGCCCTGTGGTCAGCCCTGTTCTATGTCGTCATGCTGACGTACTTCTTGCTCTACAGCCGCCACCGCATCGTGGCCAACGCGCCAGAAGAAGAATTTGCCCTGATTGCCAACGCAGAATCAGAGCTGAGTTAATCCAGGACAACAAACAACAACATTAAATAAGGCGCGGCGCATGGAAGCCGAACCCAGAAAGTTTCCGCGAGCGCGCCTTCACCAACAGTCACACTGGCTCAGGAACGAGCCCTCAGAACGATAGAGGTACACATGGAACCAAGAGACGTAAAGACAATCGCAGATGCGATGGCAATTGTGGAAGAGCGCCAACTGACCCATATTAAAGTCGGGATCTTTGATAATGACGGGATCATGCGCGGCAAGTACATGTCGAAGGCCAAGTTCTTCTCTTCCCTGGAAAACGGGTTCGCGTTTTGTGACGTTGTTTTAGGGTGGGATTCCAAAGATCAGCTGTACGACAATACCCAATACACCGGCTGGCATACCGGCTATCCGGATGCCCCGGTACGCATTCTGCCGCACACCTGTCGTGAGGTATTTGAAGAAGACGGCATGTTGTTGTTTATCGCCGAGTTCGACGGCGAAGCCGCCAAAGTCTGCCCACGCGGTGCCCTAAACCGCATTCAGGAAAAAGCGGACGGCATGGGCTTTGAAGCCTTTGCGGCGCTGGAATATGAATTCTTCATGTTTAATGAAACCCCGCATTCGGCGCGTGAAAAAGGTTTCCGTAACCTGCAGCCGATCACCCCGGACTGGTTCGGCTATTCGATGATCCGCAACTCCGTCCATGCCGATCTCTACCAGGCGATTCTGGGCATGGCCGAACAAATGGACTTCCCAATCGAAGGGATCCACTCCGAAACCGGCCCCGGCGTGCTGGAAGCCGCTTTGGCCGTCGACAGCGCCGCTTCAGCTGCCGACAAAGCCGCCCTGTTCAAAACCTTCATGAAGGTCCTGGCCCAAAAACGTGATTTGATGGCCACCTTCATGGCCAAGTGGTCCGGTGACTACCCAGGCCAGAGCGGCCATATTCATGTGTCGCTGAAAAACAAAGACGGTTCTTCAGCGTTTTACGACAGCACGCAGCCCAACACCATGAGCAAACTGCAGCGCCACTTCCTGGCCGGGCAGCAACGGCTGATGCCGGAGTTCCTGTGTCTGATTGCACCAACCATCAACAGCTACACCCGGATGATCCCCGGCTTCTGGGCGCCGACCCACGCGACCTGGGGCGTTGAAAACCGCACCACTGCCCTGCGCGTGATCCCGGGCTCAGAAAAATCCCAACGGATCGAGCACCGCCTCGGTGCTGCCGATGCCAACCCGTATCTGTCGCTGGCCGCTGCACTCGCTTCCGGTCTGTACGGCATCATGCAGGAGTGGGAGCCGGGCGAGCAGGTGATCGGCAATGCCTATGATCAGCAACATGCGCCAGAATTAGAATTACCACGCACACTGTGGGAAGCCGCGCAACGCTTCAAGCAATCCGAGGCCGCCCGGACCATGTTCGGCGATGAGTTCGTTGATCACTTTGCCGCCAGCCGAGAGTGGGAAGAACGCGAATTCAGAAAGCATGTCACCGATTGGGAAATGGACCGTTACTTCGAAATCATTTAAGGAAGCGCATCATGACAACCATGCAACACACAGTCTCGCCGGTGGACGGCAGCGTGTATGTCAGCCGTGAGCTGGCAACCCAACCCGAAATTCAGCGCACGCTGGACAATGCCCAGCACGCACAAAAAAGCTGGGCGGCCACCGCCCTCACCGAGCGTCAGGCGATTTGCAGCAAAGCTGTCGACTGGTTTGAAGCCCATAAAGATGAAATCGGTCAGGAGCTGACCTGGCAAATGGGCCGTCCGATCCGCTATACCGCCGGTGAAGTCGGCGGTCTGGCCGAGCGAGCCCGTTATATGATCGAAGCCAGCGATCAGGCCCTTGCGCCGCTGGTGCTGCCGGAAAAACCCGGCTTCACCCGCTACATCAAACGTGAGCCGGTCGGCGTGGTCTTGGTGATCGCCCCCTGGAACTACCCGTATCTTACGGCGGTCAATGCCATCGTTCCGGCGCTGCTGGCGGGCAACAGCGTGGTGCTGAAGCATTCGGCGCAAACGCCGCTGTGTGCCGAACGTTTCGTTGAGGCGTTCAAAGCCGCCGGATTACCGGATGGCGTGTTCCAGTACCTGCATCTCAGCCATGATGACACCCAATCCATCATCCAGTCTGATGAAGTTAATTACGTGGCGTTCACCGGCTCGGTTCAGGGCGGTGCCCATGTCGAGCGCGCCGCCGCCGGGCGCTTTATCGGCGTCGGGCTGGAACTGGGCGGCAAAGACCCGGCCTATGTACGTGAAGATGCCGATCTGGATGTCGCAGTCGAAACCACCATTGACGGTGCATTCTTCAATTCAGGCCAGTCCTGCTGCGGGATTGAGCGCATTTACGTGCATCACAGCCGCTATGATGCATTTGTCGACAAAGCCGTGGCGCTTGTGAAGCAATACAAACTCGGCCGCCCGGACGATCCGGAGACCACGCTGGGCCCTGTGGTGCGAACCGGTGCCGCCGATTTCGTTCGTGGCCAGATCCAGGACGCGGTGGCGCAGGGCGCGATTGCCCACATCGATGAAACCCATTTCCCGGCCAGTGAAGCTGGTACACCATATCTGACACCGCAGGTGCTGACCAACGTAGATCACAGCATGCGAGTAATGCATGAGGAATCATTCGGCCCGGTGGTTGGGATCATGAAAGTCGACAGTGACGCGCAGGCGATTGCATTGATGAACGACAGTGATTTTGGCCTCACCGCCAGCATCTTTACCAACGACATCCCGACTGGGGTCGATCTGGGCGAGCAACTGGAAACCGGCACCTTCTTTATCAACCGGTGTGACTACTTGGACCCGGCGCTGGCCTGGACCGGGGTGAAGCAATCCGGCCGCGGCTGCACCCTGTCGCAGCTCGGCTTCGATGCCTTTACCCGGCCGAAGTCATTCCATATCAAACAGCTTTAATCACGTTCGGTTTCACTAAAGCAAAGCAAAGCAACTGAACCAAACGACAGCAGAATAAAATGATCATATAAGCCGCCGCGCTGAACCGGTGTCAGCGCGGCGACAAGGAGAGCCTCATGCAATTGCAAGGAAATTGGAACTATCCGACCGCCATCTCCGTGGGCGAAAACAGTCTGAACCAAATTGGCCAGGCCTGCCGACAAGCAGGGATCACCAAAGCGCTGCTGGTGACCGATCCGGGCCTGGCCGAGTTACCAATGGTGGCTAACACCGTCTCACTGTGCCGTGACGCCGGCATTGGATGCGAGATTTTCAGCCGCGTCCAGGGTAATCCGACCGGCGAGAACGTCGAGGATGGCCTGCAAGTGTACCGTCAGGGTGGCTTTGACGGCGTCATCGCTTTTGGTGGCGGCTCCAGTCTGGATGCCGCCAAAGCTATTGCTCTGATGGCTGGTCAATCCCTGCCTCTATGGGCATTTGAAGATGTCGGTGATAACTGGCTGCAGGCCGATGAAGCCGGGATCGCGCCGGTCATCGCCATTCCGACCACCGCAGGCACCGGCTCTGAAGTCGGTCGTGCGTCGGTGATCACCGACACCCAGAACCATGTCAAAAAGATCATCTTCCATCCGAAGATGCTACCGGTCAAAGTGTTGCTCGACCCGCAGGTAACCACCGGCTTGCCGCCCCATATTACCGCCGCCACCGGGATGGATGCTCTGTCACACAACCTCGAAGCCTTCTGCGCCACCAGCTACCACCCGATGGCCGAAGGGATCGCCCTTGAAGGGATCCGCCTGATTAAAGACTACCTGCCGATCGCGGTTACTCAGGGCGATAATCTGGAAGCACGCACCCAGATGCTGGTCGCTTCGAGCATGGGGGCGACTGCTTTCCAACGCGGCTTGGGCGGCATGCATGCCATTGCCCACACGCTGGGCGCTCTGTACAACAAGCACCACGGCCTGTTAAATGCCATTCTGATGCCTTACGTGCTGGTGGCCAACCGCAGTGTGATTGAAGACAAAATCACCAATCTGGCCCGCTACCTGAATTTAGACAACCCGGGCTTTGATAGCTTCATGACGTGGATCCTCGACCTGCGCGCCGAGCTGAAGATCCCGCATACCCTGGCGGAGATCGATATCACCATTGAAGAAGCCCAACGTGTGGGCGAGATGGCCGTGGCCGACCCTTCCGCAGGCGGTAACCCGATCCAATTTTCAGCCGCCGAATACAGCCGCATCTTTACTGATGCCGTGATGGGGCGACTGACTGAATCTTAGGAGGAATGGACGTGAAGATCGGAATCTTACAATGTGACGACGTCACAGCCGAGCTGCAACCGCAACATAACAACTATCCGGCGATGTTTAAGTCGCTATTACACCAACAGGATGAAACGCTGGAGCTGGTCTTCTACCGGGCGCTGGACGGGGAATTACCGCAAGATGTAGATGAATGCGATGTCTATATGACCACCGGCAGCCGCCACAGTGTCAACGACCCGTTTCCCTGGATTGATGACTTGCTGGGATTCATTCGCGAGTTGCATCAGCAGCAGAAAAAGCTGGTCGGGATCTGTTTTGGCCACCAGCTGATTGCCAAGGCGCTGGGCGGTGAAGTAATTCAGGCGCCTCAGGGCTGGGGCGTTGGCGTCGCAACGCATGAAATGCGGCAAACACCGGACTGGCTCAATGAAGGGACCACCGTCCCGGAAACCCTGTCGCTGGTCGTCAGCCATCAGGATCAGGTGGCCAAACTGCCGGAACATACCCAGGTGCTTGCCGGCAGTACTTTCTGCCCGAATGCGATGATCCAGGTCGGGCAGCACCTGCTCGGGATTCAGGGCCACCCGGAGTTCAGCAAAGCCTACTCGAAAGATCTGATGCACTTTCGCCAGCACCTGCTGCCGCCTCAGGTCCTCGACGACGGCCTGACTTCGCTGGCAAAACCGGTCGACAGCGAACGCGTCACCGGCTGGATCCTCGACTTCCTGCGGGCATAATGCAGCGAACGAGATCATAGGTACTCCCTCATCCGCCAATGGACCAATATCAAAAAACACTGAGCGCACCGGCGCTCAGTGTTTTCTAAGTTCGATCGCACATACACCACCGAAATTATCCCCCATGTTTACTATGCATCGCAATGCGTTATAGTCTGATACTCATTTCAGTGAAAACCATGGTCAGCGCCAATGAAAAATCTTAATCCGATTGAAATCAAAAGTTTTGTCCCGGCAAAAGACTTTGAATGCTCCAAACGTTTCTATCAAGCCTTAGGGTTTGAGCTGGCCTCAGAATTCGGGGACGTGGCCTATTTCAATAAAGGCCACTGCGCTTTTCTGTTACAGGACTTCTATGAGCCAAGCCACAGTCAAAACTTCATGATGCACTTGCTGGTTGAAGATGCCCAAAGCTGGTTCGAGCATGTTGAAAGTCTGGATTTAGCGGCGCAATTTGACGCCAAAGTCACCCCGCTGGTGCATCAGCCATGGGGCATGCTGGAGTTTTGTATCATCGACCCCAGCGGCGTGTTATGGCGTATTGCAGAAAATCAGTAAGCCTTTCCAGCATGGTCATCTACGGGAGCTTTCGGCAACCAGATTCGATAAACGCATGACCAAAACCACTCAAAAGAACGATCAACAGGAACCGTCATGGACAGACAATTTGAACAGCTCCGGGCCCTGGGTGCCGGAGATTTTCAGCATTTAAATGGCTCCTTGATTGCCCATCTCAAAGAGACTGAATCGATCCTGGCGAGCTGGGGAGCCGATGAAACGTTACGCGTCGCCGGGCTATACCACGCCGCTTACGGCACGGCAGGATTTCAGGAAAACATGGTCTCCCTCACCCGGCGCTCAGAAATCGCCATGATTATCGGCGAGGCGGCTGAAGCCCTGGTGTATTTATATTGCTCATGCGATCGGGACTCCGTTTTCCCGCAGTTTTCTTGCTCGCAAGATAAACCCATCGTATTTAAAGACCGCTTTACCGGCACCCGCTTCCCGTTAACCGATGAGCAGGCCAAACCCTTTTGCGAACTGACGGTCGCCAATGAGCTGGAGCTGGTTTACGCAAGCGAATCGTTTAAACAGCAGTATGGTGCGGAGTTGTTCAGTTTGTTTGAGGCCATGACCCCTAACCTCAGCGACAAGGCAACCGCAGCATATCGGGCTGCTCTTGCCGAGTTTGCAGTACCTCTCCAACCGGACTGATTTTCAGGCGTCATCACAAAAGCAGCCCCGGTGGGGAAGCACCGGGGCTGCTTTGTCTCGAACTATCAACACAAAATGTGAAGAACAGTCGTTATACCAATCAAAGTAAGTCAGTGTTCAGAAATAGCGCAGGAAAAATGTTTGAGAACCAGGCAAAATTTTGAGAGCAGTCGTGATGCTACAATCAAAAATTCTAACGCAGTTATCGAGCATTTTAACAAGCTAGGATGACCCTTGATTGACTGCGATTGGTATTAATCCATGGTTGGCATGGTAAACGCGCTGGCGTGCTGCTCCAGACGAACACTTGCCGGCCAGCGGCTGGTGACCGTTTTCATTCGGGTATAGAAACGCACGCCGTCATTACCGTGTACATTGAGCGGGCCAAAGACCGAACGTTTCCAACCACCGAAGCTGTGGAATGCCATCGGGACCGGAATGGGGACATTGATCCCAACCATGCCGGCCCACACGTCTTCACTGAACTGACGTGCCGCTTCACCATCGCGGGTAAAGATCGCAGTCCCGTTGCCGTACTCATGGCGATTGATCAGCGCAAGCGCCGTCTGGTAATCCGGCACCCGTACCACCGCCAGCACCGGACCAAAAATTTCTTCCTGGTAAATGGTCATTTCCGGAGAGACATTGTCGAACAGGGTCGGACCGACAAAATAGCCCTGCTCATGACCCGCAACCGACAGATCGCGACCATCGACCAGCAAGCTTGCCCCCTGCTCGACGCCCGAGGCAATGTAATCACAAATTTTAGCCTTGTGCTGCTCGGAAATCACCGGGCCCATGTCGTTTTCCGGACCGTCCACGATCCCCGGTCCGACACGCATCGCATCAATGTGACCACGTAGTTTTGCCACCAGCTTGTCTGCGGTTTCATCACCGACGGCAACCGCAACAGACAACGCCATGCAACGCTCACCGGCAGCCCCGAAAGCAGCGCCCATGATAGCATTCGCCGCCATATCCAGATCCGCATCCGGCATCAGAATACAATGGTTTTTTGCCCCACCCAGCGCCTGGCAACGCTTGCCATGGGCAGAAGCCGTGCTGTAAATGTATTCCGCAATCGGCGTCGAGCCGACAAAACTGACCGCCTGTACACGCGCGTCGGTCAGCAGCACGTCGACCGCTTCTTTATCGCCATTCACCACGTTGAAGACGCCATCCGGCAGACCGGCCTCCTGCAGCAATTCCGCCAGCGCCATGCCCAGCGACGGATCTTTTTCCGAAGGTTTCAGCACAAAGGTATTGCCGGTAGCCAGCGCAATCGGGAACATCCACATCGGCACCATCGCCGGGAAGTTAAATGGGGTGATCCCCGCACAAACCCCCAACGGCTGCATCAGCGAGTGGCTGTCGACGCCGGTGCCGACATTGGCAGAATGCTCCCCTTTTTGCAGATGCGGGATCCCGCAGGCAAACTCAACCACTTCCAGGCCACGGGTCAGTTCACCCACAGCATCGGAATACACTTTGCCGTGCTCGTTGGAGATAATACGGGCCAGCCGATCTGTATTTGCTTCCAGCAGCGCCTTGAATTTGAACATGATCCGGGCACGCTTCAGCGGCGAAGTTTTCGCCCACGCCGCAAAGGCCTGATCAGCCGCTGCAATGGCTTCAGCCGTTTCTTGTGCAGAACTCAAGACCACTTGGCGGGTCTGCTCGCCTGTCGCCGGATTAAAAACCGGAGCAAAACGCTGGCTATGACTTTCGCTGATCCGACCGTTGATGAAGTTCTGAATTGTTTCCATTGATTCGCTCCTAAATTACGTCTCTCGCTTCCAAGCAGCTCAGCATCATGCTCAGTCAATCAGATGGCCAAGCCGGTGCGCTGTTTGATGATTTTCTCAACATCACAAGACAACCGAGGCAGGTCTGCCCCGAATCATGACTTGGCACGACTATACGAAATGTTTATTTCATTTTCAATATTAGACAAAACAATTAGAACACAAAAGTCGCAGAACCTTCTCACGATCACACATTGAACACAGACGGGTTCTGAATCAGGTTTGAGTGGCATGGCGGTGGCCGTCGCCGAATATCGACTGACATCCATCCCGACAGAGCGCCAATTCAGCAGCTCATTTTGAAACGTTCAAAATCAATAATTTAGGATTAATTCATCGATTCATCATACGTTTCAAACCGATCTGGTTAACATTTTTAACATAAAAATCACACTTGATGTGGTCATCAAATCGCCAGCGGCATATAGTTCAAACCATAAAACAGAACAAACGTTTCGTTTTTGAATTATTTAAATTAACCATGTTAATTTCATTTTCAGAAGGAAACATGGGTAACAAAAAGATCCAAAACAAAAATTTTATTCCAATAACTAAACAACCCATACCGGGGTAAAAACCGGTGCCAAGGAGGCTTTCATGCTATCTGCTTTATGGAAAAACGCTCGCCCGACCGGGCTTCTCAAAACGTTGAAACACTGGATCCGCCAGCCCGCAAAAGGGATAGGTGCTGCCTTGTGTCTTAGCGCCTTAGTGGCCCTGACCGGGTGCGGCGAAGAAAAAGCGCAGGACGATACCATTCGCATCGGCGTTGCAATTCCCAACTTTGATGACACCTTTATCGTCTATATGAAAGATGCCATGAACGACTATGCAGCCACCCTGGATGGCAAAGTCGAGCTCACCATCGTCGATGCCAAGGAAGATACGGCCAAGCAACTGGGTCAGGTCGAGAACTTCATTGTCCAACAGATGGACGCCATTGTGGTGGTGCCGGTAAACACCGACGCCACTCAGCCGATGACCGATCGCGTGACCAAGGCGGGTATCCAGCTGGTCTATGTCAATCGTCGCCCTTCCTACCTGCCTGACGGGGTTTACTATGTCGGCTCGGATGAAAAGAAATTCGGTGAAACCCAGGCTCAGTACGTCAAAGACACAATGGACAGCGCCAATATCGGCATTCTGATGGGCATGCTGACCCAGGAAGCTTCCCTGAAGCGCACCGAAGGGATCGAAGACTTCTTTGCCCAGGATGCCGCTTTCAGCGTCACCCGTAAGCAAACCGGCCAGTGGCAGCGAGCACTGGGCATGTCAGTCACCGAAAACTGGCTCAACGCCGGCGACAAGCTGGATGTGATCCTGTCGAACAATGACGACATGGCTTTAGGGGCGATTCAGGCGCTACAGGCTGCCGGCAAACTGAAAGGCACCCTGGTGGTGGGAATTGATGCGACACCGGATGGGCTGATGGCCGTTGAAAACGGCACCCTGGATGCAACAGTATTCCAGGACGGTGGCGGTCAGGCCCGCGGCGCCATTGACGCGGCCATCAACGCCGTCGAGCAAAAGCCATTCGACAAAATCACCTGGATCCCGGCAGAGCTGATCACCCAAGAGAACTTAGCTGCGTTCAAGGCGAAGAAAGGCTAACTCCCGCTCTCAATCACATCCTCTATTTACAGATTATCCCTGTCTGGCATCAGGCAGGGAACAACACTCGGAGTACTGAGAATGAGCCAGGTTTTACTGGAAATGCGGGGGATCACCAAAACCTTCCCCGGCGTCAAAGCCCTCGACAATGTCCAGCTGACCCTGCGGGAAGGCCGCGTGATGGCGCTGATGGGGGAAAACGGTGCAGGCAAATCAACCCTGATGAAAGTGTTGTTTGGCATCTATCAACGTGACAGCGGTACCATTCGTTATCAGGGCAACCCGGTTAACTTCACCGGTGCCAGGGAATCGCTGGAAGCCGGAATTTCTATGATCCACCAGGAGCTGTCGCCGGTGCTGCACCGCAGCATCGCGGAAAATATCTGGCTGGGACGTGAGCCCGTCAAAGGCCCGCTCCGCCTGATCGATCACGCCAAAATGTACCGGGATACCGAAGCCTTGCTCCGGACGCTGGATTTAAACCTGGATCCGCGCACACCGATGAGCGAGCTGACGGTTGCCACCATGCAGATGGTCGAAATTGCCAAAGCAATTTCCTATCACTCCAAGATTATCATCATGGATGAGCCGACTTCTGCCCTGACTGACAAAGAAGTTGCTCACCTGTTCGAGATCATCGAGCGGCTCAAGGCCCAGGGCGTCGCCATGGTGTATATCAGCCATAAAATGGATGAAATATTCCGTATCTGCGATGACATCACCGTCTTTCGTGACGGCACCTTTATCGGCGAACGGGAAGCCAGCCAGACCAACCATGATGAGCTGGTGCAAATGATGGTGGGACGGGATCTGGGAGACGTTTTCCCGCCGCCGACCGCCATTCCGGGAAAAACCCGCCTGGCGGTTAGCAATTTGTCATCCGACGGTGCCTTTTCCGGGATCAATTTCGAGCTTAAGGAAGGAGAAATTCTCGGCATCGCCGGCCTGGTCGGTGCCGGTCGAACCGAACTGATTGAAACCCTGTTCGGGGTCCGTGCCAAGCATAGCGGAGACATTCAAATCAACGGCGAAACCGTCGAGATTCGCAACCCCCAGGATGCCATCGGCCACAAAATGGCATTTCTAACCGAAGACCGACGCCACTCCGGGTTGTACCTGATGCTGGATATTTTCGCCAATACGTCCATTGCCCACTTAGATGCCTATCGCCACTCGCTGCTTAATGTGCTCGATGTCCGCAAGATGCGTCGGGACAGTGAAGATCACTGTCAGCAGCTGAAGGTGAAAACCCCGAATCTACAGGAAACCATCGATAACCTCAGCGGCGGCAACCAGCAAAAAGTGCTGCTGGCACGCTGGATGCTGACCCAGCCGGATATCTTGTTCCTCGACGAACCGACGCGCGGTATTGATATTGGCGCGAAATCAGAAATCTATAAGCTGATGCGCCTGCTGACCGGAATGGGTAAAAGCCTGGTGATGATCTCCTCGGAATTACCGGAAGTCATGGGCATGAGTGATCGCATTCTGGTGATGCATGATGGCAACCTTAAAGGCGAAATGACCGGCAGCGAAGCCACCCAGGAAAAAATTATGTCGATGGCGCTGAACTAACCGCCTCTCCCATTTTTGTCTCTACGGAAGATCGTCCGATATCCATTCAACCCGGTCATCTTCCTGCACAAGGAAAGAATTATGATTGCGAAAATCATGGCTGCCACCACTGATGGCAAGGCAGCACAGAGCCAGCGCTACAGTCGCTGGATGTCGAAATATGCGATTTATATGGTCTTTGTCGCCATGTGTATCGTGATGTCAATTCTCTCCCCGGTCTTCCTGACCGTGGCGAACCTGCTCAATGTTCTGACCCAGATGGCCAGTATCGGTCTGCTGGCACTCGGGGTAACCATCATCATTATTACCCGGGGCATTGATCTTTCCTCAGGCTCGGTACTCGCCGTGGCTGCGGTGGTCTCCGCCAGTATGGCGCAAAGCCTCGACTGGGGCATGCGGATGTATCCGAACTTACCGGAGCTGCCGGTGATCGTACCGATCCTAGCGGCGCTGGCGGTCGGTGCCCTGTGCGGTTATATCAACGGCGCCTTAATTGCCTATACCGGGATCCCACCGTTTATCGCCACCCTGGGGATGATGATTATTGCCCGTGGCGCGGCCCTGCTCTATTCCGATGGTCGACCGGTCAGCAGCCTGATTGAATCATACCAGTGGATTGGTCAGGGGAGCGTGCTCGGCCTGCCGGTGCCGGTGCTGATCTTTATCGTGATGGCCGTGGTCTCTTACATCCTGCTCAACTATACACGCTTCGGCAAATACGCCTACGCCATCGGCGGCAACGAAACAGCAGCTTATGTCTCGGGGATCAACGTGAAAAAATACAAGATCCTGGTCTACACCTACGCCGGTGTACTGGCCGGGATCGCCGCACTGATCCTGGCCGCGCGGATCAACTCCGGTCAACCGGGACTGGGCGTGATGTATGAGCTGGATGCCATTGCGGCCGCCACTGTCGGCGGCGTCTCTCATGCCGGCGGGATTGGCACGATTCAGGGCACCATCATCGGCACCATGATCATGGGTGTGCTACAAAACGGGCTGGATTTGCTCAATGTCTCGGCTTACTGGCAGCAGATGGTCAAAGGGCTGGTGATTGTGGTTGCCGTTATCTTTGATATGAAGCGCCACAAGAAAAGCGCTTGATCTTCCCTTCATGACTTTCGAGAGCGGCATGGCGCCGCTCTTTTTTATTCCAAAATCACAAAATGCGAAATATATATTTCAAATTAAGTTTGAGTTGGACTATATTGTTCACATCATGTTCAACGTGGTTCTAACCCCATTTCGGGTAGCAGCGACAACAAAAAAACACCTAATTGCGACTGGCCCCATTTTTTACGGAGATTTAATTATGTTTCATGAAGAACGTCGATTCGAACAACCCATTCGCTGGGGCATGGTCGGGGGTGGCCGGGGCAGCCAGATTGGCTACTCGCACCGCAACGCCGCACAGCGAGATGGCTTGTTCAGCTTGGTGGCCGGCGCTTTTGACCTGAATGCGGACCGCTGCCGCGATTTTGGCGTCAATATCGGCCTGGACGGCGAACGCTGCTATCCGAACTATCAGGCGATGTTCGAAGCCGAAGCACAGCGCGAAGACGGCATTCAGGCCGTATCCATTGCCACCCCGAACGCCACCCATTACGAAATCTGCAAAGCTGCATTGCGTGCCGGTTTGCACGTGGTGTGTGAAAAACCGATCACTTTTACCACCGTAGAAGCCGAGGAGCTGAAAGCGCTAGCTGCAGAGAAGCAGCGCGTGATTGGTGTGATGTACGGTTATACCGGCTTCCCGATGATCCACCAGGCCCGTGAAATGGTCGCCCGAGGCGATCTCGGTGAGATCCGCGTCGTCAACATGCAGTTTGCCCATGGCTTCCATAACGAAGCCTTTGAGGAAAAAGAGCCCGGCCTGAAATGGCGCGTCAGCCCTGAAGTCTCCGGCCCGACGTATGTGATCGGCGATATCGGCACCCACGCATTTTACCTGTGTGAAATGATCACCGGCATGCAAGTGAGCCGCCTGTCCTGTATGCGCCAGAGTTTTATTCCGTCCCGCGCCCCGCTCGAAGACAACGCTCATGTCATGATGGAGTTTGAAGGTGGCGCCGTCGGGACACTGTGGGCATCTGCGGTCAATGCCGGTTCGATGCACCAGCAGAAAATCCGGATTGTCGGCTCGAAAGCCTCCATCGAATGGTGGGATGAGCATCCGAACCAACTGCGGTTTGAAATTCAGGGAGAGCCGCCACGAATCCTGGATCGCGGCATGGGCTACCTGTATCAGGAAATTGAGGGCGTTGCCGCCAGCCACATTGGTGGCGGCCATGCCGAAGGTTATTTCGAGTCCTGGGCTAACCTGTATCATCGCTTTGCCCTGGTGTTTGATGCAATGAATCGCGGCGATGAGGAAACGGCAGCCAGCATCTGGATCCCGGGGATTGATGCCGGGATCAATGGCGTACGCCTGTGCGAGAAATGTGTCGAATCCGCCGATAGCCACTCCGCCTGGGTCGACTTCTAACCTGCCCTTCTACTCAAATTAATACCCTGTGAGCAGGCTGCCGTTCCCCCAAACATCGCGGTCTGTTCACACTTTAGCCGTACCCGACCGCGCGACGACTTGACGATGACCGCATAACTCACCGTGTAGAGAATGGCAACGATAGCTTAGTCCGCACACGCTCGAATATGGGCTGCGATTTGACTCAGCTCCGCATCATCTGCCCGCTGGTAATCATGGGATGATAAGTGGCCTTCATATTGTTCATAGAACTTATCAATATTTGATTCAACCAGTTGGAACTCAGAATCATTGCCCGTGCCATGCATCGGCGATAACTTGCTGTGAAGGTGATCAACGCCATATCCCTCAAAGAACATGCCGGTCCTTGCAACCCCATCAAATGCTTTATCGAGCAGTAAAGCGACTTGCTTGGTTGCTAGAATAAGCTTTGATAAGACTTCATCCGGTTGTTCAAAAGCGTAGCTGGAATAATGTGCCTTTGGGATCACAACCGTAAACCCTTTGGTATTGGGAAATATCGACAGAAAAGCCAGGTGTTCTTCATCTTCCCAGACTTTATGGCACGGCGCTTTACCAGAAACAATGTCACAAAATATACAACTCATCCCTCTTTCTCCCTGTGCTGTCATCAATAACGAAGGCTTACCCTTGGTAAGGTTCTTCCGTTGTTCGGCCTTGAACATCGCCGGGTTTGCATTTTATCCACGTTGTTAATGTATAAAATGAATGAAAAGAGCCCTCATTAGGCTTTTTCACATTGAATCAGGGCCCGTGTTTCAGATTACTTCTGTGAGATGACTTTCATCCAAAACCATTGGAATATCAATCATTCCTCCTCGGTTTCTAATGCCATTCATCCGAGAAAAACCAAAATTCAAATAGACTTTCTCTGCATTAAGCGCTGAATTGACCGTAAACCGCCCCTTATTTCCGTTTGAAACCGCCTCTGATTTTGCAATTTCCCAAAGCTGTTTCGCTAATCCCTGCCCTTGATAATGATCACTGACAAAAAGATGATACAAATGCGTCAGCTCACGAACACCAACAACGCCAACCACCCCATCATCACGATTTAATGCCACGTGATATTGATAATTTTCTGACAGGTACTTTTTGATATTGCTGCCTGACATTGAGTCCAACAGAATGGGATGAACGGACTCATCACAGGTCGGACAAACATATTTTTGAGTCAAAGGCACGATCAAGTGACTAATGCGATTGGCATCGGCTAACGTCGCTTTTCTGATAACGAACATCATGCTTTCTCCGACGGGCTCAGAATGATTTGGATTTCAATCACGTTTGATACAGTATCCAATGTGAAGGTTATGAAGGCAAGATATTGATCAATAAACAATAATGATCAAATTGCAATCATAACCTCCTCTTGGTTCATCAAGCACAAGATACAAAAACGCCTGACTCAGCCAGGCGTTTTTAAGTACTTGGTTACGGATTCCCCCCGACTCAGGATTTCTTGTTTTCATCCTGCCGGAACGCCAACGAGACCGCCAGGGTTTGAGCCAGGCACAACGATGCGGCCTGGGAGCGGAATGCATCGACCTGGGCTTCTTTGACCACGAAACAGACATCACTGAATGAGGCCAGCGGGCTGATCTGGCTATCCGTGATAATCACCTGCTTGGTGCCGGTTTGCGCCGCCACTTCACTCAGCATCACGGTTTCTTTGGCATAGGGTGAAAAGCTGACCGCAATCACCGCATCTTTCGGGCCTATCATACTGATCTGCTCTTTGAACATCCCCCCCAACCCGTCAATCAGAAACGCCCGACGGTTCAGATGGCGCAGCGCATACGTCAGGTAGGAAGCGACACTGAACGAGCGCCCCAGACCAATCAGATAAATGCTTTCGGCCTGATTGAGAATATCGATCGCCGCATCAAGTTTTTCCGGCTCGGTTTGTGCCGCCAGCTGCTGCATGGCCTGGGCATTCGCACGGGAAAACGCCTGCAGAATATCAATCGGCTGCTCCGGCGGCGCAGCGTCATCATCCAGCTCTTTGAGCAAGCGGATCCGATCGGTATAGTTGGCCGTCTCTTCCAGCAAGTTTTGCCGGAACAGCTGTTTCATTTCATTAAAGCCACTGAAACCGAAGGCATTGGCGAACCGGATCAGCGTCGAGGGCGGGACTTCCGCATGCTGAGCAATCACTGCGACCGTATCGAAGGCCACACTGTTATTGTTATCAAGCACATAGCCTGCAACTTGTTGTAATCGCTTGCTGAGACCATCGTATTTTTCACGAATTTGATCCTGTAGCTCAGTCAGGCTGTTTGCGGCATTCATATCAAGCTCCCCATAGGCATACCGACGCCATTGTATTCACTTTTCCCGACAAGATGAAATGCTTTTTCCAGATGTAGCCCACAAATAATGCAAACATTCAAGTTGGGCATCCGGATTTTAGCGACCATTCTTCCCGGGTATGCTTCATTCGTATTGCACCATCTAACTATTTGATCTCTCAGTACATCTATCGGTTTATCCCAATCAAAGTAAGTCAGTGATCAGACCTGGCCCTGAATGATGCGCAGAAAAATAGCTAACATCATGAAAAAATTCACCTTTTAAACAGTCGATTCAACAACAGGGAAACTTGGTGGCGCCTGTCCACGCTGTAACGTTTGGAGAACGTACAATAAGAACCGTGACATAAAATGGAATCTTCGTTTCATAAATTGCGCAAATATGAGAATTAAGCGAGAATATCGAAATAAAAATTTCAATTGGTATCACCATGAACCCAATTACCAACGTCAGTCAGTTCCAACAGGATGTACGACAACGCTACCCGACCCTCAGCAAGCGCCTTCAGCAAGTGGCTGGCTATGTGCTTGATAACCCCAACAGCGTCGCCTTTGATACCGTTGCTGCCATTGCCAAAGCTGCAGCAGTGCCCCCGTCAACCCTGATCCGCTTCGCCAGTGCGTTTGAGTACAACGGATTTAACGAGATCAAACAGATCTTTCAAATGCATTTGGTCGAAGAGACGTCCAGTTACACCGAGCGTGCCAGCCTGTTCCGGCAACTCGAGGGCGATCAAGCGGTCAAGGAGCGACCGGAGCATATTCTGTACGAGTTTACCCACGCCAATGCCATGGCGATGGAGCGGCTGGCCAACCAGATCCAGCCTGACATGCTGCGGCGAGCGGTGACCCTGCTCAATCAGGCCAACCATATTTACATTGTCGGACTGGGCCGCTCATTCGGCATTGCCTCGTATCTGACCTATGCCCTGCGCCACCTGGATCGCAAAGCCTCACTGGTTGATGGCAGCGGCGGGATGTTCAAAGAGCAGATCAGCATGGTTGGTCCGGAGGATGTGGTGATTGCGATCAGCTACTCGCCCTATGCGGAAGAGACCCTGATCACCAGTCAGATTGCAGCCGCCAAAGGCGCACAGCAAATCGTGCTGACTGACAGTCAAATCAGCCCACTGGCTTCTCTCAGTGATATCTGCTTTGTGGTCAAAGAAGCCCAGGTTGATGCGTTTCGCTCGCTGTCGGCGACTCAGTGTCTGGTTCAAACCTTAGCGGTTGCCCTGATTTTCGAGCAGTCGGGCCCGCACCAACAACCCCAACCGCCCGCAGCCTCTCAGGCGTAACCTTTCAACGACCGTTGGACCAAAGGCCCCAGCACCGGGGTTTTCCCGGCAAAGATTTCCCGGATCAGCACCAACAATAATTCTCCGGTCGCCACTGCATCAGCCAGCGCATTGTGCGCCAGATACGGTGGTAACCCTTTCTGCTCGCGAATATGACACAACCTGAGGTCCGGGTTCATTTTGCCGCGGTTAGCCGACAGCGACCGCTCCAGCATCAGGGTATCGAGCCAAACCAGCGGCAACGGCGCATCGGGAGCCAGTTGGAAGGCACGGCGCAGGAAACCTTGCTCAATCGCCGCCCCGTGGGCCACCACAACTTTTCCGGCCAGGGCGGCAATAATTTTCTCGACACAAGTCTGCTCGGTCATTCCGCCCGCCAGGGTTTCCGGCACAATATGATTAATCACCGCGGTTTCCGGTTTCACCGCATCCGCTGCCAGCAGGTAATAGTGCTGACCGGAAGACAGCGACAGGATTTGCTGGCGGATTTCAACCATCCCGACCGACAAGATAGCGTCGGTTTCCGGGTCCAGCCCCGAGGTTTCAAAATCCAGCACCACCAAATCCAGCGCTTCCAGCGGGGTGTCCGGCGCCGGGACAGGCGCTTGGAATATCGGCTTGAGATGGGTTGCCAGCGTGCCTTTGCCACATTCTGCCTGACGCTGCTTTTCGAGCTGTTCCAGCGGATGAAAGGATTGAAATAACCGCTTGATCATCGTAACACTCCCCTAGCATGAAACCGCTGCTGTGCCGCTTCCTGATAGCGGGCAATAATCCGGAACGCATCTTTGAGATGGTTGCGTTCAAACTGGGTCAACAGCGCCGGCGCAATGGTATGACTTGCCGTTTCACCGCGCTGCATGGCGATCCGCTGATGGCGAAAACGCACCTGATTAATAAAACTAAACGCTTCCAGGAGCTCCTGCCGGCTGGCCGGGCTGATCACCCCACCGTCAACGGCAGCCTGGAGCCGTTTGCTCATCTCCGTCTCCCGGCTCTCCGCCGCCAAAGCATAAATCCGTGCCAAGTCGACCAGCAGACTAAGCGCCTGTTTCTTGATGTTAAACACACTGCGATTCTCACCATCTTTGGCCAGCACAAATTGGCGGAACATCCCCAGCGGCGGAGACACCCGCAACGAGTTCGCGACCAGAATCGCCAGGAAACGCCGATTGCCCCGGATATATGTCGTCAGCTTGTGCTTCAGTATGTCGACCAGTTCGGCCTGACCATAGAGAAAACGCACATCGAGAAACACCGAAATGTCCAGCAAGGCCTGCGGCTCGGGGTGAACAATCCATTCGCGGTAATACGCCAGCCACTGCTCCAGGGAGACACACCAGCGCGGGTTAGTTGCCATCATATGCCCCGGGCAAAGGCTGTAGCCGCATTCCGCCAGACCATAACAAACGAACTCAGCCAGACGGCGGAAATAATCTTTCTCTTCCGGATCAGGCTCGCGGGCCAGGATCAGTCCGTTGTCCTGATCGGAAAAACCATGAATTTCATTGCGCGCCTGGGAGCCGGCCACAAACCAGGCATAAGGCATGGGTGCAGCACCCAGCGCTTGCTCGCCCAGTTGCAGCAGCCGTTTATTAAATGCATCGGCCACCAACGCCATTAATTGTTGCACCGAACGCGCATGCATCCCCGTTTCGACCAGCGTCTCAAACACAGCCTGGCGTTGCGGCAGCAATGCCTTGAGTTGCGCCAGTGACTCCTGACGATAGATCCGATTGATTAAAAACACCGCCTGGACCTGACTTTTCTCCACCAGGCTGGTCGCGGTCAGCACGCCGGTGACTTCGCCCTGCTCAATCACCGGCAAACTACGGACGTTATGCAGCATCATGGCTTCAATGGCCTCGATCAATGATGACTGACCGTCAATGACCTGGGGATCCCGGGTCATCACCACCTCGACCGGCTCGGTCGTTGCAATGCCTTCGGCGATCACCCGCTTGGTCATATCCCGATCGGTGACGATCCCAACCAGCTGTTCGCCAGCCATCACCAGGGCACTGGAGCGATGCTGCGCGACCATAGCCTGTGCAACGTCACGGATTGGGGTCGATGCCGACACCAGGGCCAGATTGCGATTGGTGACTTCACTGACCGGACGCAAGTACATGGCTTCATCCGCCGCTTCAGCCATGGCCGCCGTGCTGGCCAGCCGCACCGATTCCTGGGCTGCAAAGTGATCCCGAACCGCCGGGATCTCTTCAATCAGCTGCATCAACACTTGTTTGGGGATCCGGTAAAGCAGCGTATTTTCAAGCGCGGTCAGGGTGTAATCACACGCCCCGTTTCTGTGGAGCTGACTGAAGCCGAACAGGTCGCCGTCCGCCAGCCGGGCCCGCAACGAACGATCCGGGTTGCACTGCTCTACCGCTCCGAGCCGGACAATAAACAAGCCCTGGCCGACAATCTTATGACCGTCCAGGGCTTCGCCTTTCATCAGGTAAAGAATGTCCACCGAAGACGCCAGGGCATTGCGCGCTTCAGCGGTGAGGTGGTCGAAGGGATCAACCGTCGACAGATAATCAAAAATATTGGGTAAAAGTGACTGTTCCATAGTATGTCCAAACGTCGTATACCCAAGTCACCTCGCGTCGGATCTTAAGAGAAGAAACACCGATTGAAGGTCACTTGGGTATAACCCCGGTGTATCAGACCGGGGTTACGTTCTAATGATGTTTTGCCTGTGCTGTGCCGACTCTGGTTAAGTACGGGCAACCATCCGCGGGCTTTTCATCAGCTCACGACCAATCGACCAGAACACATAGGCCAGGGCGACGGAAGCCAGAATGTAATACCCACTCATCAGCCAACCCGGAACGTTCTGGGCCAAGAAGATATACATAGAAACCGAGCCCAGGGTGATCAACACAGAAACCGGCAGCGACATCGACCAGGGCTTGATATCAACCTGTTCGGTATACACTTCTTCATAAGCTTGTTGCGGATAGAAGTAACCGACAATCAGCATAAAGAGCACGTTGATCACAAACAGCAGGCCGACCAGGTGGAAGAAGTGAATATCGATCTTCACCACAAAGTTAAACAGAATGTAAGCAGACATCCCGAACACCAAGCCCAACTTAGCCGCGATAGCGGGAACGCGTTTGGTCAGCAGCCCGACCAGCACCACACTGAGGATCGGCGAGTTGAAAATCCCCTGTAATTGCTGGATCAGGTAGAACAGACCATCCGGCGCATTGGCCACCAACGGCGCGACAATCATCGACACCAGCGCCAGCCCCAGACCGAGAAATTTACCCAATTTCACCGTTTCCGCCTCGGTCGCATCCGGTTTCAGCGACTTCTTGAAGATATTGACCGTAAACAGGGTCACCGAGGAGTTCAGGCCGCCACTGAAGGTGGAGAACACAGCGCCAACGACCACAGCGGCGAAAAAGCCCACCAGCACTTCCGGCAACACGAGTTGGACCAGGTTTGGATAGGCATGATCCGGGTTATCGATTTGTCCCTGGAACACGTGGAAGGCAATGATGCCCGGCAAAATGATGATCAGGGGGATCATCAGTTTAAAGAAGGCGCACAGCAGCACCCCTTTCTGCCCTTCCGCCAGGTTTTTCGCGCCCAGCGCTTTTTGCACGATCGACTGGTTGGTACACCAGAAAAACATGTTGGAAATGATCAGGCCGGTAAACAAGGTCGAGAACGGCACCAGCGAGTCCTGATCGCCGATAGAGTTAAACTTCTCCGGGTGGCTCTGATATACCTCAACCAATCCGGACCAGACGTTGCCGTCGCCGACGTAAGCCAGCGCAAACAGGGTCACCATCAAACCGCCGACAATCAAACCGACCCCGTTCATGGTATCCGCCACGGCAATCGCTTTGATACCGCCAAAGACGGCGTACAGCGCGCCCATTCCGCCGACACCCCAGACCATGATCCACATAGCCGTGTCTTTATCGACATTAAACACATGCGAGACCTGGAACAGGCTCTCCAACGCGATGGCACCGGTATAGAGTACAATCGGCAACAGCGAAATCACATACATCCCCAGGAACAGGATGGAAGTGATGGTGAGGGTTTGTTTATCAAAACGGCGCTCCAGATATTCCGGGATCGTCGAGATCCCCAACTTCAGGTAGCGCGGCAAAAAGAAGATGGCAAACAGCACAATGGTCATCGCCGCCATGACTTCCCAGGCCATGACGATAAAGCCGGTTCGAAAAGACAGGCCGTTCAAACCAACCAGGTGTTCGGTCGATAAATTCATCAGCAACATGGATCCGCCGATATACACCCCGGTCAGCGATCGCCCGCCGAGAAAATAACCTTCCGCGGAATCCGTGAGATGGGCATTGCGGGTTTTATAGTAAGCAAACCCTGCCACAAACAGGGTAAATCCCATAAACGAGAGAAAAGCAAGCATGATACCTCCAAGCTTGTATAACACGCTTTTCCAAAGCCAAAGTCCGTTGGCACTGGTGTGATTGGATCTGAATTGAAAAGTGCGGGCTGCCTGTGCAGCCCGCGAAGCAGGTTATAACTTGATTTCTTTACCGCTCAGCATGGATTCAATGGCCTTGTCTGCCAGCAGCAGCGCTTGTTCACCATCGTTGCCGTTACACTCCGGCTCAGCGCGGCCAGCCAGCACATCAACAAAGTGCGACCATTCTGCTTTATAGGCCGCTTCGTAGCGCTGCAGGAAAAAGTGCTCAGGTTTCGCAGCCACGCAGCCTGCCTCTCCCCACTGCTCTACCGCATTCTCATGAATATTTTTCGCAGTCAGCAGACCTTTCTCCCCGTGCAGCTCGATGCGCTGATCATAGCCATAACCGGAACGGCGGCTGTTGGAGATGGTGGCCATCGCACCGGACGGAAACTTCATCACCACAAAAGCGGTATCAATATCACCGGCCTCACCAATGGCCGGATCCACCAGGTTGCTGCCCTGGGCATATACAGACACCGGATCTTCACCCATGATGAAACGGGCCATATCGAAATCGTGGATGGTCATATCGCGGAACATACCGCCGGACACTTTGACGTACTCTGCCGGTGGTGGCGACGGATCGCGGGAGGTGATCAGTAAAGATTCAGCTTTACCGATACTGCCGGCACTGAGCATTTCACGCACCTTGCGGAACTGCGGATCATAGCGGCGGTTAAAACCGACAAACAACGGCACCTGGTGTTGCTGAACGATTGCCAGGCAACTGCGCACCCGCTCAATATCCAAGTGCACCGGCTTTTCACAGAAAATGGCCTTTCCGGCTTTGGCGGCCAGCTCAATCAGCTCCGCATGTGTATCCGTTGCTGAGGCTATCAGCACGCCGTGTACATTCGGATCTGCCAGCGCTTCTTCCGTCGTTTGCTGCTTGGCGCCATATTTCTCAGCCAGTGCTGCAGTCCCGGGTGAAAACGGGTCAATCACTGAATAAAGCTGCGTTTCCTTGTGATCGGCAATATTGACAGCATGAACCTGGCCGATTCGACCGGCGCCGAACAGTGCAATGTTGTACATGACTACTCCTTATAAACAGAACCCAGTTTGTCTCGTTCGTTTCATCCTTGCTGTATCCGCCTTGACGGTTCCTGTTTCAGGATCGCTTCAAGCCTTGAGAGCGCAAGCAAGTGATGACTCAGTTGATAAAAAGAATATACCAATTGGAAATTTTTATTTCATCAAAAATAAAAACGAAACATTCATTTTTGCTTGCCAGGTAACATTATTCCGTAGAAAGGGAGTGAACCTGTAAAAATCAAGGATGCTGTTCACACCTTTAATCACTAAACATTCGATTAACTCGATGAATAAAGCGTTTTCAAAGCCACCCATTTAAACCAGATGCATATTGACCACAAGGTCCATTGCGGCCAAGAAGACAATGGAACACAACACGCCCTGAAAACAAAATAACCATTTCATCTATTGAAACCCCGTTTATTTTTCAGCCGCGTCATTCCATTGATTCAGATTCATCTGCTGGCCTGGATAGCACGGAACAGCCGTCAGCATGACGACTTTGTCCGGCGCGTCCTCATCCGGCCAGGCCATCGACCAGTAACTTGCACCCGGAGAGAAATAAGAACAGGTAACACAAGCGATAGACCCAATCCTGGCTGACCCGGTGCAACAACCACACCCCGGTTTTCACCCCAATTGGAGCCAGGGGCATCAACACCAGCGCCGTCATCAGATTCATACTGTCAAATTTCCCCAACAGCGTAAAAGGGACCAGCTTGGCGAGGTTCACTAGGCCAAAAAGCACCGCCATGGTGGCAATCAGGGTGACCTTCTCCAGTTTTAAAGGCAGCAGATAAATACTGGCAGGCCCGCCACCGGCATGGATTGTGGTGCTGGAAAAGCCGCTGAGCAGGCTCCAGAACCAAGCTCTGACCTGACTGAGCCCTCCTCCCGCAGGTGGTTCGGGTGCTTCCCGGCTCATCCAATATTGCAGGCAGAAAAACAGCGACAAGCCGCCTATCAGCAGCTTCAATACTGATTCAGGCGCCACACCCATCAGCAGACCGGCCAACCCCACACCCACCAGAGATCCCGGTAACATCAGCTTCAGTTGCTCTCGGTCGGCATGACGGTAATGCTGGCGAACGGCAAAGAAATCCATCGCACAGAGGATCGGCATCATGATCGCAGCCGCCTGAACGGGCGATACACTCAGTGCCATCAGCGGCACCGCAATAATACCGAGCGCCCCGCCAAGCCCGCCTTTGCCGATACCATAGATCAACACAGCCGGGACCGCAGTGACATAAAACCAGGGATCCGTCACGATCATGTTTATCCTTCCTTTCGATGTGCTAAAGCGAAAAAAAAAAAAGCGCCATCCGGCGCTTTTTGAACTCAATCTTTGGATCATCCGGCTTACAACAGCCCGGCGTCCTTGGCGAACTGGTGGAGGTTGTTGTAACCCAGCGTCGCGTAGGTCAGCGGATTTGCCACAGCCGGATCCTGCTCGGCTTCCACCACCAGCCAACCGCTATAGTTGTGTTCTTTCAGAACTTTGAACACAGCCGGGTAGTCGATGAAACCATCGCCCGGAACGGTGTAAACACCATTGAGCACGGAATCGAGGAAACTCAGCTTACGGTTTTTAACATCGGCCAGCACATCCGGACGAATGTCCTTACAGTGAACGTGATTGATCCGATCGGCCCAGCGCTGGGCGACGGCCACCGGATCGGCTCCGGCATACGTCAGGTGGCCGGTATCAAGCAGCAGACCGACTTCCGGCCCGGTATGTTGCATCAGGTTGTCAACATCCGCCGCGGTTTCAATCACGGTGCCCATGTGATGGTGATAGGCAATCTGCACGCCCTGACTTTGGGTATAGCGGGCAAATTCAGTGAGCTTGCGACCGTACTCTTCCCAGCGCTCCGCCGGGAATTGCGGACGCAGATGGACCGGCGTGTCCTGCGCGCCGTGGATACAGTCGGTGACTTCGCAAGCCACCATTACGGTCGCACCCAGTTCACGCAGCAAGGTCAAGTGGCCCTGTACGGCTTCAATTTCTTCTTCAACAGAGCGTGTCAGCAGCTCCAGCGAATACCAGCCAGAGACCAGCTGCAGATCGTGACCGGCCAGGATCGGACCGAGGACGCTGGCTTCACGCGGAAACTTATTGCCCAGCTCAAATCCGGCAAAACCCGCCAGCTTGCCCTCCGTCAGGCACG
The DNA here is from genome assembly GCF_025398175.1 of Photobacterium sp. TY1-4. Taxonomy (NCBI): domain Bacteria; kingdom Pseudomonadati; phylum Pseudomonadota; class Gammaproteobacteria; order Vibrionales; family Vibrionaceae; genus Photobacterium; species Photobacterium sp. TY1-4. The sequence continues at coordinate 718,299 of NZ_CP099735.1, forward strand.
TTTCCAGCGGCGTTTCCGCGCCAAGCGTCGGTAAATCATCATTGGTCCAGGTCAGAGGGTTGATTCCAAGTTGAACAGCCATGGTGAAACTCCTTTATTTCGATTTGATGTTAGTCCTGGCCGCGCTGACGCCACAGGGTGATCAGGTTGTGATAGTTGGCTTTGACTTGCTGAATGAGTTGGTCATCATCAATACTGCCGGCCAGCCACTCGCGGGACGGTTGACCAAACAGGGTCCGCCCGACTGCAAATCCTTTCACAAGCGGCTGATCCGCAGCGGCTGCAAACCCGGTTTTCAGCTCCTCCTGCGGCGCATCAAGCCCCAGCAGCACCACGCCATGACAGAAAGCATCGCGCTCGGCAACGAGATCGGAGACCTGCTGCCAGCTTTGTGCCGACATCGGCGGTAGTTTCCACCAGTCCGGTTTCACGCCCAGATTGTAGAAGCGTTGCATGGCCCGAAGATAGAGCGCATCACTTCTTTCCATGTCGGCCGGCAGGATCACTTCCAGCAAGAGTTCATGGCCGGACTTACAACAGGCCTCGTAAACTTCTTTAACCTTGCTTTCCTGACGCAACCGGGTTGGGTGATCATCTTCCGGGTGGAAGAACACCAGGCATTTCACAATGTGCTCCAACGGCCAGTCGACCAGCTGAGAGCCGATGTTCCCGTGCTCCAGCTCCAGCGGACGCGAGCCCGGTAGCTCAATCGGCCGGCCGATCCACCAGCCCTGACCGGTAATTTCATTGAGCACGTCCTGGCCAAATGTACTGTCACACAGCAAGCCGGCTTTGCCTTGCAACCCGGCTTCTTCCGCCACGGCCTGGCTGGCTTTGAGGATCAATTGTTTCAGCGGTTTGATGCGGGACACATCGGCACCGACAGCACGAGCCATATCGACAAACTGGATCCGGTGGTCAAACGCCATCACGCACAGTTCATCCCACGCTTTATCGCGGGTCGTAACCCGGTGCAGATGATTCAGCTCAGCGTCCAGATCCGGGCGCGGCACCGCTTCAGCACGCGCGAGATAATTATCCAGTTCAATCTTGGTTGGCATCGCCGGGGCACAGCCATGACGGGAAACAACCAGCGCCCCACAGGCATTGGCGTAGGCACATGCCTGCTCCCAGCTCTCACCGTTAAGGTATCCGCGCAGCAAACCGGACATGAATGCATCACCGGCCCCCAGCACGTTCAGTACATCGACGCGCACGCCGTGAATCGTGATCCCTTCATCCAGGGTATCGGGGATCGCGCCAGAGAACACTGAGCAGCCGAGCGGCCCGCGCTTACAGACAAATTCAGCCTGGGAAACTTCGCGTACCTTACGCAACGCCTCGACAGTATCGGTCGAACCACCGGCAATATGAAATTCTTCCTCGGTACCGACAATCAGGTCAAACAACCCGAGCACTTCCATCAGCTGTGCTGTGACTTGCTCTGATTCGATGAAACGCGTCTCGCCGTCACCGAGTGAAGTCAGGCCCCAGAGTACCGGGCGGTAGTCAATATCCAACGCAGTTTTAACGCCATTGCGACGGGCATATTTCAGCGCGGTCAGCACGGCTTCACGGGTTTTCGGGTGGGACAAATGGGTGCCGGTGATCGCCAGGCAGCGTGCAGAGGCAATGTACTCTTCAGTAAAATCTTCACTGGTGATTGCCATGTCCGCGCAATTATCACGATAGAAAATCAGCGGAAACGTATCTTCGTCTTTGATGCCCAGGATCACTAGGCCGGTCAGACGATCTTTATCGGTGATCAGGTGGCTGGTATCACAACCGACCCGCGCCAACTCCTCACGCAAAAATCGACCCATGTGCTCATCCCCGACCCGGGCCAGCATGGACGATTTCAGCCCCTGGCGCGCAGTGCCGAACGCCACATTGCCCGATGAACCGCCCAGGTATTTGTTAAATGAGCCCATATCTTCCAGTCGGGCACCAATCTGCTGACCGTATAAATCGACCGCGATCCGGCCCATACAAATCACATCAAATTTTTTTTCGGTATTCACTTCCATAGCTCCTTAACAGCTCCTGCCTTACACCAGCGGCGTGTGGGCCCTGAATGCCTGCCAGCACAAGCAACCGGGTTGCCTCTGCTTTCACGCTGGGTGACTGCAAAGCACCATTTGTTTCGATACATCATTTATACGAAATATTTATTTTATTTTCAATCAATTTAAAAACAAGCATTTCATTATGTGATCTCACAGGAAGTTTCGGTCTACCGCTCGTCATCACTGGCCTTGGCTGGCACTGACAGGAAGGCACCTGGTTCACCCGACTCCGCCTTCCCAACCGGTGTCGAAGCCAAACGGCAGTTCATCGAAACCGCCTAAAATGAAATGTGCATTTCACCATGCGAACTGAGACAACAACGGCCTAAAAAAACAGCCCTGTATTCAGCAACGCGCTTTGAATACAGGGCTGTGATCGCCTAATGCAAATGAGCAGCGCTCACCGCCCCTCACTGCCATCGCAAGTATTAATACTGCCTTGCCTTGGTCTCAAGCACCTGTTGAATCGATTCTGCCGCCGCAACCACGTCCGGGTTCTCGGCCACCTGGGCGGTGCCGGTACGCCACCAGGACTCATAGCCATGGGTCATGGTTTTCGGTAGCACTTTAATATCAATCAGGGTTGAAACCGGCTGTTGTCTGGCATCTTCCAGCGCAGCGAGCAACTCGGCTTCAGTGTGAACCGTATACCCTTTACAGCCATAACTTTCGGCATTCTTGGCAAAATCGACTTTCACCAGGTTGCCGGTCATGCCGCCGGTCGCCGGATCGCGATGGCGGTTTTCCGTACCGAAACTCCCCATCCCCTGGCTCATTTGCAGATTATTGATACAGCCGAAACCGGCATTATCAAACAGCAACACCGTGATTTTCAGCCCTTCCTGGATCGCAGTCTGGAGCTCCGAGTGCAACATCATGTAGGAGCCATCGCCGACCATCGCGTAAACCGGCTGCTGCGGACGGGCAATTTTTGCCCCGACGGATGCCGCAATTTCATAGCCCATGCAGGAATAACCGTATTCCATGTGATAGGTATCCGGCTGTTTCGGCTGCCAGACCCGTTGCAGATCGCCCGGCAGCGAGCCCGCCGCACCAACGATAATCGCATCGTCTTCAAGATGTTGATCCAGCAATCCCAGCACCCGAGTCTGGGTCAGGCGGGTTTGCAGCGCATCGCTGTATTCCGGCAGTTTGTCATCCAGCTGGCCTGCAATCTCAGGGGAAAACCCTTCCTGATATTCAACCGCAAACAAACGCGCCAGTTCTGCGTTCCAGGCCGCTTTGGCGTCGGTAATTTCATCACGGTAACTGCTGCGATAGTCAGCCTCAGCCAGCTGCAGCCCAATCGCACTCATCGCTACTTGGGCATCGGCCACCACCGCGGTGGCATCCAGTTTATGAGCATCGAACTCGGCCACGTTCAGGGTCAGGAATTCAACCTCAGGGTGCTGGAACAAAGATTTCGAGGCTGTGGTGAAATCAGTAAAGCGGGTCCCGACCCCGATCACCAGGTCCGCCTCTTTAGCAATCAGGTTGGCAGCCAGGCCACCGGTGGTTCCCACGCCGCCCAGGTTCAGCTCATGTTCGGAGACAATCGCGCTTTTGCCCGCCTGCGTTTCGCCAAACGGGATATTGAACTGCTCGGCAAACTGACGAAATGCCTCATGCGCTTCGCTGTAGCGAACCCCGCCGCCGCAAATCAGCATCGGTTTCTTCTTGCGGCGGATCAGTTCGACCGCATCCTGAATCATGGCTTCCGTTGCCGGACGGCGCTCAATCCGGTGCACCCGTTTTTGGAAGAAATACTCAGGGAAATCGAACGCTTCCCCCTGTACATCCTGCGGCAAACAGACCGTGACTGCGCCGGTATCTGCCGGATCCGTCAGTACCCGCATCGCATTGATCATCGCCGACATCAATTGCTCAGGTCGGGACACCCGATCCCAGTAGCGTGACACCGGACGGAAACAGTCATTGGTACTGATCGTATTGTCATGATATTGCTCGACCTGCTGTAACACCGGATCCGGCTGGCGGGTCGCGAACACATCTCCCGGCAGAAACAGAACCGGAATGCGGTTTGCCGTAGCAGTTGCAGCAGCCGTGACCATATTCGCCGCACCCGGACCAACCGAAGAGGTCACAGCGTAGATTTTCTTACGCTTGTGCTGCTTGGCAAACCCCATCGCAATGTGGGCCATACCCTGTTCATTACAGCCCTGATGGACCACCAGCTCGCCGGCATCCTGCTCCAGTGCCTGGCCCAAACCAACAACATTCCCGTGCCCGAAAATGGTAAACACGCCGTGGATCAATCGATGTTGCTCACCGTCCACTTCGACATATTGCTGATTCATAAACTTCACCAGCGCCTGGGCGGTCGTCATTCGTAAGGTGCTCATACCACTGTCTCTCCAATAAATCATATCCTGGCAGAATCCATCCTGATTGCCTGCGGAAGCCGGTTCTGCCTCATCCGAGGGATCGTTTCACTTGATTGAAATCACTATATGGAACATTTTTTTCATTTCAAGATAATTATGAAATATCAACTTCTTTTGTGATCCGGGTCGGCCTTCAATGTACTTGTCCATCCCGCATCAAGGATTCATGCGTCTGACTGACAACTGGCACCTCGCTGCGCTTCATCACCGAAATGCACCTGATGCTTTGCTGTGAGTGCGACATGTTCGCAATTTCATGATCACTCGGAGTTGAAATAAAAATTCCACATGGTAGATTAAATGAAAGTTTGAAATCAGATCATACCCTTTAACAGGAAGCGAGGGTGCCCGTGCCCCACGCAAGCAGAGGTCCAGGATGTCCAAATTACTATCAAAATATCATGCGCCCGACGCACAAGGCCGGACGCAGCACATTACCCCCGCATCTGCAGCATGGAAATATGTCGGATTTGAGGTATTTGAACTCGAAGTTGGCCAACGAATCGACATGCCGGCCTCTGAGTGTGAAGTCTGCCTGGTGCTGGTCGCTGGTAAAGCGACGATCAGCACTCCGACCGCGACCTTTGAAAATATCGGGGATCGCATGGATCCGTTTGAGCGCAAAAAGCCTTACGCGGTGTATGTGACGCAGGGGGAAAGTTATGCCGTGGTGGCCAATACGGCGCTGGAACTGGCGGTCTGTCAGGCACCGGGGAAAGGCACTTACCCGACCCGCTTAATTGCCCCGGATGCTATCGGCGCCGAGCAACGCGGCCATGGCAATAACCAGCGTTATGTCCATAACATCCTGCCGGATGACCAGGCGGCCGATAGCTTGTTAGTGGTGGAAGTCTATACCGATGAAGGAAACACCAGCTCCTACCCAAGCCACAAGCATGATCAGGATAATGAACCACACGAAACTTATCTGGAAGAAACTTATTATCACCGTCTGAATCCTTCCCAGGGCTTTTGCATGCAGCGGGTATACACCGATGACCGATCACTGGATGAATCAATGGCCGTGTACAACAAGGATGTGGTGATGGCACCGAAAGGCTATCACCCGGTTGCCACCCTGGCCGGCTACGACAGTTACTACCTGAACGTCATGGCCGGGCCGACCCGAAAATGGCTCTTTACCTGGGAAGAAGACCACAACTGGGTCAACAGCCCGGCTTACGCTGAAAAGCACGTCTAACCCCATTCTCTACCTTTGTTGATGTTGTTTATTGCCCTGCTCACGTCAGGGCTTTTTTATTTGTGTGCCGATTAATGATCGATTGCCGTCGAAAATACATTAATGATCACGGTGCCAAGCAGAATCAAGGCAATGCCGACTATCGCGTACCCATCCAACTTCTGGCCATGCAATAACCAGGCAATCAACGCGACCAGTACGATCCCTGCACCGCACCAAATCGCATACGCCACGCCCAAAGGCATGTTCTGCACCGTCAGAGACAGCAGGTAAAACGCCAGACCATAGCCCACCAAGACACCGGCGGTGGGCACAACCGCAGTAAACTGATTGGTTCTGGGCAACCACGAAGTCGCCAACACTTCTAAGACAATGGCAAACGATAGAGTTACAAGTGGCGGGAGAGATGACAACATCACAATCTTCACAAGAAATACAAAAACATGCTTGATAAAGATATGTCGCGAAAAAGTCAACTCAATACGTTTGCCACTTCAACATTATACATCGGGCCTCATGCATTAAAGGCCCGCTTTGAGCATGAAAGATGGGACAGGATTCTCGTTGATGACCACATCATTCACACCGGCACTTCAGATTCTTCGCTTTTGTCCCGATTAAACCAGACATAAAGTGATGTACTGACCAGCAAGCAGAGCAGCACCCCATAAACCCACTGCCCGATCTCGGCATAGAGCCCCGCGCCAATCAGGGGACCGACGATAAATCCCAGAGACATTGCCGCCTGGAGCGCACCTGTGACTTGTCCCTGAAGCTGCCCGGTGACAGACAGGGATGCCTTGCTGACAATGCCCGGATAGACAAATCCGAAACCAACGCCTAAGGCAGCGAACGCTATCATCACGGCCACCAGCCCTTGTCCGGCGATAAAGACAGTCAACGAAATCATTATCGACACGAGTCCAATCGTGATCAGTTGCTGACCACTAAACTGCCATCTCTGAATCATCACCCCTTGGCAAATGACCGAGGCAACCGCACAAACCATAAAAGCAATCCCGACCCACTGCGCAGTCGTCACGGCGTCAAAAGATAATAAATCTTGCAAAGAAAAAGCGATCGTTTGCTGAATTGCGGAGAAGATTGCATAGACCGTCAGCATCAACAGGAAATACGGACGAATTCTGGCATCACGAAAACGGAGCTTTTCATTCCCCCCGGATTGCTGTTTTTGAGTGACGGGCGCTTCGTGCAGATGCTTGGCGGCAAAGGGGAGCGGCAACAACATAATCAACGCACTCAACACAATCGGCACCAGAATGCCAACCGAGACCAGCGCACTGCCTACCGCAGGACCGAGAATCATCCCAAGCCCGAACATCATGCCGATCATCGCCATTTTGGCCGGACGCTCTTCAGCACTCGTATGGGAAATCAGATAAGTCTGTGCCGCAGGCAAAATTGCAGACGTGAAAAAGGCAAACAAACAACGGGTCAGGACCAATAGCAGAAATACAGCGACAACGGACATAGTCGTGTCTATCGCCAACCAGAGCACGCCGGCAAATGCCATATTAAAGAAACCATAGCCTGCAACGCCCTGGATCAGGGATGACTTACTGCCTGCTTTGTCCACCCGACGTCCCCAGAACGGAGACACAACAAAAGAAATAAATGCCGCAGTACTGATCACCAAACCGGCTTGCAGCTCTGTCATCATTAATTCGCGGGACAGAGCCGGGAAAATGGCAAAAACAATCGACTGTCCGGCTCCGACCATTAACAGGAAAAAGTAGATAAAACCAAATTGAATACGCATAACCCCAGCCTGAACACCATCCGATGATGAACGGATCTTACACGATAATAATTCTCAATTTTATTTAAAATAAGCAACTTCATGCTTATTGATATAAAGAAATGAACTAAATAAGAACTATATCTCATTAATTTCGCGGGGATTTCACCTGATTCAACGACTCTGGTTTTAAGAAATTCCAAACGGTTATAAAAAACAATCTGTTATGCCATTTTTCACATCCATCTGTACCTGTTTCCGCGCAACAGCGAGTGATAGTTTTCTTGACGATGCCGTGCATTGACGCACCGGTGAGCAATATAACCTGGCAATGGACTATCACGATGAGCAATGAAAAACTCTCTGACAACGAAAGACTAAAACAAGAAAGTAAATTATTACGGGGCACCATTACGGAAGATCTGCAAAACCTGATCACCGGTGGCTTTGAAGGCGACAACTTTCAGCTGATCCGTTTCCACGGCATGTACCAGCAGGACGACCGGGACATCCGGGCCGAGCGCGTCAAACAAAAACTAGAGCCGTTGCATACCGTGATGCTGCGCGTCCGCCTGCCGGGCGGGATTATTACACCCAAACAGTGGCTTGGCATTGATGAATTCGCGTCCACCAATACCCAATATGAATCCATCCGTGTCACCAACCGCCAGGCCGTTCAGTTGCATGGCGTGCTGAAACATGACATCAAACCGGTCCACAAACTGTTAAACCAGCTCGGATTGGATTCCCGTGCAACCGCAGGCGATGTCAACCGGAACGTCCTCTGTACCTCGAACCCGATTGAAAGCGCATTGCATCAAACCGCTTATGAATGGGCCAAGAAGATCTCGGAGCACCTGTTGCCCAAAACCAATGCCTACGCTGAAGTCTGGCTGGACGGTGAGAAGGTATCCATCGAGAAAGAAGAGGAAACCATTTTAGGCAACAACTACCTGCCGCGTAAGTTCAAAACCACGGTCGTGATCCCGCCGCAGAACGACGTCGATGTGCACGCCAATGATTTAAGTTTTGTCGCCATCGGCGAAGGTGATCAGCTGCTCGGCTTTAATGTTCTGGTCGGGGGTGGCCTGGCCATGACCCACGGCGACAAAACCACCTATCCACGTATGGCCAGCGAATTCGGTTTTATTTCGACCGAACACACGCTGGCAGTCGCCGAGGCCGTCGTTTCAACCCAGCGCGACTGGGGAAACCGCTCCAATCGCCGGAATGCGAAAACCAAATATACGTTGGATCGCGTCGGGGTGGAGGCATTCAAGCAAGAGGTTGAGCAACGTGCAGGCGTCCAATTCTCCCCGGTTCACCCCTACGAATTTACGGCCCGCGGAGACCGGATTGGCTGGACCGAAGGCGTTGACGGCAAACATCACCTCACCCTGTTTATCCCCAGCGGCCGAGTGATTGACACTCCAGAGAAACCACGTAAGCGCGGGATGGCCAAGATCGCGCAGATCCACCAGGGGGATTTTCGCCTTTCCCCGAACCAGAATGTGATCATTGCCGGCGTGCCATCGGAGCAAAAAGAAGTGATCGATCAGATCGCCCGCGAATACGGGCTGATCGACGACACCGTCAGCCTACAGCGCAAAAGCGCCATGGCTTGCGTTTCTTTTCCGACCTGCCCACTGGCTATGGCGGAAGCAGAGCGGGCATTGCCGGAAATCTCCGCCCAAATTGATCGCATGATGGCGCAGCACCAAATGGCTGAACACCCCTTTGTCTTTCGTATCACCGGCTGCCCGAATGGTTGCGGCAGGGCGATGTTGGCAGAAGTCGGCCTCGTGGGGCGAGCCCTGAATCGTTACGATTTCTATATTGGCGGCAATGTCATGGGGACCCGTATCCCACGACTACACCAGAGCAACATGCCGATTGACGAGATCCTGGCTTTACTCGATGACTACATTGGCCAATGGTCGAAAGACGGAGCGCCGGATGAAGATTTTGGTGATTTTGCCATTCGGGTTGGGATCATCAAACCCGTCTACAACTCATCCGTCGATTTTTACGACCTACTAACGGAAGCCTAAGTGGTCATGGCAGGAGCAATGCCTCAACTCCCGATTGCCATTGTCCAACTGGACGAGCCACCTGCTGAGGTGGCTCATCTTGTCGGGCGTCAATGGACAGAAACACTTCTCCACGAGACGAATCCATTCGTTATCATTCACAGCCTGGAAGAACTGCAGCGAATCAATATTGACCACTATTCGTGTTTTATCATCTGCGGATTGTGGCATCGCGAGGCCTATCACCGTTTCCGGCAACACTTAGTTACCTGGTTAAAAGCAGTCGCCCATCGACGGCGCCCCCTGTTTGCGTTCGGCGATGCGCACCATTATCTGGTCGAAGCCCTTGGCGGCGAAAGTACGGGAGGGACGTGCAAGTGTACCGCTGGACTTCATTTCGTCGACACGAGTGCCAGTCACCAAGACAGCTTAACGGCCGGTCTTTCGCACACAACCTGGAGCTGGTCAATCAGTCGGTATACGGTTTCCCGCAAACCGGCCGGTTCATTCCCGCTCGCCAGCAGTTCAGCAGAGCCCTTTTACCTGCTCAAGCACAATGACTGGACCTACTCAACTCATGCACATCTCGGGATGAGCTGGTCAGCCATGGTCACCTGGCTCATCAATCATCCGGAGTATTTTCCCGGCAACGAAGCCGTTCTGGAACATCGCTTACATGACACCTGGGGCACCGCACTCCTCCATCGGTTTTTAATGACTTATGGCGTGATGGCGAGAGCGTTGCATTGAACAACAGCTACGTTGTTCAAAAGGCAGGTTCAGTAAGAGGAATCGTCAAAAGACATGTGGGGAAGAGCTGGACTTGGCAAAAACGTGGAGCGGGCAGCGGGAATCGAACCCGCATCATCAGCTTGGAAGGCTGAGGTAATAGCCATTATACGATGCCCGCACGGCAGATACTGCTCTGACAGTAATCGGGGTGCGTCACGCCATCATGTCAGCCCCCGTATAAAAATAAAGTCTTGATTCCGTGGATATGACAAATATCACATTCAGTGTGCTCAAATGGATAAAAATCCATCATCCGCAGACTGACGCGTCGGCGTGCACTCAGCCCTGTAACGACAAAAGCCGGCATTTCGCCAGCTTTTGCGCAACTCCAGCCCTTCCTACTTATCAGAAGGATATTCACCTTGTTTACGCCGACGCTCTCGACCCGTCGCCTGCCAATGCTCATTGGGGTCATAACTTTCATCGCAAATGTCCAGGGTGAACCCCATATCGACAATTTCTTTCAATGTCAGATTATCAGCAAGTTTGGCAATCTCTCCAGACTTGTTACGTAGCTCCATAACCGCCCACCTTCATCAATAGCCAAGCATCCCTGACTCATGACCGTCCCTGTTGAGCCGAACCGACCCTCCCTCGTCAACTTAACTATAGTGCCGCCACGGGTGTTTGTCCTACCATCACAGCCCAAAGCAAACAGCCCTGCAATGTGCAGGGCTGTGGTTTTCGACTCACCATGAGTCTCGGATTCGTGCCGATCAGATTTGCTGCCAAACGTCACTGGTGTCGGGTTGCTCCCCTCTTGTCCACCACTTCGCTTTATATTTCACACCGTTATAGACCACGATATCCCCCCCGACATAAACCTGGTTCGCATCCCAAACCGGCACCGCATCTGCTGTCACCGTGACAACAACTGTCGCACTGGCGGTCGCCTGCCCGTCAGAGACGGTGACAACCAGATCGACGTTGGTATCAGCGGTGACGGCAGGCGCCGTCAATGTAATGTCGGCGCCTGTCTCAGTCACAGCAACCGTTCCGCTGGAAGCGGTATAAGTCAGTGCATCACCATTCGCATCATCAGCCGTCACCGAAATCACGACCTGCTGGCCACTGGCCACCGTGGCTGTTGCCGGTGCCGAAAGAACAGGCGCGGTATTGCCGACATCACCGGAACCTTTCACATGGACTACGACATCTTTGGCCACTTGTTTACGCCCATCGCTCACCGTCACAGTCACAACGGCCTGCAAGTCGGTTGCCGTATTCGGCGCCTGATAAGTCACCGTTGCCGTACCGTCACCATGTTCAACGACCGTCGCATTGGCAGCCGTGAACGTGAGCGGGTCTGCATCAGCATCCGTTGCGGAGACAACGAAGCTGATTACCTGGCCGGCGTTGGCATGTTGTGCCGCCGGTACCGTCAGGACCGGCGCAGTATTCGGCACCGTCCCGGCACTAAAGACCCGATCAATGGCTTCTGCCAGTGGTGAACTCAACTGAGTACATTCTTTGAGTCGAGGTCCACGGTTAATGAAGGTCCCTTGACATTCAATATCACCATGGGCCTGCCAGACAATCACCCCGCCCAGTTGGTTATCCACGATATACTGGGCTTTTTTCTCAATGGCCTGAACATCATCGTAACTGAGGAAGTATTTACCTTTGACGGCATAAGGCACCTGGGCGTTGGCATCCCATTGATGCTCCCATCCCGACTGCTTCATAATGTAGTTATAGTTCGGTTGACCTTCGAACAGTTTCCAGTTATCCAGGTCAACAGCAGATAAAGTCGGTCCATCGACACTGAAATTCACGGTCCGTTTGTCTGTCGGCGCGCCGACATAAGCCACCGGCTCTGTGGTTTGAACACCGCGACCATAGAATGCTGCGCCAAAGTTAATTTTATTGGCCGGAACGCCTTTCGCGGCCATCCAGTTGCGCAGGTAATCCAGGTTAAACTCGGCAAATTCTTCTTCCGGATATCCATACAGTGGTGAGTTATGGCCCGCGACATTAGACCAACCGCCATTCAGGTCGTAGGTCATCATGTTGAAGTAATCCATTGAGGCAACAAGGCGCTGCCAGTTGTACCCTTCAAGTTTTGCAGGCGCTGCCGAAAAAGCGGCGGTGAGCAATTTATTTGGCCCAATCCGCCCACGAATATCTTCCATCAACTGTTCAAAATCTGCGAAATCAGTTGGATTCCCCGGGAAATTCATCCCTCCACTACCCGGAAATTCCCAGTCAATGTCGATGCCGTCAAAACCAAGCGCCATCAGCTTGTCGATATCAGCCAGGAAACGTGCCTTTTTCACGGGATCAGCAGCCATCTCAGGGAAGTGCTTGGACATACTCCAGCCCCCGAGCGAAGCCATGACCTTCACCCCTTTCTGGTGGGCCAAGTCAATCAGCCCCGGCGCACCACCGACTTTCTTGAGCGGAATCGGAAATTGACCGGTGATCCCGGTTGGTTCATGCAGCCAACCCCCACCGTGAGGAACGAAGCCCTGATCACGCACTTTTTTCAGCTGTTCTGCATTCCAGGGCTCATCAACCGGGTATTGGTGAATATACTCCAGCTCGCCCCAAAGAATGTGAAAATCCCAGCTGGAATAAACGTCCGGGTGCAACAGCGGGCCCGGCTCCTGCTGGACATCTGGCTGGTAGATATTTTTATTGCGCAAATCACCGCTATGTAACGAGCCATCCTTTGCCACACCGAAGAACGAAAAGTTAAGGATTGAGTAAATATCCATATCAATGTTTAAGTGCGTGGCTTCCCCTTTCACACTAAAACCTTCATTCGGGCCTTTCCAGGCTTCCCACTGAGTCAAATACCCAATCACTTGCTTATCGTGTGCCGGTGCCGCATGCCCCGTTCCGGCGATGCCGGCCATCAGCATCGCGGCGACAACGCCAGCAACGTTACTTCGGTTGAATCCCTTGTTCATGTTTCACTCCACGTTATTGTTATCCACTTAATCCGGTTTATGCCGTTCAACTCGGCCCGGTTGATATCCGCCGCAGCTACCACAAACATCGCAAGCACACACCGATAGCCTTCTCATTGGGGATGTATTCATTCATAGCGCAGTTTTTTTGCTTTGCGAAAAGGATTGATTTTTTTCAATATCACCTCAAGAAAATGGGCGATGAACGTGCAAGAATTCGCGGAAAATATAGATTTATCTTCCAATAATTTTGATTTTCAAGGAGGAATATCGAAATTCCCACAGGGTATAATTCACATGGGGAAATAAGTGACAAAACATCAGGACAGAGCACCGGATCCAGGATTGATCATTTCGGATCGCCAGGGAATGCGAATCACACGCGCTGAAAGGAATTCATCGTTGTATCAATCACATCAATTCCTATTTCCTCCAGAACGCGTTACTATAACGGATGTGTCCAACGTCATTGCTCTCGTGCAAACAGGGATTGAATCATGATCAAAAATGCGACAAATCAATCTCAGGGAATGCTGCTTTTTCACCTGACACAGCGACAGTCTTTTGCCATTGGAACGCTTAAGGTAAAGGAGATTGTCCCGTATTCCCAGCTCACTGCCATTCCCCACTCTCATCCGACGATTTTGGGCGCCGCGACCTTGCGGGGCGATACCCTGCCGGTCATCGATATGGCCAAAGCTGTCGGTTATCCGCCGTTAAGCAAAGATGAACTGAAAACCTGTTATATCATCGTCACCGACTGCCGGCGGATGTTGGTCGGTTTTCTCGTCCGGGGCATCGACAAGATCACCGCCTGTAACTGGCACGATATTGAAGCCCCGCCCAGCACGCTCGGGAATAACGTGTTCGTCACCGGGGTGATGAAAGTTGAAAATAAACTGGTTCAGCTGCTGGATGTCGAGCTGTTGCTGTCTAAGGTCTTCCCGGATAAGCCGGACAACTTGCATCCGGTGCTCACTGATGTTCAGCGCGAAGTCCTACGGCCACTGAAAATTTTACTGGTCGACGACTCCGCCGTTGCTCGCCGCCAGCTATCCCAGGCACTCGACAGTATCAGTATCCCTTATTTTATCGCCTCCAACGGTCGGGATGCGCTGAACATGATGCGCCACGCAGCCAGCAGCGGCAGTCCGTTTGACATCCTGGTCAGTGATATTGAAATGCCGGGTTTGGACGGGTATGAACTGGCTTTCGAAGTTCAAAACAGCCATGAACTGAACCATACATACGTGATTCTGCACACTTCTTTGTCCAGTGAGATCAGCGTCTCACAGGCCCATCAGGTTGGCGCGCATGAAGCACTGACCAAATTTGAAGCCAATGAGTTGATCCACGCCATGCTCCGTGGTGCAGAAAAGAGTCATGAAGTCGCTTAATTCGACCCTTTCGTTGAGGGACCCGGTGGGTCCCTTTTCTGTGCCTGACTTCTGGCTCTCAACGCCAAGTTCAGAGGCCAAGGCTCCAGGCCAAAAACAGCATAGGGACAGAGCAGCACACCAAAAGTTCCGCGCCGTACCGGGTCAGACTTCAGGTTTGACGCAATACTGACAATAAAAAAGTTCTAATCAGGCAAATTAATACCAACGCCACTCGCTAGCCCGATAAGAGAACGATCATGATAAAGCGCGCCCTATTTTCCCTCATCCTGCTCGGTATGGCCGCCCGATCACACGCGACCCCAGAGCTCCTGGTTCCCTCAGAAGTCCAATGTGGCCCATTTCAATACATCGAAACTATTGAAGTGCACGGCGATATTGAGGACAGCGTCCTGCGGCTGATCCATGCGACCCTTGAAAATAAAGATTCTGATTTCTACGTCATTCAAAATATCTCTGAAGATACCCGGGACGATAGCCTGACTGTAGTGATCAATCTGTATAACCAGGGTGAGAGTTACAACCTTTCGTAGCACGGCTCTTACCCAAAATGCTGGATGCTGACACTGCAAACATCGATCGCGGATGAACACACGACTAACGTCGGTCCGGTGCCAAGTATTTCTCCAGCACCTGAGCCAGTATTTGCTGGCTCACGGGCTTCGAGACAAAGTCATCCATCCCGGCAGCCAGGCATTTATCCCGCTCTTCCTTCACAACATTTGCCGTCAGCGCGATGATCGGCACATGCTCACCATCCGCTTCAATCTCTCGAATGGCTTTTGTCGCGCCAAAACCGTCCATAACCGGCATCTGACAGTCCATGAAGATCAAATCGAACGTGTATTGCTGAAACTTCTCAACCGCTTGTTTTCCGTTGTCGGCCAGTTCAACCTCGACGCCTAGTCGCTCCAACATTTTTTGCGCGACTTTCTGATTCACCATCGTATCCTCCACCACCAACACGGTCATATGTGGACGGGATAAAACTTGTTGGTCTTGCTTAGTCCGGTCGACGGCGTTGGTCCGGCGATCCGCCGCTTGCCAGCCTGAGCCGGTCGGTGATACCGGCAAAGATGATAGATATGCCTCGGGCATAGTCTGCTTCGGCTCAATGCCCGAAGCTACAGTCACAACCGCGGGTAAATCCTGTACTGTTTCGACACGAATTTCTTGTCGTTGCACTACCTGCTGAACCGCCCATTTCAAATTGCTTTCTTTGTAAGGCCGAGCCAGATAAGAGTAAATACCGGCCTGTTTCGCCCGCACCTCATCACCAACTTCAGGCCCAGCGGAAATCATCATCATTCTCGGACATCGCTCGCCGAACTGTACCCTGAGTTGTTTGGCCAGTTCAAATCCATTCATGTCCGGCATCACTTTATCAATAAAGATCAAATCAAACGGTTCATGATTACGTATGGCGGTCAGAACATGATCAGCAGCTTGCGATGCATGTTCACAGCAAGTTGACTTTGCTCCAAAATTCTTCAACTGTGCCGAAGTGATCCGCATATTCAGCATGCTGTCATCCACCAGCAACACAGACAGCTCCGACAGCGCTTTCCTATCCCCTTCTGATGGCGTTAACAGTTCATTCTTTTGCAAAGTGATTTCGAAAGAAAACGTACTCCCTTTACCCGGGGCACTCTCCAACATCAGCTCTCCCCCCATCAGGCGAACGATTTCCCGGCAAATCGCCAACCCCAATCCAGTTCCGCCATACTTGCGAGTGGTTGTGCCATCGGCCTGTTGAAACTTCTCAAAAATGGCGCTGTGCATCTCCGCCGGGATCCCAATCCCGCTATCTGCCACAGAAAAACGCACCGTTGCACTCTGGGGGGCTTCCTCGACCCGATCAATTCTCAGCTGAACATAACCCTGCTCGGTAAACTTAATGGCATTACTGATCAGATTGTTGAGCACCTGCCGCAGTTTGGTCGCATCCCCGAGCAACATCGGCGTGATTTTCCGGTCAATATTGCATTGAAATGACAATTGCTTCTCCGCCGCACGTAACAGGAAGACCGACTCCACTTCCTGGTTCAGCTCAAACAAATTCAGCAAGCTATGTTCCAGCTCCAGCCGTCCGGCTTCAATTTTTGAAAAGTCCAGAATATCGTTGATTAAATCCAGTAACGACAACGAAGAGGTATTGAGCATGTTGACAAATTCTTTCTGCTCTTCCGGCATCTCCATCTCTTTCATCAGCCCCGAAAGACCGATGATGCCATTCATCGGTGTACGAATCTCATGACTCATATTGGCCAGAAACTCACTTTTCTTCCGGTTTGCCTCCTCTGCATAGGCTCTCGCATCTTCCAGCTGGCTGTAATGCTGGCGGATTTGATGCGTTGATTGATTGTAACTTCGAGTAAGAATGGAAATTTCATCCTGGAAGAAACGTTTCGGCAGGTGAATCGTCCTCGGGACTTTGTCTTCGCCCAGTTCCCGCACGGTTCGTGACATCAGGGTCAGTGGGTAAACAACCAGGTGATACATGATTAGGATAATAACCACGGCGATCACAAAGGTTTCGACCGCCTGGCTCATCAACAGGAAAATGAATTTATCCATCAGCCCCTGATACACCTGGTAGAGATCAGACTGAACCGTCAACGTGGCCAGTTGAAAGGGCCGTTCGCCCAGATAATATTCCATGTCCCAGCTTTTTTGATGGACATATTTAGGCAAAACGGAGCCCAGACGAATAATCACCCCATCATTATCTTTAATCTCCAGATAATGAATACCGGGCAGGTGCATAATTCCTTCCGCTTGCGTCGCCAGTTGTTCGCGATCTTCCACCCACAAGCTGGAAACCAGGCTGGATAAATAACTCTCTTCAATTTGCACGAATCGTTCATCGATTCGTGCCAGTTCTTGCTTATAATCTAAATAGAGGTTCAAGAATGTTGATAATAAAGTAAATAAGGTACTGATCAGCAACACTGATATCAGTAACTGCTTTGCAATGCCTAACTTCCGTTTAGGTATTTGATCCCAGTTCGCATTATTCATCCGTAAACTCGCATCTTATCTTTCTTCTACTAACATAATAGTAGCTTCTTCAATCAGATAGTTAATGTAAGGACACATTATGAAGAAAATATCTTCTGCCTTGTCGGTGCTTGCGCTCACCGCGGCCAGTTTCAGCACCCAGGCCGAATCAATTAACTACTATGTCATTGCCAAACAAGCGACGCCTTTTCAGATAGCAGGTGACAATAATCAACAAAGTGGTATTGTGACGGACATCGTCAAAGCCGTGTTCGAAGACAGTTCTTATCAGATTAACTATCACACCTACCCGTTTAACCGGATGATCTCGCAACTGGAAGCCGGCGGAGAGCCCAACTGGATCACCTACGGCAGTCCGAACTGGGGCAAAGTTCAATCAGAGAATTTATCTGAGATCCCGATTTATACCGTCAAGCATGTGCTCGTCAGCACCCGTGAAAGCAATCTTCAGTTTCATTCCATTCAGGATATGCATAAAAAAATCATTGTGCTGTTACACGGATTTGACTACCCACAGCTCCTGCCTTATTTTGAAAAAGGCGAAATTGAAGAGTTAAGGGTAAAAGATTATCAGGCAGCATTTCGGATCATCCATAAATTCCCGGAATTTGCGGCATTTGTCGAAATGGAGTCGAGAGTGAAGTATAACTTGGCGCAATTAAATCAGGAGCAAAGTGATTTTCGAATCCAACCATTTCGCTCCGTGATCCCGGACTATCCCATCTACCTCGCGTTTGATCCACAAATGAATCCAAACACACAAGATTTTATCAATCGCCGATTAAAAACGCTCAAGGCAAATGGTCAAATTGATGATATTATTCAGCGTTATTTCTAATAAGCCATCATTTATCACCAGTTATCATTTCTAACTGGCCATCATGGCTCACTAAAAAACAAATCATGCCCATCAAACGACCCGGGTCCGTCTGATGGGCAATCGCTGTTACTTAATAAACACAGAATCGAACATATGGCCTAATTTGGCGGCTTTAGTTCTGAGGTAATTTTCGTTGTGTGGATTGTTCCCTTCCTGAAGTGGTACCCTGGCTTCGATCTGAATGCCGGCATTCTCAAGTGCTTTCACTTTACGCGGATTATTAGTCATCAAGCGTACCGACTGAATATTCAGAAAACTCAGCATGCCTCGGCAAAATGAATAATCCCGCATATCTGCCGCAAAGCCCAGTTGCTCATTCGCCTCGACGGTATCGGCGCCCTCATCCTGCAAATGGTATGCCCGGATTTTGTTGATCAACCCAATGCCCCGTCCTTCTTGCCGCAGATAAAACAGCACACCGCTACCGGCATTGACGATATTCTCCATCGCCCGGGCTAACTGAAAACCGCAATCGCATCGGGCGCTGAATAAGGCATCGCCAGTCAGACATTCTGAATGAAGACGGATCAACGGTGGTTGCTCTTCATTCAGTTCACCGTATACCAAAGCCAGGTGCTCTTTCCCTGTAGCCTGCTCGATGAAGCCATACATCTGAAAGGTGCCCCACTTCGTCGGCAGTTTTGCACTATCCACAAAGTAAACGAGATTATACGGCTCCTGATTCGCAAAATAATCCCGGACTTCCATCAGAATCTTGCCCAACTCATTGCGACCGGCGCCATCACCGCCATCGCCCCAAAAATCATCCTTGTGAGAATGCTCTTTCAGCACTTTATCGCCGGTACTGACCAATAAATGTGCGAGCCGGGGGTTCTGTCTGAATTTTTCGAACACAATAAAACGCATCACTGCCGTGCGCACTTCCATCCAGTCATCTTTGACTTGTTCGCTGTATTCACGGCTCAACCGGAATGCCTCATCCGGTGTCTCGGATTGACGAATTTGGTTTTGAATATCAGAGTCTACAAACTTCTGGGCCTGATAATAGTGCTCGCTGGTTGGCCAAACGATCCCGCTGAGATTGATCGGACTCGAAGCAAAATTTGAAAGAAATCCATGGCTATCATCCGGCTCGTAAAACTGTATTTCCTCAATCATTCATTTCACTCCCTGGCATTAAAGAAAGATGGACTCGCAAGAAATTCAGATCCTCCCTGTCTCATTCCCTTTACCTCTCAGTATAGTTAACCGCGCAAAACCACCAGCAAATTTTTCTCTCAGCTTAAATTTATATACCTGTACTTTTTTGCGACATTCGATTCAATGATTCTCATCCCCAGACAAGACTGGCATTCTGATACTGACAAACTTAAAATGCCTGCCAGGTGATGCACTTTGCACACCCTGTTAAAGCAGTCATGTCTATGGACAAAGCATAATGAAATATCAATGGATTCTTTTTGACGCAGACGAAACCCTGTTTCACTTTGATGCCTTCGAAGGGCTACGTCTGATGTTTTCTCGCTATGGGATTGACTTTACCCACCAGGATTTCGAGACCTACCAGGAAGTGAACAAACCGCTCTGGGTCGATTATCAGGACGGCGTGATTAACGCCCAGGAACTCCAGCACATCCGGTTCCAGACCTGGGCCGATAAACTCAATATCACCACGAAAACAATGAATAGTGCCTTCCTTGAGGCCATGGCAGACATTTGTACGCCGCTCCCGGGTGCCCGAGACTTGTTGGATAACCTGAAAGCACACTGCCAGCTCGGGATCATCACCAATGGCTTTACCGATCTGCAACAAGTTCGCCTGGAGCGCAATGGGTTACAGGATCACTTTTCAGCCCTGATCATCTCAGAGCAAGTCGGCGCGGCAAAACCAGATCGCCGTATTTTTGAACATGCCTTCTCTGAAATGGGCCACCCAGATAAAACACGAATTCTGATGGTCGGTGACAATCCGCATTCCGATATTCTTGGTGGACTGAATGCCGGAATTGACACCTGTTGGTTGAACCCGCAGGGCCACCCGACCCCGGAAGGCATTCAACCGCATTACCAGGTTGCCAGCCTGAATGAGCTGAACGCCCTGCTCTTTGCATAACATTTCACCGCTTGGTTTCTCTGTCTGGCAGCGCAGCCGCGGCAGAGAAACCAGCAATAATCAGACTTAATCCTTTTTAATATCAACAACTTATTCAAATCAACTCTCATCACAGCAACCCTCTTCTGCCAATTAAATTCCAGAACAACATAAAATAGGGCTTTACAGCTCAGCAAGCAGACATTAAGTTAACATCCATCCCATTTAACCCAGCGTGTGATGTATGCAAACTTATTCTGCAAACAATTTGTCTGCTAACCGGCCTCTCAATGCCGGGCATGCGTACGCACTGGTCTCTGTCGTCGTCGTCATTCACTGACGCTGACGATGTATGTTTTCGTCAGCCTGGCTGGCGGAAACGAGCATCCCTCTCTTTTCAACCCAACCATGCTGACCCTTCGGACTCTAGGTGGTTTCATTGAAAAAGAGAGATATCACAGCCATTGGCTTTACAACCTTCGCTCTGTTCCTCGGGGCAGGTAATTTAATTTTCCCGCCGATGATGGCCCAAAATGCCGGTGAGCAATGGCTGCTTGCGATGGCCGGGTTTCTGATTTCTGCCGTCGGGCTTCCCGCGCTGACCATCGTGGTGCTGGGGCGTTTATCTGCGACCGACAAGTTAACCCGCGCTTTGCCGGATTGGCTCGGCAAAACCTTCTGGCTGGCTGTCTTTTTCACGCTGGGACCGGCATTTGTTCTGCCCCGCGCCGTGAATGTCGCTTACGAAATGGGCATTAAACCGTTTACATCCACCGATCTGTTGTTGCCTTTCTCGGTCCTGTTTTGCGCCCTGAGCCTGTTTCTGGCAATCAAACCGGGCAAAATCGTGGATATTATTGGGAAGTTTATGACACCAGGTCTGATCATCATGCTCAGTATCCTGGTTGTCGCTGCCCTCTTCGATCCGCAAGGCACCACGACGTCGGCCCGGGAGGATTATCAGGCAACGCCGCTCACCCAGGGCCTGCTCGAAGGTTATATGACCTTGGATGCCATTGCAGCCGTCGCTTTCGGCTGGGTGATCATTCAGGCCATTAAAGCGAAGGGGGTGCATACCCCGGCAAAGATCCGCCAATATAGTTACATTATTGCCGGCATTTATATCCTGCTGATGTCCGGATGCTACCTGGCGATGGGCTATCTCGGTGCCACCTCATCCACCATTGCAAGCAATGCCACCAACGGCGGCATGATCCTCACCCGGTATGCGGCTGCCGTGCTAGGGCCGCAGGGCCAGAGTTTACTCGCCATCATCACCCTGACGGCCTGCCTGACCACCATGGTTGGCCTGACCAATGCCAATGCCGAGTATTTCCGGCAAAGCTACCGCCTGAAGTTCAACCGCGTTGCCGCCGTTGTGACGATTCTGACAGCGCTCGTGTCCAACATCGGGTTGGAGCAATTGATTGCATTCAGCTTGCCACTGATCCTGACCCTGTGTCCGGTCGCAATTTCCCTGATCCTGGCTGCCTGCTTTCCGTCAGCCAATAACGCTGCCCTAAAATACCTGGTGTATACGGCGATCCTCTTCGGCAGCCTGGATACCTTGTCGGTGCTGAAGATGATGCCGCAAGCCTGCGATATGGGGTTACAGCAATGGCTGCCCCTTTACACCCAACACCTGAGCTGGCTCCTGCCGAGCTTTTTGGTGCTGGCAGCGCTCGCTTTGCGTCACAAACGCGCTGTGATCCGTAAACGCACGGTGATCAGTAAAAGCACTTTGCCGTCCCAGGCCAGTATTCGTTCATGATCATGCGCCCCGATCAAAAACGGCACCCTGAGGTGCCGTTTTTGATTCAATCGGATACTGGTAGTGCTCACAAGCTACTTAGTCTGCTTGTCCCGGTGTTCGTTGACCGGTCATATAGGCTTCAAGAATTTCCGGCGTCAGCTCACCGGCTGCTTCCAGTCGCTTCAACTCTTCAACAATTCTTTTTTGCTCATCCAACGCAGGGATCGGCAGTTCAGGTTCTTTCTCAATATCTTCAGGCAGGCTCAGATTCTCAAGCATGGTTCAAACTCTTTGCGGATGTTTAACTGACGGCAGTATACCGGAATGCAACCGAAAAAGGTTGATCCGATCGACGTCACCTGTGAAAAAGGCTGAAAATAATACACCGGAGCCATAGGCTCCGGTGACATCATTCGGGCGTAGTTGCGTCCAGTCTGTTTTGTTCTGTGAATAACGTCACTGGTAATCCCAGTCTCGACTCTCCTCAAAATCCTGGTATTCGTCACGCTGACGTGCAATACGACGCTTCTTCTTCTTTGATGGCTGACTGAAGTCAAACAACTCTTCTTCATCATCAAATTTATTTTTGAATTTAGATCCTTTACTGAACTTTTGATCTAACTTTGCCATACTCGTTTCCTGACATAGCTCAAGAGTACAAAACTGCTACAGATTAGTTGAACACTGGTAATGAACTCGGCGAGGAACCAGAGTTCATTACGAATAGGTACAGAATAATAATATTCAATTATGACAAAAATGCTAATGCTTGCTGATTCGGCAAGGAAAAATTATGAACTAGCACCAAGTCATGAACGTTGAACGCGTTGTCGATTGAAGCGTCCCCGCCTCAGCGCGGAGAGTACGCAATCCGACCCGGACAAGTACAACAATATATTTTGCTGGTCACGAGCAATTTTACTTATCGCCGTTACACGCTCTCACTCACCTGATTAAATGGGACCGACAACATCGATTCAATCAAATCAGCCTTGTCGCTATCTTCCCGCCAAACCAGGTATAGCGACTGCTCCATCACCGGTGCATCCGGCACCGCAAACAGTGTGCCTTCTTCGACGCTGTGCGCAACAACCGGTGCCGGCAAATAGCCGACGGCACGATTTTTCAGCAAGTACTCCAGGGCCATCTTACTCGAGTGGGTATGCATGATCGGCGTTTTCTGCAGCTCAAGCACCCGGCCATGTTCCACCGAAAATCGCGTACTCCAATCAAGATACACTAATGGATACGCCTTAATATTCTCCATCGTACAATGTGGATCCCGGCTGACCAGTTGTAACTGGAAATCTCTGACCTTACTCACCTGCAAGTTTTCGATTCGCGGCGGCTCACTGGTGATCGACACATCAATACTGCGATCCAGCAAGCGCCGGGCCATACTCTGACGAGACACCGATTCAAGCCGCAACGCCAACCCTTCAACAGTGCCGTAAATCCGATTGATCCAGTCTGAGATGCCATCGAACTCCCAGAACACAGGGGAAGCGCCCAGAGTCACCTGGCTATTTAAGCTATCGGACAGGGCGACATCCTGCCGTGCCCGACCCCAGGTCTGCAAAATCGCTTCGGCGTAGGGCTGAAGTCGCTCCCCGGCAGCAGTCAGATGAACATTGCCACGCTGACGTGAAAACAGTTCATTGCCCAGTTGGGATTCCAGCTGGCGGATACGGAAACTCACTGCGGACTGAGTGAGGAATAAGTTATCCGCAGCGCGGCCAAAATGACGGGTCTTGGTCACTTCAAGAAAGGTTCTAAGTAGTTCTGTATCCACAGTATTCTCAACTTACATGGCGTTAAATCTTCAACGTGTGATAGTACACGTCAGGTCCCCTTATTATTAATCGAAATTTCTTATCGTCACAAAGAAAAAATTTTGTTTTACAACACCAGTCGGCTGAAAGAATATCACCGAAAATCTCATCAGGAAGCATTGACATGAGAAGTGAAGGCAAATTTTACGACGATAAAAATTTCCCACGCGGCTTTAACCGTTCCGGTGTTTTTACGATTAGTGAAGCCACTCTTTTAGAAAATTACGGCCGAACCATGTCCGGCCTGGCAAGCGGTGCCATGGCGCCGGTCTCCGATTCTGAATCGCAGTTTCTTGCCGAGATTCGCGGTGAAACAGACGCCAACTCTAACTTTGCAAAGTGTTGGCTGAAATATGTTTATAAAACAACAAATAAAGTTAAAAGCTACACCCTTTGCGCATCACAGCGTAAATCGGCTAACAGTTACGACGATGATACTGACAGTGATGTAGGCGGCGACGACGATTTGGATTATTAATGACGTCGCCCCGAGCGCCCAGCTGGCAGTTAGTCCTAACCGCCCGAATTAACTTCTGACGATTGAGCCATCCACTGCCGTGCGATGGCTTTGTTTTCTTTTAGTGCCTGTCGACAACGACAAATGAATTGGTAACACCTTAATGAAAATATGCTTTGTTATGTACCCATGGGAAAGAGTTGAGCCGGAAACGGATTCAACGTTGCGTCTGATCCATGAAGCAGCCTCCCGCGGACATACCGTTGCCATTACGACACCCAACAACCTGACGATGCGTCACAGTACGGCAATTGCATTCTGCAAAGTACTGAAAAAAGGTGAAGTGTCTAACAATATTCCGAGCTTCTATCGCAAGGCAGAGTTCCGGAAGGCACAGCTGCCGCTGGCTGGTTTCGACATTATTTTCATGCGCGCCAACCCACCGCTTGACACCATGGCCCTGAATTTCCTGGATTCCGTTCGTGACGACACCTTCATCATGAACGACATCGACGGATTGCGCGTGGCCAACAATAAGCTCTACACCACGTCCCTGCCGGATCCGACCAATGAGTTTATTCCGGTGACCCATGTGTCAAAGAATCGTGAGTACCTGGAGCGTGTGCTGGCAGAAAACACCAACGAGCGGATGATCATGAAACCGCTGAACGGTTATGGCGGCAAAGGCGTGATTCTGGTCGAGAAAAGCGCCAAGTCGAGTGTGAAATCCCTGCTGGATTTCTACATCGGCGACGACAAGAACTACGTCATCCTGCAGGACTACATTGAAGGCGCCGAAGAAGGCGATGTCCGGATCATGATGCTCAACGGGGAGCCAATCGGGGCCATGCGCCGCGTACCGGCGCAAGGCGATGTTCGCTCCAACATTCATGCCGGCGGCAAGGAAGTGAAGCATACCCTGTCGAAGCAAGAGCTGCGACTATGTAAGCACATCGGACCAAAACTGGTACGCGACGGGCTGTATTTTGTCGGCTTGGATGTCATCAACGGCAAGCTGGTTGAAGTAAACGTGCTGAGCCCGGGCGGGATCACTCGGATCAACCGTCTGAACCGTACCAAATTACAACGTGATGTCTTGGATTTTGCCGAGAGTGTGGTCCTCGCAAAAGAAGTCAGCATCGCCCGCAAAAACGAGTATCGCCAGGTGATTGCTGATGCTGCAACTTACTGAAGCAGAGGTTCTCGACCGGATTCGTCAGGGAGTGCCGTTTGAAGCCCAGCTCAACGACGGCAGCCTGACCATCCGAATCAGTGAATATCAACCCTATATTGCGACGGCCATTCATCATGGCCAGCGCTTACGGGGTGATTTGGTTTCGAACTGTACGCTGACCGAAGAAGAGCGCTACTACGAGGAAGATCCGTACACCGGTGATTTTGTCTCATCGCTGCCGATTGTGCTGCAAGGAGAGGACTCCCGTTACGAGTATGATCTGAACCGGCCACCGGAGCAGTGTATCTACGACCAAGCCTGGGGCCGCCAGGTTTGGCATACACCGCTGACCGAAGAAGAGCGTGCCGTTTCGGTTGCCAAACACGATCGCTACTACCGGATCCTGAGCTGCCTGATCGATATGCTCGAGAGCCGCTTCGGTCTGTGCCTGTTGTACGATTTGCACTCCTACAACTATCAGCGGATCGAAAGTGCCACGGAGAAAACCGCGCCGGTCTTCAACCTGGGCACCAAACAGGTCAACACCCGGAAATGGCAAAAAGAAATCAAGTCGCTGCTCGGTCTGCTGAACGACGTTGAATTGCCGAACATTGATGTCGATGCGAAAGCCAACGATGTCTTTAAGGGCATGGGGTATCAGGCCACTTTTGTGGCGAAGTACTTTACCCGGACCTTGATCATGCCGATCGAGATCAAAAAGGTTTATATGGATGAATCCCGCGGGGAAAGTTACCCGCTGGTGATCGAAAAGCTGAAAGAAGCGTTGAAAACCGTGCTCACCGAGCATGCCGCGACGACTATTGCCCGCCGCACCGAGGCCAAACGCCTGACCGGAAGTCATGTGCTGGCTTCCAAACTGCCGCGGGAAGTGATCAAGCTGGACCGCCAGCTGTACGCCCTGGCAAAGGGGATCAACACGCTCAGCTACATTAACCCGACGAACCTGAAACAGGAAAAACGGCGCTTCCTGCACCGGCCGTTCGACTACCAACCGCAGTTTACTTATCGGCAGCTGGATATCGACCCGTATAAATTCCGGGAAGCTTTGTATCGCCTGCCCGTGGAAGAAATCCGGGATGCAGATATCCAGAAGATGTACCGGAAGGTCATCGATCAGCTGGCGGTGCGGATCGACCTGCTGACCAGTATTGGCCATGATGAGTTTTTGTATAACTCGCTGCGCTATTACGGTCGTCCGGATGATCTGGATATCGCCAATGCCCGGTTTATTCTCCATGCCGAAGCACAACGGGAGCCTGAACCGTCGGTGATCAGTGCACAGGATGCCATTACGGCTTTTCGTCAGGCTGCCGATGAGTACGGCATTTCCTGTAAAGTCGTGGGATCCCGCAAGCTCATAGCCCGGGCGATGGTCAGCGGACAGACGATCAAGGTGAATCTCAACAGCAAGTTCTCACCTTCAGATCTGAACGCCCTGATCCATCACGAGCTGGGGGTGCATCTGGTCACCAGTGTGAATGCTGACCACCAACCGCTCAAGGTGCTGAAACTGGGACTGCCGGGCAATACCCATACCCAGGAAGGCCTGGCTATTTTGTGTGAGCATCTGTCCGGAAGCTTCCCGTTGCATCGCCTGAAAACGCTGGCGTTGCGGGTGATTGCTGTTGATAAACTGGTGCGGGGTGATAGTTTCAGTGACACCTATCACCAGATCAAGCATGACTATCAGCTGAGTCAGGATGAGGCCTTTACGATCACCGCACGGGCCTTCCGTGGAGGCGGTTTCACCAAGGACTATCTCTACCTCAAGGGGCTCCGGGATGCACTGACCTGTTACCAAGCCGGTGATCTCAGTGCCTTGCTGGTGGGTAAAACCGGTTTTGACTTCAAACCGCTGCTGGATGAGCTGATCACCCGGGAGATCCTGAATCCGCCGAGCTTTATGCCTAAAGCGCTCACGCAACCGGCACAAAGCGATTCAATCATCGACTTTATGCTGCACTGCATTAAGTAAACCCAGCCAAGTGATTCGTGGTGCCTTTCCGGCACCACGGTTTGTCTGAGTTCCCCTCGCCAACCACTGGCAGATCTGCCCCTTGCAGCCGGCCCGGAAAACAACGACAATCCTGCCGAATGAAACAAATTTCCACCGCCGCGGTCTATACACGGCGTTCGGTAAACCGCAGGAGTTTTGATGAATCACCCACTGACAAGATATCGCAGTGCCCAATGGTCACTGGTCCTGGTCATGCTGGTCATTTTCCTCTGCTCCGGTCAGCGCGCCGGGCTGCTGATGGCTTGCCCATTCAAAGCAGTCGCCGCTGAACACTCGGCGGACAGCTATCCGTCCCAGCAACTACAACGCCAGGATGGGCAATCTTCCGACGTCCTGCCGTCTTGCGATCTAACCGATCACTTACTGCAGATCCACCAGCAGTCGCTGGGCCATGCCCTGATTTATACGGTGACCCTACTCCTGCTGCTCCCGCTGCTGATCGGCAGCCCCTTTCGGGTGCCCCAGCTCACCGAACCCATCCCAACCCGACGGCGGCGCCATCTGATCTTGTGCGTCTTCCGGGAATGATTTCATACGTTGTTTCGCCGCTTAACGGCACACGTTGAATTCATTTTCTGGAGAATACTATATGACAATCCTTCATTCCTGCTGGCAGCGTCTCTTGACCCCGTTGCTGGCGATGTTGGCGCTCCTCAGTGCCAGCTTTACCGTCCCGGCAGCACTGGCCAGCGACATTACAACCGGCTGGCTGAGCAACCCGCAGCATCCGCCGGTAGCGGTGCGCCTGATGCTCACCGGTCAGCAAAACCCGCAAGCCAAAACCGTCGAAGCCCTGCTGGAAGTCCAGCTCGATCCTGACTGGAAGACCTACTGGCGCAGCCCGGGCGAAAGCGGTGTTGCCCCGAGTATTGACTGGTCCCTGTCGAATAACCTAACGGACGTCGACTGGCAGTGGCCCGTCCCAAAGCGATACGAGTTTCTCGGGGTCGAAACCTTAGGCTATAAAGATCACATCGTTTTTCCGCTCACGCTGCATGTGGAAGACATGCGTCGATCGGTCTTTTTATCCGGTCAGCTGACCATGTCATCGTGCACCAATATTTGCGTGCTGACTGATTATGAACTGAGCCTCGATTTCACCCCAAGCCGACTGACGCTCTCTCAGGAAGCCATGCACTTGTACAATCAGGGGCTCAGCCTGGTGCCGCAAACCTCACCAGCCGTATCGCTGACGCAGGTTGCCTGGGATGAAAACGCCCAGATGCTGACCCTGGCTGCCACCAACACCATGGGCTGGCAGCAACCGGATGTGTTCATCGACGGCGAAACCCAGCCGGTGAAAGATGCGTATTTTCTGGCGCCGGACATCACCACCGACGGCTCGCAACTGATCGCCCAAATTCCGGTAAAGAGCTGGTTCGGCGTTCCGGCCCTGCTGGGTGAATCCATCAATGTCACCCTGAGTGATGCCAATATCGCCGTCGAAATGCAGGCCAGCGTCTCCGATACCCCAGTGGCACTATCGGGCCTGGCCTCAACAGATCGCAACCTGACGGAAATCCTGCTCATCGCCCTGCTCGGCGGCCTGATCCTCAACATGATGCCTTGTGTGTTGCCGGTCCTGGGGCTGAAACTCAGCACCGCCATAACCGGTGAACACCGTGAGCAGCGCCAGATCCGGACGCAGTTTCTGGCTTCCTCAGCCGGGATCCTGGTCTCTTTCTGGCTCCTCGCCGGATTTCTCGCCGCGCTGAAACTCTCCGGCCAGGCACTCGGCTGGGGGATCCAGTTTCAAAGTCCATACTTTATTGGCGCGATGATTCTGATCACAGGGTTATTTGCCGCCAATATGCTCGGGCTGTTTGAGATCCGACTGCCGGGGAATGCCAGCACCTGGCTTGCAACCCGCGGCGATCACTCCCACCTCGGTCATTTTATTCAAGGAATGTTTGCAACCCTGCTGGCGACACCATGCAGCGCCCCGTTTCTGGGCACCGCCGTGGCGTTTGCCCTCGGAGCCGATCTGCTGACTTTGTTTGTCATCTTTACGGCGCTGGCGGTCGGCATGGCGGCCCCCTGGCTGCTGGTCGCGGCTTTCCCGGCACTTGCCCGTCTGATGCCAAAGCCCGGCGCGTGGATGAATCGGGTGAAACTGCTCTTTGGCCTGATGTTGCTGGCAACCAGCCTTTGGCTCCTCAGCCTGATGACCAACTTTCTCACCACCTGGATGGTTGTGGCAACGGGCACCCTGCTACTGACGCTCCTGCTGTGGCAACTTGGGCGTCAGAAAGGCCGTAAACCGGTGATCATCACCCTTGCGGTCATTCTGTTCAGCTCGGCCGGCGGATTGTTGATCGGCAGTGTGACCGCAGATCAATGGGCCACCCCGCTCCCCGCAGATCACCCCTGGCAAACGCTGAATGTTGACCAAATTTCCCGGCACGTTCAGGAAGGTAACGTCGTGATGGTCGATGTGACCGCGGATTGGTGCATCACCTGTAAAGCCAATAAAATTGGTGTGCTACTTCAGGACCCTGTCTACAGCGCGCTGGGCAAACCGGACATCGTGCGCATGCGCGGTGACTGGACCCACCCTTCCGACTATGTCACCGGCTACCTGCAATCCTATGGTCGCTTCGGGGTGCCATTCAATATTGTTTATGGCCCGGGCGCGCCGCACGGCATCGCGTTACCGGTGATTTTGACTCAGGATACTGTGCTTGAGGCGCTCCGGGCGGCAGCCTCTCCCCAACTCGCTCAGGAGGCGCCATGAACAACACAACCCCGATAC
The DNA here is from genome assembly GCF_025398175.1 of Photobacterium sp. TY1-4. Classification (NCBI taxonomy): domain Bacteria; kingdom Pseudomonadati; phylum Pseudomonadota; class Gammaproteobacteria; order Vibrionales; family Vibrionaceae; genus Photobacterium; species Photobacterium sp. TY1-4. The sequence goes on from NZ_CP099735.1 coordinate 748,821, forward strand.
CTGCCAAGCGAAAAGGTCCCAAACACTGGCTGAAAGAAGCCGCCATTGTTCTGGTGATGTGGCTCATGATCAGTAGTGCGGTCGATTTCTGGCGCACCCAGGGAATGCCTGAAACGGCGCTCCCGATCGCTGTCTTGCACACCATTGACGGTGAACCGGTTGATTTAATCGCAATGAGTCAGGACAAGCCAGTGCTGGTCTATTTCTGGGCGACCTGGTGCGGCGCATGCAAGTTTGTCACGCCCACAGTCAACTGGATGAGCAATCATTACGAGGTGGTTTCCATTGCCCTGACGTCCGGAGAAAACCGTCGGTTGAAGGCCTATCTGGACAGCCACGATTACCCATTCCGGGTTGTCAACGATGCTCAGGGCCAGCTGGGACGTGCCTGGGGGATCAGCGCCACCCCAACAGTGGTCGTGTTGAAAGACGGTCAGATCCAGAGCGCGACCACCGGAATCACCACCCCACCCGGGCTCTGGCTGAGGCTGCTTCTGGCTTAATCATCGGGCTTCTAGCTTAGTCATTGAGCTTCATCCCGAACACTTGGATGCGCGGCACACGAACGCGCTGCGCATCCAACGCTGTGAGCCGACACTCTCCAATCTAAACCTACCAGCCAGCATCGTTCAAAACCAAAACACCCGTCGGTTGCTGTGGACTGCATGCCCCCGACGGGTGTTTTTATCTGCAATGGTGAGTCGACGAATCGCATTCAATCGGGATTAATCTTCCCTTATTCCCATTCCCAATGTCTGCCTTCATGCTCTTGGGAAAACATCATGCGGTAGCCGCTAATGTTCTGATGCGGAATGTCGTGCATCACTTTATGGAACTGCTTGTGATCCAGATGGATCAGATTTTCATGATCTCCGGACTCAATGTACAGTTCATCCTGTTCGAGCAACAGATCATCGACCAACATATCGACTTGGTAAGCCTGTCCCAGAGACGGTATCGCACCGGGTTCACAGTCCTGGAAAATTTCCGGCAGTTCATGCTCACCAATCAGGAAGAATTGTCGCCCCATCATCCGGCCAATCTTATCGATCATCACACGCCGGTTTGATGGCACAACTGCCATCAGGTAATTTCCTTCCTGATCTTTGAGCATCACCGCTTTCGCAACTTGTGAAGTCGGCACATGCGCCGAGATCGCTGAGCTAAACGATGTATCTGTATGTCTATGTTTGGTAAGGCTAAAATCCACATTATGGCTATTAAGGAATTGCCCTACAGTGATTGCCATGGCCATGTTCACCTCCAGGAAATGATTCCTACAGCCAAAGTATGGGAGGGGTTGGCGGTTTTTGCGAGAGAACAGCCCTGCGGATCAACGTAAAGGCAACCGGACATTCTCCGTCGAATTGTCGTCGAATTTTCGCCGGGGACGATCCGGCTATTCGATTCGCCTCACTTGCCAAAAGGCCCGCCGCCAGTAGGGCGTATCCAGGGTTGAAATCACCACCCCCTGTGAGGTTGAGGCATGCAGAAACTCACGGTTTCCCAGGTAGATCCCGACATGTCTCAGCGTCCGCCCGGTTTTAAAAAACACCAGGTCCCCTTTGCGGGCCTGATGGAGCGGCACCTGGCGCCCCTGACGGACTTGTTCCAGGGTGGTTCGGGGCAGTATTCGGTCAAAGACTTCCTGATAGCCCACCTGAACAAACGCCGAGCAGTCGATCCCTCGACGGCTGCTTCCGCCAAGGCGATAAGGCGTACCTTTCCATGACTGGTAAACCAAATCGAACGTAGGTTGATTGGGGTTAAACTGCATCGGTACCGGCTGAAAGGGTGCCGGTGCCGAGGCTTGCATGGCTTCAGAAGCGGGGGCCGTCCCCGCTTCATGTTCAGGCGAGGTTGCACAGCCGCTCAGGCCAAGCAAAAGCAGGCCGGTGCCGAGCCAGGATCGGGGGAAATTGTGATTTATCATTGCCAGTCAGGTTTACTCGTGGGTATTCACTGTCGACCCGAAGTCGAGGTGGAATCGTCCCTTAGGGTAAACCATTGAACTTTTTTGACCAGAGGTTACGGCAAATTTTGACAATTCATCCTAAAAAATCACCCATCCCTCAAGAAAGTGATGAATAAATACCGGCAATGGCAATGGCAATGGCAATGGCAATGGCAATGGCAATGGCAATGGCAATGGCAATGGCAATGGCAATGGCAATGGCAATGGCAATGGCAATGGCAAGCCATACTGCAAAAAAACAAACAAAAAAAGAGGCAAAGCCACGCTTTGCCTCAACACTACCACACAACAGAATCGATATCACACGGAGGTGTTTTCACTCTGAGCGAGCGACTTAACCTATTCATCGATTGTATTTATCTCTTTAATTATCAATACATTCTATCTTTTTTTATCTCGCATAATATCTATGCAAGTCACTTCACAGCCCGGCACGTATCAAAGCCAGGAAAGTCCGCAAAAAAGCCCAAAATATGCTGGAACCTTCACCAGAATGATTTATCTTTGATTCTAATTGATGTATGTTTTTTATTTTGAAGCTAACTCCTCTGACCTCTCAGAAGTTCCAGTGCTTCTAAGCCCGGGAACAGAGATCCGACAGAGCCCAGTCACCAAGGAGTCCCTGTGCTTACTGCTTTTCGACTCATTTCGGCAGCGCTGTACATTATCGTGATGACCCTGTTTGCGTTGGTCTATTGCCTGTTCAGCCCGCGCGACCCGAAGCATGTTCACTTTTTCAGCCGCTGGTTCCACCAACTGCACCACCTCATCGGGTTACGCTTGATCGAACGCGGGAAGGAGCATGCCGGCAGCGTCGGCAACGCCGTGTACATTTCTAACCATCAGGATGTGTTTGATTTTGTCACCTCGCCGGGCATGGTGATGCCGAGAACCGTTTCCATCGGCAAGAAAAGCCTGCTGTGGATCCCGTTCTTTGGTCAGTTGTACTGGATCACCGGGAATATCCTGATCGACAGAGAAAATAAGGCCAAAGCCCGTGACACCATTCAGCAAATTGCCCAAGCCATTCGGCAGCGCAACCTGTCCGTTTGGATGTACCCGGAAGGTACCCGAAGCAAAGGGCGCGGGTTGCTCCCTTTCAAAACCGGCGCTTTCCGCATGGCTATTGAAGCGGGCGTCCCCATCATTCCCATGTGTGTCAGCACAACCCACCAGAAGATTTTCCTGAACCGACGGGACAACGGCACGGTGATTTGTGAAATGCTGCCGCCGATTGATGTCTCCGGCTACACCAGCCAGGATGCCCGCCAACTGGCAGATATGTGCCACCAGCTGATGCAAAACAAAATCGCTGAGCTGGACGCCGAAGTCGCCCAGCTGGAGCAGACACAAGACAACGTCGCCCTGCGCTCAAATTAATCCACCCGGCTCGGCTTTGCAGCCGAGCCCTTTCTGAAGCGTAGCGGTCTTTCTTTCTGAAGAGTCTTTTCTTGCGTGACCAGTTTTTCTTACATGAAGTGCTCAGCCAAGCTTAAAAGCCCGGTTTTAATGACAAACCCTGAATGGGTTTTACCGTTATCGCACCAGCGCATCGAACGCCTGCTGCAACGGCTCACTGGCCAAGATCCGGCCATGGCCTAAACCATCCGTCGCTACCAGGCTGACATGGCCCCACTCCCCGGCCTGACGGGAATACTCAAAAGCCGCAAACCGATCTCCGGTATCATGCACAATCCCTACCGGCGCCGGGTGCTGTTGCAACCGCGCCAGCGGATTGATCGTGTCCAACGGGTACTGATATTGCGCGGCAACTTCACCAACCACCTCATGAAAGAGCTTCATCGAAAAGCCCGACTGTTGCACTGTACTCAGTAAGTTCTCGGTATAGTTCAAGACTGGCGCCACCAGCAAAATCGGTTTGTTGGCCAGCAGCGGGTGACGGCTTTCCAAAACCATGGCGCCACCCATACTGTGCGCAATCACACCGGCAATGTGCGTCTGCTGATCCAGCACGGCATCAAACGCTTTGACAAACCCCGGCAGGTGGCCATATTGGCCTTCACTCTCGCCGTGCGCCGGATTATCAAACGCCAGTGCAGTATAGCCAGATGCCGCAACATGCTGCATCAACCGGAAAAACTGTGTCGCCGACCCGGACCAGCCATGGCCCAAAATCCAGGTCGGTCCCTTTCCGAGCTGGTACGTCATCAGTTTACCTTCCGACGTTTCGATCGGGCGGCGGATCAGCCCCTCAGGCTCGGCCTGCTGACGGCGGGAACGCTCCGGGGTCAGCAGTAACCGCTTTGCGACTTTTCGCGCATGGGTTGGTGCGACACGATGATGAAAACGAGTCGTCAGATTGACCAACACCCGGCGCAAATTCAGCTTTTTTCCTTGTCTGAAGTAAATTTTGCTGCTCATGTTACCCTCAAAAAGTACGGTCGTGCTTTTTTAAGCCAAACCAAAAAATTTCCAATGCGCTTAACCGCGCCCTTCAGCCATCAAAGCCTCAATACCCAGCCAAAAGCGATGATGGTCATCACTTTCCAGGCCCAACGAGCGAAACAGATGGCTGCTCAGATAAACGCCATAGAGACGGTAGACAAACTGCCAGGCATCCAGATCTGCATGAAACTCTCCGGTTGCCTTCGCTTTTTCCACTTGGCGATGCAGGTATTCCAGCCAGCGCCGGGTGATCGCCGCCAGCGTTTGCTGAATCGGATCATCACTGTTGGCACCGTCTTTCCAGGCATCCAGAAACATACAGCTGCCCTGGAAAGACTGATTCCAATCCAACCAGCGCCGGAACAACAACCTGAATTTCTGCTCGATGGTTTCCGGCTCAGCCTCTCGAACCGGTGCGATCACACGCTCGACAAAGTACTCACTGGTAAATTCGAGTACCGCAATCTGCAGATTCTCTTTGGCATTGAAATGGGCAAACAGGCCGCTCTTCGACATTCCGGATGCTTTGGCTAACTGGCCGATCGTCAAACTGTCCAGCCCGTTGATACTGGCCAGATCAAACGCAGTTTTCAGGATATGCTCGCGAGTCAGGCGGCCTTTGCTCATTTGCTTTCTCAATCAGTCATCACAGACCATTAATAGCACGATCGTACTTTTTGATGCAATCTCTTTCTCAACCGATTTTATTTGAATCTCTCACGCTTCGTATCAGGGTTCACTCCTTTTGATCTACCGTTCAGCAAAGCGGAACAGACTATCGATATTGATCGGGCAATCCCCGACCTGATGCACCATGTCCTCCGCCTGCTTGAGTGAGTCGAAGCTACATGGGATCCCGTAAGTGTCTGTTAACGGGTAGTCATTCCCCTCCGCATCTCTAAAATGGACACTCCAACCCGCACTTAAAAAGTCGTGGATCAAGCGCGCCTGCACAAAGTTATGCTCAGCCATCATTTGCCGACATTCAGAAAGCACCATATCAACCTCCACAAGCCGATGACTCTTTCTAAATATAGCTAATAACCTTATTAATAATAAACTGGCGAGGTTTACCCGACGGAAAAACAAAAGCCGTATCCTTGGATACGGCTTCATGCGGTAATGTCACGTCTTCAGCAGGCCGAAGCGACTTGTCCAGCCTGTAGCGCGCGAATTACAGGTACAGCTTGGCAACGTCGCTTGGTTCTTTTTCCGCACCTTCCAGCTGATCGTTCCAGTTCATTCCGACCAGCACACCATCTTCAGCCAAGGTGATCATCCAGTCTTCCACGAACACATCCAGCGGGATCATCGTGGCGGTAAATTCTGCCCACTCTTCGGTGCAATGCAGCTTGGCATCTGCTTCATTCGACCAAAACGGCATGACTTCAGAATCTTCAAACTCACTGGATGCAACAGACAGCCAGTCACCTTCTTCATTACACAGTCCCCATACAACCTGTGCGTCTTTGGTTTCGGTTACAAACAGATCACAGTTCGCTTGAATATCTGCAGTTAGCTTTGTCATTTTATTCTCTCTTCACTTTGGCCCGCGGTGTTTCAGTCACAACAGGCAATCAGACCAGTATCTTACCAAACACCAAGTGTTGTTGCATTAAACCTGCGATCCCCGATGCCCTGCCCACTTCTGGACTTTCGGGAGACAAGCTGTCAGATCATATCCTTTCATCTATATTCTAATAATTAAGTAATTATGACACGTCGCTGTCGTTATAATTTGTGAACCTGGGCGATCTGAGTTCAATGAGGCACCTCCATGGCAACTGTAGACTGGCTGAATTGCCTGAATAACCCCAAACTGTTACCGCCCCGAAGTCATCTGATGGAAGCGCACCAGTTTCTTGGCCATTTTGCCAATGATCGTGTCGCGGTGGACTGTGGTTGCGGCACCGGACGCGATACCTTGTTCTTAATTGAGCAAGGCTATCAGGTGTACGCCTTTGATATCGATTTGAACAGCCTGCAGGTTCTTTCTGAACACCCGTTGGCCGCCGCCGCCCCGCAGCTTGATGTCCAGCAAAGCAGCTTTGCCGAATATCGATTTCCGCGGGCGCACTTGATCAATGCCAGTGCCTGCCTGTTTTTCAACTCCCGCGAGGAATTTCGCCAACTGTGGCCTAAAATCGAGCAAAACCTTTACAGCGGCGGCATTTTTTGTGGTCATTTTCTTGGTGAAGATGAGCAGGACAGCAACGAGAAACTGCCTGTGCTGACCCTGACGCGTCCTGAGCTGGAACAGCTGTTTACGAATTTTTATATGGTGTCCTGGAAAGAAAAGCGTGAATACTCGGCCCAATTGACCGGTAAAAAACGCGCCTGGCTGGTTCATACGGTAATTGCCATGAAGCGTTAATCTTGATCCAGACAACATTCTGGTGCTCTCAACCCAGCCCCCCCCTTCTCTTTGCACGATTTCATTCAGATTCAGTTGCCTAATACGCGCGTAAACACATATCCTAGAAAACAGACACAGTGCCGCCGACAGTACAGGGAGAGGCCGATGGATATGCATGAACAATTCAATAACAGCTATACTCGCTGTAATGAGAATTCACAGTTCTTCGACATTTTCTACGACCAGTTCTGCCGCAAAGACAACCGGTTTCAACTCATGTTCAAGGGTGTTGACATGGCTGGACAGATCCGGATGCTCAAAGCCTCGATTGCGATTATTTTGCTGGCTCCGTCATCTGAACAGGCCCGGGACTCCGTTCGCTACTTCGGGAAGCGACATGCCGCTATCGGGGTCAGCGCGGAGGACTTTGACGTCTGGTTTGATTGCCTGTTACGCACGGTCAGCCAATGCGACCCGCAATATTCACCCGCCGTCGAGGAGGCATGGCGCGCTTGCTTCCATGCCGGATTCAACATTATGAAAGAAGAATGTTCCTTTCCCTCCAGCTCAGCCGGTCCCTGAGATGGCATCCTGGTCGAGATCTGCTCGTCTCCTGTTTCTCTGGGGGATTGTCATTGTTCTGGCAGGCCTTCTTGTTTATTTTGCGCCAATCACCCAGAGTCGCTATTTTTATCAGTATGCTGATCAGCGCCCATGGCTCGGTATTGCGAATTTTGCCAATGTCGTGACCAACCTCCCTTTCCTGTGGGTGGGCATACTGGGCCTCGCTCAGCTTCGGCAGTCCCCCTCCCGATTCAGCGCCACAGCCTTAACCCCCGACTCCCGAACCTTGTCTATCGCCTTCTATCTCGGCCTTATCACGGCTTTTTTTGCTTCTGCTTTCTACCATCTGGCACCCGACCCATGGCGGCTGGCGCTCGATCGGCTGGGGATTTGCATTGCCTTTATAGCGTTCTACTGCATGGTGTTGGCACGCTATGTTTCCCCGGCTCTGGCACGCCTATTTCTGCCTTTGGTTCTCTATAGCGTTGCTGCCGTCGGCTATTGGTATCTCAGTGAGTTAGAGACGGGACGGGGCGATCTATCGGCTTATATCCTGGTCCAACTGGTCCCCATCATTCACCTGCCACTTATCCTCTGGCTGTTCCGGACACCGCCAACCCACAATGCCGCTTCCGGGCCAAATCGCAATCCCCCATCCAGTTCAAGTCTCTATTACCTGTCAGCACTGCTGGCCTATTTGCTGGCGAAATGGGCTGAATCCAATGATGCCGAGCTATTTCACCGAACTGGCGAGTTCATCAGCGGGCACAGTATCAAGCACCTGCTGGCTGGCTTGGGAGGCTATCTGATCTATCGCGGCATACTTGCCGCACAAAAAAAACAGGGCTGACATCACGTCAGCCCTGCTCTGCTTGAAACGGTTATCACTCCGGAAGGTTGGCCTTACTTTTCGCCAATACCACGATTGATTTTCTTCGCCAGCGTGATTTTCCCAAAGCCCAATTTCCGGAAATGGCTATCGCGGAAGTCTCGCACCGCTTTGGTATTCGAAGACACCGCTTCGACTTGTTGCTCCATCCGCAGAAATTCTGTGAGATCAATGCCTTCTGCTGCAGCGACAGCTTCATGGATTGTCCGGTAATGATCGTAGGTGAAAACCAACTCTTTCTCTTGGTTCTTATAGGTGTAAATAATAGTGCGCGACATACCGCCTCCCGCTGCAATTCTCAAAGGCTGCGAATGTACCCTAACTTGCCGACAGATGGAAGTCGTGGAGCGGCAGCCGTCGCCAAGTTATTCATACACCTGATTTTCCCATACTTATACACAGAAACAGTGGATAAGTTTGAGTTTCACCCACAAGATTTTACAGTGGATTAACATCTCACATCATTCGTGTTGAAATAATGAATCACCTGATTGGCGCTCCCCCGCCAGGTCAGTGACGGATCACGTTCAGCCTGGATGTATTTCCCGTCAATCAGCACATCAACCAATTGAACAACCGCCTGCTGAGCCGGATTGAGCTCAGCCAGCACATACCCGGTCCATAACCAGATATCTTTGCCCGGACACGATTCCCGTACCCGTTTGACCAACTGCAGTACATCCGCCACATTCGCCGGGTGAAGCGGATCACCGCCGGACAGTGACAGTCCGCGTCTCGGGATCCGGGGATCGTTCAAGTCGCGGATGATCTGCGCTGCCATATCCTCGGTAAACGAATGACCACTGTCCGGGCGCCAGGTACTTTGGTTATAACAGCCACGACACTGATGCTCACAACCGGAAACAAACAAGGTACAGCGGGTGCCGGGGCCATTCACGACATCGACAGGATAGTATTGGTGATAGTTCATGACATTCCTGAATCGGCGGACTCCATACTACAGGGCCGCCGGATAAGACATGCTGGATCGTTTTAATCAGCACCGGAGCATCTTATCGCCGAAAGGCTTTAAAGATGCTTCACCCGGCGCTTCACCTCTTCCTGTTTGCCGAAATTAAACGGACGCGCATCCGGGCTCCCGAGATAGCCGCACACCCGGCGGGTCACAGAAACGCTGGCCGGATCATGATTGCCGCATTTCGGACAGGTAAACCCTTTACTGGTACACTCGAACTCGCCGGTAAAGCCGCAGGCATAACACTCGTCAATTGGCGTGTTGGTGCCGTAATACGGTACTCGGGTGTAACTGTAATCCCAGACATTTTCCAGCGCTTCCAGATTATGCTGAAGGTTCGGATACTCACCGTAGCAGATAAACCCGCCACTGGTGATTGGCGGATAAGGCATCTCAAAATCGATTTTGTCGTACGGATTGACCTGCTTTTCGACATCCAGGTGGAAACTGTTGGTGTAGTACCCCCGATCCGTTACGCCGTCAATCACCCCAAAGGTTTTCGCATCAATAGCGCAAAAGCGGCTGCACAGGTTTTCACTTGGCGTACTGTAGAGGCTGAACCCATACCCCGTATCTTCCTTCCAGCGCAGGACCGCGGCTTTCAGGTGCCGTACAATCGCCAACGCCTTCTCCCGCAGCGGCTCGCTGTCATACACATGGGTGTCGGTGCCATACAAGGCATTGATGGTCTCATGAAGCCCGATATAGCCCAACGAAATGGAAGCGCGCCCATGTTTGAAGATCTCGGCCACGTTATCATCTGGTTTCAGCCGTACCCCGCATGCACCTTCCATATAGAGGATCGGGGCCACCCGCGCTTTTACCCCTTCCAACCGGCTGATCCGCGTTTCCAGTGCCCGACGCGCTAAAGCCAGACGCTCATCGAGCAGACGATAGAAGCGCGTTTCATCTCCCTCCGCCAGAATAGCAATGCGCGGCAAGTTGAGGCTGACCACCCCCAGGTTGTTGCGGCCTTCATGAACCAGCTCCCCTTGCGCTTCAAAGGCATCCAGGAAGCTGCGACATCCCATCGGAGTTTTGAACGAGCCGGTGACTTCCACCACTTTGTCGTAGTTCAGAATATCCGGGTACATCCGCTTCGAGGCACACTCCAGCGCCAGCTGCTTCATGTCATAGTTCGGCTCGCCCGGGCGGTGGTTGAGACCCTCACGGATGGCAAACACCAATTTGGGGAACACAGCCGTTTTGCGGTTTTTCCCCAAGCCTGCAATCCGGTTTTTCAGAATTGATTGCTGGATCAATCTGGATTCCCATGAGGTGCCGAGGCCAAACCCGAAAGTGACAAACGGTGTCTGTCCGTTGGCGGTATGCAGCGTATTGACCTCGTATTCCAGCGACTGGAATGCGTCGAAGGATTCTTTTTCCGTCCGGGCGCGGGCAAATGCTTCCGGCTCGGTAATGTCCCATTCCCGGGCAATTTGCAGATGCTTCTGATAGCTGATCGCCACATACGGTGCGAGCACTTCATCAATACGGTTGATGGTGGTGCCGCCATAGATATGGCTGGCAACCTGAGCGATGATTTGCGCAGTGACTGCCGTCGCCGTGGAGATCGACTTAGGCGTGTCAATCTCTGCGTTCCCCATTTTAAAACCATGGGTCAACATGCCATCCAGGTCGATAAGCATGCAGTTGAACATTGGGAAGAAAGGTGAGTAATCCAGATCGTGGTAGTGAATATCCCCCTGCTCGTGTGCCTGAACGATATCCCTCGGCAAAATGTGCTGCTTGGCATAATGCTTGGCGACGATACCGGCCAGCAGATCCCGCTGCGTCGGGATCACTTTGCTGTCTTTATTGGCATTTTCATTGAGCAAGGCGGCATTGCTCTGCTCGATCAGACCACGGATTTCAGCATTGAGCCGGCTGGTTTTCTCCCGGGCCAAATCTCGATCATGACGGTATTCAATATATGCCCGGGCAACTTCCTTATAAGGGCCAACCATCAGATGATTTTCAACTGCCGACTGGATGGCATGAATATCGACCTCACCTGCGGACATAAACTGAGACAACACGCCGTCGGCAACCGAGGCCGCATACGATTCATCCATGGTTTCGACTGACTCAGCAGCGCTTAGGACCGCCTCCTTGATACGCCTGGTATCAAAGGGGACACGGCATCCATCACGCTTAATCACAACAGGTTTCACAGGGAGCTCCTCACATGACACTGTCACCAAAAACACAAAATGTAGTATTTCGATAACAAGAAGATACAAGATGTTGGGTATTAGGCGATAACTTGCCACAACATACCTTGATCTGAATCATGGTTCTTCAATGGCCGCTCAGAGAACAGCCGATGATTTTGACGCGGAGCCAAAAATTGTTGCAACGCTTAATATTGGCATCAGATGTCAACACATTTCGTCAGTCAACTGTCGAGTTTTTCGCGAAAGAATGCCGCCAAAAATTGAACAAAGAACCACCAATTGAAGGCCTGTCATGAGATCTTGCTCTCTCTTTCATCGAATTGTCATTTCATCTCATTAATGTTGGCTCTATAGATATGACATCACGCAGCCTGGCTGCTTACATCAACAACTGCTACATCAACAGGAAAGCTATGGACGCTTTAAACCAATATACGTTTGTTGCGCCAACCGAAGACGAGCTCATGGTTGAGCAACCTGATTTGCTTTATCTTGCCGAAGAGCAAGATGAAGAATTTGCCAATGACATCATCATTCTGGGCTAAAGTTGATATAAAAAAAGTCCGGCATGCCGGACTTTTTTTATCGCGCTATTCACGCACATAGCCGTTGTTATAGTGCCTGACATCGGGCACGATATTATGCTTGTTCAACAAGCGATACATAGTCGCCCGAGAGACGCCAAGGTCCTTCGCAGCGGATGCAACCTGCCCCCGGTGTGTTTCGAGCACGGCAACCAACACATCTTTTTCAGCTTCATCTTTAATATTTCTCAGACTCTGCTTGAGATTTGCCTTGCTCGGCAGATCAAAATGCTCTGCCCGAACTTCGTTGCCTTCAGCCAGTAACGCAGCGCGCTTCACTTGATTGATCAGTTCACGCACGTTGCCCGGCCAGCTATATCGCAGCAGTAACTGCTTGGAGTCTTCAGAAAAACTGGACGCCATCGTACTGTACTCACGAGCAAACTTGGTCAGGAAGGTTTCTGCGAGCAAGAAAATATCTGAACCACGTTCCCGCAAGGTTGGCACTTTGATGTGAAAAACGTTCAGACGATAATACAGCTCTTTGCTGAACTCGCCATTGGCCACCGCGGCTTCCAAATCAGCGCTGGATGAGGCAATAATACGCACATCCGCAGATGAGTCATCTTCCAGCGAATCTCCCGCCGGGGTCTGGAGGAAAGACAGCAATTCGTCCTGTAACTCTTTTGTAAGCTCTTCAACATTATCCAGTAAAATCGTGCCATTGAAATGGGAACCATCTTCCTGAACATAAGAGCCGTCCAGGAATGAGGCTTTGTCATCTTCCTTGGTCAGGGAGCCACAATTGACAGTAATAAAGGGGGCATTTCTCCGTTTCGACAAGCTATGAATGGACTTCGCAATCAGCTCTTTTCCGGTCCCGTTTTCCCCGGTCAGGAAAACGTTCACTTCCGTCATTGCGACGCGACGCACCATATCTCGTAACTGCTTGATTGATTTTGACTCACCAAACAGCCCCATATCATGCTGAGAGGTCACTTCGACCCAGGAGCTGGATTCAATTTCCAGCATCCCCAGCTGATGACCAACAGTATCCAGCAAATGACTGCCTGGGATCGGTACCGAAAAATAATCAACACAGAAGTTATTGATGAACTGACAGATAGCATCCGTTTTCAACTGTTCTTTTTTAATGATCGCAATCCATTTGACCTGCTTCGTTTTATTTGCCCTTAAAGAAATGCTATTCAAGCTAAAATCATTATTGCTCAAATCTACAATACATATACAAGGACTGAATTCTTCCAGGATTGAATCAGCCGTCCGTAAGTCATAACAACAATGAGTTTTCCAACCTGATTGTTCCAAAAGCGCAATCCAAGGTTCATAATTGCAACCAATTGCAACCAGTCGACCATTTATTGTTTTATTTTGACATTGAGCCACCATAGAAGTCACCTTCTTTCAATGTACATATTATTATTGATGTCTTAAAAATATAGGCAATAAACGACGAGCTTGCAGGGTATCAGATGTAAGAATAGTCTCTAAAAGGGATTAGTCATGATGAGAAAGATACATTACTTTTTCAGATCAATCAGTTATGATTCGAAAAACCAGTAACAAAATTATACAGAAATGCATGGAAAATGTTTGGTAACAACAAAAAAGGTACAGTGCGTACACTGTACCTCATCAAACAATAAAAATTAACTATGTGTTTAGTTTAATATCGAATTTTCCTTAGTGGCGGCTGAACAGCAGCGCATTATTCAACCGATTTTCATAAATAGTTTGCTTAATGTATCCGTTCATATCCGCCTCAATATCCATGATGGTCTCGGTGCTGATTTGTGTCCCGTCATCAAAGTTCTGGATGACAAAGCCGGATGCTTCGGAATCAATGGTTGAATACTTGATCTCATTATTCTCAACCCGAATGTGCCTGAGTGGGTTATCCAGCGGCACCGATTTATCGCCGGTTGGACTGACCAGCATCCCATTGTTAATCGTAAAATCGGCGATATGGGTCGACAACACCTTTTCACCATTGATCGCTGTTGTAATCGACAGGCCGATATTGATTATGCTGTCGTTGATAGAAACAAACCCACCGCGCATAGAAGCCATCTCGCTATCGCTAAGGGACGTCAGCCCCAGATCATCCACGGTCATAAAGTTGACGGATGCCTGCGCAACAACAGCAGCCCCTCCTATTGCTGATGCAACGAAAATACGAGTTAACTTTTTCATACTAGCCTCTAATAATCGTTTGCTCCCGGTAGTGTAATACTAAAGGTTGCAAGTGAATCTCTCGCGATCGCTTCAGACGAAGGCGACGGCGTGTAGATATTATAATTTTCATCCGTTATGAAGCTCTCTCTTCCTTGCTGTACATGACTTTTTACCAATAGCACTGCGCCTTTATAATATTTCTTAAAATCTTTAATTGGCATAACCATGGTACCACGCGACGGATCACCCAGAATAACCTGGCGGCTGTTCATACCTTTAATGACGACAAAGTGCATATAGCCATCAAAATTGACAATGGTTATTGCTGGAATTTGTAGTTCCCCGAATTTCTCTAAAGGGAGATTATACCCATTCGCATCCAATCCAATTGAAACCAGGTAGTTTCTCATATCCAACATTGAGAAGCCTTGCTTTTCAATTTTTTCCTTATTGCCATTTTTGAACATGAATTCAAAAACAGTATTTTCCTGTGTATCCCGGCCATAGTGATAAGTTACCAATGAAGCAACTGCAGCTGAGCCACAGCTGAAATCATATTGCTGACGATAAACATCGCCGAATAATTTCTCCTGATAACTTTTCACATTTATATTATACGCGCCCCGGCTTGGAAAATAATCAAGCGCATAAAGACTACTGCTTGCTAACAGGCCTATCGTCAATATAACTGCTCTTTTCATAATCACTACCGAAGTTTTTCTCTGTGTACCGACTCAACGCTGAAAGACTTTTATGCATGGTCCAGTTTTCCAGCAGATGGGAATAAAGGGCCGTAAACGGCCCTTCATCCTGGTTAGTAGTTGCCGTTGTCCGGACTCACTACGCCCCCACCTGAGCCAACCAATGCTGCATTTGTGCTGGTTGTTTGTTGAACCATTGAGTTATTACCTACGTTCTGACCAGCCATGCTGATACCAGACGCGTCGCCGAATGCACGGTACATGGTGTTTTCATGGTCAACCACAACATTCGTTGGGCTTCCCTTACAGCATGCACCGCCATAAGTGACACTGGCATCCATCACATCACCATAGAGCTTGGACTCAGCCAGATACTTTTCCATATCCTTCGATATTTTTTTGGTAAAGGATGCATCCACTTCTTTATTAATCTCCTTGGTGTTTCGGTAGTAATTGCCGACATCTTTCAAAATTAATTTGTCATCATCCGTGTTACCGACGTTACTTTTATATATATTTTTTGTTTTTGAAAATTCTGCACTTTTGTATACTGAGAGATTCCCGCTACCCTCAATAGTGATATCACCATCATGATGATCATAGCCGTAGCCGCTATCATACCCGTCAGCTAAAGCCAGCGGGGAAGCCACGAGTGCTGCAACTAGCATAAGATTACATTTACGCATGATCTTACTCCAAATAATATATGCTTTTATTTATAATATCCGCGCTTTGTTATAGTAATGCCTGTAAATCAACTCTGTGATTCAAATTGGCATACGACAACAGAAGTATTGTTATATTGTCCTGCGAAACCCAATGTATATCCCAATAGGTTTTTGGTCGCTGACATATTTTCATATGTCAGCATAGATAGACTAACAATTTACTTCAATGTCAGGTTAACCACGGTCGCATTTTGAATTAACACATTGTTACCAGTGTTTTGGACCACACTAACAATACCGGAAGTATTACTAAAGGTTCCCTCAGCAATAATATTGTCTCCGGTAATATTGTTATATGCCCCATTACCTGCAACATCGCCATACATATCTGAACTTGCGTGAATATTATCGATTTGTAATTCGTATTGACCGCCGCGAGACATGGTCAGTACGTCTTCACTCAAGGAATCAGAATTTGCTAGAATATCCAACTCATCAGCAATTGCTCCACCCGAGATGAAAGCCAGTGCAATCAGCGTTAAATATTTCATGACTTCCTCCTGAGGGCTGAAATTCAGCCCTCAGCTATGTGTTATTGACTGGTTAACATTGCATTGGTACTGGCACTTTGTTGAACCAAAGAGTTGTTCCCTGCGTTTTGACCTGCAATATTAATCCCTGACGCACCGGTGTAAGCATCTTGCATTGAGTTACTGTGTGTAACTTGTAGTGAAGAAGGATCTGCATCACCACCGCCATAATGACCCCAACCACCTTGATTACAGCATGCACCACCATAAGTCACATCACTGTAGGTGACTGAGCCATCCATGTAGGAAGTGGCCATGTAGTACTTCTCATCAATATCAATTTTGATGTTTTTGCTCATATC
Source organism: Photobacterium sp. TY1-4 (assembly GCF_025398175.1). NCBI lineage: Bacteria > Pseudomonadati > Pseudomonadota > Gammaproteobacteria > Vibrionales > Vibrionaceae > Photobacterium > Photobacterium sp. TY1-4. The sequence continues at coordinate 765,145 of NZ_CP099735.1, forward strand.
CCATTTACTGTTGTCAGTAAATTCATAGATATTTTTATTATTGACGTTATACAGCTTCATCGTATCATCATCGCTGTTATAACTGTCTTTAACCGTCACATTTTTCTCATGGGATACCGTCAGTTTTTTATCGATATCTTTATTGAATGAATCAGTGACTGTAACATCATGATCATCATCATGATAACCATTGTCGTAACCTGAACTGCCTGATGTTGAATATGGGTCATAGTCATGACCATATGGGTCATTCGCCAGGGCAAGCGGTGAACTAACAACTGCTACTAAAAGTGCGATATGTGTTTTACGCATGATCCTACTCCAAATATGTTGAGTTGTTCTTTTTTATAATCACCCGCGTTGTACCGCGAGATAACTTAATCATAGTTTTGACCACTCGCACTTTTGTATTATTTTTAATAAATCCATTGCTATTTCCGTATAAAATTGCCCTCATCAATCACTTTACATTCTAACGCTCCGGTTACGATAAATGTCTCTGATACAATGATATATTTTTATTTCTAAGACAATTTCTCAAAAGTTATGACCGTCATGAAAAAGCATGACACTCTCATTCGCAAGACAAGAATTTTAAATTCTCAGCTAACATGACTTTCTCAGATAAGCTAGGATTTTCTTATGAACAAGCCACCTCTATTCCGGCATTAAAATCATAATAGTTTTAAAGAAAGCCTTGATTCATCAATGCTGGTGAATCATCAGGTTACATCACTTTATCAATACTATTTTGGGGTCTGCCTCTGTGAGGTAAGTGAGGGAATTGTGAGTATTTTCAAGTTAAAAAGTCTGATCGTGCTGCTTGCTTTCTTCTCTGTCTCGGTTGCAGCAGAAGAGTCGACCGCACCCAAAAATAATGAGAAGCCAAAGCGCGTCCAAACCGTCGCCGATATCCTGGAGCAACCGGGTGTCCTCACCCCCAAAGGTTCCTTCGTCTTGGATACCTCTTTGTCTTACACCCAAAACTCATCCAATTCAGTGTCTGTTGTCGGGTACACCGTCCTCCCTTCACTGATCATTGGTTTGATCCGTGCCAGTGATATTGACCGGACCACACTCACTCTGGGTCTGTCCGGACGTTACGGCATCACCAACCGGCTGGAAGTCGAAGCCCGGATCCCCTGGGTCTACCGCTCCGATTCTATCTCAGAACGAGACCTGAACAGCGGATCAAATCAAGCAGCCTTACGCACCGTCGACGGCAGTGATCTGGGGGATATTGAGGCAGCTTTCAAATACCAAATCAACATGCGTGAAGCGCCGTACTGGATCGGGAGTTTGCGCTTTAAAAGTACCACAGGGAAATCCCCCTATGATGTTCCGGTGAACAACCTCAATGACTTTGAAGAGCTGCCAACCGGCTCAGGTTTCCCCAGTATTGAACCGGGGATCTCGATGATCATGCCGATTGATCCGGCCGTGATCTTCATGAACTTCAGCTATATCTGGAATATTAAAGATGATGTGGAAGTTGATATCACCGTTGCCGATGAAGACGGCGAAAACGCACAGGATATCCGGGTCGACACCATCGATTTGGGCGACACCATAGGTTTCAGCGCCGGGATGGGGTTTGCGGTCAACCCTAAGTTCTCATTCAGTATCGGGCTGAGCCATAAAACCATTCTTAAATCGAAAGTGAACGGCTCAACGGCTACCGATGCCAAACTGTTGCAGCTGGATTCCCTGTCATTCGGGGCAAACTATGCCGTCGATCGGGACACCACCATCAATATCGGCGCCACCGCCGGCCTGACCGCCGATGCCCCTGACTTTCAGCTGTCGGTCCGCGTCCCTTATACCCTCAAATAATCCGAGCTCCCCCGGCGCACCTGCCGGGGGCTACCTTTCAATGACTAAAGTCTAATTTTCCTCTATGCTATAGCGCTTACAATAGCAGTAACAGGAATGAAGACATGTCCAACCCACTTGATGCTTCCCGGATCGCAGAAATCCAGGCGTTTGATGCCGAGCAACGCTATAAATACCTGGTCAAAGAAGTCGTGGCGAATCGACAAATCTGGATCCTTACCGATGAGCATGGCTGTGTCATGTTAAACACCGAAGACGAAGACTGTGTACCGGTCTGGCCGCATCAGGAATTTGCTGAAGCCTGGGCGACCGGTGAGTGGGAAAATTGTAAAGCCGAAGCCATTTCCCTGAATAAATGGCACAGTCGCTGGACTGTCGGCCTGGAAGACGATGAGCTGGCCATTGTGATTTTCCCGAATCAGGAAGAAGACGGGCTGGTTGTCTACCCGGATGAGCTGGATTTTGAGTTGAAGCAACAAGCGCGTAAGCAAGGTCAGCGGTAACACCGAAATCCTCGCACGACGACAGTCCGGAGCAAGGGCGGTTTCCGCCCTTTTGGCTACCGGGCAATTTCACGCCATCGGTCTTCATTGCTGTCGATGGTCAGGGACGCGGTTTATGATAGACGCGGTCTACGAAAGAAAGGCAGTATCGTGGTGAATCACCGCCGCGACTGCGACCAAACAATTCTTGCAGGACACCGCACTTTGAGGTTGTTTGGGTCTATCACCTCACGAACAACGGAGAAAGCATGCCATGGAAGTGCTACTACATCACCTCAAACATAGCCCTGAGCAAATAGGCTTTGAGCAGGTCATTCAGACCATCGACACCCACTACCATTACACCCCGACCACCTTCAGCAACGGGCTGGGCAAAGAAACGTTGGTCAACCCTGCCGGCAGTAACGAAGGTTCCTGTCGTATTTTTGCGTTTGCCCATTTACATCAACTGTCTGAGGCCGAAACGCTGGCCTGTTTCGGCCAGTTTTATCGCCAGGATGTCCTGCAAAACCCAGAAGGACAGGATCACCTGAATATTCGTAACTTTATGAAGTACGGGTGGCAGGGGATTAATTTTACCGGAGAAGCCTTAGCGACCAAAAGCTAAGTTTCATCGCCAGGGTCACCTCGGCAAACTCATATCGGCGAGGCCACCTCGCCAACATCACTGCGAATCCTTGCGCTCATCTGAATGGCAGGCCCTCCCATCCGTTCACACAATCAGAATGGGTGCTGACAGTGGGAGCATTTTGACGCCGGTTTCAGGAAGAACGGCGTCCGAGTTGCCCTCGCGCAGCGGTTGCAGAATTTTGTTGCGCGAATTGTCAGCCAGGTTAAAGGCACCATAAAAGCCAGCAACCCCACCAGCATCGGTGTCGGCGGCTGCAGATAAATTAGAAGCCCACCGATCACCACGTTGCTAAAAATGGTGTACGCGGGCCACAACCGACGCTTGCGAACGGCGTCGTCCCCCCGTTGGAACAGCATGAAACTGCCGGCGGACAGCCCAAGCCAAATCAAAGCGAATGTAACAATAAGTTCCTGTTGCACAATTTCAATCCACATCAAACCTTCAAACGGCGCCAGTGTAGCATTCTCCTGTCAGAAACTGCCAGAAAGCCATCCCATCCCATGTCCATGCCCACGCTCAAACGGCGCATTGACCCATCGCAAGATGCCACCATTTTGAAGTTTTTCATAACAACGCAGAGACGAAGCCCTTCTCACCCGTAATCTGAGATACGGTTCACAACCTGGAACTGAGCGGTCACGGATTGTTCAGCGCAAGTCTTGAAAAGCAGCCAGCCGGACCGATATCTTAAGCGTGCAGACAGGTGTTCCGGCGGAACATCGTGATTTATGTGAAGCAATTTGCGACACGAAATTCACCGTCTGAACCACTTGACCCTGGTGGTAACAAAAGGAGCATCAATGGTTGCAAAATCCATCATCAGAACATGCGTTGTTCTTATGTTTGTCCTGGGCCGCAGCCCCATCGCTTCAGCGACCCTGCCCGACTACCATCGCCCGGATATTGAACACCCCTCTCCGACCCGAGGATCGAAAGCCTGTTTTCAGCGCTCACTCAGTGGCCTGTATGCCATTCCCAGTTACCGAGCCCCAACCCTTGCCCAGCCCCACCGTGACTTCAACAGCCTTTACACCGCAGCGGCACTCGCCCAGCAGGAGCTGGAAGCCCTAATCCACCGTGTCAGCCTGACAACGCAAACCCGTCCCGTGATCCCCGATCTGAAGTCGATTGAACGGGCCCGGTATAAAATCGACACAGAGCTCAACGGCCAGTGCGATCAACTGACCGACCTGGCACGCGGCTCCATTGTCGCCCGTGACATTGGCAGCATTGTTCAAACGTTCGAGCTGTTCAATCAGGAAGCTGAGATTGTGGAAGTGAAAAACCGCTTCAAGCAACCGGCGTCCTCGGGATACCGCGATTTAAAATTGCTGATTCGGCTGCCCGAGTCACAACTCATCGCCGAAGTTCAGCTCCACCTCGAAACGATTTCAGCCATCAAAAACGGCCCTGAACATGGCATTTACGAGACGATTCAGGGGATTGAACGCCAAGCCGAGCAAGCCCAGCGCACCTTAACACCACTGGAGCGCCAGCAACTAACGGATTTACGCCGTCAGGCACAAACCCTGTACCAAACCGCATGGCATCACTACCTGCGACCCGAGCGCTCCGCCGCTTAACCCGACCCCTCAGCCCACGTCTTTCCCTGTGGGCTGAGCTGCCTGCTTATCCCGACCACGTTCATCTGCCGTTCAGTTTCACTTGCTATGCTCAATACATATTGAGTAGACAGCAAATAACAGTTTAACCGGGAACGCACCCAAACAATTCGGTACGCCAAACGACATTTTTTGAATCCGCCAGGATTCAACCGCTCATTTTTACGTACCTGCTGCAACGTCAGCCAATGGAGTTGTTTTTATGGATGCCAAAACCTTGTTCCGTACCGGTTTTCTTCTGCTGTGTTTACTCAGTCCCAATACGCTGGTCGCAGCACAGCAGCGCTTTACAGAGCCGGAACTGGAAACGGCCTCTGATCGGAGTCTGTTCAACAAACAGGTTTTCCAGCAAAGCCTGAGTGGCCTTTACAGTATCGACAGCTGGAAAGCTGCCGAGATCCGACAACCCTATCAAACCTTTCCACCGCTCTATCACGCAGCCCATGCCGCGCAGCAAGAGCTCGATACCGTCCTGAGCCGCATCAGCGGGCAGTCTACCACTGAGCCCCTGATGGGAAATCTCAAATCGGCCCACCGGGCCCAAGCTAAAATCGCGACAGACTTAAAAGGCGACAGCAGCCGGATCACGGATCTGGCACGTGGCTCACTCATTGCTGACAATGTCCCGGATCTCGTCCATGCTTACGCGCTGCTCGGTCAGGAACTGACGATTGTTTCGGTCAAAAACCGCTTTAAACATCCCGCGCCATCCGGCTACCGTGACCTCAACGTGCTGGTTCGCCTGCCGCAAAGCCAGCTCATTGCTGAGGTGCAGCTCCACCTCGCTGCAATCGCTGAGGTCAAAAGCGGCCCGGAACACCAGCTATACGAGCAGATCCAGGAGATCGAACGACGGGGGCTCGAAGCCGATCGCCCGTTAACAGATCTGGAACAGGCGAACATTGCCCGGCTACGCCAAACCTCCGGTCAGTTATATCAGGCGGCTTGGCAACAGTATCTCCAGCCCCAGACCCTGGCCGGTTAATACTGGCCAGAGCGGGGCAAATCAACGATGATGAAATGACTCTACATTCAGGAAGAGAGACAGATGACGCACCCTTACCAACCGATTGATTGCAGCCTGTACGATTATTTTGAAATGGCCTGCCTGTTCCATTATCAGGTCAGGTTAGCGCTTGCCGATTCGGACATCATTGAGGGGCGGTGTCTCGACACGCAAATCACCCCGGATAAATCAGAATGGTTGTTGCTCGAAATTTCACCGACACAACGAACGTCCATCCGGCTGGACCAGATCCGCCAGATGACAGCCCTCACGCCCGGCGCACGTTTTTCCACGATTGCGTGTTAACCGCTTGTCAGTGACAGGCAAAACCGGCAACTGAACCCGGTGTTTGCGTCAGCGTAAGCATCAGCGTAAGCATTAACACCAGCGCCGCACCTGCTGACAATAACGCCGGTACTCATCGCCGAACAAATGCTCAAGTACGCCTTCCTCCGGCCGAATCTGAAAATTATTCATATACAAAACAAACAAAGGAATGACGACCATCCCGGACAGGGCCGAGAAGTAAAAAAAAGCGGCAACCAACAACAGGAGCAATCCCAGATACATCGGATTGCGCGAGAAACGATAAATCCCGCGGGTGACCAAAGTGGATGTTTTTCTCGGCCGATGGGGGTCCACCGTTGTCCGGGCTTTGGCAAATGACACCACACCGGCCAGCCCAACCATAGTCCCGCTCAGGCACAGCAGGAGAATGACGGCCGATTGGCCCCAAAATGAAAGTCGCCACAACGGCATATGTTCAGACAACCAATACATCGTCCCCAGTGCAATCAACATCAGTAGCGGCGGCGGTAATTTCAGATGCATAAGTGTACTCCTTCGAACGTTCCTATCCTTCTTATCTATAACTGTAGAACTATCCTTGAAAAACAACACTCTAACTCTTGCATTATTCGCGCCCCCTGAAAAACGGACAAACCCGTTACACGTGGACGAAAGGAAGCTTGATAAAGCAAGACAAAAGACTGACACCAGCCAAGGTATCGCCTACAATACGCCGCTAACAAGATATTTAGGTGTTGATATGAAAATTTGTGCTGTTGAGCTGAGAAGCAATGAAGCCGTCATTTGTCTGCTGTCAAAATCAAATGGCATGTTTGACCTACCTGAGTGCCGGACGCAAAAATTCATCATGCAAGATTCGCTCGACAACATGCAGATGAAAGACTTCCAGTTCGCATTCAAGAAACTGCTGGAAGATTACCAGATTTCCCATGTCGTCATCCGTACACGTGAAACCCGCGGTAAGTTTGCCGGGAGTGCGGTGGGCTTCAAACTGGAAGCTGCAATTCAGTTGATTGATGGCATTGAGGTGGATTTCATCACCAGTAGTGAAATCAAACAAAAGCTGAAACGTAACCCGCTGGCCATTGACTTCCGTGCCACCGGCCTGCGTCAGTTCCAGGAAGCCGCTTTCACCACAGGCTATGCTTACCTGAGCAATTAAGGCAACTTGCCTCAGCCCATCGAGAGAAAACAAAACGGGGAAGCCAAGGCTTCCCCGTTTCATTTTATCGGATTAGTCTTCCCGCTTGAGCGGTCGAATCACCGATTCGAGCCCTTCAATCTTAAACTCCAGGGCCAGCGCCATCAACATGCCTAACTCGCCTTCCGGAAAGCCTTTTTTCTGGAACCACAACAAGTACTCTTCCGGCAAATCAATCAACACCCGGCCACTGTATTTGCCGAACGGCATTCTGACATTGGCCAGTTTGATTAAATGTTCTTTCTGAAACATGGTGCTCTCCTCGCTAGCCTGCACAGAATCGCTGATTTCCCAGGCTGATTCAAGCCAACACGTACCAAGATCGCTCCGCTCAGGGTTGCGCTTGCCATTGATGACGCACCAATGGTTGGCCATCGAGCACCAGCGCGCCGGTAAATACGGCACCCGGGCGAACCTCGCCGACGCCCGCCGGCGTACCGGTCATCACGATATCGCCATCATCCAGCTGCATGAAGCTCTGGATTTCGGCGAGGATTTGCTCCGGCTTATACATCATCAGGGAAGTATCCCCCTGCTGTACCTGTTCCCCGTCAATCTCCAGCGTTAAGCCCAGCAAGCCATCACCTTCGGGTAACGGAACAAAATCACTGAACACGGCTGCGCCATCAAACGCTTTACTGCGCTCCCAGGGAAGTGATTTGGCTTTCAGTACACTCTGAACCTCCCGCTTGGTCAGGTCGAGGCCAAACGCCGCTGCGACAAAGCGCCCTTGCTGGTAGAGGTAGACAATCTCACCTTCATAATGCAGGATTGCGCCACCGTGTGTCGCAGACAGCGTCTCGGAAATCGCCGAGTTGGGCTTATTAAAAATCACCATCTCGTCCGGCATTTCATTCCCTAACTCATGAACATGCGCCACATAGTTGCGACCAATACATACAATTTTACCGGGAGCAATTTGGGTTTGCTGAAAGCTGACTGTCTTCATCCTTGTTCCTTCTGACCTATACCTTGTTGTCCATCGCTGATCCGTGCGGTTCCCGATACCGTCATTCCGGGTCCGGGTCCGGTTTCAGCTGGCGCCTCTGTGCGGGAAATAGAGTAACCGCTCCCACCCAATAAATAAAGCCGGCAAATGCCGGCTTTATAAACAAATACAATCAATTATCTGAACTGAATACTGATGTTCACAACTTCACGAACACCAACTGCGCATTCACCGGGACACTCAATAAAATCGAATTCAGTTTGGCAATATTTTGCAGCACCGCGATCCCCTTATCCAACCCGAAAGGCTGCGAGCTAAGCAGCACCGGCCAGGTCGTCGTCACCAGCAAACCACCATTTTCCAGGCCGGTGGCCTGTAATTGTGCCTTAAGCGTCTGGGTTTGGCCATGCAGATCCAGTGTAAACGCCGTCTCGAGGGACTGTGTTTTTCCCGGCGCCATGGATGCCAGCAGTGCCGGATCAACCTTCGCCGTCAGGGTTGCGAGCGGAAAACCCTCAACTTGAAAAAGCTCCTTTTTCATCCGTTCATCCCGGATGGAGATCTGGCTGTCGATACTGGACAGATCGATCACCACCTTCACGGTTCCGTCGTCCGCCACCGAACCACTTAAATTACGGAAAAAATGAGGCTCAATCACCGAATCATTTTTGACCGATAAAAAATTCACGTTCGAGCGGGGATTATCCAGTTTCCAGTCGGCCCAGACCTGCGAACAAGCCCCAAGCAGCAACGCCATCAACAACCCATGCAAAATCACGCGCATTGTATTCTCCCTAATTCAACTGAAATTCAATAAGCCATTGTTCTAGCGATGTGTTTAACCTTGCGTTTCTACACTATAGGCGAAGTTCAGCCGATCGGCGGGATTATTCTTAAACGCAGGTACCTTATCGGCACCTGCATTTACATTGACGGGTTCATCTCAACCTCACTGACTTTGAAGCGATTAATCATCCCCATCAGGTTCTGCGATACCTGGCTCAGCTCTTCACTGGCACTGGCCGTTTGCGACGATTCCTGTGACACTGACAGAGAGGTATCTTTTAAGCTCACAACGTTCTTATTAATGTCGTTGACCGTCAGGCTTTGCTGCTCGGTTGCCGTTGCAATATGCTGGCTCATGGCCTGGATCACGTCGACTTCCCGGTGAATCACCATCAGCGCCTCTCCGGCACTGGCCGAAATACGCGATGCATTCTGCGCTTTTTCACTCCCCTGGCTCATCACCTGAACCGCATTTTCCGCGCCCGCTTGCAGCTTCTCGACAATGTTCTGAATCTCAACGGTGGATTCCTGCGTGCGCTGGGACAAAGTTCTGACCTCATCAGCGACCACAGCAAACCCACGCCCGGCTTCCCCGGCCCGAGCCGCTTCAATCGCAGCATTAAGCGCCAACAGATTGGTCTGCTCAGCAATCCCCCGGATCACCTCCAGCACCTTATCGACATTGCGGCTGTCCACCGCCAGCTGATCAACCACCTGACTCGCACTGGCGATGTTTTCCGCCAGTAAGTTCGCTTCGGCGATATTTTCTTCGATGATGACTTTACTGGCCTGAGTTTGCTTGGCTGCCGTGATACTGGAGTCACTGGCTTCCACCGTTCGTCCGGCCACCTCTTCAACCGTCGCCAACATTTGCGTCATCGCAGCCGCCAGTTGCTCAACATCATTCTGTTGCTGAGACAAACTCTGATCCACCACAGCCGTGGATGTCGACATCTGATCAGCCGCCGCCGCCACTTGCGCACCCGCCACGCTGATATTTTGCATAATGCTTTGAATCGAGCTGACAAACTGATTGAAATATCGCGCCAAGTCGACCAACTCAATCGGGCCGTCTTCGGTTAGCCTCTGGGTGAGATCCCCTTCCCCGCGCGACAAGTCTCGCATGGCGGACACCGTCTGTTTCAATGGCGTGGTGATTGAGCGAATAAAGAAAATTATCAGCACCGACAGAGCCGCCAGGATCATCGCAGCATTCAGCATCACAATCGTTTCCGAGCGTTTAATGTCCGCCTGCAACGCCTCCATATTCAGCCCGCTGCCAACCAACCAGTTCCAGGGCCCGAAGGTCAGGGCGTAACTGGTCTTCGGCTCCAGCAGGGTCTTGTCTTCGCTGTTCGGCCACAGATAATCAACAAACCCGCCCCCGCCGGCACCTTGTCGATACAGTTCTCGGACGAATTCAACGCCATTGGCATCTTTCAGTCCAAGGGTATTTTTGCCGACCAGGGCCGCCACCCCACTCGCCAGCTGAACGCCCGTTTCATCTCCGACAAAAATATAATTGCCATGGTCAAAACGCATGGCTGACACCGCAGTAAGTGCCGCCCGCTGCGCGTCCTGCTCGGCCATCACACCACTTTGGCTTAATCCGTGATAGTAACTCACAATGCCAACCGCGCTTTCGACCAACATCACCACACCCCGCTCGTGGTTTTCCCGCATATGCTCCCGCGTCTTACTGGCATTAAGCAGGGTATTCACCGCCAGCCCGACGGCAAACAACCCGAGGATCAACCACACCCGTGACGCAATGGTCATTTGTGACAATGAACCTTTCATAACACACCCCCATCCAGCCCCCTACTGTTCCCCTGGGCCGGTCACTCGCTGATGATCAAAACATTGCGCATGATGCCGGTACAAAGCCGCCAGCTTCTCCTTGGCCGTTTGCGCCTCGCCTGCCGGGTCCGTCGAAAAGTGCCTGACGACCTCAGCAAAATGTGTGATGAGTTGCTGCGAATGTTGCTGCGACTGTGGACACAGTTCAGGCGGCCGATTGGTCTGTTGTTCCAGTCGCTTCTTGCGCGCCCGTTGAATGACGAATGTCATGCCGGCACCTCTTCATGGCTGTTTAAATGATGAAAACGATAAACATTGATTCGATTTAACGCACAGTCCGGTAAATAGACCCGACCCTTCCTGACATGCATCAGGTACGGCATCCACAACTGCCCTTTGTCAGGGTCAGCACCAAACCCGCAAAAACTATCCACAAATGTTCCATCCGGTTGAAACACTTTAATCGCCCGGTTCACCAGGTCGGAGATAAACAGATAGCCCCCGTCGTAATCAATGCTGGTCGGCAGCAGAAAATCATCACTTCGGGTGCCGTAGCCTTCCTGGCCAAAGCTTCCGATCCACCGGTGCTGGTTGTCATAGATTTCAATCCGGTTGTTGGTCTGATCGGTAATATATAAATCGCCGTTTTCTATTACCGTAATGTCCGTCGGCGTGTGGAATTGACCATGGCCATCTCCCAACCGGCCGAACACTTCCACCAGCCCGGCAATGCCCAGCGCATTGATACGCCACCGGGCAATCCGGTTGTTGCCGGAATCGGCGATGAAAATATCATTGGTGACTGGATCGATTTCGATTCCCTGCGGTTTATTCAACTGCCAAGGCTCGGCGCCCAGCCCGCCAAAGAAGGTATAGGGGATCAGTTCCCCTAACCGGGGATCATACTGAAAAACTGACACAATCCCGCTCAGATAGTTGCCCACGATCATCATCGGCACACTGGCATCTACCTGGCCGGGGAGTCGGGTTCGGGGGGTATAGGCCGCAATCCCCAAAGAGCCCGGCAGCAGCGGTAAGCTGATGGGCGATGCAGAATCGGCCTGGCCACTGTCACTGGCCTGAAGCTGGTAGTTTCCTGCATCCACCATCCAGAGCAGCGCTTCGGGATCGTCAAACTTGTCGTTCAGTAGGATCCGCAGCCAGGTCTGCTGCCAGCGCTGAACCCACTCGGTTTGTGCAGCCACCGCAAGGCTAAACCAGGAAGGCATGCCTGCCGGTTGCATCGCCTGGAACAGTTTATCTTGCCACCCCAACTGATGGTTCAGCCAGCTTTCCAGCAGTGGAAACGGCTGGCGACGCGGTGACGATGACTGATTGTCCGTCATCTGCCCCGCCACCGCGGTCACAAAATGAAACTGGCCGGGGTTATCCCGCTCATCACCGATCCGCTGTAACACTTTGGTTGCACGGACCGTTTGATCTTTGAGTGAGGGCAGATGAACTTGATGGACCTGAAGTGACGCCAAAATTGGCTCGGTGATCAATAAGCGATTTTTCTCGGGCAGCGACGTGACCTGAATAGGCGCAAAGAAGCCGTCCAGTACACCTTGAAGCCGACCTTCCAGGTCATAAACTGAGATCGCGTTCGGCTCTGCTCCGGGGATTAAGATCCGGTTCTGGATCACCGCGACATCACGCGCCAGTGCCAGCCCGTCAATGTAGCATTTCTGAGTGCCTTCAAAGGGAAGTCCCTGTCCCTGCCAGTCGCAGCGAACCACGGTCGCAAAGCCGGTATTTGCAATATACAGCGCGCCTTGTTGATCGAGGCTCAGCCCCTGGGGCCACAACAAGTGGATTGGTCCGTCAGGACCTTCAATCTGATGAATGGAACGGCGATATTCACCGGTTTCCGAAAAAACCACCAACCGGCTGGCCCCGCCTTCCCCTTCATAAAACTCATCAGCGACACACAGCTCTCCCTGATAAAAGGCCAGCCCGTTTGGCCCCTGAAGCTGAACATGGGGTTCATCACCGAAACAGTGTTGTGATGTAATGTTGAGCTGCTCATCATACGTCAGCAGGTGTATGCGCCGATTGCCGATATCACTGACATAGATCCAGGGTTGTTCCGGGTGAGCCAGCAGACGGAACGGCATGTTGAATGCCTGTGGTCCCGAACCGATGGTGCCGAAATGGCCAATGACCTGTTCGAGCGCATAGTCAAAAATCAAGATCCGGTTATGGGCCGTGTCTGCCAGCCAGAGATTACCGTACCGATCCACGCAGCTTCCTACCGGGGTATTAAACGATACATTGCCTTCTACAGCACAAGGCAGCTCAGGAAGGCGCTCAACCACACGCCCGATGTATGACTGAAATTCGATTCCCATGTTGCAAGTCCATCCACTTTGATGAGTCGACAATATATGAGGTTAATTACATATCAATTATCATTAGCTGATGGATTGGCGGTTGAAAAATAATCACCTGCAGAGTTTGACTGAGTTCAAACTTTATTGATGCGGCCGACGGATGCCTGGTCTGTCTTCGCAAAATAAACGCGGCCAGGATCCGAGCTCACGGATCACTGGCCGCTCTTACTTGACACCACGGTGTCACGGTCATGTTCCCGATTCACTCGTGACCTTAGTCGACTCGCCTGATCGGGAGACGATGTTCAGTGAAGAGACAAAGCACCTGGATCCTCACATCACGGTGGACTCAAGCCAAGAAACGCGGCGCTCCCTGCTTATTCTTGCGGACTCATATATGATTGGCGATGTTGATGCCATGCCTCAATCCAGGCAAACAGATCCCCGGCCGGCATCGGCTGCGCAATATAGAACCCCTGAGCCACATCACAAGTTGTGGTGCGAATAAATGCCCAGTCTTCCTCGGTCTCGACCCCTTCGGCCACTGAACGCAGCCCTAATTGCGTAGCCATGTTGACACTGGCTTCAAAGATAATTTTCAGCGCCGGATCTGAATGCGCATCATGCACAAACCCGCGGTCAATTTTCAGCTCATTAAACGGCGTATCACGCAGCTGTGCCAAAGACGAGTGCCCGGTGCCGAAATCATCAATCGACAGTGCTACCCCTTTGATCCGCAAGCGGGTCAGAATATCCAGCGCCGCCTGTCGATCCTTCACCAAACGACTTTCAGTGACCTCAAGCACCAGGCCGGAGAGGTTGACACCAATATCGTCCGCGACTTCCTGCAGCCAATCCGGAAAAACCAGCGATGTCAGACTTTCCATCGACACGTTCACCGCCATCGTCAGTTGGATACCATCGTTATGCCATGCCTGGAGCAACTCCAGTGCCCGGGCCAGCACTATCACCGTCAGCTCCCCAATCAAGCCACACTCTTCGGCCAACGGCACAAACTGCTCAGGTTCTATCAGGCCATATTCCGGATGCAGCCAACGCACCAAGGCTTCTACGCCAATCACCTGCCCGGTATGTACATCGACCTGCGGCTGGTAATAGTTGACCAGTTGCCCTTGCTGAATCGCCTGGCGAAGCTCATCTATGGTGCATTCGAACGGATTCTCCACACAGGTCACGGTATTGAGCGACGGTCGTTTCGCAATGATCGCCTTGATTTGAGATGCGGTGACCGGTTTTTGCAAGCCTTCCAGTACGTTCAGTTGATGCGCCTGCGCCAGCGCGCGGGCGCCTTTTAAAATGGCGCGTTCCTGACCACTCATCAGGACGACACCGCCCCGGAATCCAATGCGCCCCAGATGACGAACAAACTCAATGCCATCCATTTGCGGCATACGCAAATCACAGAACAGCAGCTCTACTTGCTCCGGGTGCTGTTCCAGGTCCCGCAGTGCGTCCACGGCATTGTCGTGCAGGATCAACGCATCACTCACCAGCGCGTTAAGCTGGTGCGCAATTAACTTCAATGAAAATGACTCGTCGTCAATTAACATGATGGCCATAAGTTTCTCCTAATTGCGCCGCTTTACCGGCAAGATAAGCCCTCACAGCAGCTTCTGTACTCGCGGACACATCCGCCAACTGCGCCATGAACGCGGACGCAGCAGAAAGATCACCCTTGGTGCAAGTATTTTCCAGCTCGGCACACAAATCACCCAGTTGAAGCGCCCCGACAGAACGAGAAGATGACTTCAGCTTGTGCGAAATTTCAACCATTTGTCTTACGTCTTTATCACTGTAAGCTTGTTGCAGTAACTTTTCCTGACCCTGCATCACGGAAAGATATTCTGTGAGAAACTCATCCACGACCGCCGGGTCCGATCCCACTAGTGCTTCCAGCTTATTCACCTGCAACACCACCACAGCAGGCGCCGGAGCAGCCAGCACCTGCTGTGGCCGGGCTTGTTCCGATTCACAGGCAGGATGCGGCAGCCATTGTGACAGAACCTGCCTGAGTAAATCTAACTGTACCGGCTTGGTCAGGAAGTCATCCATTCCCGTTTCCAGCGCCCGTCGTTTCTCACCTCTTAGCGCATTGGCTGTCAGGGCAATAATGGGTTTGCGCGGGGCGCCAGCCTCTGCATCCCGCACCGCACGGGTTAACTGATACCCGTCCATTTCCGGCATATGCAGATCCGTCAGCAACAAGGCATATTGATCATCTTGCCAAAACTGCCACGCCTGGCTCCCGTTTTCGGCAACCTCTGCGGCGTAGCCCAACATGTTGAGCTGCTTGAGGATCACCTTGCGGTTAATCTCATCGTCTTCTGCCACCAGGATCAGTCGCTGTTCCGCCCGGGCCTGCGCCACACTCGGGGCTGCCGGCAGAATGACATCACTTTCTCCGACGGTTTCCGTGTCCACACTCGGTGACATCACCCCGGCTGCTACAGCAACAGCCTCCAGGAATTCCCGACGACGCATCGCCAGGCTGCTCATGGTGACCGTATTGGGTAAGGTGCATTGGAATGCTCGCTCTCCGCCAGGCGTCAGAATAAGACGGCGGATCTGATCCAGCGTGTCAAGCGGGCCTTTCGGCTCGTTCGCGCCCGATGCTGATTGCCCTGCGGCAGTAATAACCACCGTGTTGGCCGACCATCCCCGGACCAGTGCCAAGGCCTCCGCTTCCCGGGCAACAATCTGCACTTTCCCCCCGGCCAGATGCAGATAGAGCGCCAGATCATCGACCGGTAGTTCAGGATCGGCAACTAACACCGCAAAGACCGGCTCCAAGTCCAGCGGCACGAAGAGCCCCTCCCCGGAAACAGGCTGGATCGGCAGTGTAACCGTAAACTGTGCACCTTGCCCCGGACGGCTTTCCACATCGATGGCGCCCTTCAGCAGCGCCACCAGCCGTTGAGTAATTGCCAACCCGAGACCGGTGCCACCAAACCGCCGGGTGGTCGAAGACTCCGCCTGGCTGAAGGATTCAAATAGCGAGCTCTGCACCGTATCCGAGATACCGATACCATTGTCAATCACCCGAAACACAACCTGATCCGGTTTCCCTTCAGGGCACTCCACCCGGATCCAGACTCGGCCGGCAATGTCTTTGCGCCCGCCACTGAACTTTATTGCGTTGCCAATCAAGTTATAGAAGATCTGTCGCAGTCGGGTCGGATCAGACGCCACCCAGTCTGGAATCCGGGGATCAATAAATAAGTGAAGGGACACTCCCTGACGCTCCGCCAAGGGCAGCAGAGAGGTGCAGATCCCTTCCACAATTCCTTCGATCGCCACCGGAATCTGCTCCAGCTCCAACCGCCCGGCTTCTATTTTGGAGAAGTCCAGAATGTCATCGATCAGGCGCAACAAGGAAAATGTAGAGTCCCGGATGGTGTTGACTTCATCTTGCTGGCGACTGTCCAGCTCACTGTGCGAGAGCACTTCCAGTAAACCGATCACCCCATTCATCGGAGTCCGGATTTCATGGCTCATTGCCGCCAGAAAAGCTGACTTGGCCTGGCTCGCCTGCTCAGCCTCCTTCCGGGCCAGTTCCAATTTATCGTTGGTCGCACGCAATGAAGCCGTGCGCTCCGACACCCGCAGTGCCAGTTGCTCACGCTCGCGGGCGATTTCTTCATTGGCAAGCTTCAATTGCCGGGTCCGCTCATCCACTCGCACTTCAAGCTGCAGATTCAGCTCCCGCAACGCCGCTTCGGCTTGTTCCCGGGCCCGGACTTCACGATTCAGCCAGACCGTGCTTTGGTAAGAGCCGATTAACATCCGGCTCATCACAAACAGCAGCAGGCTCAACAAGCCACCCGCGGCGAGGATGATCCAGGACAGGGAAAAATCAATGGTTGACTCAAAGGCCGGGGTCGCGCTGAACACCACGGTCCAGGGGTGGCCGGCAATATAGATAATTTCCGTCGATTGCAGTGCGGGCGGGGTGCTGGGCTGATCCAGTTTCAGCACTTCATGGCCATCAAACAGCAACTGCTCAGGACGACTCGACTTACCGTCAAACAGCTGAAAGCTCACGGCTGAGTTAGTTGTCAGCAGCCCCTGTAATAAATTCCCGGCACGAAAGGGACTGTACACATAGCCGACAAACGCCTGACGACGTGCTTCTATCGTCTCCGGCGGGGTTGCCACGTTATACACCGGCAGGTAGAGAATAAATCCCGGCTGTATTTCTTCCGTGAGGGGATCGGTCCACGCCACTTTGCCTGACAGCACCGCACTGGCACTGTCGCGGGCCTTGATCAGGGCGGCCTGCTGCTCGGGGAGCATCTGCATATCGAAGCCATAATACTGATAATTCAGCTCATCCATGGGCTCGATAAAAACTGTCGGCGTATACGTCTCCCGCTCTCCCTCCGGAATAATACGGTAACGGCTCAGACCTTCTGCATGAATTTGCCGGATATGCGCCTGTTTATCTCCGTCAGAGACCGGCACCGCAAATCCGATACCGTGGATCCCGGGATAGTGCATCCCAAGGCGCAGCTTTCTTACATAGCTTTGCCACTCGAGACGTTCAACCTGTTCTGACGCCGCGAACAGGGCTACCCCCCCCAGCAAGACCTGCTCATGGGCCACCATTCGGCTTTTGATCCGCGCCGTGACGTCATGGGTTTCATTCTGAAATCGTTGCTCAACGTCCCGGTTGACATAGGCGGTTGCCAGTTGCCATGAAATGGCCGTGACGACGAGTGAAAGGAGCAACACTATCCATGGTATTTTTCGAGCTACACCGACTTCTAGCACTGGCTGTCCTTCTCTCAGTGTTATTGCCCGGCAAAATCCGTCGCCGGGCAGTCTGGTTTCGGGGGCAATGTTTCAAGGTTCAGAGTGCCGAAATTCAGGACAACAGGCCCTGCATACCCAAACATTGCATATAACATTTTTAGTACACAGGAACACAAATTAACAAGGAATTAATCGAATCAGGCTACAGATGATGATGAGATGCTGATGAAATGAGGTCAGGTGGACAGGAAGTGTTACAAAACCAGACAGGTTTACTGGCTTTGTAAGCACTTCTTGAAACAGCAGGCGTTCGAATTAAGCGATTTTTTGTTGCACACTATGTTGCGCAGGGAGGAGTTCTTCAACAATCCGTTTGAGCAGGAAAGTTTCACGCTCAATCGACATCCCTTTCTTTTCACTATTCGCCATGGTCTCCTCATTATGACGAATGGCATCGAAGATATTGATCCAGACCGGTTTCATCCCGTTGTTGATTTCGTAATCTTCCAGTTGCGTCTCTCCCAGCTCGGTATCAATGGTACAGACGTAACAGTAGGACGCCATATGCACGATGTCGTGCTCCGGCTTATACCAGGGCCGAAACTCTTCGTAGAGACCAAACTCCCGAAGATCGCGAATATTACGCGCACCGGTTTCTTCGGCCAGCTCGCGGATCAAGCCCTGAACGATATCTTCCCCGGCATCAACCCCGCCCCCAGGCAACGTGTAATCGTGATAACGAGCGGTGTAGAGCATCAGAATGTTCTCGCCATCCAGAATAATGCCACGGGCTGCTCGGCGGTGAAAAATACGCCCTTCCAGGGTGTCAATATCCGGATGGACCGTTGATCTCAGTAATCGCATACGTGCTTATTCATCTTTTGCTTCAGACAGGCCGGGCATTCTAGCGAACCTGCTACCACTTGAACAGGCGATGGAAGAAGTCCTCGACCTGTTTGACGCAGGTTTGCTTGAGCAGTCCTTTCGGATCCCAGGCGGGTAAGTCCATCGTCCCGATACATGACTGCTCCAACCCACCCATCGGATGACGCTGATAGGTAAAGTTTTGAATTTGAGCCGGGGCACGCATCACCAGAGGCTCCGGATCCCGACGCTGAATATAGTCCGCATACAAACGCAGAGGGCCGGAGGAACCCGTAAGGTTCGCACTCTGGTTGTCATCGCGTCCCATCCACACAGTCACCACTTCCCGGCCATCGACGCCCACATACCAACTGTCCCGGCCTTTATCCGAGGTACCGGTTTTCCCAGCCAGACGTGACGACGGCAGCACAGAGTTCAGGTAACGGGCGGTGCCTTCGGTGACCACTTTCTGCATGGCATATAAAGTCAGCCAGGAGGCTTGCTCGGGTACAGCCCGGGATGATTTCGGGATACGCTGATAGAGAACATTCCCCTCACTGTCGACCACCGAACTCAGCGCCGTCAGTTCGCTCTTCATGCCCCCGCTGGCAATGGTCTGGTACATCTGTGTGACTTCCACCGGAGTCAGGGTAAAGGCACCCAGAAGCATCGAAGGCAATTTCGGGACTTCCTGGCGATCGACACCCAGCAGATCCAGCGTCTCGATAACCTGATCCAGACCAACGGCCAACCCGAGATTGACTGTCGGCACGTTGTAAGATTTAGCTAACGCCTGGTACAAGGGAACCTGACCGCGATACTGGCGATCATAATTTCGGGGCGACCAGCGTTCGCCATTCTCGCCCGTGAGCGTGAGTGGCCGGTCGGCCAAAGTCGTCGCCAGAGAAAAACGTTCCGGCTGTGACAGCGCCGATAAATACACCGCAGGTTTCACCACAGAGCCAATCGGCCGGCGGGCATCAATGGCCCGGTTAAAGCCGTCGAAGCCCGGACGGCTGCCGCCCACCATGGCACGAATTTCACCACTCAGGCGATCGGCCACCACCACCGCGGTTTCCAGCGCATTACCAGCCTGTTTTTCCAACTGTGGAATGGTTTTCCGGACCGCCTGCTCCGCTTTGGCCTGAGAATCCGGATCGAGCGTGGTAAACAACCGCAGCCCCTGACCGGGACGATAGGCTTTCACGTTGTCTGCCAGCTCCCGCTCCAACTGACCAAAATAGGCCGGCTGGCGATGCGCCACCTGCCCTTTGGATTGCAAATCCAGCGGACGCTTGATCGCGCGCGCATAGTCCGCCTGCTCCAGCTTGCCACTCTCGACCATCAGGCGCAGCACCAGGTTTCGCCGCTCTGTTGCACGTTCCGGATAACGCCAGGGATGGTAGTAAGAAGGCCCTTTGACCAGACCGACCAACAATGCCTGCTGATCAACCCGCAGCTCGGTCAGCGGCAGGCCAAAGTAAAACCGCGCGCCCAGCTCAAAACCATGAATTGCATCGGCACCGGCCTGCGCCAGGTAGATTTGGTTCAGATAAGCATCCAGAATTTGATCTTTGCTGTAGCGATAATCGATGATCAACGCCATATACGCCTCTTTCAGCTTGCGCCATAAACTGCGCTCACTGCTGAGGAACAGGTTCTTCGCCAACTGCTGAGTCAGCGTACTGCCGCCCTGAACCGTCCGGCCCGCCTTGAGGTTGGCAACCAGAGCCCGGGCGATCGCTGCCGGTGAAACACCGTCATGCTGATAAAAATCGCGGTCTTCAGTCGCAATCAAGGCATCAATCAACGGCTGCGGCATGTCCGATTTGGCACGATAGATCCGCTGCTCTTCGGTTTTGGCTTCCAGCATGCCCAGCAGCTTCGGCTCGACACTGAAAGTGCCGTATTCCCGGCCGGTATCCGGCTCATAAATCCGTTTGACTTTTGAGTAGCTGAACTCCACCACGACATGTTGCTGCGCTTTTTCGCCATCCGAAAATTCAAACGGACGCCGGATGAACTCAACCTTGAGACGGCTGGTCGCATACTCCCCACTTTGCGTCGGGCGGTTTACTTTGCGGTACTTGAGCGTTTCCAGCTCATTGACCAGATCTTCATAACGGATTAAAGCACCAGGTTGCAGCGTCAACTCGCGGGCATACACCACAGACGGCAACTGCCACAACTGCCCTTCAAATTTTTCCGTCACCACCTGATTCAGCGAATGGCCCATCCAGGCACCGCCGCCGGCCAGCAACGCAACGCCCAACACACCGGCTTTGAGCAGTCGTTTCTTGGGCCGGGCCTTCTTTGGCGGCGGGGTCGGTTCAGGCGATGCGCCAG
Source organism: Photobacterium sp. TY1-4 (assembly GCF_025398175.1). Lineage (NCBI taxonomy): Bacteria > Pseudomonadati > Pseudomonadota > Gammaproteobacteria > Vibrionales > Vibrionaceae > Photobacterium > Photobacterium sp. TY1-4. Next base: position 786,101 of record NZ_CP099735.1, read on the forward strand.
CCCCCTGACGAGATTCGTCAGCGGGCGGTACATGCGGCGTCTTGGGGTTTTGGTCTGGTGTCGTCATGATAATTTCAATAAGAATGGGAGTAACAGAGAAGAATCGGACCAGACAATACCCGAGCCCCCTTCCGGCAATGTCATCGGCCTGTCAAAGAAACACCTAGCCCCGCGTGTCGGCGACTGGCCTTTCACGGCAAAATCACGCAGAATACGCGCCCTGAATGAGATGCCGAGAACAACTATGGAACGCGATTACCAACTTGACTGCCTGCTCACCATGCCCCGCCATGAACTGGAAGAATTCAGCTTGCGGGTGATTGGCCGGATGGTCCCGGAAGATGTAATGGAAGAGCTGTTTACCTTTGAGCAGGAAGAAGTGGACAGCGAAGAGCGGATGCAGGCAGCCCGATTTGATGCCCTGCTGCGGATGACGGCAATCGCTCTGGGTGAAGTGAATGTCGCGTTTTCCGAATCAGCGCAAGCGCAACAAAACATTGAGCGCATGACGCGTCTGATCCTCTGGCACTTCTACGCCATGTCATTCAACCTGGAAGAAGCTATTTCCCTGGAGCAGCATTGCACGCAGGTCGAAACCATCCTCAAGCAGGCCCCGAGAGACGCCTTCGGCTGGATCAAGGTTCTTACCGAGTTGCTGCACACTTATGCAGACCTGAGTGACAAAAGCAAAGGGTAAGGTGGTGAGGATACCGTCAGCCCCCTGGCTGACGGTATGAGGCAACCGGATTCCGGCTTGATGGGGATTAACCCAGCAGGGATTCCTGATGATGGGTGATGAGATCGGCCATCGCATCTGCGGCCCGCTGCTGCGCATGCGCCAGCGTATCTTCGTGGGTGATCAACTCAACCACTTCGTAATAACACTTCAGCTTCGGCTCGGTCCCTGACGGACGTACCACCACCCGCGACTCATCATCGAGATGATAGATCAGCACATCACTGGCCGGCAGATCGATCGGTTCTACCGTTCCGTCGGCATGGATCCGCTGCGAAGTCTTCAGATCTTCCGTGATCATCACCTGACGCCCGGCAATGCTGGCCGGCGGCTCCGCCCGCAATTGCTCCCCAACCGATGGTGCGCCCGGCTGCAAGGCAATACTGCGTTGCGCATTGAGATACAATCCATGCTCACGATAGATGGATTCCAGCTGATCCCAGATCGTTTTGCCCTGGGAGGCCAACTCAGCCGTAAGCTGGGCAAAAGCCACCAGCGCGGACAGCCCGTCTTTATCCCATACCTCGCTGCCGACGGTGTAACCCAGCGCCTCTTCGTAAGCGAACAGGAAGCGGCTGTCTTCGCTCTGACGTTGCATCGCAACATTGGTCAGCCATTTAAACCCGGTCAGCGTCTGGAAGTAATTCGCGTCCTGGGCTTTCGCGATCTGCTTAAGCAAGCTTGAAGAAACGATTGTGGTCCCGACCAGATTCTGGCCCGGCTCAGCATGAGTGAGCAGGTAATGCCCCAGCAGTACCCCGACCTGATCGCCGGTCAGCATCTGATACTCACCGGCTTCGGTGCGAACCGCAACGGCAAACCGGTCGGCATCCGGGTCATTGGCGCAAGCCAGCGTCGCGCCGTGTTGTTTCGCTTCAGCAATCACCATATCCATCGCGCCCGGCTCTTCGGGGTTCGGGAAATTGACTGTCGGAAACGTGCCGTCCGGCTCCCGCTGCGCAGTAACACTGTACACCTGGGTAAACCCGGCATCAGCCAGCAACGCCTCGGCCATGTGCGCGCCAACCCCGTGCATGGCGGTATAAGCCAGACTGACGGATTCCGGCTGGGTGTGGTTGGACAACAATGCGCTTTGATTGAGCGCCTGACGGTAAGTGTCATAGAACGACTCGCTCAGCCAGTACAGCAGCCCCTGCTGCTTGGCCAGCTCCAGATCCAGGAGATCCAGTTCTTGCCGGGTGGCCAATTCAATCTTTTCCGCAATACCGCTGTCGTGGGGAGGAATGATCTGCGCCCCATTGCCCCAGTACACTTTGAAGCCGTTATAGGCTGGCGGATTGTGACTGGCGGTCACCACTACCCCGGCTGCAGCGCCAAAATGTTTCACCCCAAAGGCAACCATCGGCGTCGGCGCCACATGGGTGGTCATGTAAACTTTAATGCCCTGTGCCGTCAGGACCGATGCGGTGTCATGGGCAAATCGTTTAGAATCCGGTCGGCCATCAAACCCGATGACTACACCGCGCTCTGCGGCATCCGATACCGTGGCTAACAGATACTGGCCCAGTCCGGTGGCCGTTTCCTGGATCACCAGGTGGTTCATTCGGTTAGGGCCGGCCCCCACAATGCCGCGCAGGCCCGCCGTTCCAAATGCCAGACGGCCGAAGAACCGCTCCGCCAACTCGGCTTGATTTTGGGTTTCTACCAGTTGTTGAAGCTCTTCACGGGTTTTCGGGTCCGGGTCACGCGCTAACCAATGCGCAATTTCTGTCTTCATCATGACTATTCCTACAACGCAAGTTTCAGAATACAGTAATACAAATGAGAGTTATTATCATCACTTAACGCTCATTCTATGACTTTCTGACAAATCAAATGCGGAAAAATTCGCCAGCTCAGGTCAAGTCGACTGTTCAGTGCTGCATGGTTTGAATAAATCCTTGCTTGGCCTGCAAGGTCCTCAACAAGGCCCTCAAAACAGATAACACCAAGTATAGAGGGAATCCGGGACTCAACCATTTTACGCAACAGCGGCCTGCAAACATGCAGGCCGCCCAGTTATCCGGAATATCACATTCGGTGGATACCATAAGAAACGACAAAGGCGGCACACGAATGTACCGCCTCTGGTATAAGCCACGCTAAATCACATTAGCGCTGGAACGGATAAACGCTGCCCAGAGACAGGATTTGGGTCAGTTCATCCAATGCCGTCCGGGATTCCATCAGCAATTGCGGATCAGCCAGATCGGCTTCGACCATGCAGTCACGGTAATGACGATCAACCCACTGGTTCAGACGCGTAAACAAGGCATCATTCATCAACGTCGATGGGTTCACCGCCTGACGCTCCTGCTCATTCAGAACCACACGCAAGCGCAGACAAGCCGGACCGCCACCATTGGCCATGCTTTGCTTCAGGTCGTACACTTCGACCCTATCAATACCGCGTTTCGCGGCCAACAGTTGCTCGATGTACGCCCAGACATTCGGGTTATTACGGCACTCTTCCGGCAGTACCAACATGGTTTCGCCGTTCGGCAGTGAGACCAGCTGAGAGTTAAACAAGTAGCTGTGAACCGCATCGTCAACCGACACTGCGCTGGTCGGCACTTCGATCACATTGAACTGGCCGCCCATTTTCTGCGACAGTTGATCGTAAACCCCTTGCTGATCCAGGAAGGCTTGCTCATGGCAAAACAGGATATCCCGGTTACCGACAGCAATGACGTCGTTATGGAACACCCCTTGATCAATCACATCCGGGTTTTGCTGCGCGATCACCACTTTAGATGGATCCAGCTGGTGCAGACGCGCAACGGCTTCGCAGGCTTCAAACGTATGACGGGCCGGGAACTTCTTCGGCGCCGGGTGGCGACTGTCAAACGCATGGCGACCAAAGACGAAGAATTCCACGCCCTGATCACCATATTGGTGGCAGAAGCGGGTATGGTTCGCTGCACCCTCATCGCCGAAATGCTCAACAGTCGGCAGCGCTGCATGGTGAACAAAATGCTCCGGCGACGCAAAAGTCGCTTTCAGGATCCGCCCGGTCACTTCGTGCTCAATCGAACGGTGGAACTTGTTGGTCAGGTTCGCCGGCGTAAAATGGATTTTACCGTCCGCTGTATCTGATGACGGTGAAACGGTCGCGGCATTGGCTGTCCACATGCTTGAAGCTGAGCAGCACGCAGCCAGCACTTTCGGCGCCTGTTTTGCTGCTTGCTCAATTACAGCCTGATCGCTGCCGGTAAAGCCAAGACGGCGGAGGGTCTGTACATCCGGACGCTCTTGCGGGGCCAGCACCCCTTGTACCATGCCCATGTCGGCAAGCGCTTTCATTTTTGACAGCCCTTGCTTAGCCGCCTGTTTCGGGTTTGATGGGGCTGCCTGGTTTTTTGCTGACGCCACGTTACCGTAGGACAGGCCACTGTAGTTATGTGTTGGTCCCACCAACCCATCAAAATTTGCTTCAAGTGCTTTCATAGACATTCCATGTTTGTTCATAACATCGTAAAGATAACAAAACATTTACATTATCAACAAGTGCGGCACAATATGCCATGCGATACCCATTAATTAGATAGTATCACTGCTACACAGCATGACTATTCATCGCCTGGAAAACGACCATAATTCCCCGCTTGCCACTTGCTTCCCGCTGGGCACCATATTTTCAGCCCATTTCCCCTCAAAGCGTACGACGCGCTGACATTCAGTGCCTGTCAGGCACATCGATTGAGTACATATTTACCCATTTCTCAACACAAAAAAATCAGCCGAAATTAGGCTGACTTTTTTCAATTTTGTGTACACGATCAGGCTTCTGACGACCGCTCGACTCACAGATCCCACTCCACAACATGGCCTTCGTCATACACACCGTCGCTGTAGGCCGGGGTAAAATTGATAAAAATATTATTTTTCTCAATGGGGAGCTGCTCGGAAATCGTATGCGCAATTAACTCCAGCATTGCCGCAATCTGGGCTTCGGTATTGAAGTTCGGTGCGACCAAGTCCACCAGCAACGGATGGGTGGTTTCGGGCTGAGTGTTCACCACCAGACCATGATGCGCATAATGTCCGGCAGGCAGATATTCCCAGGTGACCATAATGTGATGCAGCGGGATCTTGGCGGCATCTGAGACGGCGTGAGAGAGTGAGGTCACCGCTTCGGCCACCTTGGATTCCTGTTCAAACGGTAACGACTTAATTCGAATGAGCGGCATAGTGACTCCTTTTCCAACCGGTGATCGCCCGACATGATCCGATTCAACTCGGGATGCGAGTGACAGCATCGCTGATGTAACGAACGATTTAATTAACAAGTTAGCTAAAGCCTAGTGAAAGGCTGCACATCACCTCTATCTCATTCATAAGACACGGGCAAAAAAGTGCAAAAATCGCAAAAAAATCGTTCGGGTGACAACGGTCAGGGAGGAATAAAGTGGGTGGCCAGTCCTGTGCAACCTCAGGGCCGGCCGGAAATCAGGAACGCTTGGGCTCAATCGCAGGAATGATCGTCACAGCAGGGATTCACCACCCGCTCGGCGCAAGTATAAGGCTCAATATGGATGATGACATCCACCACTTCATCCAACTTGTCCAGAATATGCGACTTAAAGTTTTCGCTGATCGAATGAGCATGTTCCACACTCATGTTCGGTTCTACCAGCAAGTGAAAGTCCAATAAAATGGTACTGCCGGTTCGGCGACTGCGAATGGCGTGGACCTCACGAATATCCGCATCATCTGCTGCATATTGCTGGATCTTGGCTTCAATCTGGCTATCGGCTTCCGCCTCTGTCAGTTCAAGCAAAGCCGGCCAGAGGATTTCCACCGCGGCTTTGAGGATCATTGCTGTTACCAGCAACGCCGCAACCTGATCCAGGTATTGCAGGCCGGGGAACAGGTAATTGGCTATCACTGCCACCGCAACCGGCAAGGAGCTGAGGGCATCCGTTCGATGATGCCAGGCATTAGCATGCAACGCCCTGCTGTTAATCCGTTTGGCCTGAACCAGGGTCCAGCGATACAGCCCTTCCTTCACCACAATCGATGCCACAGCTGCCACAAAAGCGAGTATACCCGGCGTGGCGGCTGGCTCCTGGCTGAGCGCATGGAGAGAATCCCACCCAATCCCAACCCCGACCATCGCCAACAACACTCCAATAAAAACATTGGTCAGGGTTTCAAAACGCCCGTGGCCATAAGGATGGTTTTTGTCCGCCGGTGCCGTCCAGTATCTGGAACCAATCAAAATGGCGGTATCGGTGACCAAATCAGAAAAACTGTGTACCCCATCGGCAACCAATGCCTGGCTACCCGTCAGCTTACCCACCCCGATTTTGACAATGGCCAAGGCAACGTTCGCCACAGAGCCAACCCAGGTGGCCTTGCGAATCACTTGAACCGGGCTTTCTGACATATTTCAACTCACTCTTTCTCTTCAGGCGTTCTTCCGATTGACGTAACACAGAAGATCCGCCCATTCAGCCTTCAATAGATGGCTGTATCATGACACTTTCCCGCGTCTCAAAAAAGCGACGTGTCTTAAGAATGCATTATAATTGAATGACAGATTGATCGAGTCCCCGTAAATCTTTCCCGGTGATTCACCGCACAGGATAAACGATGGTCAAGAAACGCTGTAAGCTGACCTTCTTTTCGGCATCGCTGGGATGTTTTCTGTGCCTTTCAGGCTGTTCGTCAACATCCCAGACGCAGGCTAACAACCTTCCTTCCGGTATGGATACTGCCCAGTTTCGCCAGCAATATATGGAACTGTACCGCACGCTGGAAGCCCAGCCGCAACCTCAACCGATTCTGATCTTTAAGCCGCTCCCCAAAAGTTGAGCCGCCAGCGCACACTTCTGCAATACATCAATAAAGAAGCGACAGTAAAAAAACCCATATGAAACTGGTATTTCATTGATACCCGCTGAATCCTCAAACGCTTCATTATAAATATTCACGTTAACACTACTTCTTTTAATCGCTTTTTATTATTTGCTTTATCTGGACAAAATATTTGCAACTGGAATTTGCAGCAAAACGACGCCCAGATCACATTAACCAAGAAAAGCAACTGATTTCAAATTGAAAAAATTTACCTTCATCCCATAATAGGACGGTCAATATTAAAATATTGACCATAACAAAAGGACTTTTATGAGACATATTGCCGATTTTATCGAGCAGCTAGAACGGGGCAAAGCGCCTTTCAATATCTGGGTGTACTCAAGTAAAGGTCAATACAGTCAGCTTGGCAATCAAAGTAAACAACTACGAACACCGCAGCTATACCAGGCATTGGATCAGCACCTGCAAGTCGTTATCGAAACGAATCAGGATGCTTTCCTGCTTTTGCCTGAAGTACATGCCGTCGTACCCGTAGCGTTTCGCGAGGGCCAGGTTCAGCTATTGACCCAACCCAATGCTGCATAAGCGCTGAAAATATTACTGACCAAAATCAATAACCATGAAGTGTGTGGCTAGGTGAAGTTTTTGTGCTTTTGTAATATTGGAAAATAAAACAGACCAAATGGTCTGTTTTTTTTGGCTTACACCTCATCGCAACAATAGTCATATAATTTCATATTCGTAATTGATACGATAATTTACGATGCCATTTCAATCATCACCGGGTTTATTGAGGTTGAATGTGAAAGAATCGCCAATAAATCCATATTGACCGGAAATAAATTAACGAGCTCAGTACTGCTGACCTGAAACCTGCCCGGTGATGATCAATGACGGCATCAGCTGACGCTGACCATTGGCACACGCCGCCTTGCCATCTTCCCACCCTTCATCGAAACGGGTCTCGCTGTTCTCCAGAGTGACATCTTTCTGGTAATCCATATCCGGGCTGCCACTGAGATTCAGTGCACTTTCACACCCCTGGTTATACCCATAATGATAAATACTGTCGTACTCAACATTACTGACATAGGCATCGGGATACAATCGGTATTCTTCCATCTCGGATCGGCTACACCCCAACATGGTCAACACCAGTGTTCCCAGAACCAGCCAGCGTAAACATTGCTTCATCATAAGGCCCCTGCTGCATTTTGTTTTCAGTGATCTAAGTCTATACCCAAACCACCGCAACAGGCAGGGTTCAGCGTCACACCAAGGGCTTTAGGACAATGAAAAGGATGATAAATTCAGAGGGGAAAATGAATCAGGCTGCGGGATGCAGCCTGACTGGAGAATTGTGTTATTGATGATTCAGCACGGCATTGAAACGCTCAAAACCGGCTTCAAGATCCCGGATCAGATCATCGACATCTTCCAGGCCGATATGCAGGCGCAGCATAGGTCCGGCAAAATCTTTCTTCTTGGCGGTTCTCAGGGTATTGATATTCTCATTGGCCAAAATCAGGCTCTCGAATCCCCCCCAGGAGTAGCCCATGCTGAAATGCTCCATGCCGTCGAGCAGCGCCGTCAGCGCTTCGGTATTGCCGCGATTAAGCACCACGGAGAATAAACCGTTAGCCCCCTGAAAATCTCGGACGAAGAACTCATGCCCTTCACAACCCGGCAGCGCCGGATGGCGTACATGATCCACTTCTTCGCGCTCAGCCAACCAGCGAGCCACTCTCAGACCGCTTTGTTCATGTTGCTTCAAGCGGACCCCCAGCGTACGTAAACCACGCATCGCCAGGTAGACATCATCCGGAGACGTGCACTGCCCCATCAAATAACTGCTTTCCCGCAGTTGATCCCAGCAGCGTTCATTGGCCGTCGCTGTCCCCAGCATCACATCAGAGTGACCAACAATGTATTTGGTGGCCGCCTGGATAGAAATATCCACACCATGCTCAAAAGGTTGAAAATGAATCGGAGAGGCCCAGGTGTTATCCAACATCACAACCAGATCGTGTTCATGCGCGACACGCGCCAGCGTCGGGACATCCTGCACTTCCATCGTAATTGAACACGGCGATTCCAAAAACAGCACGGTCGTATTCGGACGGATCAGCTCGCGGATCCCCTCACCGATCATCGGATCATAATAGGTCGTTTCCACACCCATCTTGTCGAGAATCTTGTCGCAAAAGTCGCGGGTCGGCTCATACACCCCATCCACCATGAGAATGTGATCACCGGCCTTCACAAAAGAGAGAATGGCGTTGCTAATCGCGGCGGTACCACACGGATACAGCGCACACCCGACGCCGCCTTCAAGCTCTACCATGGCTTCCTGAAACGCAAAGTGTGTGTTGGTACCGCGGCGTCCGTAAAATAGCGCTTTATTGGCACGGTTCGCCGTCGCATGCTTCATCTCTGCGACAGAATCAAACACAATTGTCGATGCCCGACTGACCGGTGGATTCACCAGATGCTGGGTCCACTTTTTCGCACGCCCAGCGGTGATAATTTTGGTGTCTTGTTGCTTCTTTCCCATTGTCTACCCAAATTCCCTTATAAACCCTGACATTGACGTTAACACAATTGTAAAGGCCTTGGGTAGCTGGCAGGAACTTTATCTCACCGCAGCGTAGCGCTGGGCCGGTCGTACGGTTTGAGGCTGAGGAATACTGGGCATATCAAAGCGTACGGTATGCGGATCCGTCATTTCCAAATGTGCCCGGAAATTCAGACAAGCCCCCATCACTTCAAGATTGCCGGCAACTTTAGCCGTCAGCACCGCCAGCAAAATCGCTTTGTAGGCAAAATGCCGATGAAGATCAATGGCAACCTCGGCCGAGCAGGGCTTTCCACCATGGGGACGCAGCACCTGGAGGGCCTGCTTTTTCGGATACAGTTGAAACACATTATGATTGATGCTTTTCGCCTGCTTAATCATATTGCGAATTTCACAACGGGAAACGGGACTATAGCAGCCGTGATATTCTTCACCAGCCACGCTCTTGAGGTATTCATGATGAAGCGGGGTCATTTGCCCGTTCTGGCTGGGCAGACTGAGGAAAATAATATCTTCGTAATCATCCCCCAGAGTTTGGAAAATCCCGCGGGTTTGCGCCACAAAACCTTTATTCAGCAGACAGTTAATTGCCTTCAGACCCGACAGGTACTGGGTCAGGATCGACAACATGGCTTCATGCATCACACGTTCGCCCTTCTCGGGACAAGGTTCTGAAACCGGCTCCGTATCCAGTAAATCATGTAGCTGCGCATCGACAAACTGGACAATTCGATGATTTAACTTCATTTCTGTGTCGTACATAAAACAGCCTTTGTCATTTATCTGTGGATTAAGTTAAAACTCGTCACGCTCACTTTCGATAAATGCAACCGCGATTGCGCTTCACTTTCCTTGCGATTCAAGCAACCAAATAATGTGACTTTTCGCACAGTTCTATTAGTGAAGTTAAATTGAGTATCGACAAGTATTGATTAATTTGCATTCGAAAAATGAAAGTCATCATAAAATAGTTCTAATCGTCTCAATCCTAAGACAAAGGCCGCCGAAGCGACCTTGATGCTGTCCGTTTACTTTTTTGCCCGTGATTACCTGTGAATCAGGGCATTTCACTCACCGGCTCAGGCAGATAGTGACGGGCCTTGAGCCTCAGTATTTCCGGCAACACTGTTCCGACTGAGACCGATGACCAGGTTCCGGTCAGAATCCCGATGAACATCGCCAGCGCAAACCCCTCCAGCGGCCCGCCCCCCAGTAACCACAACGCCCCGACAGTCATCAGCGTGGTGCCCGATGTAACCAGCGTCCGTGAGATAGTCGCCGCCAGGGCCTCATTGCTGACCTGGCTGATCGGTGCCTGTGGTTTGGCAATCAGCACTTCCCGGATACGATCGGCAATAATGATCGAGTCATTCAGGGAATATCCCAGAATGGCCAACACCGCTGCCAATACAGTGAGGTTGAACTCCATTTGTGTCGCCGCAAAAAAGCCCAACACGAAAATCACATCATGGGCCAGTGCAACCACCGCGCCGGATGCCAACCGCCATTCGAAGCGGTAGCTCAGATAGCCCAAGATGCACAACACTGACACCAACAGGGCCAAGCCCCCCTGCTCTGCCAGTTCCTGTCCCACTTGCGGCCCCACCATACTGGTGTTTAACACCTGCACTGTGGTATCCAGCTTGTTCAGGGCGTCAGCCACATCCGGCACCTGCCCCTGCGCCGGGATCGCGTAGCGCAACACCCAACGGCCAGGCTCACCGGCAGCAATCACACTCACATCCTGGCCCAGTGCGGTATCCAGTACCAGAGCCAGCTCGTGGCTGGTAACCGCCTGTTTGAACTGCACCTCGGTGACAATCCCCCCGGTAAAATCCAGCCCCCAGTTCAAACCGCGAATCCCAATCGTCAGAAGGGATGCGACCAACAGGATCAGCGACACCAGGGTGGTGAAGTAGCGCCACCGGGTAGCATTTTTAATCGAAATCATCATCTTTAAATTCGCACCTCACGTCGTGCATCACGACCCCACACCAGATTGATCAGGGCGCGGGAAGCAAAAATACCGGTAAACATACTGGTCAACAAACCCAGTCCCAGCGTCAGGGCAAAGCCCTGCACCGGACCATTCCCCACGGCATACAACACCACTGCGGTGATCATGGTGGTGAAGTTCGCATCGAAGATTGTCGTAAAGGCGCTGCGAAATCCCTGATCGATCGCTTGCGCCAGGCTGCGGCCTTCCTGAAGCTTGTCGCGGATCCGTTCGAAAATCAGCACATTGGTATCCACGGCCATGCCCACCGTCAGCACCAGACCCGCGATTCCCGGCAAGGTCAGCACCGCACCCGGGATCAAAGCCAACAAACCAAACAACATCACCATATTGGCAATCAGGGCAATATTGGCGACCCATCCCAACCGCCGGTACCAGAGCGCCATGAAGACGAGGGTCATGCCTAAACCCAATGCCAAAGCGGCAAAGCCATTGTCGATATTCTCGGCCCCCAGGGTCGGGCCAATCGTCCGCTCTTCCACAATAGTGACCGGGGCTGTCAGCGATCCGGCACGCAGCAACAGTGCCAACTCCTGCGCATCGGCAATATTTCCGGCGCCGGTGATGCGAAAGCGGTTGCCCAGTTGGCTCTGTATCTTGGCCACGCTGATCACCTGACTGTGTTGCTCAGTATTCCCTGCCGCATCCCGGCTGTACTCACTAAAGACCGTCGCCATCGCCTTGCCGATATGCTGACGGGAGAAAGACGACATCAGTTGTCCGCCAGTCCGATCCAGAGTGATATTGACCTCCGCAGCACCCATTTCACCAAACCCGGCCCGGGCATCAACAATATGCTCGCCGGTCAATACCGGCTGGCGGGCCATACGGACCGGCTGTCCCTGTGCATCCGACAATAGGATGCTGCTGTCACTGCCGGGGGCCTTGACGACATGAAATGCCAGACTGGCCGTTGCCCCCAGCACACGTTTTGCTGCTGCCGGATCCTGAACGCCGGGCAGCTCAATCCGGATCCGGTTCTCGCCCTGGCGTTGCACCAGGGCTTCGGTGATCCCCAACTCCTCAATCCGGCTGCGCATAGTTTGCAAGTTTTGCTGGACCGTGAGTTGGCGTAGCGCGCGTTGCTCCTCCGGACTCATCATTAAGATCAGCTGATTTCCGGCCCCATAGACCACTTGCCATTGCGGCGCTTGCTGTCGCAGATACTGCCGCACTTGCCCCTCGGCTTCCGTGGAGGGCAGCAACACGGTCAGGCGATCTGAAGCGGCCAGTGTCACCCGGGCCTGGCGGATCCCTTGCTGGCGCAGGGTTTGTCGCAGCGAGTCCCGGAGCTGTGTCGCGTGGGCCTGATACACGGGCTCAAGGTCCACCTCCAGCAGAAACTGAACCCCGCCCCGTAAATCCAGCCCCAGCTTAATGGGAACAAAACCCAGTTGTTGCAGCCAGTCCGGAGCCGCCGGTGACATCGCCAGGGTTAACCGGCTATCGCTGGCGTCAACCCCGAAGAGCGCCGCTAATATTTGCTTGGCTTCGGTTTGCTGCGAAGGCTGCTGCAGGACCACAACCGTTCTTTCCGGCTGCTGATCAATCCGCTTGACGGCAATCCCCTGGGCAGCCAATTCATGCGCAAGCTGAACGATATCCGGCCCCGCGTCGCCCGATGATCCGATCTGGATTGCCGCATCTTCGCCATACCAGGTCGGGAGGGCACTCAACAGCATCACGATGAAAGAGACCACCAACACCACATATTTCCATAATGGATAGTGGTTCAGCCGTCGTTGTAATTGTTTCTTTCTCATTGTTTTTTACCATGCACTAGGTTCCGACCATGGCAAACATGCGCCGGACCCCGTTGCCGACAACCGTCGGCAAATACGAAACGCCCGCCAGCCTTGCTGTAACAGCGGCAGGAAGCGGTACATTGTGACAGGTGCCGTGGAACGGCAGACCTGCGCCGGCGTCGATTCAGACGCGATCAGCGTACAAGAGAAAAGTGATGCGGATGGGGTTGATAGAGCTGATTACTGTCTTTCCAGCCAGCGACTCGCCCGGCTGGCGGGATCACCCGACGGGTCCAGTCCAGCGTGGCATGAAAATCGATACGGTAGCCAACAGCAAAACTTGGTGCCGGCTCAATCGGCAGCTCGAATACCAGCAAATACTGCGGCTCAGGTTCATCTGCGTTATCCCGACAGCCAAGGGCCATCCGGGAGGATCCGAACAATGCCGGATCCAGTTGCCGATCGGAGGAGGAATGGTGATGGTTGTCTTGTTCTGGCGGCGCCTTGCTGCAGGTGTCCGAACTCGGGAACACGGACGTAGCTTCCGGAACGGCGCTGAAATCCCGCTCTCCTGCAGTTGCGTCGACATGAGAACCGACAAAGCGCGGATCATCGAGGGCAGCTTCGTCAAAGAGAGCACCTTCAGATTGAGCGCCGGCAAGCGGAGAGAATTGCTGAACCGGTCCTGTAACAAGCTGCGGGGCTATCGCTGTTGCCAGATGTGCAGAAGCCGGCGCAAGGACGCCCAGACCAACACATACGACCAACAAAATCATGCTCAAAAGCTTCCGAAGCATATGACCAGCACTCCAGACCGTCTTATACCATTACTGCTGGCATCATAGGAGGTGTACACGAATGGCACAAGGAATTATTACGCCTGTGGCCCCGTAAGTTCACCTCCCCGACGACTGCGCTTCGTGTTGCAGCCCTCGCTGGACGATGCATCGGTCATCCGGTACCCCTGCCGTTTTTTCATTGCTGACACCAGGCGGGTTCATTATAGTGATGCCCATTCGCCTGACGATTCAAACAAACAGGGAAGCAACAGATGACAACAATAAACATTGCATTTATCGGGCTGGGAACCATGGGCTTTCCAATGGCCGGTCACCTGGCCAACGCCGGACATCCGATCACGGTCTATAATCGCACCACAGCCAAAGCACAGCAGTGGGTCGAAACTTACAAAGGTCAGTATGCGCTTACACCGGGTGAAGCTGCTGAAAATGCTGATTTCATCTTTACTTGTGTCGGCAACGACGATGATCTGCGTGAAGTCTACTGCGGCCCATCCGGGATACTCGCGCACGCCAAACCCGGCGCCATTCTGATCGATAACACCACCGCCTCCGCTGAAGTGGCCCGTGAAATTGCTGCTCAGGCCGAAGCCAAAGGCATGGCCTTTATGGATGCCCCGGTTTCCGGTGGCGAAGCTGGTGCGGTCAATGGCTGTCTGACCGTAATGGTCGGCGGCAAACCGGACGTTTTTGCGACCGCTAAACCGGTTATCGACTGCTTTGCCAAGGCCACGACCCTAATGGGCGATATCGGCTACGGGCAGATCACCAAAATGGCCAACCAAATCTGTATCGCCGGGGTACTGCAAGGCTTGTCCGAAGCAATCACGCTGGCCAAATCTGCAGGTCTGGACATTGAAAAAATGACCGAAGTGCTCAAGCACGGTGCAGCTGGCTCATGGCAGTTGGAAAACCGGGCAGTCACGATGGCGGAAGATAAATTCGATTTTGGTTTTGCCATCGACTGGATGCGCAAAGATCTCGGGATTTGCTTCGATGCGGCGGAAAAATTAGGCGTCGATCTTCCTCTGACCAAACAGGTGGATGAGAAGTACGCCGCGCTGCAAGCTCGCGGGTTTAACCGTGCGGATACCTCGGTGCTCATCAAGCAATTTGATGAGAAATAAGCCCCGGACGATCACGTTTCGAAACAGCAGATAAAAAAACCGCCAAGCATTGGCGGTTTTTGAGGGGGCACATTGAATGCCCCACTTTGCGGAAGCCTTGTCGCCTTGTAACCTTGTCGCCCTTACAGACTCACAAAAATCCCGGCCAGAGCAGCACTCATCAGGTTCGCCAGAGTTGCCGCCAGCACAGCTTTAAAGCCCAATCCCGCCACATCACTGCGACGATCCGGCGCCATCACACCAATAGAACCCAGCTGGATGGCAATCGAACCAATGTTGGCAAAGCCACACAGCGCGAAAGTGATGATCACCTGACTGTTCTGAGACAGGGTTTCTTTAATGTTCACGAAGTCCAGAAACGCTACGAACTCGTTCAGGATCAATTTCTGGCCGATAAACGCCCCAGCTTGCAGCATTTCAGTAGCCGGTACACCAATGATAAAGGCCAGTGGCGAGAACAGGTAACCCAGGATGCTTTGCATCGTCAGGCTTTGCACCCCAAACCATTCACCGACCATTTCCAGACCGGCATTGGCCATGGCGATCACGCTGATGAACGCAATCAGCATGGTCCCGATAGCGACTGCGACGCGCATCCCGTTCATGGCACCGGATGCCAGCGCATCAATCGCATTGCTGTGATCGCTTGATGCCATTTCGATATCCGTTTGCTCCGTCGGCGTTCCCTGCTCAGGAACCAGGATTTTCGCCATCAGCAAACTCCCCGGTGCGGCCATAAAGCTGGCGGCAATCAGATATTTCAGATCAACCCCCAGACCGGCGTAACCGCCCAGCACACTTCCGGCAACCGAGGCCATACCACCGGTCATGACCGCAAACAGCTCGGAGCGCGTCATCCGCGACAGGAAAGGTTTCACCAACAGCGGCGATTCGCCCTGAGACAAAAAGATATTCCCCGTCGCCACCAGCGATTCCGCACGGCTGGTGCCCAGGACTTTCTGGATCCCGCCACCAATAACTTTGATGACCCATTGCATCACGCCGAGATAGTAAAGAAGAGAGATCAGAGCACTAATGAAGATAACGAGAGGAAGGACACGAACCGCAAAGATAAATCCGGAATTGGCGAGGTCGCCAAACAAGAACTTGATCCCTTCATCGGCAAAACCCAGTACGCTGGCGACACCGCTGCTCATTGCACCCAACATCATCTGCCCGACCGGCATATACAAGACCAAAGCGGCAAAACCGGCTTGTAACAACAAAGCCCCGCCCACGGTACGCCAGTTAATGGCTTTTCGATTTTCAGATAACGCGCAAGCGCATGCGACCAGCACTAAAATACCGGCCAAACTAATTAACAACTGCATTATTTCGTCCTGTTGCTTGGAATAAATGGAATGCCGAAATATGAAGGTGTTACTGCTTGCTGCAACAAGAGAGCGACTGCTTTCGGGGAAAAAGCAAAATAGGAAGGTTCTGAACCCTGAAGTTCAGTGAATAATTTGGATTCCGCCCACATGTACAACATACAAGTCACCTTGATAACAAGCTAAAATAACGCCGGTCCAACTCCGTGGGTCGTTCACATTTCCATGGTGACAGCTTGTAACTAAGGTGGCTGAACTCTAGGGTTCTGGCCGGAAGCGGAGTATATAGAGATATAGTTCACATTAACAAGCCCAAAGGCTGATATTTTTGTGATCAATGATTCTTTTGTACAGAAAACATGCAGGGACCGGCAAAAGCCAGTCCCCGCACGTCGTTATCTTCCCGCCAGCGGGAAAACAATCGCTTTAGAATTTGTAGTCCACAGACCACATCAGCTGCTGTGAGTTTTCCAGTTTGGTCTGGTGCTCTTCATAGTCCTGCTCCAGGTAGCGGTAGGTCAAATCTGTCGACCATTGCTCGTTGATTTGATACATCGCGCCCACTTGGCCGCCCCACACAAAGTCAGTGGCGCTTTCATTGCCGATTTCACTGTCAGCTACACCAGCAGAAACACCAGCAAACAGATTCACTTTTTGTGCGACCGGCATCAGATAGTCATACGAGGCCAGGAACATGTTTTGCTCGCTCTTATCCATGTAGCTATACGTGCCCATCAAGCGATGATGGTCGTTCAAAATAGCACCACCTCGCAGTTGTACCGCAACATCTTCGCCATTCTGATCATTCGCGCCTTTGATACTGTCTTCCTGATAACCGACACCGGCACCCACAAACCAATCTGTGCTGACTGCAAATGCAGGGGTTGCAGCCACAGCGGCCAGAGTCAGGGTTGAGATCATTGCTAATTTTTTCATTGGATAGCTCCTCGATTATCCGATACCACGCACCACATTGATGCATTCGGTAGTGTTCGATTTGTTGAGACCCACTTTACACCGAGAAGCTGAACCAAAACTTAAAATATAAAACAATGTTTTATTTCTGAATCCAATCTGAATCGACGCCTGAGAGTGCCGTCCTATTTAGATCTGATTCATGTCTGATTCAGCCCGTGATTGACTCATCTGCAGACACAGGCATAATGAACAAGGACTTATCATGCCGGAAACTTCGATGCCAAAATCAAGCACATTGCGATGTGTGCGAATTGCCCTCCCCCTGCTGCTGACCTTGCCCCTGGTTTTCTCACCAGTTTTACAGGCCAATCAATACGTCGCAGATCGTAAGTTGCTGAATTATCTCGACAGCTATGGCAACCTGTTTCTAAGAAATGCCAAGAACTTCCGATTACCCGATCCGCTCATCGTCAACGGCAACATGAATCTGGAGTACAGTAACATCGAGTCGTTGCCGCGCAAATTGACGGTCGAAGGTAACCTCAATCTGGCCTATAGCAAAATCAAAACCCTTCCCTTGCAGCTGATTGTTCATGGTTATATCAATCTCGCCCACTCAGACATTACGGCGCTCAACAACGGATTACAGGTACCGGGTGACTTAAGCCTGATGGGGACCAAAATTAAGACGCTGCCGCCTTACTTATATGTCGGCGGTGATCTGTATCTGGCCAATACGGCCATAACCGCTTTGCCGCAGTTTTTAGTGGTGAAGGGAAATATCTATTTGGGTGGCGCACCGGTCACACAGTTCCCGAAAGAAATATCGGTTGGCGGGACAATTTATAAATAACCGTTGCTCTATTTTCCTGATAAAACCATGTCATCAAAAGGCAAACGTTTGCTATATCGCAAATAAATAATTCAATATCAAGAAATTTAAACTAGATTATTTTGGCACAAGCTTTCAGCGGATATTTGAGCCAGAAACACGGAGACTAACGCTATTGTGCTTCTGGCATTTTTCACACTAAATATGCATATGAATCAATACATTGCGCCTTCGCGCAGCAGAAATTACTTCGTTCTACCCTTCACGTTCGTGGTTTGTGATTGATGGTAGAACCATTGTCTGCGGTTTCTGTTATTAGTCATATTTACCTCTCATTTTCCAAAACGAGTAAGGTTGATATTTCGCTTAATTAATACCGTCTTACTCTTCAAATCAGCTTTACTATACCTAACTGGATATGACGTCCTGATGACAGTTAAATAAAAGTAATGCGTCACATACCCTGATGAAGTTACTTTCAACATAGAACCTGTAAGTTTTAAAAAGTTCAGTCGAAAGAGCAGGGATTAAGGGGAAGATATCAAACAAGATGGGTTTACAGCGGTTTGTTAAACGGATTCAAGAATCCACGCTCCTCAATACTTATCACCATCTTATTCACATCACCAAAAATCAATATAAGAGCCAATGATGCATTTTGCAACCATTATTTTTCAGCACCTCATCCTGATTTGTTAACTCTATCGCAAATCTATACCGACGCGCAGACCAAACCGTACTCTAACCTTCTCATAAATAACGGGTTCTTATCGATATCAATCCGGAGCCCGGCACCAGATGCTCCCATTTGGCGCCTGTGTGGCCCCCTTCCGCACCGCTTCAGGTCATGATGTGTCGGGATGGATTGTACAGATAGTAGCGATACAGATGTCTCAAAACAGAGACCCTGTTTCCATTGACTCCCCCATCAATTTTGTTAACATCTTGATTACAACTCGACTTAAGGTTGACGATATGGCTATTCATAGCATTGCCTTAGAACAAGCAGTAGCTGTCCCTAAGCAAGTCCTGTTTCAGTTGCTCACCGATCACAACAACCTCGGACGCTTCTTTGATGCCGAGTATTCACTGATCAAACAAGGCAAACCCGAGGAGAATGGCATTGGGGCTGTGCGAGAAGTCAACCTCGGCCGCTTTCGTTTCCGCGAGCAGATTATCGATTACAAAGAAAATGAACATTTGCACTATAAAATCATTGAGGGTGCGCCCCTCAACGAGCACGGCGGCTGGATCCGTTTCGAAAGCCTCAGTGCCGATAAAAGCCTGATCCACTACCGCATCAAATTTTCTCCGCGCTTTCGCGGCACCGGTTGGTTTATTAAGCTGCTGCTGGAGAACAATATCAAGAAAGCGCTGGCAAAGATTGCCACCTACGGTGAATCAACATGGAAGGCGCAACAAGTCTCCCAACCACGCTCCGAAGCCTGATCTCCCCGCGTTGAGCATCCCCTTGCTCTCAAGTGTCCATTTGCTTCTCCTCTATTCTGTGACTCGATTTCTCTTCAAAGGCTCTGCACACACGGCCTGTTCCAGACATACAATTTCAGGAGCCGCCCGCGTCATGAGGTGACATCAAACTGTCAACTCCTGCGCTTACGCTTTCAGGCGCATATTCAAGGTTTCTGCATCTCTTTGATCGAATCGATTGCATCTCTGATATGAACGAGATTTAATAACTGCCATTCTTCTTGACGTGCATACATCATCAGATTTTAAGGAACACGCATGGGACACCAACCGCTGCTCACCACGGACCGACTTATCCTGAGGCCATTCCAGCTCTCCGACGCGCCCAAAGTCCAGCGTCTTGCCGGTCATGAGCAAGTTGCCAATGGCACCATTAACATCCCCCACCCTTATACGGACGGGATGGCCGGGCAATGGATCGGGAAACACCTGGCAGGCTGGCAAAGTGGTCAGTCCGCGATATATGCCATTACCCTCAAGATGAATTATCAATTGGTGGGATGTGTCGGCTTACACAACATCGCCAATCAACGTGCCCAACTCGGCTACTGGCTGGGCGTCCCGTTTTGGGGCAACGGTTACTGTACGGAAGCAGCCAAACGCGTCACGGAATTCGGCTTCAAGCGCTTACACCTTGAGGTGATTTACGGCCAGCATTTCCGTCGGGATCCAACACCAGGCAAGATCCTGAAAAACATCGGCATGGAACATGTCATGACCAAATCCGATGCGACTCGAGCCCACATGATCACCGAGGATCTTGAATACTATGAGTTGAAAGCCCTTGTCGAAGCTTAACCACTACACACCGCGCTCTATAGACAGATTGATGTGGCATAAAAACGGCTGACGTTATTCTGGCAGGATATATCACTGCCATCGCGTGGTTATTTACGTATTCACAATCCATCAAGCCGTCAATCTACCGTCAATTGCACTGACATTGAATATGCGTCAAAAATAATCACTGCAGTCAAACCAATGCCAAATGACATTTATAAAAGTGAAATGCATGGGTTACTTTTTATAATACCTTGTCTCATTCATGAACCATTAGTTCTATTAAATTATTTATGATAAATTTTAAGTTGCTTAAATATATGAATGAATTGTTAATACGATAACGTAAAATGAAACAAAGTGTTAGCCTTAAATTCTATCAAAATTTCATCTGTTTTTGTGATCAGACGCTATACTCAAATTAACGGATCGCTCGAGAAGATATGAATTGATTTTGTTTCGAACGCATTTATCTCGAATCTTCCGAAAGGTTAATCATATTGAGGCCATAACATCCTGATTAAGAATTAAAACAACAACAATCTAACTCAGAATGAAATATAGAACCTGACGGCCGGTCTTATTTTAAGCATGGGTAAACCGTTGCACTTGCAAATGAGAATAAGGCAATTGCCGCAGACTGATGAGGTAAAGAATATGTCTAGCTTAAAAGTACTGACTGCTACTGCTGCCATCCTGATGTCGACTTCTGTCCTGGCGGATATCCGCGTCGCAGATACACATAATGGCGCATGGGTTACCGTGACCGAAAACGGTCAGCCCGCTGCGAATGCATCGGTTTCTGTTGCCAATGTTCCACAACAGAAAAAAACATATCAAACTGATGAAAAAGGCCGGGTATTTATTCCTCTGACTATCGAACAATCTCGCTCTATTAAATATAAAGCGAAAACAGAAAGCGGACGTGAATCAAGCCGTTATGCTTTCCACTCAACTAACCGTTAACTAAACTCAGTTATCGATAGAGAGTTCTCCGGGCCCTGCGATGCAGGGCCTTTCTTTTGCAGCC
The DNA here is from genome assembly GCF_025398175.1 of Photobacterium sp. TY1-4. Lineage (NCBI taxonomy): Bacteria > Pseudomonadati > Pseudomonadota > Gammaproteobacteria > Vibrionales > Vibrionaceae > Photobacterium > Photobacterium sp. TY1-4. The sequence goes on from NZ_CP099735.1 coordinate 807,303, forward strand.
CTTTCTGCACTCCCCGTATAAACATCATGCTCAAAAGAACGATGAATCGAAGAGCACCACACTCATTCATTTGAGTTCACGCCATCTCAGATCTCTGGCTAACATCAAGGCTAAGCCCAAAACTTGTAAAAATAGCGCCAAATTTCGCTGCCTGGAAATAGATTCCATCACGCGTTGATAAGACTGAGCTAATGCCAAATTCTGAATATATAATCGGTCAATTTTATGTCGGTACTCAGCCTGAACGTCATTCATTCTTTGCATAAGTGCCGGAATTTCAACAATCGATAAATCGGACAACGAAATATTCAGCCAATCATCAACCTCTGCAATCACTTGTTCTTTCACCGATGCCGCAAGCGGCTGGTGATTCACATCTTCAATCGATGTCAAAATCAAAACCAATTCGCGTTTCCTTTCAATCGTTTCAATTTGTTGCCAGGTTAAACCAATTAACTTTTCGTTACTCTCCTGCTGCTGAATCATGCCATTGGCTTCTCGCATCGCATGATCAATAGAAAAGTTGGTCATTAGTGCCGAGATAATATTCAGCAGTAATCCGAACGCCACAAAGACCCATGTTGGTACAGACCATTTACGCATCCGTTCACCCCTGTTAATCCGGCCATATAAATAAATCATAGGCTTTGGGGATCAGAGTCGTTCATCTTCGTTTGATACGTCGTGGCACTTCATCTCTGATGTGCCTGTTGTCTAACTATCAAAAAACAACACATTTCTTTGGTGAACTATTTCCTTTCTGGCTACGTTTAAAAGTACTGTTTCAGAAGGGAAAGTGTGCAATGGAAAACCAACAACGAAAAGCAACACGTACGCTGTGGCTGACAGGAGAAAGTGCAGAACGAAAGCGCCAGGAACTCAAAGATGCTTTCAATCAGACCTGGCACCTGTATGAGTCTCTTTTTGAGGTGATCAACAACGACGCCGCTTTTTACAGCAAACCTGAACCATTACGTCATCCGCTTATTTTCTATTACGGCCACACCGCCGTTTTTTATATCAACAAGTTAAAACTCGGCAAATATATTGATCAACGGATTGATGAACACTTCGAATCGATGTTCGCCATCGGCGTGGACGAGATGTCGTGGGATGATCTCGATGACAATCACTATGACTGGCCATCCGTTGCCGCCGTCAACCACTATCGTGACCAGGTCTCAGCGCTGGTCAATGCCTTTATCGAGACCATGCCGCTCGAACTGCCAATCACCGCAGCCGATCCGGCCTGGGTGATCCTGATGGGCATCGAACACGAACGGATCCATCTGGAAACCTCTTCGGTTATCATCCGCCAGCTTCCCCTTTGCGATGTCAGTCCCCACCCGAACTGGCAGCCTTGCCCAGACAGCGGTACCCCGGCTGATAACCAACTACTGTCAGTCAGTGGCGAAACCATCACCCTGGGTAAACCTGAATCCGCCCCCACGTACGGCTGGGACAATGAATACGGCGAACAATGCTTTCAGGTCGACAATTTCAAGGCCGCCAAATATCTGGTGTCAAATCAGGAATACCTGGCCTTCGTGAAAGCCGACGGCTATCGCCAGCCCCGCTACTGGAACGACGAAGGGAAAGCCTGGCTTGCCTATACGCAAGCCACCATGCCGCGCTTCTGGCGCTTCCGGGACGGCGATTGGTTACAGCGTAACTTGACAGAGGAAATCCTGCTTCCGCTCAATTGGCCGGTGGAAGTGAACCAGCTTGAAGCCAAAGCATTTTGCAACTGGAAAGCCGAACAAAAACAAGCCAACATCCGGTTACTGACCGAAGCCGAGTGGTATGTGCTTCGCCAAAGTATCGAGGAAGATTCTCCGGCCTGGCACGAGCCCCCCGGCAATATTGAATTGGCTTACTATGCCTCGTCCTGCCCGGTTGATCGGTTTGAACACGGTGGCTTTTGCGATATCGTCGGCAATGTCTGGCAATGGACAGAAACCTGTATTGACGGATTTCAGGGCTTCTCGGTCCACCCCCTCTATGATGACTTCTCCACCCCGACCTTCGACGGCAAGCACAACCTGATCAAAGGCGGCTCCTGGATCTCGACCGGAAACGAATCGATTCAATCATCCCGCTACGCCTTCCGACGGCACTTCTATCAGCACGCCGGGTTCCGCTATGTTGAATCCAATCAGAATCCGGACAGCATGACCTCGCTGAATATTTATGAAACAGATGAGCTGATCTCCCAGTATCTTGAGTTCCACTATGGCGATGAGTATTTCTCAGTTCCGAATTTCTGCATCAACGGCGTCAAACAATGTCTGCACGAAATTCAGCTCAACCATCAAGGGAAAGCCTTGGACATCGGTTGCTCGGTCGGCCGCGCCTCATTTGAGCTGGCCAGACATTTCGCCCAGGTGGATGCCATTGACTTCTCAGCCCGCTTTATTCAACAGGCCTACAGCCTGACAGAGCAGGGCGAGAAACGCTACACCATCCGAACCGAAGGCGACTTGGTCGAGTTTAAGAGTATTACGCTGGATGAACTTGGTTACAGCAGCGTTGCCGACCGGATCAATTTTGTTCAGGGGGATGCCTGTAATCTCAAGCCCCAGTTCAGTGGCTATGATCTGGTCTACGCTTCGAACCTGATTGACCGTCTCAACGACCCGAAACAATTCCTGTCCACGATCCACCAACGGATCAATCACGGTGGCTACCTGGTCGTCACATCGCCCTACACCTGGCTAGAGGAATATACCGACAAAGCCAAATGGCTTGGTGGGATCAAGGTCAACGGGGAGAACTTCACCACCCTGGACGGCCTGACCGAAACCCTGATCCCCCACTTTGAACTGGTCGCAGTGAAAGAAATCCCATTTGCGATCCGGGAAACCAAGCGTAAGTTCCAGCACAGCCTGTCCGAGATGACCATCTGGCGTAAGCGCTAATCTTGGCTATGCTGTCACATGATGCTACTGTACTGCCCCCGACGGCAGTACAGAGCATGATTCCGTGAAAACACCTTGTGTCGCAAAATGTAAAAACAACGAAGGCATCTGCAGCGGCTGCTTTCGCACCATGGCCGAAATCTCAACGTGGCGCCATATGGACGAAGAAAAACAAGTCCGGACAATCGACGAAATCCGCGGCGAACAGTCGACCCATACCTGTCAACAATGCGGCAAACCGGCTTTTTGCGAGATCAGTGCCGGCAAATCCAACTGTTGGTGTTTCGAACTCAACCGCCGGGACACATCGGGCCTGGACACCGACGGCGCAACTTGCCTGTGTCGGGCCTGCCTGTCACAACTCCCCCTGCGTGATCATTAAAGCGCAACTCGCCCGTATGCATACCGGATCAACTTAATAAATGGGAATAACTGCCGCATATAATGCTGTATCAGCACCGCTATGCTTGGCTTGAGTTTCTCTTTTCAGGCCCTATAATCGAATGATCCACCCACAAGATATAAAATTGAATGCATATATTTTATCGACTACTCGTTCTGATCCCATTGCTGTCTCCGCTTGTCCAGGCACAGCCCCTGAATGTCCTGCCGGACAACGAAAAGCTGTGCATGGAAGCTGTAGGACGGCTTCTGGCCCGCCAGCAGGCCATCTTCAGCAATAGCCAGGCCGAACCCAACCAGCGACGGTTAGCCGAACGAGCGATCGATACCACCCGGGAAGCTTTCTCGGAGAGCGAAAGTTACTGCCAGGCCCAGGCTGCACTCCAGGCCTACGAAAGCCAAAAAGATAAAGACGACAGTTTTCAGCAGCGCCAGGGAGAAGTGAACTACTTCGGACGCAGCACCATTTAAGCACACTGCTGTCTTATCAGCGCAACCTGACAGTCACTAAGATAAGCTATTATTAGCAACAAGGCTGTATCGGGGAGAACAACCAATGCCTACCAAACCTTGGCTGTGGACGGTGATTTTGTTCATTGTGGCATTGCTCGGATGCGAGGAAAAAGTTACTGCCGGCTTCGCCGTCAAAGATCTTCAGGACAGCTGGTTGCTGATCAAAATTGACGGAAAGGACATTACAATCACCGAGCCCCGAACACCGCCGGGGATGCAGATCGGTGCCGACCTCAAAGTCGCCGGGTTCAGTGGCTGCAATCGTTTCTTCGGCCAGGTAGAACTCACCCCCAAAAGTAAATTCCGAATCACCGCCATGGGCACCACCAAAATGGCCTGTATCCAGAACGAACTGGCGACCATTGAGTCGACCATGACCAAGTCGCTGCAAAAATGGAACAGCATTGCCCTTGAAAATAATCTCCTGACGCTCACATCTGAGCAGCACATCCTGACTTTCACTCCCGGGGAGATCTCCGTGCCGGAAACCCCACAGTAATGAGCAGGGCACCCCATGAAACTGAGTAAACGCAAAGCCAGAGTGCTCAGTTCAGCGATTCAGGACTGGGAGAAAGGTGCGCTGATCACCCCGGAGCAGGCTAAACAATTACGTCACAGCTACCAGATCGTCGGCTTTGATTGGCGCTTACTGGCGGTTTACTCGTTCTGGATTGCCATCAGTTGCCTGATCATTGCCGTCGGCGTACTGCTGGCAGATGACTACCTGCTCGCCTTGCTGGCGCAAATCATCGACACTCCCGCCAGCGTTCTGGCGCTGCTCAGCGCCGGGATCGCAGCGGCTTGCTACATCATTGGCACGCGGCGGCGGGACAAATTTCCCGAGAAAAACATCAGCAACGAGGCGACCTTTTTCTTCGGTGTCTTCATGACCGCGGTGACAGTTGCTTTTTTACGCGAAACCAGCGGGATTGCGCATCGCTACGATGCGCTGCTGTTACTCCTGCTCACGCTGGTTTATGGCGTGCTCGGCATTCGCCTCAACTCCGTTCTGATCTGGCTGTTCGCCCTAATCAGCTTCGGTGCCTGGGAGATGGTTCAAACCTATGAGCTGGCGAACCCTGAAGGCTACTTCCTCGGGATGAACCAAGCCTTGCGATTTGTCTTTGTGGGGATCGCCGTACTGGCTGTCAGCCGGCTTGCCGAGCGCCGGGTCGAATACCAGTATCTGAGCGAGCCGACGTTGTTTGTCGGCCTGCTGTACCTGCTGAGTACCCTGTGGTTACTGTCGATCTTCGGCAATTACGCCGATGCCACCGAGTGGGCCGACGTCCCGCAAATTCATCTGTTGCCTTGGTCTATCCTCGCCGGGCTGGTCTGCCTCGGCGTGATTTATCTCGGGATCCGGTTCGACAACCCCCTGTGCCGGAGTTTCGGGATCACCTTCCTGCTGATTAATCTCTACACCCGCTACTTCGAATACTTCTGGGAATCGATGCACAAAACCATCTTCTTCGCGATTCTGGCACTCAGCTTCTGGCTCCTCGGAACCAAAGCCGAAAAGCTGTGGCAGCTCGGTCGGCAGTTGCAGTCGGAAAGTCAAAAACACTGACGCCATCCATGTTCATCCGAAAAAATCATTGATTATTCATTGGTTAAATCGATCAACTTGGTATGATAAACCCTTCATCCGGCCCAAGCCCGATAGGGAGAATAACAATGAAAAAACTGCTCGTTGCGATGTTGATGACTGGACTACTCGCAGGCTGTTCTGACAATGAAGTAGGAGATGTCTCGCTTGGTGTTTTTACGCTGAAGGACATCAAAATTGAAAATTTAAAGGACGATGTTGTCACGGGGGTAACCTGCCACATTGCCTCTGTCGAAGCCGATTTCAGTTTCGCCGACCCCAGTGACAGCTCCATTTCTTGTCGTCAAACGGGTGACATTACACCTGAAATGATCGCTAAGATTGATAAAAGTAAATCCGGAGAAGTCGTATTCAAGAAGTCCAAAAGTATCTTCTTCAAGTCGATGAAAGTCCGACGCATCTTTGATGCAGACAATCAGACCCTGCTCTACTTGTCTTATACTACGAAAGAAACGGAGGGCAGTTTTAAGCACAGCCTTTCGACGGTGCCATTATGGGGCACCGCTGCTTATGTCGAGCCTAACGTAGCACCTGGCGCAGAACAGTAAGAACAATGGCAGCCAAGGCTGCCATTGTTCTATTCAAGATTACATTTAAGCGGCGCCGGTATGGCTATCGCCGCTGCAACAGCCAAGCCATCACACCGTAGGCGAACGCCTGCCCCCACAGCTGCGTCCATAGCGGCAAAACCTGATGGAACTCGGCGCCCATCTGATTCAAGCGCAAAAACGCGTTTACCGCCGGAGTGGCCGGGATCAACTGCACCAGTGTCTGGATCGGCGCCGGGATCATCGACGCCGGCCAGATAAAGCCGAGCGAGAAGATCAGCGGGATCGAACTCAGCAACACCACTACGATCGCCAGCTCACGACGGGGTAAAAGATGACCGAGGATCATCCCAAGCCCAATCACCGCCAGTAGAAACGGCACCGTGATCGCCAGGAGATCGGCAATCGTCGCCAGGCGACTGATGTGGTAATAGGTAAAGCTGAAGCCAAAGTAATACATCACCAACGGCAGATAGATCAGGACAAACACCAAAGCTCGCACCAACACCAATTGCCAGGCAGGGGTCTGATGCCAATAGCCGGGCTGACCCGCTACAGCCGGCAGCGTTCGCTGGCCGCTGCCCAGCAACGACACCGCAATCAGCAGGGTCTGGTGGAGGATCAGCACAAAGACCGCCGGAACGATATAGTCGATATAGCCCATTCCGGGATTGAACACCGGCTGCATGGTCAGGTGGATCGGGCTATGCCGCTGCGACGCCAGCGCAATGTTTTCGCCGGATGTCACCATCCGGACCACCTTCGCTTTGGCGCCCAGGGTCCCGCCGGCTTTGGCCAATCCTTCCACCACGGTGCCGTACACCAGAAAATAAGCGGCATCCCCGGCAAAAGCCAGGGTCGGCGACTGACCCAGCAATAAATCCCGGGCAAAGAACTCCGGGATCACCAGCAGCCCCTGAACCTGCCCCCGGTTCAGCATCGCTTGCGCTTCAGCCATGCCGGTTGCCCGCAGCGTCAGCGCCACCTGGGGGGTCGCATCCACCATCCGCTCCAGTTCACGGCTAAGTTGGCTCTGATCCAGGTTCACCACCACCACCTGCTGCTCTCGCGGCAGTTGATTGGCGTAAGGCAAGGGGTAGAGAAACGAATAAATCAACACGCCGCCAAAGACCGTAAACAGGATCGATGGATTGGTGAAAATCGCTTTCAGCTCTTGCTGAATTAACGCACGCCAACTCATGACACCACCTCTTGTTCACTTGCACCTGTCGCCAGTTGCTTCGCCTTCAACGCCGCAACCCCGAGCACCGGCAGAAAAGCAGCCAGCGCTATTAGTTGCGGCATCGCTTCATTCAGGCTCTGGCCATGATTCACCTGATGCAACTGGACATCCAGATAATGAGTGACCGGCAATACCGCACGCCAGACCTGCGCCAGCGTCGGCATATCGGTCGCCGGAAACGTCACCCCGACAAAGGCAAAGGCGGGAGCCGTGAAACCGGCCGCCAGGCTCATGGCGCGGGTCGCGTCCCGGGTCGCAAGATACAGCACAGCACCGACGCCCTGACAGGCCAGCACGGTCAGCAGTTGTGCCGTTCCTAAAACGAGCCAGCTCCCATGCATCGGCCAACCCAACACACCGTACAGCGCAACCAGAAACAGCAGACCATGCATCCACAGGATCAAGGTGTAAGGCAGCAGTTTGCCAAGCAAGCGTCGGCACGGCGCTGGTTTCAACCAGGTTGGCAACGATTGCTGACGATCTTGCGCGGCCAGCACCATGATCGTGGTGATCACCATAAGGATCTGCCACATCGCCGGCACTGCCCCTGCAACCAGGAACTGACCATAATGATTGTTGCTGTTATAGAGCGGCGTGACCTGGGTGCGGATCGGCACCGCTTTCCCCATCGCCTGACTCAGCACTGCATTCCCCTCCGCCAGGTTCAGCAGCGTATCGAGCTGGGCATTCAGCGTCCCCTGAGCCTGCATCACGGCGGAATTCACCAGTTTGGCAATCAGGATGAATTGGCTGTTGTAAAAGGCCGTAATATTCGGTGTATGACCGAGCAACGTCTGCTTTTCCAACTGGGCCGGTAACACCACCAGCGCATAAATGTCACCGGCACGGAGCGCAGCACTACCCTGCTCGACCGAGGGAAACGTTCGGGCAACCGCCAGCGCCGAGCTGGCGTCATAATAGCGCACCGCCTGACGAGATAGCCGGCTATGGTCGAGGTCGACCACCCCAATCGGCAGATCCCGGGCAATCCCGGCGGAAAAGACCGCCCAGACAATCAAAAACAGCAGCGGCGGCACCCAGCTCAGCAATGCCCTGAGCCAGCCATCCCGAGCCAGCACCTGCCATTCATGACGTAAATGGTGAGAAAACGACATCATGATCACTCAACGAGTACACTCATACCGACCCGCAGCCCGTCGATCGGGTTCACCGGACGCGCCTCGACTTCAAACGTACGCATATCAAATCCCTGCGCCGGATCGGTGGTCCGCCAGGTTGCGAAATCTCCCATCACGGAAACGTGACTAACCGCAAAGGCATATTTCTGATCGCCCAGGGCCGGGATCCGGGCCTCGAACTGCGCGCCGGTACCGTAGTCTTTCAGCTTGTCTTCACGGACATGGAACACGGCCCAAGCGTCGTTCATATCCACCACACTCACGACCGGGAAACCCTGAGGCGCCAGCTCACCGGCATGCAGCAGAATTTCCGCTACCTCGCCGTTATGCCAGCTTTCGATTTGGGTATCCGCGGCATAAGCTTCCACTTCTGCCACCGCACCCGCGGCCATCCGGGCCTTCTCGACAGCTGCCCGTTTGGTTTCCACCCGAGCCCCTTCTTTGGCCATTTCAAACATCTGATAGGCCGCACGCTCGGTATAACGTGCCGCCTGCCACTGGGCATAGGCTTCATCGCGTTTCTGCTCTGCGACCACCCCTTCTTTATAGAGGTTATCGACGCGCTGGTAAGTTTTGCCCCGTAGCTCAGCGGCAGACTTGGCCTTACGCCAGGTATCTTTCGCTGCTTCAATTTCCTGACTCCGGGCACCTTTCTCGGCCTGCTCAGCCATCGCGCCGGCCGCTTCCTGTCCGGCTTTGGCCTGCTCCAGTTTGGCGTCCAATTCCGGACTCAGCAAGGTGAAAATCAGATCGCCGCGCTGGATTTGATCGCCTTTGCGGACCATCACCTGCTCGATCCGACCGGGCACTTTGGACGAAATATTGTATTGCTGTGCTTCAATTTGGCCCTGCATCCGCTCCGGTTGCGGCTGATACGCCTGCCAGAAGGTGTAGCCGAGCCAGCCCACCAGCGCTGCAGCCGGGATCATTACGGCGAATGCCTTTGATTTGCTCATGATTGAACCTCTACACCCTGAAATTGTTGATATTGATTGAAACGGTTGATTTCACCACTGACGGCCAATAACCGCGACAGGGAAATCACATACTGGTACGCCGCAGCCGAGCGCTGGGTCCGGACACTGGCCAAATACAACTCGGCATCGACGACATCAAGCGAGGTCGACAGCCCCTGGCTGAAGGCTTTTTCCCGCATCCGCAAGTTTTCGCTCGCCAGAGACAGGCTCGACGCCAGACCCTGATATTCTTCCAAAGCCTGCATCGCTTCCCGATACGTTTTCTCAACCAGCACCGACAAATCCTGCTCGGCCTGCGCTCTGAGATAATTCACTTGGGTCACCGCACTGTGGGCTGCCTTCACTTTATCCGAGCGGCCGGAGCGATCCAGCAGCGGAATATTCACGCCGACGCCAACGGCCCAGTCCGGCGCGGTCTTGGCAGCCAGCGAGTCATCCTCATGCAGGCTATAGTTGCCGTACAGGTAGACTTCCGGGTAATACTTGCCTTTTTCGACATCGATCACCCCCTTCGCCTGGCGACTTTTGGCATCCAGGATCTTCAGCCCCGGATAGTCCGCCAGTGTTTTCTCAATGAAAGCAACCATCGGCGGCAGCGAGTCATTGGTAAATAGCGGTGTGGACGGCAGGACCGGTTGGGAATGCTTGAGCATCTTGGTCAGGGCGACCTGAGCGATTTCCATATCCCGCGCTGCTTTCTGACGCTCTACCCGGGCCTTGTCATAAGACGCTTCCGCCTGCAGACGTTCCACCTTGGCAATCTGTCCTTGTTGCTCCAGTTTCTTGGCATGTTCAAAGTGCTTTTGCAGCCCCTGCTCGACATCCATCCGGGTTTGCAACACATGCTGGGTCATTGCGACCCCAAAGTAGAGCTTGGCCAGATCTTCGAACTTCGCCTGTTGCTTCATCGCCAGCAGAAAACCGGCTTCGTCATGCTGCCCTTTGGCGATCTCCTGTGCCGCGGTGATACGACCGCCGGTGAAAATCGGCCAGATCGCCCGTAGAGAACTGGTAAACACATCACGATCGGTTAGCCGGGAGGTAAACAGCTGATCAATTTGCGCCGGATTAATCCCGGCCATCTGCGCCAGTCCGGCGATGGCATCACCGGCCGGCATACTCTCGGCAATATCGGAAGGCTTGATTTCAACAGCCTTGTCCAGTCGGGTGTAATTGGCACCAGCCGTCACCTGCGGCAAATACATATCCCGCGCCGCATCTTGCAGATAACGTGCACGGTCAACATTGGCCCGCTCCGCGGCCAGAGCATCGTTCTGGCTGACGACCGCTTGCCAGGCGTCGCTGAAACTGACGGCTTGCTGGCTCACCGGTAAGGCGTGGCTTGGCGCTTGCGCCACCTCGGGCACACTGGCCGAGGTCATCGGCTGCGTCTGGTCCGCCTGACTCGTCAGCGGGAGCATCAACAGCGCTGCACAACAAGTCAGGGCTGCGATTGGAGTTCTTTTCATGCTTCGTTCCATCAGACCGAAAAAGAATTAGTATGGTCCCAATTCTAGAGCAATTGCTCTACATTTCAACCAAGCCCTGTGATATCTAGCACTTTTTTCGTGCCAGGCGCACAAGCGGTTCCGACCAGGGTGAGAGCATGAATGCTCATTTTTCACTCACCGCCTTAAAACCAGCCAGTAACACCTTGTCCAGATAAGCGGTATTCATCGCTGCAATGTTCTGTTTACGTCGAATGCTAGCCTTTTTCGAGGTTTCGGCTCGCAACATGTTCAGTGCAATGTGCCGAAAACAGGCCATGATCTCAGCTGCATCTCCGCGATAAATCTGGCAAGCATCCTCGTTCATTGATGCATCAAGTACCCAGTGCAGGCTGTTTTCAATTCCCCAGTGGCCACGCACTGCGGTGGCAAAACGCTCTTTCTCCAACTCAGCAGAGCTGATGTAATAGCGATATTCGAGTGACTCTTTACCTGATTTATCAATGCGATAACCAATGGTAACGCCGATGCTCTTTAGACCTTTCCAATCAGGAAACTGTTGTACCAACTCACCAGCAGGTAGTACATGATATTCTCGGGCTTCGATTCGTCCGTGGCTTTGCTCCACCGTGACATTTTCAGGGGCGCTCTGAATCGAAATCTTCGCAGACAACGCCTGACGTACAGCTTTAGCCAATGTTTCCTGGTTACCTTTAACTGCAAGTAAATAATCACCACCTTTATCAATGATGGTTGAGGCGATGTTGGTCTGGCAGGCTATTGCGTCAATCGAAATCAGGCAGCCTTTGATGTCCAGCAAGTTAAGCAGTTCCGGTATTGCCGTGATCTCGTTCGACTTCGCATTGGTTTTGAGTTGGCCCATAACTACGCTGTTGGCCGTGGCGAAGGCACTAACCATATGAATCGTAGATTGCCTGCTTTCGCGGTTATATGAGCTACGCAACACCTTACCATCGATAGCGATTAACTCACCGTCTGAGCGCTCAGTAACGGCTTGCATCCAGTTGATAAAACACTCCTGAAACTGACTTGGATCTAGGCGTGAGATAACACGAGCAATGGTGTCGTGAACAGGAAGTCCAGATGTAAAAAGTCCTTTTTGCTGAAACCATTGAAAATGTGCTTCACCGAAATCTTCAATGTCTTCCCAGCCCTCAGCTCCAGCAATCGTCGCACAAACAGTAAGAAACAGAACATCGAATAAGGGATAACAGATTTTCGCAGACTGACGAGGGTCGTGCAGATCGCCAAAATACTGAGAAAAAGCCTCGATACTCACCTTAGAACTCCCGAAAAAGGGAGTATAAGATCATAATTCGATCGGCCGGTCAAACTCACAGAATTTGGTCACAAAACGTTCGTGATCTCACCCTGCGGTTCCGACCGAACTTCACCGATGCTCAAGGCCAGCATAAGAAAAAGCCCGGAAGCAGACTCCCGGGCTTTGTTTTTTTAGTATCAAGTGCTCAGACACTTTTGTTATGAATACTGCAGGCAAAGTGCCTGACAGGGACCTAACCAACAGTTCATACCGGCACGGATTCAAGCCTGTGACAGGTGTGGGCAACCGCGCTCAGCATGACACTAGTCGTATTACTAAAACATCATGTTATTAAAACATCGTGTTTTAAAACACCGCCTTGTAACAACTGAACGTTGTATAAATCAGCGTTGTAAAAACGGTGCCAGTGCGGCGAACAATTGGTCGATCTCTGTTGTGGTGTTGTAATGCATCAAGCCAATTCGGATCACCCCGCCATCGGCCATCACGCCCAATTGCTCACACAGCCCCTGCGCATAGAAGTGGCCGTTCCAGACACACATATTCTGTTTGCCCAGATGGACCGCAACATCCCCCGGCGTCACCCCGTCAATGCGAATCGCAAAGGTCGGCGTGCGCTGGTGCAGACGGTTTGCATCGGTGATCCCATACAGACGAATAGTTGGATACTGCGTAGCACAAGCCAGGAAATGTCGGCTCAGCGCCGTTTCATGTTGCTGGTATTGCGCGTAGCTCTGCTGCAATCGCTGACGCAAATCCGCCCCCGGCTCGCCCCACTGGGCAAGATACTCGACTGCGGCCACAAATCCGGCTAATGCTTCAAAGCTCTGAGTGCCGGTTTCGAAGCGACCCGGCCCCTGATTGGTTGCCGGTTCGACTTTATAAGGACGCAAAGTCTGAAGCCACTGCGGCGCGATATACGCGATCCCAACATGCGGCCCAAAGAACTTGTAAGCCGAGCAGGCCAGAAAATCACAGCCCAGCGCCTGAACATCGACCAGCGCGTGCGGGACATAATGCACTGCGTCGACATAAACCTGCGCGCCAACCTGGTGCGCCGCCGCAATCACCCGCTGCATGTCCACCAGCGAACCGGTCGTGTTGGACGCATAGGTCACCGCCACCAACCGGGTTTTGTCGCTCAGCAGCGAGATCAGATGATCATAATCTAAGGTACAGTCCGCTTCGTTGACTCGCACCTGGTGGACCACCGCGCCTTTGTCTTCTGCCGCCTGCTGCCAGCTCGACACGTTGGAATAATGATCCAGCGCGGTCACGATAATTTCATCACCAGCCTGCCAGTCGCGGCTAATCGCGCGGCTGAGCTGGAATGTCAGCGAGGTCATGTTGGCCCCGAAGACAATATTTTCGGCAGCGGGTGCGCCCAGCAGTGCCTGAGCGGCGCTGCGTGCCTTGGCAACGACCTCAACGGTCTTCTCACTGGAGAAGAAAGCGCCGCCAAGATTAGAATTGTAATGACCCAGATAGGCAGTCATCGCATCCAACACCGGCGTCGGCACCTGCGATCCCCCCGGACCATCGAAAAAGTAAACCGGCTGATCATTGACGATCTGGCTCAGGGCCGGGAATGCGTCACGTACGGCTTCAGGCGTGAACGGCATGGTTAAGCTCCTTGGCAGTCAGTACAAACAGATCCAAATATCCTTGCTCATCTTTCTTCACCGCTTTAATCGGGCGAGCGTTGTGCCACAGCTGGCTGTCGTCAAGCAAGGCAACCTCACCTTCCGCCAGGGCCATGCTCAAAAACGGCAATTCTGTTTTGTCTTTATAAACCAGGAACTCACCGCCTTCGATGTTGTGACGGCCAATCCCGATCACTGCCAGGTGATCAAACCCGTCCTGGTGAACCCCTTCCGGTGCAACCTGAGTTTCTTCATCAATAGCCGAAATACGAATTTGGTGAATTTCAATTTCCTGCTCATCGACCAGACCGTTGGCGGACTTGAAGACTTCGCACATTTCGCGCATCCCGTCACTACTGACAATTGCCTCTTCCAGTGGCTCGAAGCTGCGGCTGACATTGCCCTGGAACGTATTGATATCGTCCGACTGGACAAACGGGCGCGCCGGCAAATGCTCAACCAGCCCCTGATTCAGCTTCACAATTGAGTAGCGACGCAGCCGGTACTCACCGTCCGCATGGCCGGTTTTCGGCAGAAAATTAAAAGATGAGGAAAGATCGCTCACCGCCTTACCACTCAGTTGAGCCAATTGAAGCGTACGTTCGAAAGAAGAATGCATAATCCCGTTCCTTGTGTCATCCACACTAAGTCCATGTCATCAATCTGGCAGCTGCAGAACCCGCCAAACGATTTAACAATTAAGCTACATTCAGGATTAAACAAAACGGCAACGAAGCCAAGGGAAGACATTTAATATTTTACGAAAACAACAAAATAAAGGATGATAATTCAACATAAATCACAAAAGCAGTCATAACATCCAGATATTGAAAAGTGCACTATCAATATCCAGCTATGTATACTGTTCAATAGTTTAAATGATTGATTATAAAAGATATAGTTGTCGTTTTCAGGGTCTGTTTCGGGCTCATTGCACTAGCATAAAATGCTATTTGTGACTTAATTCTCAACTTTGTAATTTGATAAGTAAGTTTAAACTGGTGTGATTCACCATCTCGGAAACAGCAGGCTCTGCTGTTTCCGAAACCATGGTGTCAACGGTAGGCAGGACGTTCGACCGCGCGGTATTCATCGCCGCTTTTCTTGTAAAATGTGTTGTTCACAATTGCGTAAGTCACCCCGGCAATCACCGCAAATGTCGCAATTTCCGGCAAACGGGATTTGTGATAATGCTGCTCTTTCACCACCACGACATCACGATGATAGTGATGATCATGCCGGTGATAATGACGATGTTTATGGTGCTTATGTTTATGATGACGATGCTTATGGTGATGATCGCCCTGGTGATGCCACTTCGCCTGAGCCGTTGCCGGCAACCCCGCCAAAGCGCAGGCGAATAAACAACAGACTAATGATTTCATATTATAATTCTCTGGTTTATTTCTTTGCCGTCAGCATATCGGTAAGATACGCACGTATGTCAGGTTGAAGTTAGCCCTGTGTCAAACTTACCAAGGGCCAAGAGCGCATTTCAACGGGGTGCTTATCGACCTTAACTTCCGTCTATCGATTCATCTACAACAGTCAAGCAGAGCACCATGTCACAACCAATCGGCCTCGGCTGCCCCCAGTTTCATCTCGCCGCCTATCTTGAAAATCGTCCGAACATGTTGAACTACCCGACACTTGCCGGGCACATCCCGCTAGTACCGGGAGAGATCCAGGCAATTGGCCAGGCATGCGGCAACGGCTGGCGCAAAGTGTTTAACGTCTATGCCAAGCTCTTGTATGCGCTGGAGACTTCTCTTTTCCCCTATGCTCTTTCGGTGCCGACCTGGCAGGCATACCGGGATCAATGTCTGCTCCAGCAAGGCAGCCACACTGCCCTGTTGTTCAGTCCACCGCAGCTGTCCACACCGGATGAACACGACCAGGTCACCCCGGTCATCCATCTCATCATGGGCCGGACCTATGCCAAGCGGCTGATTGCCGAAGCCAAGCTGACCGCGCCCATGGAATGGCTGGATAACGAGTTTGCGATCAACACTGAGCACCGGGTGATCATCTGTCCGTATTTCGACTATCGTCAGCTCTCGAATCTCAAAATTGCCCGGCTGGCAGAACTCATGAAACAACTGGTGACAGAAACCCACTCAGGGGATTCAGGTGGATAGAGGAAGAACCATCGACAAGCTTCACTGAACACATAACCATTCGCACACAGTTCAACCCGTTGCTAAGAGCGGAGAGTCGAGATGTATTATCCTTAAAGCTGTTGCCACAACCCACGATCTCGCCTGCCCGGCAGGCGATGGTCACAAGTATTTCCGGATGAGGGCGTATGCAAACCGGTCTGGCCCCCCTGATCTTCGAGTTGTGTACCATCATCATCAGCGCGGCCATTCTCGGGACGCTGTTTCTCTATGCCCGTCAGCCGATCATCCTGGCTTACATTGCAGCCGGGATCATCATCGGTCCACAGGGATTGAACCTGATCCACAATGCTGGGAATATCACGCAAATCGGCAACCTTGGCGTGATCCTGCTGCTGTTCTTAATCGGATTGAATCTCCAGCCGAAAAAACTGCTGCAACTGTTTAAAGAAAGCTCCCTGGTTACTTTTGCCACCAGCGGCTTTTTCTTTCTGGTGTCACTGATCGTTGCCCTGGCCTGCCTGTTTCCCCTGGGCGAATCGCTGATCATCGCCGCAGCCATGATGTTTTCCAGTACGGTCATCGGCCTGAAACTGATCCCCACCACCACCCTGCATCACAAACACATGGGGGAAGTAATGACCAGTGTCCTGCTGATCCAGGATCTACTGGCCATCAGTGTACTGATTTTTCTCAACATCGGGGGTGGGAATGCGATCATCATCGCCTTCGCCATGATGTTGCTGAAATTTACCGGGCTTTGCCTGCTGGCTTATGTCGGGGTTCGCTATATTATTCTGCCGCTGTTCAGCCGCTTTGATGTGATCCAGGAATACAGTTTTGTCATGACGCTGGCCTGGTGTTTCTTTCTGGCAGAGCTGGGGCATCAAGCCGGGTTATCGTACGAGAGCGGCGCATTTGTGGCCGGTGTTTCGATTGCCGTCAGCCGGGTATCACAGGTGATTTCGATTCACCTGAAACCGCTGCGGGAGTTTTTTCTGATCCTGTTCTTTTTTGCCATCGGTGCCCGGATGGATCTGGCCGCAGGCAATCTCTACAGCTTACTGGGGATCGGGTTTGGCATTCTGCTAGTCCCCATCAAATCCTGGGGGTTTAACAAGGCCTTAACTCTGGCGCATGAGAACCCCGGATTGACCCGTGAGTTGGGCGCCCGGCTCAGCCAGGCCAGTGAATTCTCATTTCTGGTCGCCTATACCGCCACCAATAACGACATGTTGTCCCCGGCCGCAACCTTGTTTATCCAGACTACCACCATCACCACATTCGTCATTTCAACCTACTGGGTGGTAAGGCGCTACCCGACGCCGATTTCCATCGACAACACCCTCCGTCGGGACTGATGCAGCCATCAAAACCAATACAGCCAGCGGATTGCAAACATCCTCCCTTCACTCGGCGAACGGGTACGTAATACGCGTGATCAGTTGCTCCGGCGAAACCTGAAGGGTCACCAGTGGCACCCGCTGAAGCGCCGGATCCGCTTCAACATCGGCTGCCAGCCACTGCCGGATATTGCGATAGCCCTGACGCAGTGCGTCCGCCAGCACACGATTCTCCACCAGCAGATACGTCCGGGTCGTGAGATAGCTGCTGCGGTTCGCCAGTGCAAACATCTGGTCGTCCAGCGTCTGCCGATCCAGGCTTTGCATGCCGGACAGCACGTCGAGCGTTTCCCCGGCCACATCCAGATGAGCGAATACCAGGCCCTGACGACGCAACTGTGCCAGTAACTTGGTGTAGTTGGCTTGGGTCAGTGGCGCAGTCAATTCGAGGTGGTGTACTTTGCCCTGTAGGGTAAATACCGCCAGCGCCCCGTCTTCGAGCTGAAAATCCCGTTGCTGATCCAAACAGATCACCGACTGACCGGGATACAATTCCGAACAATCATAAGCATCCGGTAAGCTGTCGACAGTATCCGCGGCCATTCCCCAGGGATACCGTTCCCACAGCGGGGACTGCGATGCCAATGCACGGCCCGGCACCAGCGACACGAATAGCAAAATCACGAATAACAGTGAGGCAGATAGCAGCGAGATGATTTGTAGCCGTTCTCGGAACAGCGCAAACGCGTGATTCCGGGTCAACATCCGGCGCAAGGTAGGGATCAACTTCAAAACAATCAGCATCCTTCGGGTCGGTCACACAAACGCTCATGTTTTACCGATTGCTTGGCAAAACTGCAATCCCCGCATCCAAAATCCCATAGATAAAGAAGGGAAAAGATAAAAAGGGTGGCACAACATCAAACGGGGCTGATGAATAGCATTCATCAGCCCCGCTCAGACACACGATGATTTGCCGTGTATGACCCCGGTTACATCGACCAGATATAGAAAATCTGCGACTTCATCCGAATGATGATCCCACGGATCACATCAAGGAAACCCAGAAAACCAATCGGCTTCTCGGCACTGATCCATGCCAGCCCCACAGAGCCGACCGGGATGTCGTAACCATCCGGCTCATCAATTTTCAGGCGAACAAAATGATGTTTGTTCATCGCATTCTGGCCGGTCACCTGACGAACACTGTCATCGCGGCCCAGCAGGTTCCCCTGCGCTTCGCCGGTCGCTTCCACAATCCCTTCAACTTCCACACTGAAGATCTTGCCCGGGTAAACCGCTGAGGTAAATTCCCCCCGCTGGCCCACTTTCACATTGCGGATCGCCTGATGATTCACCCGCATCAGCACATACTTTTCATCAATGTACATCTGCATCCGCGGTATCAGCCCGACATACTGCCCTTCGCGCAGAATAAAGTTATTCAGATAACCATCGGCCGGGGCATACACCTTGGTGTTGTCCAGTTCCCACTGCGCCTGAGCTACGCTTGCCTGCTCATGCACGACTTCCGCCTGTTGGCTGTTCACGGCCAGTTGAGTTTTCTCCCAATCCAGCATCGTCTTCTTAGCCGTCAACTGGTGCATCTCAAGTTGCGAAGCGAGTGCAACCGACTCGGCACGGGCCACAGCTACGGCCGTGCGCTGCTCATCCATCTGGGTATCGGTAATGGTATGCTGTACCACCGAATTCTGCTCCAGGTAACGGTTCAGGATGGCTTGCTTAAGTTTCAAATCCTCTTTCGCCGCGACCCACTTGTTGCGGGTGATCTCAATCTCTTTCTCAGCAGCAAGCGCCGTTTCCCAGGCAATACCAATATTTTCCCGGGCCATCAACAGCGCCGCTTCCTCTTGTGCCAGCGTCGCTTTAGCCTTGTTCAGCGCGATCTGATACGGCTCGCGGTCGAGTTCATAAATCAGTTGCCCCTGTTGTACCTTCTCATTCGGCGCAACGTAAATCTGTGCCACATGACCTTTAATCTGCGTGGAAGGCGGACGCAACTGCACATGCGGTGACTGCACCACCGAGCCGCCGGACATATCCATCGGGGTAAAGGTGATCAGGCCGACCCAGACAAACAGCAACCAGCCAATCCCCCCAAGTACCGAAAAGCCTTGAGTGAACTTGTTCCACGGCATGCCGACCAAACGCAGCAGGTAAATGAATAACGCCCAAACGGCCAATCCCTCAAGCATGATCCATCTCCTGTTGTGGGTGTGTATTCCCGGTCACCGACGCTGTTTCAGCCTGAATGTCGGCCAAGACAGACGCCTCCCCAACGGCTGGCTCCCCTTTCCAAATATCCCGGATCCGCCGTAGTGCCTGCTCACCATCAACGAAGGCGATGACCACCGCAACCACCCACACCCAATGCCAGATAAAACCGATCCAGGTGAGCGCGGTGATCAATCCAAGCTGATGATGCTCTTTGTGATGGGCCTTCTGGATCGGTAATTCATGAATGCGCCAAAACCCGTAGGCTGCTGCCCCAATCCCCCCCACCAGGACCACCGTCGCGACCACATGAAGGGCGGTATCTACCCCACTGTCGACAAACGGCATACTGAACAAACTCATCCTCAAAGCACTCCCAATCAATACTGATATTCATCATTTTTATGGTGGGCAAGTTTGCATTTATATGTGACGCAGGTATCATTCGCGGTCTGATTATATCGATATTATTGAGTTTATAATTCAATCTATCCAGGGCGATTTCACCATGCATGCAACACCTGCACTTCATGCCAGTTTTATCCGCGCCGCATTTCTCCAGCCACTCTTCCTCGGCATAGAAAAGCACTATCGGCTCTCGGTCACAGCGCTGGGGATTCCGCCAAAGTTGCTGGCCGAACCGATGGCGTTGATCCCGGCGTTGGATTTTCATCGTTGGCTGGCAGCCATTGCAGAGCTGACGCAGGATCCGGCATTCATCATCCGAATCGCGCCGCAACTGACATTCGGCGACATGGGGTATTTGGGCAACTGGCTGCTCTCAAGCCCGGATCTGGCATTGGCCTTCCGGCGCATCAATTACGGCACGTCTTGTTTGCAATCCGGCGCGGGGTTTCACGGCGAGCAGTCCGGCAATATGATTAAGTGGTGTTATGACAACCACTTTTCTGAGGGGCAGCCGCGGCTAGCCGACAGCCTGCGGATCGCCGTACTGTACACCAACACGTTACGCCATTTCATGGGAAAGGATTATCATCCCAAACGGGTGGAAATCAGCGGCCCCCCTTGCGGCAACGGGCAGGTAGAGCAATTTTTTGGCTGCGAGATCACCTGGAACGCCCCGACCACCAAGGTCTGGCTCGATATCTCAGTGCTGGAGCACGGCAGTAATACGCCGTTTGCGGTGCATCGACCGATGCTGCTGAGCAACTTTCAGCTGGATGAATTATTGAACATGCCGCAGCCACAGGACATGGCCAAGGTGATGTACGAAATGGTTACTTATGCCTGTTACTACGGTTTTCCGACCCTGGATTTTGTCGCCGACCGGTTTCAGGTATCCCGCCAGCAACTCCAGCGCCGGCTCCATACCCAAGGCTGGACATTCACCAACGTGACCAGCTATGTATTGTGCAATCTGGCGATCAAATACATGCTCAAAGATATGCCGATCGGCCAGATTGCCGCCGAGCTGGGTTATCACAATGTGCAGAGTTTCAGCAAAGCCTTCCGGCGCCAGCGCGGGATGACGCCGACGCAGTACAAAGACAAGCTGTTAGAACGAAACCTGGCCGGATTGCCTTAAGCAACGCTGTCATGGCGACACTGCATAAAGAAATGCTTTTCAGGCGTAATGTGATACCACATATCAAAGATCGCCTGGTCGTCTTTCAAGGTTGGTTTAAAAAAGATCCGATAACCGGTGAGATCACGACGTGCCGCGTAGTCAAACGGATCGGCATGATTGGGGTCTTGGATAATTTCGCGGCTGAGTTTGACGGGTGTGAGCATATAATCGCTCTCTTTCGCCACATACCGATAATCCACGAACAATTGATACTCCAGCTGAGTCTGCTCCTGTTTCTCATAGCGTACCCATTCTTGTGACTTCACCGTCCCGTCCGGCTTGAAATCATAGGTGACCCAGCTTTGTTCATCCGGCCGCTCATGCTGCGGCGTACATTGCCATTTCCCGGCAATCACAGGTAGAGGTGAAGCCACCGCACTTCCTGATCCAAGTATTCCGGCCAGCATCAACAACCCGGACATCCTAAGGCGCATCGCCCTCTCCTTTCAATCATCAGTATCTGGACAACAATAAGTTAACATTGCTACCAGCTGCAACAAAAAAGGAGCTGAAATCAGCCCCTTTCTCACTTTCCGGTCAACGGATCACCCGATTTGTTCATTTACGCGGGTTTGGGTGCACTTTGTTCCGCCACCTTAGCCAGGATCGCTGAAATCGGCACAATCGGCCCCATCATGTTGATCCGCATGGGTGAGCCGCCGGTGCCGAAATGCAGTTCTGAAGTGTCAGCCGTTGAGTAGTTGTATTTGTAGTTGAATTTCCCGGTGGCAATATGCAGTAAATCAAATTCCTTGCGGTGGCATGAGATGTATGCACGCCAGTACATTGCATCCAACACCTCGCCAGGGTGCTCTGCTCGGATAATAAATCGCCAGCTTCCGTCCTCGCCGTAAAAGTCGAGCGGAAAAGTATCTTTTATTTTTCTTTTGCTTAGCAAAGTAAACCTATCCACATTGCCTTTCTGTCAGGGGGATTATGCAAGGATTGCACGAGAATGGAAGAGGAATACGAAGAATTCAGAAAATTTTGACAAAACGAACGCTTTGCCAGGTAAAATCTTTGTAAAGATATCATAAAAAAAATTACATTATCAGGCTTGTTTATGAAGTTTATTTGCCTATAATGCTGAAAACCGGAGCGTCTGCCAACGCTCCGGTTTTTTTGTGCCTGCTTTCTGGTGAATTGAATGCTATCTGCCAATAGCAACCGAACCAGTCAGCAAAATTCGATAGATTAAGGAAAGACTAATGCGTATCGAACAAGACTTGAAATTGGGTTTTAAAGATGTTCTGTTTCGTCCAAAACGTTCAACCCTCAAAAGCCGCTCTCAAGTTGAATTAACCCGCGATTTTACATTCAAGCATAGCGGTCGTCAATGGTCTGGTGTCCCTATTATTGCTGCCAATATGGATTCCGTGGGTAGCTTTGACATGGCGAAAGCCCTGGCGCAACACAAAGTCATGACCGCAGTCCATAAACACTACACCGTTGAAGACTGGGCCGGCTTTATCCGTGACAACGACGCCAGCGTGCTGAACAATGTCATGGTGTCGACCGGTACGTCTGATGCCGACTTCCAGAAAACCAAAGACATCATGGCCCTGAGCGATGATCTCATCTTCATCTGCATCGATATTGCCAACGGCTACTCGGAGCACCTGGTCGAGTACGTTGAGCGAGTCCGCGCCGCCTTCCCGGACAAAGTGATCAGTGCCGGAAACGTCGTGACCGGTGATATGTGTGAAGAGCTGATTCTGGCCGGTGCCGATATCGTGAAAGTGGGCATTGGACCGGGCTCGGTCTGCACTACCCGCGTGAAAACCGGTGTCGGTTACCCGCAGCTGTCTGCAATCATCGAATGTGGCGATGCCGCACACGGCCTGGGCGGCCAGATCATCGGCGACGGCGGCTGTACTTGTGCCGGTGATGTCTCCAAAGCCTTTGGTGGCGGTGCCGACTTCGTGATGCTGGGCGGCATGCTGGCCGGCCACGAAGAAAGCAACGGTGAAATTGTCGAGCAGAACGGTGAAATGTTCATGAAGTTCTATGGGATGTCATCTCAGAGCGCGATGGACAAACACTCCGGCGGCGTCGCCAACTACCGTGCTGCTGAAGGAAAAACCGTCCTGTTAACATTCCGTGGCCCGGTTGAAAACACCATCCAGGACATCATGGGCGGCGTGCGCTCAACCTGCACCTACGTTGGCGCGGCGAAGCTCAAAGAGCTGACCAAGCGCACCACCTTCATCCGCGTTCGCGAGCAGGAAAACAACGTTTACGGGAAAGAGTAAGTTCGGTTTTTCGAAGTTTTTAATGTTGAAACAACCATAATTTGATATAGCCTCTTCCTTGTCCATATTTATGTAAGTTTACGACAGTTTTATGAAGAGGCTATTTTTTATGTCTTCTCAACCCCAGCTCTCTGATAACGTACTTATCACGCTTGAGAGCGCCTTTCAAAACCCTGCTCGAAATTTAACGAAGTCTCGTGGTAAAAATATCCATCGGTACGCTAGTGTAAAGATGGGCAAGCGTGTCACAGTAGAATCTGCGTTAGAATGTGATGCTTGCTATCATTTGATTTTACTATAGATGTCATTCGATTCCGCTCACAACTTATCAGACTTTCATACTATTTATAAGTAAAGAGACATACCTATGTTCCCAAGGTGAGATCACGAACGTTTTGTGATCAAATTCTGTGAGTTTGACCAGCCGATCGAATTATGATCTTATACTCCCTTTTTCGGGAGTTCTAAGGTGAGTATCGGCTTTTTCTCAGTATTTTGGCGATCTGCAAGGCCCTCGTCAGTCTGCGAAAATCAGTTATCCCTTATTCGATGTTCTGTTTCTTACTGTTTGTGCGACGATTGCAGGAGCTGAGGGCTGGGAAGACATTGAAGATTTCGGTGAAGCACATTTTCAATGGTTTCAGCAAAAAGGACTTTTTACATCCGGACTTCCTGTTCACGACACCATTGCTCGTGTTATCTCACGCCTAGATCCAAGTCAGTTTCAGCAGTGTTTTATCAACTGGATGCAAGCTGTTACTGAGCGCTCAGACGGTGAGTTGATCGCTATCGATGGTAAGGTGTTGCGCGGCTCATATAACCGCGAAAGCAGACAATCCACGATTCATATGGTTAGTGCTTTCGCCACGGCCAACGGCGTAGTTATGGGCCAGCTCAAAACCAATGCCAAGTCGAACGAGATCACGGCAATACCGGAACTGCTTAACTTGCTGGACATCAAAGGCTGCTTGATTTCGATTGACGCGATAGCCTGCCAGACCAACATCGCTTCAACCATCATTGATAAAGGTGGTGATTATTTGCTTGCCGTTAAAGGTAACCAGGAAACACTGGCTAAAGCTGTACGTCAGGCGCTGTCTGCGAAAACTGCGGCTCAGAGCGCCCCTGAAGATGTCACAGTGGAACAAAGCCACGGACGAATCGAAGCCCGAGAATACCATGTACTACCTGCTGGTGAGTTGGTACACCAGTTTCCTGATTGGAAAGGGCTAAAGAGCATCGGTGTTACTATTGGTTATCGCATTGATAAATCAGGTAAAGAGTCACTCGAATATCGCTACTACATCAGCTCTGCTGAGTTGGAGACAGAGCGTTTTGCCACCGCTGTGCGTGGCCACTGGGGAATTGAAAACAGCCTGCACTGGGTACTTGATGCATCAATGAACGAGGATGCTTGCCAGATTTACCGTGGAGATGCCGCTGAGATCATGGCCTGTTTTCGGCACATTGCACTGAACATGCTGCGAGCCAAAACCTCGAAAAGGCTAGCATCCGACGCAAACAGAACATTGCAGCGATGAATACCACTTATCTGGACAAGGTGTTACTGGCTGGTTTTAAGGCGGCGAGTAAAAAATGAGCATTCATGCTCTCACCCTGAGCTAAATATCTAACGAGGCAATCAATTTCTCAGCCAAAGGCCAGTCGCCGAACCCTGACGCTGGATTCAAATGGCCGACATCACCCAGATTGACCAGCTCACTTCCCCACTGTTCAGCCATAGACTGCACCGCTTCAAAGCTGGCCAGATGATCATTAGTACTGGCAGCCACAAGGCTCGGGAAAGGCAGTTTTAGCAACGGTAATGGGCTCCAGCCATTTTCATTCAGTGTGGCTGGCGAAGGATACTGCTCTGGCCAAGTCGCATTGAGATCCGGCGGAGCAGCCAACAGCGCCCCTTTAATTTGGCGCTGATATTTGGTGGCCCAGTGGGTAACCATTAAGACACCTGCGCTATGCGCGACCAGAATAACAGGACCATCAATGTTATCCAGCTCGCGCTGAATGGCATCAATGCGGGCTGTACAGCTTAACCTATCCACTTCCAGTGGCGGCACGGTTCGAACATTCGGCAAGCGGTTCGCAAGCAGAGTTTGCCAGTGATCCTCGACGTGATCACGAAGCCCCGGTACAATTAATACAGTTGTATTTGGCTGTAGAGTCACTTGTTTTTCCTTGTTAGCAGTTATAGTGAGAAGTCAGGTGAACGTTCATTCTGCCTTACTGATTGCTGACGATGGCAATTCACGTGCTTATCTGATCAACTTATTGGAAGGTTCACGCAGCTCGGGGAACTGCTGTATAAGACATATCGGCACGCGTCGGCCAAGACATCAGCAGACTGAGCACCACTGATGGCGTGCTGGCCCTTGATCACAAAATAGGGAACGGAAGTGGCTAACGGCCGATCTGCTGCTTGGATCACCATATGGCCATCCAAATGTGCATCAACGTCGATTTCCGAGTGTGTGTATCCACATTCCTCACTAATCATCAACAGAGTGCTGGGATCGCTCAAATCTTCACCGAGATGGAAATAAGCGGCGAACATCCTCTCTAACAATACGGTTTGTCGTGCGGCATCCCCCAAGTTCCCTACTTGTCTGAACAGACGGTGAGCCAACTTAGTATTGGGAATTTTTTTGATTGTGCTGAAATCTATCGACGTTCCAGCCGCCGCTGCGGCTTGCCGGACTTGCCGCTGACGTAGCTCAACGGCAGATACACCCCCAAGGCGCTGTAAGTAAAACTCACGAAACGGCACCCCAGCTAACGGCAACTCTGTGAGCAATTGTACCCCGTGCCAGCGGATATCCACGTCAAGCTGCGGATTTTCACGGGTTAGTTGTTCCAGTGCCTTATCCAGATATTTCTTGCCAATCAGACACCAGGGACAAATAAAGTCAAAGTAAACGTCAATCGTCAGCGATTGAGTCATGCGCGCTCCTCCTGAACGTTATTGCCAATTGGCTGTGAGCTCCCGTGTGATAACTCACTAGAATCCTCAAGTTTTTGCATGTCACTCAGGTAAGAGCGACGGGCATAGTAAAATACTGCAGCTGCGGCGATACTCACCAATGCCACGAGCTGGAAACTTGCATGCAAGCCAATATGGTCGGAGATCTTACCGGTGACAAAAGGCCCTGGCGCCAAACCGATCAGATTATTGGCCAAGGTTAACGTCGCAAATGCCGTCGCGTGGATAGCAGGATGGGTTAAGTTAGCAACCATCGCACTAGCAGGACCACTGATCCCCGCGGCGAAAATCATGCCAAAACAAATTAACGTCAGCTGTAGCGGGCCAGGCGACAGACTAAAGGCCAACAGCAAAATACCACTACTGAGCAAGCAGTAGACAATCGCAAAGGAGATCTTGCGAGAGGGTGAGTTAGCGAGACGATCGCTGGCCACACCACAGAAAATCATGCCCAGCCCACTGCACAGTAAAACAATAGCAGCGAAAGCACCCGCTTTATCGGTTCCCATGTCATAGTAGCGTCCCAGGTAGCTCGGCATCCAGACCATCATGGTCCCGGCAACAAACAGTTGCAGGCCGCTACCGATATAGGCACACAGTACCGAGCGGCTGTTAAATAAGCTACGTAACTGGATTTTGCAGCTGCCAGTTGAGTTCTTGATCGATGTCGGTTGAGAGTTGATCCGTTTCTCACTGACGATAATCGGGTAAATGAACGCTAGGGTTAAACCAAACAGCGCCATACCGGTAAAAGCACCTCGCCAGCCCAAATGCGTGGCCAGGACACCGCCAAGACCAACACCAAGCACGGAGCCGAACATCCCCCCGGCCATGAAAGCACCTGAGAGGGTCGCGCGCATATGCTTAGGAAACACTGAAACCACGACGGCAATGCCGACGCTGCCGTAAGCGGCTTCACCGACCCCGACTAAAAAACGGGCGGCAAACATCTGGTTGTAGTTTTCAGCCCAGGCACAGCCGAGGGTTGCCAGGCTCCAAAGGGTCGCCATACCGACAAGACACTTAATTCGTCCCCATCGGTCAGCCAACAGTGAGAGAGGGAAGGTTAATAGACCAACCATCAGGGCGACAATACTGCTAAGCAAACCTAATTGATAATCAGACAGCACCCATTCGCTTTTGAGCATCGGAAAAACAGCATTGAGCACCTGCCGCGACATGTAATCTGAAATAAGTAGCCCAAAAGTTAATGCGAATATCACCCAAGCATATGCTCGTGGAACACCCACTTTCATTTCGGTGCTATCCAGTAATGCGTGATTGAGGGCCATTGTGTTACCTCGTCGTCATTTTTATCAGAGTCGTACACGGTATCGGATAGATAGGGACTAACTCCTCGGAAGAGGAAATCAGCCCCGACATGGTTTTTGAGAAGCAAGAGGTGGGTTACAAACCGCGCAGAGGCACGTTTTTCTGACCTGGCTGACGGTTCGGATGCAAGCCGTTTGCCGCCAGTGTTTCATCAATGCTGTCATACCAAGTATCAATACGGTAAATCTCTCGCGCTTCTTTACCGTTAGCCACTTCACGACCAAGCTCATTGGAAATACGTACTAACTGCTTGATTTGCTCCACAGAAGTCATGCGGTTACCATGCTGATCAATGATCGTATCTTCGATGCCACAACGCGGATGCAGACCCAGAGCCATTGCAACCGTATTCACCGGCAATACATTCTTCATCAGAGATTCCAGGGTCAGGCAGGCACCGTCTGGAGCTCGACGAATAAATTCCATAAAATTATATGGATTTGGGCCGTCAAAACCGCCGCCAATTCCAACCCAAGTCAGGTTTAAAGGACCGCGGTAAACGCCGCGCCGGACTATACGCTCTAATGTTTCCAGAGAGTGCATCCCAGTCAGCTGAAAATGAGGCTGGATCTTCGCAGCTTGCAGACGCTTCAGGTGCTCTTCAACCCATGCAGGTCCGGCTGGAACCGTCATTTCACGATAAGCTTCCCAGAACGCAGGCTCACGCAGAG
This sequence comes from Photobacterium sp. TY1-4, assembly GCF_025398175.1. NCBI lineage: Bacteria > Pseudomonadati > Pseudomonadota > Gammaproteobacteria > Vibrionales > Vibrionaceae > Photobacterium > Photobacterium sp. TY1-4. The sequence continues at coordinate 835,582 of NZ_CP099735.1, forward strand.
ACGTACCCGCTACGTCTTTTTCATCCATCAGCTCCGTAATATTCATCTGCACGGTGTTGATGGCTACCGTTACCTGGTCAGGTTTTGGCGTGAGCTCAGCCAACATATGACGCGTATCATCTGATAACCATTTGGCGGCTTCCCCTTCTCCCTCCGGAGCAAAAGAGATAGAACCTCCAACCTGAATAATCATCTCTGGCACAGCTTCACGTACACCGGCAATTAATTCATTAAACTTAGACAGGCGTTTGGAACCCGTGCCATCCAATTCTCGAACATGAAGATGAAGTACCGTTGCTCCAGCTTCATAGCAATCTACGGCTTTCTGAATTTGCTCTTCCATCGTAACCGGGATATCTTCCGGAAAATCTTCTGGCATCCATTCCGGACCATAAGGTGCGACAGTAATAACTACTTTGTCCTGGTTCTCTGGGTGTAGGGAATCGTCTAGAAATTGCATGTTACTTTCCTCAATCCATGGTTAACTTTGCTATCTCGATGACATAGATAACAATACTTTTACATTCCAATATATTAGCTACCGATAATCGCGGTACGTTCCATCTTTCGGTGACAAGGTGAATAGTCCATCACCGCGTAATGTTGTGTTGAACGGTTATCCCAGATAGCAATACTGTTCGGTTTCCAGCGCCAGCGAACCTGGAATTCAGGGTTTTGGGCCTGTCGGATCAGATACTGCAGTAATTCAGCACCACCCGGGGCGTAGTCCTGACCAAAACGTACGTTTTCAGCCGTGTGGAAATTCGTAAAATGGGTCGTGAAACTATTGACGAAGAGAATTTTCTCCCCTGTCTCAGGGTGAATCCGAACCACAGGATGTTCGGCATCCGGAAACTGTTCTTTCAACGCCAGTCGCTTCTCAGTGGGCATGGCCGCACCAAATGTTGCCTCAATGCTGTGGCGTGCTCGAAGGTGCTCGATTTTCACCTTGATATCCTCAGGCAACATCGTGTACGCCAACGCCATATTGGCCCACATGGTATCGCCCCCTACAGGAGGACATTCAACGCAACGCAATACACAACCCATAGGCGGTATTTCACGCCAGGTCGCATCGGTGTGCCAGGCGTTCTCATAACGGTCATTGGGAACCTCTGGCGATTTATATATGCGTACTAAGCCAGGATATTCAGGATCACTGCCTGCAACAGGATGATCTTCCAATGCACCGAAACGACGAGCAAAAGCAACATGTTCAGCGCGGCTAATCACCTGATCACGAAGAAACAACACTTTATGCTCAAGTAACAGTTCTTTTAATTGATAAAAAAGGTCGTCATTTTCGACAGCTTGAGCCAGATTTACATCGGAGAGCTCAGCACCGATACTGCACGTCAGCTTTTCTATTTGCATGTTCAACATCCTTTTACATGCCCATCACGTTAAATCACAAAAACGGATGAGCCCGTTAATTTTCGTGATTCCAAGTCCCGGTGCGCCTTCACGGCCTCTTCGAGGCCGTAACGTTGATTGATTTCTATGTTGATTTTACCGCTACTAACTTGTTCAAACAGCTCGCGGGTTAAAGCGGCTTTTTCTACTGGATCAGCGATATAATCTGCCAGTGCCGGGCGCGTCATGAACAATGAGCCCTTCATGGCAAGAGTCTGCGGATCGAAGGGCGGAATGGTGCCAGATGCCGTTCCCAAACAAACCATTAGGCCACGACGTTTCAGAGAGTCGAGTGATGACATAAAAGTGTTTTTACCGACACTGTCAAAGACCACATTCACACCAACGCCATCAGTCAACTCTCGCACTCGATTTGCCACATCTTCATGACTGTAATTAATGGTGTAATCACAGCCGTTTGCATACGCGATTTCTGCTTTCTCATCGGTTGAAACGGCACCAATCACAGTCAGACCAAGCTGTTTGGCCCATTGCGACACGATCAGGCCCACCCCTCCAGCGGCCGCATGAAGCAAAATGGTGTCACCTTTCTTGAATGGGTAAATACGTCGCATCAGGTAAGACGCCGTCAGGCCACGCATTGTCATCGCAGCTGCAGTCTCACAAGAAATAGCATCCGGCAGCTTGATTAGTGGCTCCGCCGGAACCAGACGTTCGCTACTGTATGCGCCCAGGGTGTTGATAAAACCGGTATAAGTAACACGGTCACCTTCGGCGACATTGGTCACCCCTTCACCGACAGCAACAACGACACCTGCGGCTTCGACACCCATACCGGCGGGCAGCGGGATCGGGTAAGTACCATTGCGGAAATATGTATCAGCAAAGTTAAGGCCAACCGCCTCATGGCGGATGCGTACTTGACCCACTCCCGGGTCACCCACTTCCACTTCTTCATAGCGAAGTACTTCCGGCCCGCCCACTTCGTAAAAACGTATTGCTTTAGCCATCTTTTTTCTCCAATTCTTTGCGTCGGCAACTTCAATGTTGTTACTTAATTGTTAATTAATGTATAAGTGTTCATAACAAACCGCTTATCTTTACGCGACAATGAATTTTCTTTTCATGACAACAGCGGCAGCAGACTTCGTCCTGCACCGCAGCATTCATACAATAAGGTCTTATCAATGACGACAATGACGCGAGCTGGGGTTTTAATAAACTACATCGAAGTGGCAAAAAATCTGGGCATAAACCCTATTCCATTAATGCGTAAGGCGAATTTAAGCCGGGTTCTCCTTGAGCAACCTGAACAACGCATCCCAATCGGTTCCGCTGTGCAGTTACTAGAAGACTCCGCTCAGGAAAGTGGATGTATCTCATTTGGATTGCGGATGGCTGAATCTCGACAGCTCTCCGATATTGGTGTTCTCAGCTTGTTGTTGGTGCACCAACCCACACTACGTGATGCAATCAAAGCGTTGGTACAATACCGTCATCTTCTTAACGACTCCCTGGCGATCTATGTCGAAGAGTTCGAAAAGACAATCGTGATTCGTGAAGAAGTCGTGACAGATAGAGCTATGGCGACACGACAGGCAACGGAACTTGCCATCGGCGTCATGTACCGCCTATGCAGTAAATTACTTGGACATTCCTGGAACCCGCGAAGTATTAACTTTACTCATGAACCTCCTTCAAGCCTGGATTATCACCGCCGTTTCTTCCGCTGTAATCTGGTATTCGGTGCAGAATTTAACGGTATCGTGTGTCCGGCAGTTGATCTGGATAAGCCCAATCTGATGGCTGAGCCAGCGCTGGCAAGCTTCGCTCAACATTACGTCGAAACACTGACCACGGTGAGAGAGCGCTCGGTCGTTCTCGATGTACGAAAAGCAATCTACCTATTATTGCCACTTGGACGTGCGAGTATTGAACAAATCGCGGAATCATTAGGAACAAATGTACGGACCTTGCAAAGACGTTTGGAAGGGCATGGGGAAACCTTTTCCGATTTGAGCAATTGCGTTCGACGCGAATTGGCAATGCGATACATCAACAACGAAAATTACTCAATCAGTCAGATCGCCGATCTGCTTGGTTATAGTATGCCAAGTTCGTTGACTCGTTGGTTTTCAGCCGAATTTGGTGTTTCTCCCAAACGATGGCGAGCTTTAAATCAATCCAGCAATCCGTCGTGATATGTGGCTACGCCCCCAAAATGTGACACTTTCATTAAAAATGTAAATAACCCACATTGGGCGCCAGAGATTGTCGCGAAATGGTAACTAAATGGCATCAAAAGTTAAGTGGATATTTCTACATTCCCTACATTCAGTCTATGCCTGTTGTTAGCAGATGGAATCAACACATTGTCAGGAGAGACGCATGAATACAAAAATAATTGAACCATCGAAGAATGCCCATCAATATCCACTACTGATCAAACAGTTACTATTATCTGGTCAACGCTATGGCGCAACGAACGAAATTGTCAGTGGTGCTCATCGTTATAGTTATATGCAATTGAACCAACGCATCGCACGCTTAGCCAATGTCCTAACGGAAGCCGGTGTAGGCCCTGGTGATACCGTTGCCGTAATGGATTGGGACAGCCATCGTTACCTGGAAGCCTATTTTGCAGTACCAATGATCGGCGCGATTGTTCACCACATTAATATACGTCTAAGTCCTGACCAGATTGCATACACCATGCAGCATGCGGAAGATAAATTCGTACTCGTCCATGATGATTTTCTTCCTATCGTTGAACAACTGGACGCTCATTTGCCGACAGTACAGGGATATATTCAGTTGACCGACCAAAAGGTAGCGAAACACACTGAACTGGCAACCATTGGGGAGTATGAAGCATTACTTGCCAAAGCGGATACTCAATATGACTTCCCAGATTTCGATGAAAATTCCATCGCCACGACTTTCTATACCACAGGTACAACTGGCAGTCCTAAAGGAGTATTTTTCAGTCACCGACAATTGGTGCTTCACACGCTGAATGCTGCGGCGACGTTAGCTGCATATGAAGGAGCACCCTTGCTGAGATCAGAAGATGTGTATATGCCAATGACACCGATGTTCCACGTCCATGCTTGGGGTATCCCCTACATCGCAACACTCATTGGGGTAAAGCAGGTTTATCCTGGCCGTTATGAGCCAAATAATCTAGTGCGCTTATACCGAGAAGAAAAAGTGACGTTCTCACACGGCGTTCCGACTGTGCTGCAGATGGTGCTCAATTGCGATGAAGCCAGCAAAACCGATCTGAGCGGTTGGAAAATGCTGACTGGCGGTGCAGCCCCAACAGAAGCCTTAGTCCGTCAGATCATGAACAGAGGCATCAGCTTCTATACCGGCTATGGGATGTCTGAAACTTGCCCGCTGCTGACCGTAACTCACTTAACACCAGAGCAAACTGAGTTATCGTTAGACGAGCAGGTTGCGCTACGCATGCGTACTGGTATGCCAATCCCGATGGTAGACATACGTGTCGTTGATAAATCCGGAAACGAAGTCGCCAAAGACGATACCAGTGTCGGTGAAATACAGGTGCGTACGCCGTGGCTGACCCAGGGTTACTTCCGCGAGGAAGAAAAAGGGGATGAGTTATGGGAAGGCGGCTGGCTACATACAGGAGATGTCGCGTCGCTCAATACAGAGGGGAGCTTGCAAATTCGCGACCGCATGAAAGACGTCATAAAAACAGGCGGAGAATGGATCTCGTCGCTACAGCTAGAAAGTCTTATCAGCAAGCACGCCGCCGTGGTGAACGTCGCTGTCATCGGTATCCCGGATCCACATTGGGACGAACGACCACTCGCTCAAGTCGTACTTGCTGATGACGCAGATCTTGATGCTGAGCAAATTAAGACCCATTTGATGCAATTTGTCGACAGTGGCCTTATCAATAAATGGTCCGTTCCAGAGCAAATTCACTTTGTTGAATCCATCCCCGTAACCAGTGTAGGGAAAATAGATAAGAAGCGTATCCGTGCAGACCTGGCACAGTCAATCTAAAACGATGTGATGCCAAACAACTGAATTGAAATAAAAAATAAAGACACTGGCCGGTCAGTTCATGCTGTAAAGCAGTCACAATATGGGCATCGTTGTTCACGGTGCCCGTTTCGATGTTTCTATTCTTGGTCCGGCTGGCCGTTAAATATAGAACGTTAGTGATATTCTACCTTTGCAATAGCGCTAATGCTTTTGAATGGAGTTCACGAGTCGCTGCAGCCACAATGTTAACCTGCCCTTCCAGCCTTGGCTGTCGCCCGTGCCAGTCGGTCACAATGCCACCGGCCCCTTCAATCACCGGGATCTGGGCTGCAATATCATAAGGGTAGATATTAGCTTCCACCAGCAGGTCGATCTGGCCCAACGCCAGCAGACCGGCGGCGTAACAGTCATGGGAGTATCGAACCAGATTCACTGCTTGTTGGAGTTGGCTGAAACGTGCCATCTGTTCCTGGCTAAAACAGGCCGGATCCGAGGTATACATCACGGCATTGGCCAGTTCAACACAAGCAGAAGTCAAAACCGGCGTTTCATTGAACTGGGTTTCCTGCGCGTTGCTGGCAAGCCAGCGCTCTTTGGTGATCGGTTGGTCAATCAGACCGAGGATCGGCTGCTCACAGTAACTCAGGGCGATTTGCGTCCCGAAACACAAAGAGCCAGAGAGGAAAGACTTGGTACCGTCGATCGGATCTAAATGCCAGCACCAATCTGCATCCGGATTACGATGGCTAAATTCTTCGCCTTTGATCCCGTGCTCAGGGAAAACTTTTTCAATCCACTGGCGCATCATCAGTTCAATCTTGCGATCGGCAATTGTCACTGGGCTCTGATCGGCTTTGGCATCCACTTCAGGCCGGGTGCGGAAATAATGGTGTATGATGGTTCGGGCTTCATCAGCCATCTGCTGGGCCAGCGAAACCGCCGTTGGCGGCAGCTGGATTGGATTCATTTCGTTCATGATAATCTCGTCGTAGGGGCAACTTTAAACAAACTCAGCTTTATAATGCTCAGCTTTACAACACTCAGCCTTGCAAAATAAGGGCTTACAAAAACGACTGGGCGTGCTGGCGGATCTGAGCCAGCAAATTCATTACATGGCTCAACTGGTCACGGGCATCTTGCTGCTCCCGGGCCAGCAACTGGTCAAGACTGGTCTCCGGGGCAATCTCCGTCATGCTGGCTTCCCGGTATGGGATCTGCGGATCATCCGGCTCCCCGGCCACTCGCATCGGCGGCGCATAGAAATCGACTTCTTCTTCCAGACCAAAAGCCACAACCTGCGGCTGCGCCTTACCGAGCAGCAGCAATTCCAGCAGCAACCGCGCCTGAGGGATCTCTCCTTCACCGCTCCGGCAGCCCTTTTGTCCCCAGCCGCCCTGCTCAATCACTCGAACCGCATCTTTGATGTGAACGTCGGTGATATGCGGCGCCATATCCCGTAGTGCATCAAGCGGCATCTCATAAGCATTGAACATGTTGCAAAAATCAAACAGCAAATGCAGATTCGGGTTGTCTACCGCTTCGATGATCCGGGCCAACTCCTTGCCGGTCAGATCTTCGTGCTGCTCCACAGTGAAGCGGAACTGCCCTTGCGGGTCGAGTTGGCTCAGCTGGCTCAAATCGCGAATCGTCCAGTCGATAATCTCCGACACCCTGCCGGCGTAGCGCGGATAACAGCGAATTGAGGTTGCCCCGAGCTGGCGGCCAATCCGCACCGCTTCGGACAATTCCGGGATATCCGTCGCACTGATCTCCAGGTGAATGTCCTGCTTCAGCGCCAGAGCCAACACCTTCAGTTGTGCCAGCTGCGCATCACTCTGGTGGCGCAGGCTGAGCTGTTCGCCGTCATCAAGATGAACCTTGATCCCCTTCAGGCCGTTGTCGTGGCTGAACTGCAACAGGTCATCAACGCCGACCCGGTGATAACGAAAATTCAAATGAAAGCTGTAAGCATGTGCATACAGCGGAATATCATCAAGCCGTTCGATCAATCGCTGCGCTTGAAGGGCACTGAGAGTTGGTAAGGTATGATCGGACTGGTGATCGGGATTCATGTGTGTTTCTCCGGGGTAAATCGTAATTCCAGCGCCTCAAATCGCCAGAATTCGCGATCAATCTGAATGATTTGCTGATTGCCGTCGGTCTTGACCCGCTTGAGATACAGACCGGGCGCGCCGCTGGTACAACCGAGCAAATGCTGTGGCTGGCCTTCCAGACGAACCGGGCGGATTATCAAATCAGCCAGTTGCGGCTGAATGTCAAACTCCTGCTCCCAAACCTTGGTAAACGAGCCGCCCGCCAGCTTTTCCGGATAGCTCGGTGCGGCAAGACAGTTAATCAGCACATCGTGGACGAATATTTTGTGGCCGTTGAACGCGCCCCAGCCGTAAACCCGCAGCAGGGGCGAGCCGACAGGGATCCCGAACTCAGCAGCCTGATCGGCATCGGCCTCAATCACCTGCTGCTCCAGATCGGCCCAGCTGGCTTCGCCCTGTCCCCGGGCGGCTTTCATAAAGCTGACATGGCCCAGCGGGTCATAGACAAACCTGGCCTGGGAGACAAACCAGCCTTTGCGGTCAATCCGGAAGATCGCACCTTCATTTTCCAACGCAAGCAGCGCCTGACGCAGCGACATGCGCTTCACCTCAAGCTTGTCGCATAATTCGCGCTCAGCCGGCAGCTTCTCACCGGCTTTCCAGCGCCCGTCTTGCAGTGCCTTTTTCAGCACCAGCTTTGCCAGGCTGGCCGATGTCATCTTGTTTTCTTGTGCCATCTCGGTGCATTCCTCAAAAATTCCTCTCCCCAAATGGCAGCCTATGCAGCGAGCCAGTTGGTTTAAACCAATTTAGCCTGTCGATTCTGAAATGAAAAGTGACATTTTCATGACAGTTCATTTGCCTCAAAAGTCAGGTTTCATCGGGTTCACTCTGGTGAAAAACCAGTCAGCGATCAATTTCTGATCCTTCATAAAACTGAAACAAGATTGGTTTAAACCATTAATAAGAATATTGGTTTAAACCACAAAAAAGCTCAGTTCACCATCCGGCATGTCAGTCAACAACGTGCAAGGTTCGTGAACTGGATGACAGGCCTTCACTGAAAACATTGAGGTATCAGAAAATGACTCGTACTCCACTTCGGCTTTGCACTTTGATCGGTGCCGCTCTGCTCAGCAACACTGCCCTGGCAGACAGCCGCCCGGATCTGACGGTTGCCGTGACGAAAAACCCGTCCCGTCTCGACCCGATGGCCGAGAACAGCAACGTCAATGCCCGGGTGATCAAAAATGTCCTGGAAACCCTGATCTACACCGACAGCAAACATGGCGGTGCGCTGAAGCCGGGTCTGGCAAAAAGCTGGCAGCGGATTGATGATCAGACCCTGGAAATTCAGCTGAGAGAAAATGTCACCTGCCATAACGGTGAAGCGTTCACCGCCGAAGATGTCGCGTTCAGCCTAGGCCCGCAGCGTTTCATGGGCGAGCAGGCACCGGGTTGGGGCATTGCCCGCCAGTACCTGGGCGGTCTGGAAAGCGTCGAGGTGATGGATGATCACAAGGTACAGCTGCGCTTCAGTCAGGCCGATCCATTGCTGGAGCTGCGCTTTGCCAACTGGATGAGTGAGATGATCTGTAAGGATGCCTTCCTTGCTGCCGGCAGTTGGGAAAACTGGCTCAAGCAACCCGTGGGAACCGGTCCTTACCGGGTGGCCGAGGTCAAGCACGGCGACTCGATCAAGCTCGATACCTTTGAGCAATACTGGGGGGAGCAGGCACCGGCGAAGTCAGTCACCTTCAAAGTAGTGCCTGAAATTGCCAGCCGGATCGCCGGTCTGAAAACCGGCGAATACCAGCTTGCAACTGAGCTGACACCGGATCAGTTCAAACAGCTGGAAAAAGATGCCAAGACGGACATTGTCGGCGGCCCGATCCGCAACATCCGGGTGATCATTTTCGACGAGAATCACCCGCAACTGAAAAACCCGAAAATGCGCCAGGCCCTGAGCTATGCCATCGACCGCCAGCTGATTGTCGACGCGCTCTACGGCGGCCGAGCCAGTGTCCCGAACGGCCTGCAAATGAAAGTGTTTGGCGATTTGTATATCGATGACCATCAAGGCACGACCTACAACCCGAACAAAGCACGCCAGCTGCTCAAAGAAGCCGGTTACAAAGGCGAGCCGATTTCCTACCGCTACCTGCAGGATTACTACACCGGAGAGGTGAATACCGCCCAGATCCTGGCCGATATGTGGCGTCAGGTCGGGATCAACGTGAAGCTCGAATTGGTGGAAAACTGGGGACAGATTGAAGATAACGCCGAGGGGCGCGGTATTTTCAACTGGTCCAACAGTGCCGAGTACCCGGATCCTTTGGGTCAAATCTATCGCCTGTACGGCCCTGAAGGCTGGTTCCAGCGCAACCACACTTACCAGAGCCAGGCATTCAACCTGTGGGGCGAACAGCTCAAGAGCACAGACAAAGCCAAACGCACCGAAGCAATGCGCGAGATGCTGGACATTTACGAGCGTCAGGATCCGCCGGGCACCTACCTGCATACCCTGCCGATGTTCTACGGCGTCAGCAGCAAGCTCGACTGGACCCCGACGGACAGCGGATTTATGGATTTGAGCAGCCGCATGCTCAAGTTCAAAGGCTAACCCCGAGCGCACACGCTCATGCAAGCCGGGCGGGGCAACCCGCCCAATTGATTGTAATCAGGAGTTTTGATGCAACCTTTGTTAGATGCCCGTGACCTTCAGGTCTCGTTTACCACAGCGCAAGGCACCGTGCCCGTGGTGCGGGGCGTAGATTTGCAGATCGGAGCCGGCGAGATCGTCGGGCTGGTCGGTGAAAGCGGCAGCGGCAAAAGCGTGACCTGTATGGCTGCCCTGGGCCTGCTGGATGACAATGCTCAGGTCAAAGGCCAGATCCACTGGGACGGCCGGAGACTGACCACCCGGGATGATCGGGCCATGAGCCGATTGCGCGGCCACGACATGGCGATGATCTTCCAGGATCCGATGAGTACCTTAAATCCGGTCCAGACCATCGGCATACAGCTCTATGAGTCGATCCAGATCAACAGCCCCAAGCGACTGGGCCGTACCGCGTTGAAAGTGCGCGCCCTGGAATTGCTGCGCGATGTCGGCGTGCCGGCACCGGAGCAACGGCTCAAGGCCTATCCCCACCAACTGTCCGGCGGTCTGAACCAGCGGGTGGTGATTGCCATGATGCTGGCGGGCAACCCACGGATACTGATCGCCGATGAGCCGACAACCGCGCTGGATGTCACCGTGCAGGCGCAAATCATCCGGCTGCTGCGTCGCCTGCGTGACGAGCGCGGCATGAGCATCATCCTGGTCACCCATGATCTGGGCGTGGTGGCAGAGACCTGCGATCGGGTCGTGGTGATGTACGCCGGACAAATTGTCGAACGCGGGCCGGTGAACGCCGTTTTCCGCCATCCGCGTCATCCCTATACCCGTGGGTTACTGGCCTCCCTGCCGCGGATCGACGGCAACTGCGATGCCCTGACGCCGATCCCCGGGGTGGTGCCGCAGCCGCACCAGCTGAACGGCGGCTGCGCGTTCGCGCCACGGTGTCCGAAAGCGGCGGGCTGTTCGCACCAGACCGCTCCCAAAATTCAGGCTGGCTCGCAAACCCCGGGCAGCCCGCGAGCACCGGGCGAGACCCAACAGCTGCAACGCAACATGGCGCATCAGTATGCCTGTTTCCACCCATATCCGATGAATACAACCGAAGAGCAGCACTCATGAGCTCGAAAAGTGACACCCCTTTGCTGCAAGTTCGCAATTTGCGATGTGCATTTAAAAACCGAAAACGAAATGGCCTGTTCGGCCCGCGTTCACTGATCCATGCCGTCAACGGCGTCAATTTTGATGTCTATCCCGGTGAAGTGCTGGGCATCGTCGGCGAAAGCGGCTGCGGTAAATCAACCACGGCCAAGCTGATCCTGAATATGGCCACAGCCAGTGAAGGCTCGGTGATCTATCGCGGCCAGTCGCTGCGTGAACTGGACGATGCCGAATGGAAACCACTGCGCCAGCAGATGCAGTATGTATTTCAGGATCCGCTCGGCGCCCTGGATCCCCGGATGACCGTTCTGGATCAGGTGATAGAGCCGCTGGTGATCCACAACATGCACGCACCGCAGGCACGCCGCCAGATGGCCGAAGCGCTGCTCCACAGTGTGGGCCTGCAATCGAACCAGCTCGGCAAATACCCGCATGAGCTGAGCGGCGGCCAGCGCCAGCGGGTGGTACTGGCCCGGGCACTAATTTTAAAACCGGCGCTGCTGATTTGTGACGAGCCGATCTCGGCACTGGATGTCTCGATTCAGGCCCAAATTGTCAATTTGCTCCAGGATCTGCGCCGCCAGATGGGGCTGACCCTCCTGTTCATCAGTCACGATCTGTCGGTGGTCCGCCATCTCTGTGATCGGGTGGCGGTGATGTACCTGGGGCAAATTGTCGAGATCGGCCCGGCCGATCAGCTGTTCAGCAACCCTCGTCATCCATACACCCAGGCACTGATTTCGGCCATCCCCAAACCGGTGCCCGGCAACCGAGCGGACAGCCCGGTGCTCACCGGCGAGCCGCCAAATCCGGCGAACCCGCCGACCGGGTGTCGCTTTCATCCGCGCTGCCATTTCGCAACAGCGCGCTGCCGGACAACAGGACCTGAGTTGCAAACAGACCGCCAGGGCTATGGCGTGGCCTGTTTTGAAGTCCAACACGCTGCAAAAGGAGCAGCCTGATGAATCTATTCTATGTGTTACAAAAGCTGGCCCGGGCGCTGCTGACCGTTTTTCTGATCGTCACGACCGTGTTTGTCGTACTGCGCCTGTCCGGCGATCCGGCCATTTATGTCCTGGGGCTGGATGCCGATCCGCAAGCGATTATTGAGTTTCGCCAGCGTTGGGGACTGGATCAGCCGATTGCGATTCAGTACCTGCAATTTCTCAGCAACTGTCTGCAAGGCGACTTCGGCTACTCCTATTTTGAAGAGCGGGATGCGATGGAAGCCGTGCTCGACAGGCTGCCGCAGACCCTGTTGCTGATGGGCGTCACCGGGGTGTGCACTCTGCTGATCGGGATCCCGGCCGGGATCTATGCCGCCCTACACCGCAACAGCTGGATTGACCGCATGACCATGCTGCTTTCAGTGGCAGGGTTCAGCCTGCCGAATTTCGTGCTGGGAATTTTGCTGATCCTTCTGTTCTCCGTAACCTGGCAACTACTGCCGACCGGCGGCAGCGGTACCTGGCAGCACCTGGTGATGCCGGTGCTGACCATGACCGTGGCTGAAGCGGCCGTGTTTGCCCGCTTCACCCGCTCAGCAATGCTGGAAGTGCTTCACCAGCCCTACATGCGTACCGCCCAAGCCAAAGGGCTGCGCTGGCACCAGGCCGTGCGCCGCCATGCCCTGCCAAACGCTGCCATTCCGCTGATCACGATTGTCGGCTTTTTCGCCGGGACCCTGATTGCCGGCGGTGTGGTGACGGAAAGCGTGTTCGCCTGGCCGGGCCTGGGCCGGTTGCTGGTCACCTCAGTCGCTTCCCGCGATCTGGCCGTGGTGCAGATCATCGTGATGCTGATTGCCTGCTCCATGGTTCTGACCAACCTCATTATTGATTTCCTGTACGGCTGGCTTGACCCGCGCGTCGCCAGCCTGAGATCCGGAGAATAAAATGACGACGCTGACAACTCCCCCTGAAATGAAAACGGCAAATGAGGCCAATCCGGCATCCGAAACGCAAGTAACACAAGCGAAACGAAAATTCCGCTTACCCTTGCTGCTCTGGCTCTCCATCGGCTGGCTGGCTCTGATGCTCCTAATCGCCCTCACCGGTGATCTCTGGAACCCTTATGACTATCAGGCGATTGACCTGCGAGCCCGCTTGCAGCCACCAGTATGGCTGGAAGATGGCAGCTGGAGCCACCTGCTCGGCACCGATCAACTGGGCCGCGACGTGCTGAGTCGTTTAATCAGCTCCATTCAGATCAGTCTGCTGGTCGCCCTGCTGGGCACCCTCATCGGCGCCTTCATCGGTACCCTGATCGGCCTGCTGGCCGCCCATTTTCGAGGCTGGGTTGACGATTTGGTGATGGTGGCAATCGATTATCAGGCCGCGCTACCGTTTATGATCCTGGCTCTGGCCGTGGTGGCGTTTTTCAGCAATAGCCTGACCTTGTTTATTCTGCTGATGGGCATATACGGCTGGGAGCGCTATGCCCGGATCACCCGCGGCCTGGCACTGTCGTCTATCAAACATGGTTATGCCGTGGCAGTGCGCACGCTCGGCGCCTCGCCGTGGCGGATTTACAGCCGACATATTCTGCCGAATATTGCCAATGCGCTGATCGTCAATATGACGCTGAATTTCCCCCAGACCATCATGCTGGAAACTTCGCTCAGCTTCCTCGGCCTGGGCATTCAACCACCCATGACCAGCCTCGGCAATATGGTTGGCTTTGGCCGCGACTATATGCTCGATGCCTGGTGGCTGGCGACCCTGCCGGCACTGGTGATTGTCTTGACCACTCTGGCTTTTGCCCTGCTGGGCGACTGGGTCCGGGATAAGTTGGATCCATCAAGTAGGTAAATTCGTTCTGAACAACGCCGCCAAATCAATAAAGCATAAGGATTGAAGTTAAAACAAGTGTAGTGATGTGATGGACGCTCCTCCCTCGGCGTCAGTGCTCCAGAATTAATTTGTTAAAGCTTCGTTCAACAAAGGAGCGTCCATTATTGATATTATGGTTGTTGGTAACGCTTTAGCCATAAATAATTTTCAGGCTTCTGTCAGGAAACAAGATGGCAGTGCTGCCTGGAACCGTAAAATAACCCACAATAAGTTGCTTCATATGATCCGGAGTTCCCTTATAAAACGTAAGTTGCCATGGCTTCGCGTAATAACGACCATCATTGAACTAGACAATTTGTGGGGAGAAATGCACAATTTCGGGGGATAACTGCAACGCAAAAAAACGGGAGGCGTTTGCCTCCCGTACTCTGGTGTTATCAGGGACGACGAGTTAAACCCCGGTCCAGTGGAACTCAATGCGCAGGCCGCTCGGGTCGTAGCACATCATGTGCATTGCCGGGCCTTCGCGGATCAGCTCGGGATCGAACTCGATCTCAATCCCGTTCGAGGCGAGTCTGTCATAGACTTCAAACAACGAAGCTTTGCTGTCGACCCGGATCGCCAGGTGATGCAGGCCGACGTTGGTTTTACGATCAAACGACGTCGGGTTGTCCGTTTGTGTCGCCCACAAGGTCAGCATGATTGCACCATCGCTGACGAAGATCGCCGGATAATCATCCCGCCGCTTGATTTCCTTCCATCCCAAGAGAGATGTGAAAAAACGCGCGCTTTCTTCCAGATGCGAGACGGCCAGGCCGATGTGATGAACCCCTTGCGTTAACGGCAAATCCATTTGTTTCTCCTTGATATTCAATCAATATAATGGCCGACAACCCACAGTTGCCGGTAAGTTTCCTGCGCGCCAGACTCAGTCTTGCGCCATGATGGCTTCCTCGGCGGCCACAACGGCCTTGGCTTTGCTGCCGGTAAAGTCGGCGGCAGCCAGTGCCTTGACGCCCAGGCGATAAATCTCTTCATAACCGGTGACTTCGCCGAATTCTGCCCGGACGATCATCCCTTCAAGGAAGGTCATCAGGGCCTCGGTTTTCGCTTCCGCGCCCGGCTCGCCCGGCTCAAACGTTGAAAACAGCAATGACTTCAGCCAGGCCTTATGGCGCAACGCCTGATCTGCCAGGGTTTCATCATGCCCTTTAAACTCAGCCAGAGCGTGCATGAACATACACCCCTTGAAGTTTACGGCCCGGAACCAGGCAAAATGCCAGTCCAGAATGGCATTCAGCCGACTGGTCGGGTCCGTCGCAGCGGAAACCACAGCATTTAATTCATCCTCAAAGCGTTGATGTCGCCGGACCAGAACCGCCTCGATCAATTTACTCTTTGAACCAAAATGCCGGTACATCGACGTTTTGGAAACTTCCGCCTTGTCCCGGATCAAGTCGACGCCCACCGCGGTGTAGCCAAGCTCATTAAACAGCGCTTCGGCCACATCCAGAATGTGTGTTTTCTTACTCATCACGATCCTTATACATTAAGTTTCATAAATTAGGTATTGCCTTGAGGTGTACAGGTCTGTATCATCGCCAACCGAGGTGTACAGATCTGTTCATAAAAGTATAACACAGTTGATCCATAACTTTGCATACCATTCGTAAGGAGATGAAAAAATGAAGAAACTTCGTGGGGGCGGCGCGTTACCGCCGAGACCGAAATTGATTCAGATGATGAAAGGACTGGTTGGCGGCTTCCTCGGGATTCTGACACTCAGTGTGCTGGGTCAGTCAACCGGCGTGCCATGGCTGATGGCACCTTTCGGCGCAACGTGTGTCATTTTGTTCGCCGCGCCGGCTTCACCACTGGCACAGCCACGGAATGTCATCGCCGGTCACCTGATCACTTCAGCCGTCGGGCTGGTTGCCCTGTATGCGCTCGGTGATTCAATCATCGTGATGTCGCTGGCGGTCGGGGTTGCCATCATGCTGATGCAGTACTTCCGTGCGGTTCATCCGCCTGCCGGTGCCAACCCGTTGGTCATTATTCTTGCCGGACAAGGGGTCATCGGATTTGACTACCTGATCACGCCGGTCTTGATCGGAAGTGTCACGCTGGTCGCCATCGCTTCAGTCATTAACAACTACGGCGAAGAAGGGAACTGGCCGGTTTACTGGCACGGCTTCAGCCGTCAGAAGGGGTAATCACAATGCCGAAACTTGATCTCACGTTGAATACGACGCTGCCGGAAGAAACGGTCAGCCAGGTCGTTGCCGGACTCACCGAGCTGACTCAGGCATTGCTGAACAAGCAGCCGGAAGTGACCCGAGTCCATGTTCATCAGCACCAAAGCCTGTGCTTTGTCAACGCGACCCGGGTGACCGAGCCGGCCGCCTTCGACCTGGCGATTTACATCACGGAGGGAACGAACACTGAAGAGCAGAAAGCGCAGTGGCTGCGGGCGACTTACCAGTTGCTCAGCGATGTGCTGGGAGAAGGGACAACGCAGCAGCCCAATTATATATCCATACACGAACTGGATGCCCGAAACTGGGGCTACAACGGCCTCAGCCAGTACGCCAGAAACCGTTAAGACCACACGATCTTACCCACAATAACAAGGAGATAAACACATGGAATTCACCGTACCACCTGAGTCAAGAGACGTTGTTCTGAAACTGGGTTTTGACAGCGACATCAGCCTGCCGGCCGAGCTGGATTTTCAGCCATACCAGCGCGGTTTGCGCGAAGGCGTTGATATTGCAGTGCTGTTTGATGAAACCGTGAATGATCCCAAAGGGCCTGATATGGCGTTCCTGCGCTATGAAGCCGGTGCTTATGTGCCTGGCCACGTTCACATGGGCTTTGAAACCGTGCTGGTTCTTCAGGGCGATTACATCGAAAACGGCCAGACATTTGCACCGGGTGCGTTGATTGTCCGCGCGCCCGGTACCTGCCACAGCATGGCCTCGAAAAACGGTTGTGTGATCCTGGCGTCTCGCTATCAACCGGTTAAACAGCTGGTCGAGTGATCTCATGAAGCAGACGACAGCAAAAGCCGTGGCTGAACTGATCGACAACGGTGCGGTGGTGATCCCCGGCGGGTTCGGGTGTTGCGGACATCCGGATCTGCTGACCGAGGCCCTCTCGGAGCGATTTGCCCGCGAGCAGCAACCCAAGGGACTGACCCTGCTGTTTGCCTCTGGTGCCGGAGACAAGCAAGGAAAAGGACTGGATAAACTGGCCCACCCCGGTTTGGTCAAACGCGCCATCGGCGGGTTCTGGGGATTCTGTCCGGCACTGACCCGGCTTGGCCGTGCGGGAGAGATCGACGCCCACAACTGGCCGATGGGAGTCATGAGCCACCTGTTTCGCGACATGGCATCGGGACTGGACGGCCATTTCAGCCGGGTCGGATTACATACGTTTGTCGACCCGCGCCTGGAAGGCGGTGCACTGGCGGAAGACACCAAACCGCTGGTTGAAGTGATTTCCGTCCGGGAGAAAGAGCAGCTCTACTACCCGAGTCCGGGAGCCGACTTCGCCCTGCTGCGGGGAACCGTGGCCGATCGGCACGGCAATATCTCCATGGTCGGAGAAGCTGCCCTGCATGATGCGCTCTGGCAGGCCATGGCCACGCGGAACAACGGCGGTAAGGTCGCCGTGCAGGTCGAGTGTATCGTCCGGAGTCTGCCGGCGAATCAGGTCGATATTCCCAGCCACCTGGTCGACTTTGTGATTGAGGGCGGTGATCGCCACTATCCGAGTTACGGCTCGGCACAAGCGCTGGATGCCGTTCAGCAGGCGCTACTTCCGCCGGAAAAGATGTTGATCGTCAGCCGGGCCTGCAAGGAGCCGATCCCGGACGGGGCTTTCCTGAACTTCGGGATTGGGATCCCGGCCTTGGTCGGCGAAAGACTGGCTCACTTGAACAACCGAATCGATACTTCTGTCGAGTCCGGGGTGATCAACGGCAAGCCGAAAGAAGGCATTGCCTTCGGTGAAGCGACAGATTTCAGCAGTGTGATTCAGCAAGCCGATCTGTTCAGCTTTTATAACGGCGGCGGAATTGATGTGGCATTTCTGGGATTTGCCGAAATCGACCAGCACGGCAATATCAATGCCAGTGCATTCGGCGAGAAGCTGACGGGCGCAGGTGGGTTCATCAATATTGCCGCATCCGCCAAGAAGTTAGTGTTTTGCGGCACCCTGACCACCAAGGGCCTGCAACTCGGTAAAAACGGACGCGACATCCAGATCCAACAGGAAGGCGCAATACCGAAGTTTGTTGAACGCGTTCAACAGGTCACGGTCGCGACCCAACATCCGGACTTCTGGGATAAAGACATTAAAATCATTACTGAACGGGCTGTATTTTCCCTGCACAAAGGCGAATTTACCCTGGAAGAGCTGACCGAAGGGATTACGATCGACTCAGTACTCCGGGCTATCCCATTCAACATCAAGATTTCTCAAAATATTACGCAGTAGCTAGTAAATAAGGATATTTAACGTGAAAACAAACATCGTCATCGTTGGCGGTGGGGCTTCTTGCATCTCGTTTATCGATGCCCTGCTGAAAAAAAACTTACAAGAAAAATTAAATGAACTGTCACTGACTGTATTAGAGAAATCCAAGGAAATAGGACCGGGAAATGCATATTTCAGCGATTTAAAATCGAATCTTTTAAATACCAAGGCTGGTTATATTACGGTATTTAAAGATCATCCTGGTGATTTTTATCATTGGCTGGAATGCAACGAATATAAATGGAAACCTGATTTCCCGGAGCTGGAAATGACCCGCGATACGTATGCGCCCCGGGCACTGTTCGGGATGTATATGAAAGACGCTTTCTCTGCAATCTGTACCGAAGCCCGACGCAGCGGTATCCAGGTCAAAGTGATCCACGACGAAGCGGTCAAAGTCGAGCAAATTGAAAAAGACCAGATCAATGTCGTCACCCAAAACGGGGCTGTTATTGTCGCCGAGAAAGTCGTTCTGGCCTGCGGGACCCAGCAGCAGTCTGCAGTGCTGCCACCCTACAGCCATGACATTATTCATTCGCCGTATCCGACCCGCGAGCTGAAACAGAAAGTGCCGGCCGAAGACAGCGTGGCGATTATCGGCGCACGGCTCAGCGCCATTGACGCAACCATTGGCCTGATTGAAGGCGGTCATACCGGCCCGATCACCATCTATTCGCGCAGCGGTTATTTCCCGTTCGTTCGCGGGATTCAGGGGCGCTATAAGAATGCCTATCTCACTCCGGATTACATTGCCGAGCATTGTCCGGCGCTGGATTTCTATAAGCTGGGCGATCTGTACCAGCAAGAGCGTGAGCGTTACCGCGCCCAGTCGGAAAGTTCCTATTTCGAAGAGTTACCGCTCCCCAACCAACCCATCCGCGATCTGGAAGCGTTTCTGGAGAAAGAGCTGGCGATGGCGAAGCAAGATCGGGGCTGGCAGGCGATTCTGTACGATACCAACAGCGGGATCGATCAGATCTGGGATAGCCTGCGCGCCGATGATCAGGAGCGTTTTATGAAGGAGTTCTTCTCCTCAGCCATGTCACTGCGGGTTTCGATTCCGGCCGAGAATGCCGAAAAAATCCTCGGCTACCTGCGTTCGGGCCAGCTTAAGTTTGTTGCCGGGGCTTCGTCCGTCAAGGTCGAAGACGGGCAGCTTATGGTGCAGTGCAACGACAGCAGCACTCCAACCGGTAAGGTGATTTATGCCACCGGCAGCCCGAAATCGCTGAGCCAAATTGACTCTCCTCTGGTCCGTAACCTGATTGAAAGCGGCACCAGTGTTGAAAACAAGTTCGGTGGTCTGGATGTGTGCAAGTACGACTACGGCCTGTTCTGCAAAGACGGGCGGATGAACACCAGCATCTTCGCCATCGGCGAGCTGACTAGCGGACGCTTTTTGTTTACCAGTGCTCTGGACATTATTGTCCGGCACGCTCATGCCTGTGCTGACAGTGTCGAGAAGTTCATGATTGAACACGACTGTTCTCTGTCTTTGGCTAAATCCTAGGAGTTCACATGCATCTTTCTTTTATTCCGGAATCAACCCTGTTACTGGGCCCGGGCCCATCACCGGTCCATGATTCAGTGCTGGCTGCGACTTCGCAGCCAACCATCGGCCACTTAGACAAACAGTGCTTTGCGCTGATGAACGAAATCAAACAGATGTTACAGCAGGTTTTTCAAACCCGTAACGCGCTGACAATCCCACTGTCGGGACCAGGTTCGGCCGGGATGGAAGCCTGTGTCGCCAACCTGGTTGAGCCAAATGAAAAAGTGGTCGTGTGCATCAACGGTGCCTTCGGGCAGCGAATTGCCGACAGCGCGAGAAAAGTCGGCGGCAACGTCATCGAAGTGCGCACCGCCTGGGGCCGCCCGATCACCCCAACCGCCCTGCGTGACACCCTGACCCAACATCCCGATGCAAAGTCGGTCTGTTTCGTCCATGGTGAAACCTCAACCGGTGTTCTGAACGACGCGCAAGCGCTCTGTGCCGTCGCCCGTGAATTCGGTGCCCTGACAATTGTGGACGCCGTAACGTCACTGGGCGGCGTTGAAGTGAAAGTCGATGAATGGGGCATTGATGCTATTTTCTCCGGCACCCAAAAATGCCTGTCTTGCCCGCCGGGACTCTCGCCAATCAGCCTGAGTGAGCGAGCGGTGAACAAGCTGACCCAGCGGCAGTCCCCGATCCCAAGCTGGTTCCTCGACCTGTCGATGATCAGTAACTACTGGGATGTCTCGTCCCGGGCCTATCATCATACAGCGCCAATCAATGCCCTGTACGGCCTGCATCAGGCGCTGTCTAACGTGCTGGAAGAAGGCCGGGAGGAACTGATGGCACGACACGCCGAGTGTCAGGAACTCCTGATCTCCGGCCTTGAAACGCTGGGGCTGGAATGCCTGGTGGATAAGGACAGCCGCTTGCCGCAGCTCACGACGATTCTGATCCCCGACTATATGGATGATAAAGACTTTCGCGAGCAACTGATGGCGGAATATAAAATTGAAATCGGCGGCGGTATCGGTGAGCTGGCCGGTCAGGTCTGGCGTATCGGGCTGATGGGCAACGGCGCCCGGCCGGAGTATGTCGAGCAATTGCTGGATGCCATGTCGCGTCTGCACCTGCGCTCTTTCATTCAGATTGAAATGCAAGCCGACAGCGCCGCTCAGCCGGCCACTTGCCTCAACTAACTCCTTGCTCAACTAGCCCCAAGACTTCCCGGCCACCTGGCCGGGAAAACAAACCCAACTGACGGGAGCAGTCCGAGCGCCGGTTGATTCAACTGAATTCCATCCGGTCTGTTCCCTTCTTTAATCTGCTTTATTCGCGTTCTCATCTCAACCCTCCGCGACAACCCCACGCAACTTGGTTAAAATCCAATAAAAAGCAATCACTTAAATCAATAGTTCGAACGCATCAAATCAGGAGGTCCCATCAGCAAACCGTGGAGCAAGTTGAAAAAAGCAATCGAAGCCCTGTTTGATCCGACAGCCGGGTTGCAGATCCATTGCAATGTCTACCGAATGGGAAGCACGCGCGGAAGTACCCATTGCCCGCGCTACTGGATTGTTCAGGGGAAGACCATTATTTGGGATTATCCGAAAGACTTTTTGCCCCTAAACCAGACAGAGCATGCCGGACATTACCCCTATGTCAATGATGTCTCAGAAATCTCAGCTTTGCTTCGGCACTATATAGACACACCGAAAGCGGCGCTGATGACGACATCTTTCGATGACCGATGGGGACTGATCGATATGCTGCGTTGCGCTGATCGGCGGCTCGGGCTGAAACGCCTGGAGGAAACTTATGCTGAAACCGACATTCCGGCAATCCAAGCGATCCTTACAGCCAGAAATAAAGCCAATGTGATAGAAGGGTAATCAGCCCCTGAATTTGAAGACAATCGTGGATATTCAGTTCATCGTGCGCAGTTTAAGTTCAATGATCGCCTGCTCGAATAACACGAAGCAGGCAATCATCATCACGCCCTGTCATTGATTGCAAGGCAACGCACGATCAGCATCATCCCTCACTACGGCTCACTTCTCGCCCCGGGCGTAAAAACGGCTTCACGGCAAGTGGCAGCGAGTGAAGGATCACCATCCGGGTAATATGGTTGAGCATGATCAATGCCGGTTCCAATCCCAGATATATGGCAGCGACGGTCATGGCTTCAATGCTGCCCGGCACCCAGGACATCAACAGCACCACAAAACTCTGTTCCAGTATCTGGCTGAACACATACGCACACAGGAGCGTGACTCCGAGACTCAGGGTTGTCGCGATGACCCCTGAGCGCAGGTGGGTCGCAAACTCCCGGCCACTGACATCCACCAGCCGAATACCGATCAACGCCCCCAAGGCAGAAGTGGCGATAAACACCAGTACCGGCGGGATCGTCAGGCTGGCCTCCGGCATCATCACCCCGAAACCAATGGCCGTCAGCATCCCAGTTACCATGTACGGCGCAGGCACGCCGATTTTCTCCAGCACCACCCCGCTTCCCCAGGCGGCGGCTGCAACGGCCAGCAGCCAATAGGACTCTTCACCGGTAAAGAAATAAAATTCTGCCGCCTGGTTGTCCGCAGCAATCACCCCGGAGAGGATCACCAGCGTGACCAGACGCACCGTGTGGGTGAACACCACTTTGCCGGACGGTTTCTGCTGCGCTTCATTGAGCACCAGAACCGCGGCCATGGCGCCCGGCACCGAGCCCAGTAAACTATCCGTTTTCGACCACTGCTCTCTTTTATGCAGCCACCAATAGGAAATGCTGACCTGTCCGACCATACACGTGATCAGCCCCAGCAACATCAACGGCGGGAAACTCACCGCCCCTAAATCACTCGGCACCATCACCCCGACCCCGATGCCCAGCACCAACTGCACAAACGTCAGCGTCGGTCCCGGCAGAGACAGTCGACGTCCGACTTTCCCGGCCACCATCAGAAACACAATCGCCCCGAACATTGCGCCCAGCGGGATTTGGAGCCAAACAAACAACACAG
Source organism: Photobacterium sp. TY1-4 (assembly GCF_025398175.1). NCBI lineage: Bacteria > Pseudomonadati > Pseudomonadota > Gammaproteobacteria > Vibrionales > Vibrionaceae > Photobacterium > Photobacterium sp. TY1-4. The sequence goes on from NZ_CP099735.1 coordinate 858,654, forward strand.
ACCCCAACAGGGACAACACCACAGCATTCAACATACAACCACCTCTTAATCGGGGTCAGGCGAGCCATACAACGGCTCGCCTGTTATTTCTCTTGATCGACTCATGACGCCTCACGGCGCGATGTCAGGAATCGGCAATCAATCAAGCCGGTTCCCATGCAGCTTGTTCATTAAACCATTGATGCAGCTCACCAAGACGAGATTCGACTTCCGATTCTGTCCGCCCCATGACAATCGCACTCATGATCTCCCCGTTGGTAAACGCCATCGGGGTGTATACTTCACCGATCCGGCCGGTAAAAGCGTATTTCTCGACATAATCCCGGTCACACGAAATCGGCGCATCCAGCAGCTTGCCGGCCATCGGCGGCACCAATAGCTGTCCGGCCAACCGTGCAGGACGTTCAAGCGGGACGGCAACCATGTCAGGGTCCCGCATGTACGCCAGATATGCCATCCGCAGATCCAGCCCCCAGGCGGCCCGGTGCTCGTCATTAACAAAGCAACCGCCGAGACGGCAGGCAATCTCACCCAACACAACTTCACCATCCGGTCGAACAAACACTTCAAGGTGGAACAACAGGGTCGGCTCGGAAGGCAATACCTCGCAGATGAGTTGATTGGCCATGGATTCAATCTGTTTGGCCAACGGCGTGTCCGGATCCAGCATCTGCAATCCGAGTGCCTTACCGGAGAGAAAATCAAGACAGGAAGACAGCGCCTTGCTGGTCGAAATCAGTACCGGGCGGCCATCGACAAACAAACCGTTGGTCTGGTAGTGCTCCCCTTCAACAAACTGCTCAACCATCAGGTTCAAAAAGCCGGTCCCCTCCTGCCGGGCAAGGTATGTCCTGGCATCCTCGTCACTGCGGATCACCATAACCCCGTTGGAGCCCCGGCCATCGCGCGGCTTGGCGACCACCGGATAGCCGTACCGGGCAATAAACTGGTCCAACTCGGTCGCATTGTTCAGCGTCGACATCGCCGCGATGGGGATCCCCGCTTCAGCCGCCAGAGATTTCATCAGGAACTTATCACGATAATACTGCACCCGCGCTTCACTGCCCTCGCTGACGCCCAGCCGATCATTCACCCGGGCCGCCCGCATCAAGTCAATTTCAGCCAAGGCGACAACCCGCGGGTTTTGCATTTGCAACGCCACCTGATAGACCTCAATTTCCACCTGCGGGTTGTCGTTAAAACGATCCATATAATGCACCTTGAATCGTTCAGCCAAGTGAGCTGTCAGTGCATCCCGACCGCTGGTACAGGTGAAAATAACCGCGTTTTCTCCCGCTGCGGCAATCAAATCGTCGACCGTGTGCTGGAGCAATATTTTCGGTGGGCATAGAACAATCAAATGATTCATCTGTTTCTTCCTTGTCGTTCTGGATCAGCGCTGAGCAGTTTCTGATGGGGTTCGAAGGGATTCACGACCGGGGCCGAGCTGGTTGACGGTAAACACGAACATATCCCGGTGTCCGTGACCCGGCAGCAACGGCACGATCGGCGACACGTAATGGCGATACGCGCGATCGTCAAACAGCAGCAGTTCACCGAATCCCAGCTGCTCGTCGGCCACCACCGCAGAGCCTTTCAGCACCACCGAATTACCGCCGGTAATATTCTGCTTCCCCATGCACAAGGTGCAGATGTAATCAAACCCATCCTGATGGATCCCCTCCGGTGCAGGGTAACCCACCGCCTGATCTGACGCGGTGATCCGAATTTGGTGGATGCCGATTTCGGCATATTTCAGCCCCAGCGTTTGCATCAGGTAAGGGATCACACGCTCCTGGCAGAAATGCTGAGCAACGGTATCCAGGAGCTCAAACTCACGGCGGATCCCACCGGAATAGCCATTGATATCCGAAGATTGGTAGAAAACATTATTGACCCGATGAAACGTCACTTCCCAGGGGTCAACATGACAGCGAGAGAAACGACGCTGGCGAAACGACTCTCCCGGTTTCAAATAAGGGTCTTCACGCAGATGGTTGAAGCTGCCAAGTAAGCGGGGATAAGCATCAAAGGTATAGATGGTAGCAGCCAGGCTATCTTTCAGGCGCAGCGCCTCTGCCGGAGCTGACACAGGTGTAGGGCAAGTTGCAAGTTCCACGACATCCGTCCTTGAAAACAATTGAATACAATGAAAACACAATCAACAACAAAACCCTGACATAAAAGCAACCATATGAACATACTTTCGTATTGCAACTTGATCCCAGATCTCAAACATTACTCCGTCGTATTGATTTAATCTGGTTATATATTTTACAAAACAATTTCAAAGAAAAATTAATAACTGCAACATGGTACTTTGAGTACACCCCTTCCCCTGCCATCCTGCTCAGAACTTCCTGCTGCACCCGAGCGAAAAACCAACAGTTCATTCACGATAATGGCATTGCATAACCCAGGTGTCCGTTGGCAAACCCGGGCCGCGATCAAATGTCATTAGACCCGGAAGAATCCCACCGCTTGCTTCAGCTCCCCCGACAACTGGTTCAGCGCTTTGCCCGCCTGTTCGTTCGTGTTCATCAATCGGATGGATTCAGACGACATGTCGGAAATTTTCCCCATATCGGAAACGATCTCGCCCACCACATCCACTTGCGCCTGCGTGGCTGAGACCACCTCGCGGATCCGGTTCAGCGTATCTTCGGCCTGTTGCTCAATATTCATCAACAGTTCGCTGGCCTGCGCAGTTTTGACATTGCCCTCGGCGACCTGAGGCTGCGTCGCCTGCATTGCCTTCACACTAATCGCCGTCTGAGACTGCACTTCACTGATTAAAGACTCGATCTGCGACGTGGCTTCGCCGGTGCGTTGCGCCAACTGGCGTACTTCATCGGCAACAACCGCAAAACCGCGACCCGACTCCCCGGCCCGCGCCGCTTCAATCGCCGCGTTTAAAGCCAGCAGGTTGGTTTGTTCAGAAATACCGCTGATCACATTCACAATGCCGCCGATATCTTTGGTTTTCGCTTCCAGCAACTGGACTTGTGCGACCGTGGCATTGACGGTTTCAGCAATGGTTTCCATCTGCTGCGCCACCGCAAACACCAAGGCGCGTCCCTGGCGGGCATTGTCCGTCGTCATCACCGAGTTACTTTCCGTTTGATTCGCCACGTCGGCAATCTGATCGATGGTGTCACGCATGCCTTCAAGTCGCCCCAAAGTTTCAGCCGTGACACTTGCCTGACGCTCAGCAGACTTGAGCACCCGGCCAGCCCCACCGGATACTTCCTCGGCTTGTTCGACAATCTGCGTCGAAGCGCCGGCAATATTGCTCACAATCCCCGTCAACGTCGCGGACATTGTCGAAAGAGAGTCGAGAATACTTTCACTCGGGCGCGCACCATAATCATGGGTTAAATCGCCATTCGCCATCAACTGGATCGCTTTCTGGGCCTCAAAAGGCTCACCACCCAGAGAGCGCCGGAAGCTGCGTTCAATCACCACCGCAACCACCAGTGAAATCGCGATGGCAATGCCCGTAAGCACCAGCATCAATTCTTCAAAGCCACTCGCCACCGCGCGAGCCTCCGGCGTCATCTTCTGATTCAACCCTTCCTGGAAATCAATGAACCGGTTGATCGCATTCAACCAGTCCACAAACGCCGGGCGGGCTTGCTCCAACAACATCGCCGTTGTGTCGATGCCTTGCTTTTTATCCGCAATAATCGCCTGAACCAGTGGCAAGGTTTTCTGCTGGATCTGATCAATCGTGCGCAGCATCGACAGCTCTTCCGGTGTAAACACAACGCCCCGGTTGATCATCTGGTTCATGTTGCCCTCAGAGTCGCGATAAAAGCGCTCCAAACGTTTAATTTCGCCTTCCAGCCCCGCCAGTTCGCTCGCATTGCGCGCCATCGCCACATCGCGAATTGCAATCGCGCGATCATGCACACTGCCGCGGAAGTTGATCGCATACCGTTGTTTGAGGGAATTGATATCGGTCATCTGGGCTAAAGCCGTATCAATCTGATTGACCTTCTGGATGCCGAGTATCGTCAACAGCAACATCAAACAAAGCAGCGTGCCAAAGCCGAGTATCAGACGGGTTTTCACTTTCAACTGTAAGACGTAATTCATCCTCTTCCCCCAATCATTCCCGCTGAATCAAATCAGCGTGTTCCTGTTATTGTTCTTCGCCAAGCCCCTGCATCACCGATTAACTGATGACAGTCAGCGCATCGTCGAAGCTTAAAGAACACCGGGACAAGGGGCTAATGGGACTTGGCTATTTCTTTGATAGGGAAGGACTATTGGTGGGGATAGTATCACTGGGTAAACAGGCACCAAAGTCCCTGTTTACCCAACACTATCGAGCCTGTCTCGCAAGAAATCAAGAAACACCCGAACTTTCGCCGGGAGCAACCGTGTTTCGGTCAGAGCATAAACCGGTAGGGGTTTCGCGAACCAACCGGGAAGCACCGGAACCAGCAGTTGCTGCGCCAGCTCTTCAACAATCGCCGGCGCAGGAATCTGAATGATCCCCTGTTCTAAGGCAGCCAAACGTTTCATCATCCCGACATTATTCAGCATAAATCGCCCGCCGACCTTCACCTCGACGACTTCATCGGCTTTTTGCAGCCGCCACCCTTCAGACTTCGGAAAATCAATACAGCTGTGGTTAACCAACTGAGACGGGTGATCGAGCTCCCCTGCCCGCGCCATATATCCCGGCGCGGCAAATAACTGCGATTGAAACTGCATCAGTTTGCGCGCGATCAGGGTCGAATCAGACGGCTCGCCCATGCGAATCGCAACATCGACATGATCAGACACCAAATCAGCATGCTTGGGCGTCATGTCCAGTTCAAAGTTGATCCCAGGATATGCGCTTGCAAAATCGACCAGCACAGGCGCCAGGAAAATCGTCGCGAAGTCGACCGGCACCGACACTCGCAACCCGCCACTTGGCTGGGCCAGCATTTCTCCCAGTTGTTCATGCGCGAGTCTGGCTTCATCGACGATTCGCTTACAGCGCTCATAGTAAATCTGCCCCGCTTCGGTCAGCTCGACTTTGCGTGTGGTCCGGTGCAATAGCCGAAGTCCGATCTCTTTTTCTAACTTACTGATCCGGCGGGATAACGTTGAGCTGGGCATCTCCAGAGATTCTGCCGCGCGTCGAAAATTCATCACTTTGCACACTTCAACAAACAGTGCCATATCATTCAGCAGTTCCATATCAATTGCTCCACTAGTGCATCAATTATTTCCATTTTTACCTATTTATCTCAGTGATGCACTCATCAATACTATGTCCAACGATTGATTGCACCTTTGTTGAGCCCTCTGCGGTGTCTGGTTTGCGATCAAGTTTCAGTCAACACGACATATATCACCGATACAGGAAGGACAATCTGATGAACACACTCTTTGAACCTGTCACTGTCGGCCGCGACCAACTGGCCAACCGTCTCGTCATGGCGCCCATGACCCGCTCCCGCGCCCAGTTTGACGGCACGCTTGGTGAACTGGCCGCCGAATACTATACCCAGCGCGCCAGCATCGGCCTGATTGTCAGTGAAGGGGCCCAGCCCTCTGAAGACGGTCAGGGCTACTTAGCCACACCGGGGATCTACACAGATGCCCATGTCGCCAGCTGGCGAACAATCACTCAATCCGTCCATCGTCAGGGCGGCCGGATTTTCATTCAGTTGATGCATGCCGGTCGGATGTCGCACCCGGACAATACGCCTCACCATCGTCAGGGGGTCGCTCCTTCAGCCATTGCTCCGGACGCTGAAATGTTTACCGCCACCGGTATGCAGACCATCCCGACCCCGCACGCCCTGAGCACCGACGAGGTACGCCAGACGGTTGAAGACTTTCGCTATGCAGCACGGCGGGCCATTGAAGCCGGAGCTGACGGCATCGAGCTCCACGGCGCCAATGCGTACCTTATTCAGCAGTTCCTGGCCCCAAGTGCTAACACCCGTACCGACAAATACGGCGGGTCGCTCGAAAACCGTGCCCGCTTTGCTATTGAAATCGCGAAAGCTGTGGTTGAGGAAATCGGCGCAGATCGTACCGCTATCCGCCTTTCTCCGGGCACGGCAATCTGGGGAATCGATGAAGGAGAAGAAGGCCCGGCGCTCTACCGATATCTGGTCGGAGAGCTCAATAAACTGGGTCTGGCCTACCTGCACATCATGCATTTAGGTAACGAGCCACTGCTCCATGACCTGAGACAAATTTGGCAACACACCCTGATTGTCAACCGTCCCAGCCGGCCGCGTGAAGAAATCGGTGATGATATCGCCTCCGGCCTGGCGGACTTAGAGTCCTACGGGGAAATGGTCCTGGCCAACCCGGATTTTGTGGCACGGTTGCAAGCCGGCTGGCCCATGAATGATGCCGATCGCAACACCTACTATGGTGGGACGGAGCGCGGCTATACCGACTATCCTGTGTACAGTGAATAAGGAGAGTAGCATGCCTGTGATTACATCAACCCGGCTTATCACCCATGGCAGCCATTTCCGGGCCTATTCATTGCGAGATGAAGCGAAATTGCTCAGTCCTTTTCTCGGGGTTGACCATGCATGGATGAGCGGGCCGACATTCCCGGCCCACTCCCATACCGGGTTATCAGCAGTCTCTTATCCTTTTTTAGATTCTGCAACGGGGATAGATAACCGGGATTCACTGGGAACCCATAACCTGATCAAGCCGGGGGGCCTGCACTGGACGGCCGCTGGCAGCGGCATTGTGCACGAAGAGGTCCCGGCAGAGCCCGGTAAGACCGTTCACTCGCTACAAATTTTTGTCGACCTGCCGGTCGATAAAAAGAACATGGCACCGCAACCTTTCATTCTGGAGGCTGAAAGTGTGCCGTCGGTGAACGTGCCCGGCGCCCGCATCCGGGTCCCAGTCGGAAGCTATGGGGATATCACCTCACCGCTGAGCGCCCCAACGGCCGTTACATTACTGGATATCACGTTAGATCAGGGCGCAACCGTTGAGGTACCGGTTACTGGCGGTCACAACGCTTTTGTAATGCCCATTTTCGGAGCAGTCTCAGTCAATGAACAAACGTTTCGTCCGGATGATCACAAACTACCCGTGTTTCCGGCAACTGCGACACAACAGGTGATCGCATTAACCGCACACGACAACAGTGCAAAAGTCATGTTTTTCAGTGGGAAACCACTCAATGCTTAAGAGGACATCATGATGAGTTTCGAACGATTTACAGCCGACAATGCAACCATGCTGCTCATTGACCATCAGGTCGGCACCATGGGCTGGGTTCAGTCTATCTCGCAAGAGGAAATGAAGCGCAATGCGCTGATGCTGGCAAAAACTGCAAAAATCCTGAAAATGCCTGTCGTATTCACCTCGAGCATGGAAGAGCACGCTCAGGGTCCATTGATGGATGAGCTGGCACAGGAATTACCGCAAGCCTTTGCTGACCGCATCAAACGACTCGGGATTGTCAATGCGATGGATGATGAGAACTTTGCCAGGGCCACCAAAGCACCGGGCCGCAAGAAGATCATCATTGCCGGTGTCACCAATGACGTATGCACCGTGTATCCTGCTTTAACTTTGGTATCTGAAAGCTATGATGTTCAGGTTGTGGCGGATGCCGGCGGCTCCCCCAGCAAAATGGGAGATGAGATGGCACTGCGGCGAATGGAGAAGGCCGGGGTCATCCTCACCAGCACCAACCAGCTTATTGCCGAACTGGTCGGTAGCTGGGCAACGCCGGAAGGTACGCAAATAATTCAGGAAGTTATGATGCCGGCGTTACAGGCACAATCGAGCTAACCCCTGTTGAGGCGCTTTATTCTGATAATAGGCGCCTTATCTCAAGAGTCAGACTCCCATACTCGGATTAAAAAGTGATAGGTATGAGGGAGCTACCAGAATAATCCCCACCCAACCTGTATACAAAAACTTCCGCTGTAATTGTGCACAATGTTGGTGATTTTTCCTCGCAAGCTGTAAAATGGCTCACACTTATGGATACCTGATGCTATCGGCTGCAACAAAGTTCAGTATGATGGCATGCTTAGGAAAATGAACAAGTTGAGGGTTATTGCTCCGATGGGAAGCCTTAAAAGTTCGATGAAACCAGCCACCAAAACGAAAAGTGCCGGCCAGTCTCAGGATGATGTCGTCTATTGCCACATTTTTGATGCCATTCTGGAGCAGCGCCTGCCGCCTGCAACCAAGCTCAGCGAGGAAGCCCTGGCTGAGATTTTTGGCGTCAGCCGAACCATTATCCGCCGTGCCCTGCTGCGCTTGTCGCTGGAGCAGGTGGTCGACATCCGCCCGAACCGGGGCGCGATGGTGGCTTCACCGTCGGTCGATGAAGCCAAGCAAATCATCAAAGCCCGTGAAGTGATGGAGCTGGCGATTATTGAGCTGGCTGTTCAGCATGCCACCAAAGCCCAGATCGATGAATGCCGCAAGCTAGTCGAGAAAGAGAACAAAGCCTTTGAGCAAGGTGACTACGGCAGCGGCCTGCGCCTGTCGGGCGAGTTCCATATCAAACTGGCTGAAATGGCGGAAAACACGCCGCTGCTGGCTTTCCAGCGCAGCCTGGTGTCTCAGACGTCCCTGCTGATCGCCCAGTATGAAACCGGCAGTCACGCCAACTGCTCTCAGGACGAGCACAGTCATCTGCTCGATGCCATTGAGGCTGGCGATACCGCCAAAGCGCTCGCACTGATGCAGGAGCACTTGGATCACATCCGCTCGAAACTGAACCTGGATGGCCGGACCGCCTCCAGCGATCTGCACGTGGTGTTCTCAAACGTGCTGAAAAATCGGTAATCATCGCCGCGTTGGCGTGAATCCTCACTTCAATATCAACAGGCCGCTGCAAGTGGCTTGTTTCGTTTTAACCCCTTCCCCGGCGTCCAGCGTGCTGTCTATATCTGAGTGCTCTCAGGCTGCAGATCTGTTGATGAATTGGCATTGCACACAAAGTTGAAACAAAATTGTGTACAGTTTTTCAAGCCGCTATTTTTTGCCTCAACAGCAAATAATCCCAACCCAGGTCATTGTTAACACAACAACCCTCTATATCTGTCTTACTTTGCAGTGAATCCCCCCATCGGCATGTTACCAGATTGTAAAATTTAAAGTTGACCCCCGAGTCAGATTGACCAATTATTGACCCAAAGGTCAGAAAAAATACATCTATCTCGTGAGTCAATGTACAAGGAGGTCTCTTGATTACTTTTTTGCTCAATCAAGAAATCCAGCAAGAAGAAAACTTGTCTCCCAACATGACAGTGCTGAACTATCTGCGCACCGTCCAGAAGAAAACGGGGACCAAGGAAGGTTGCGGCTCAGGTGACTGTGGCGCCTGTACCGTGGTTCTGGGGGAGTTAGTCGATGGCCGGTTGGAATACCGCTCCGTCAACTCCTGCCTGACGTTTATCTCTACGCTGCATGGCAAGCAGCTGATCACCGTTGAAGATCTACAAAATAAAGACAAATCCCTACACCCGGTGCAACACGCCATGGTTGAGTTTCATGGCTCACAGTGCGGCTACTGTACCCCCGGTTTTATCATGTCGATGTTCGCGCTGAGTAAGAACAGACCGGCTGCCGATAAAACCGATGTGATGGAATCACTGGCCGGCAACCTGTGCCGTTGTACCGGTTATCGGCCAATTGTCGAGGCTGCGCTGTCGCTATCCGGCAACGAACCCATGCGGGATCAGTTTGCCGCACTGGAGCGCGATACCATTGCCAAGCTGGAAACGATTCAGATGACATCAGCAACCCTCACCGATGGCCGCTTGCAGTCTTTCTCACCCCGCTCAACCGACGAGCTAGCGCTGCTGTTTCAGGAATACCCGAACGCGAAACTGGTCGCCGGCGGCACCGATCTGGCGCTGGAAGTCACCCAGTTCCACCGGGAAATTGAAACCCTGATCAGCGTCAATCAGGTCGAGGACATGAAAGTCTGCACCGAAACCGACGATACCCTGCTAATTGGCGCCAACGTGCCAATTAGCGATGCCTATCCGTTGCTCAATACCTACTTCCCGGATTTTGGTGAACTGCTGCATCGCTTTGCCTCCCTGCAAGTACGCAATCAGGGCACACTGGGTGGGAATATTGCCAATGCCTCTCCCATCGGCGATACCCCACCTCTGCTGCTGGCGCTGGATGCCAAAATCAAGCTTCGCTGCGGCGACACCAGCCGGATCCTGCCGCTGGAAGAGTTTTTCATCAGCTATAAAGTCACCGCGCAGCAGCCGGGTGAGTTCATTGAGCAGATCATCATTCCGAAACCTGAGGCCGCTGCCCAGTTCCGGGCCTACAAGCTCTCGAAGCGTCTGGACGATGACATCTCGGCCGTCTGCGGCGGGTTCAACATCACCCTTCGTGACGGCGTGGTCACAGATGCCCGCATCGCGTTCGGCGGTATGGCGGCGATCCCCAAGCGTGCCAGCCACTGTGAAGCCAGCCTGATCGGCCAGCCGTGGCAAAACGACACCATCAGCAAGGCCATGCAGGCGCTGTCGCAGGACTTCCAGCCGCTGTCCGATTTCCGGGCCAGCCAGGAATACCGCACCCTGACCGCGGCCAACATGCTTCGCCGTTTCTATATCGAGCAGCAGAACCAGGATAACCATATCGAAACGAGGGTCACGTCATATGTCTAACGCCAATCACAACACATTGAGCCACGAAGACATGGTGGCCATCGCCAAGCAGGATTTGAAAACCGGCGTCGGGAAAAGCGTCAAACACGACAGTGCCCCGAAGCAGGTCACCGGCGAAGCCATCTATATTGATGATCGGCTGGAGTTTCCCAATCAGCTCCACGTCTATGCACGGTTGAGTACCCAGGCCCACGCCAAAATCACCAAGCTGGACGTCTCGCCCTGCTATGAGTTTGAAGGCGTCGCGATTGCGATCACCAGCCAGGATGTTCCCGGCCAGCTGGATATCGGCGCTGTGCTGCCCGGCGATCCGCTGCTGGCTGACGGCATCGTCGAATACTACGGCCAGCCGGTGCTGGCGGTTGCCGCCGGCGATCTGGAAACCGCCCGCAAAGCGGCGATGGCGGCAATTGTGGAATATGAGCCGCTACCCGCGATCCTGGATGTCAAAGAAGCGCTGGCAAAAGAGCACTTCGTCTCCGGCAGCCACCAGCAAAAACGCGGTGATGCAGCCGCGGCCATTGCTGATGCCAAGCACGTGATTGAAGGCGATCTCGACATCGGCGGTCAGGAGCACTTCTACCTGGAAACCCAGGTCAGCAGCGTGATGCCGACTGAAGATGGCGGCATGATCGTATACACCTCGACCCAGAACCCGACCGAAGTGCAGAAACTGGTCGCCGAAGTGCTGGGCGTGCCGATGCACAAAGTGATCATCGACATGCGTCGGATGGGCGGTGGCTTTGGCGGCAAAGAAACCCAGGCAGCGGCACCGGCCTGTATGGCAGCGGTGATTGCCCGTTTGACCGGCCGTCCAACCAAAATGCGCCTGCCGCGCAATGAAGACATGACCATGACCGGCAAGCGCCACCCGTTTTACAACCAGTACCGGATCGGCTTTGATGATCAGGGCGTGATCCAGGGCGCCGAAATCACGGTGGCCGGGAACTGCGGTTACTCGCCCGATCTATCCAACTCGATTGTCGATCGGGCCATGTTCCACTCCGATAACGCCTACTACCTCGGCAATGCCACGGTCACCGGCCACCGCTGCAAAACCAATCTCGCCTCCAACACTGCCTACCGCGGTTTCGGTGGGCCGCAGGGAATGATGACCATTGAGCACATCATGGATGAGATTGCCCGCTATCTGAACAAAGATCCGCTGGACATACGCAAAGCCAACTATTACGGCGGCGAAGGACGCAACATCACCCACTATTACCAAACCGTGGAAGACAACTTCCTGTCGGAGATCACCGAGCAACTTGAGCAGAACAGCGACTATCATCAGCGCCGCCGGGACATCGCCGAGTTTAACCGCACCAGCCCGATCCTGAAAAAAGGCCTGGCGATCACCCCGGTCAAGTTCGGGATCTCATTTACTGCGACCTTTCTGAACCAGGCCGGGGCGCTGATCCATATCTACACCGATGGCAGTATTCATCTAAACCACGGCGGTACGGAAATGGGTCAGGGGCTGAACATCAAGGTCGCCCAGATCGTCGCTCAGGAGTTCCAGGTCGATGTTGACCGGATCCAGATCACCGCCACCAATACCGACAAGGTACCGAACACTTCGCCCACTGCCGCGTCCTCCGGTGCAGATCTGAACGGCAAGGCGGCGCAGAATGCGGCCCAGACCATCAAACAGCGTCTGGTCAACTTTGCTGCCGGTCACTTCAAAGTAACCCCGGAAGAGGTGATCTTCAAAAACGGTATGGTCCTGATCCGCGAAGACATCATGACCTTCGAAGATTTTGTCCAGCTGGCCTACTTCAATCAGGTGTCGCTATCGAGTACCGGCTTCTATCGCACGCCGAAGATCCACTATGACCATGAAAAAGCCCGCGGCCGCCCGTTCTACTACTACGCCTACGGCGCGTCTTGCTCTGAGGTGCTGGTCGATACCCTGACCGGGGAATACAAGATCCTGAGGGTGGATATCCTCCACGATGTCGGCGCGTCGCTGAACCCGGCGATTGATATCGGCCAGATTGAAGGCGGTTTTGTTCAGGGGGCAGGATGGCTGACCACCGAAGAACTGGTGTGGAATATCGACGGTCGCCTGATGACCAACGGCCCGGCCAGCTACAAGATCCCGGCGATTGCCGATATGCCGATTGATTTTCGCACTCACCTGCTGGAAAACCGCAGCAATCCGGAAGACACCGTGTTCCATTCCAAAGCGGTCGGTGAGCCGCCGTTCATGCTGGGGATGTCGGTCTGGAGTGCGCTCAAAGATGCGATTGCCTCAGTGGCCGTCGAGGGTGCGATTCCGAAACTCGACACCCCGGCTACACCGGAGCGGGTGCTGATGGCGATTCAGGCCGTCAGCAACGGCGCCCCCCAACCGAGCGCCACCAACAAGGATGAAACCGTGGCGGCATGAAACCATAGCGGGGCAATCCGGCTCATACCAGAACGACTGAGCGGAATGCGAACGTAACATTAATACCAATCAAAGTAAGTAAGTGATCAGAAATAGCGCAGGAAAAATGTTTGAGAACCAGGCAGAACTTTTGGATAAGTAGTTATTCTACAATCAAAAGTTCTAACGCAGTTATCGAGCATTTTAACAAGCTAGGATGACCAGTTATTTACTGCGATTGGTATAAAGCTGCGGCCAACCACCGCAGCCGACAGAACCAAAAGGGGATCACCATGTTTAAAGATAACTGGATTCACGAACTGGCAAAGTGTGAGGCAAACTGTGAGCCCTGCGTCATCGTCACGGTACTGGAAGATCGGGGCTCCGTGCCCCGTGATGCCGGGACCAAAATGCTGGTGACGCGCGATCGGATCATCGCCACCATCGGCGGCGGCCACTTAGAGCATGTCGCCACCCAGCAGGCCCGTGAAATGCTGCTGGCCGATGCCGCCTCGCTGAAGATTGAACGCTTCAACCTCGGGGCGCGTCTCGGGCAGTGCTGCGGCGGCATGGCAACCCTCAGCTTTGAACCCATCGGCACCCAGGAAAAACACCTGGTGCTGTTCGGGGCCGGACACGTGGCCAAAGCCCTGGTGCCGATCCTGGCAAGCCTGCCGTTTCGGGTCACCTGGATTGATTCCCGTGCCAAAGAGTTCCCGGACACCCTGCCGCAAGGCGTGAGAAAAGTAGTCTCGGACGATCCCGTCGGTGACGTGTCGCAGCAGCCGCCCAACAGTTACTACCTGGTGATGACCCATAATCACCAGCTAGACTTTGATTTAGCCAGAGCAATTATTGATCGTGCCGACAGCCGCTATTTCGGGCTGATTGGCTCGCTGACCAAACGGAAAAAATTCGATATGCGGTTAGTCCAGCGGGGCTACAGTGAGTCGCAAATTCATTCCATGATCTGCCCGATTGGGATCAGCATGGTGAACGGCAAACACCCGGCAGAGATTGCGGTCTCCGTGGCCGGAGAACTGATCGCCCACTATCAGGGACAGCCGCTTGAAGAAAAACGTCCGCAATCGGACAATGAAGCGGTGGCCGTGAGTAACCACTCGCAGGAAGCAAAAATCGCCTAAACGTCAGCAGGTTCAACCGCTCAGGCCAGCATTTGCAAGGAAGAAGTCATATGAGTACCCAGCGTCAGGCCTACCGGGCCAGTATTTTACACAGTCTCGCCGATCCCGCCGTTGTGGGTCAGGAGGACTCTTACCAGTATTTTGAAGACGGTATCCTGGTGGTCGAGAACGGCCACATCGTCGATATCGGGGAAGCTGAAGCCGTGCTGGCACGTCAGGGAGACACCCTGGCGATCACCGAATATCAGAACAAACTGATCACCTCGGGGTTTATCGACACCCACATTCACTACCCGCAGACCGGGATGATTGCCTCCTACGGCGAGCAGCTGCTCGACTGGCTGGAAAACTATACCTTTCCGGAAGAAGAGCGCTTTAAGAATCCGATGTACGCGCTGAAAGTCGCCCGGCTGTTTTTCGATGAGCTGGCGCGCAACGGCACGACCACAGCGCTGGTGTTCGGCACGGTCCATAAATCCTCAGTCGATGTCTTTTTCGAAGAAGCGGAAAAGCGCAACCTGCGCATGATCGCCGGGAAAGTGTTGATGGATCGGAACGCGCCGGATTATCTGACCGACACACCGGAGTCCGGCTATGCCGACTCGAAAGCGCTGATCGACAAATGGCACAAACGCAGCCGCTTGCTCTATGCGGTCACCCCACGCTTTGCGCCCACCAGCACCGATGAACAGTTGGCCATGGTCGGCAAGCTGCTGAAAGAATACCCGGATGTGTACCTGCACACCCACCTGTCCGAGAACAAGAAAGAGATCGAATGGGTGCTGGAGCTGTTCCCGGAGCGGGAAAGTTACCTCGATGTGTACGACCACTACGGCCTGCTGCATGAACGTGCCGTATTTGCCCACGGGATCCACTTATCCGACTGTGAATGTCAGCGCCTGGCGGAAACCGACTCGGCCATCGCCTTCTGTCCGACCTCGAACCTCTTCCTCGGCTCCGGCTTGTTTAACCTGCCGAAGATGGAAGCGTTTAAGATCAAAGTCGGCATGGGCACCGATGTCGGCGCCGGCACCAGCTTCTCGCTGCTGCAGACCATGAGTGAAGCTTACAAAATCATGCAACTACAGCAGAAGAAACTGCATCCGTTCAAATCGCTCTACCTGGCGACTCTTGGTGGCGCCCATGCCCTGCACCTGGACGATAAAATCGGGAATCTGGAAGTGGGCAAAGAAGCCGACTTCGTGGTGCTGGATCTCCATGCCACGCAACTGATGAGATTCAGAATGCAGCAAGCGCGCACGCTGGAAGAGAAGCTGTTCGTACTCATGAGCCTCGGCAGCGACCAGGCCGTCCACCAAACCTACATCTACGGCGATCTGGCCTATTCTGCCAACGCGAATCAATCCCGTAAAATCGCCAGCTAACTCACCCTGATTTTCCCTCGGCGCTTCGTCTGTGTTGACGTCTCCTTCGCAGCGAAGCGCCACCTTTTCTACTCTATCGTCAGCATGATGGAAAATGTTCCCTGATTAGTCAGCTAACCTGATAAACAAGTGTGACCTTAACTGAACCAATTAATAAAATAATCTCCGTTAAGGATGTTTTTTAGCGAACAACACTAAATTTAGGTTTCTTATATAAACTAGAACGTTCGTTTTTCAGTCCAAACAAGTCATACACAAGACGTTCATTAACACCTACCGAATTCAACAAATCTCGCCAAGTATAAACTTCAAGCATATTAACCATATTAGGCAAAAGAAACGGAGGCTCATCTCGAACCAGCTCATCGCCTAATTCTTTAATAGCATAACCTCTCGTATTCAAATGCATATACGCCGTTCTAGCTTTTTGGTCATTTATTAGCCCTAATTGTTTTGCTCTATAAACAATTGCTTTTAAACTAACCTTCCATCTAGCTTTAAATTGAACCATTTTATCCCAATCAAATCTCCCTTCACCACTACATGGAAATTCTTTTACGAATGAAGTCCTTGGCAATAAAAAACTACTAGCAAAATAGTCAGCCTGTGATTCTGTACTAGCATCGCCCGTTATAATATCTTCATGAAAAAGCAAATGGCCTAACTCATGAGCTAAAGTAAAGCGATTACGGCAAGCACTCGCAACATCATTATCTAAGATAATCAATGGCCTGGCGTTCGATACAGAAAACGCATCAACTCTGCCATCCGTTCCTCTAGAGTTTGATACCACAATTCCAACATGCTCGATCAGCTCAGTGATATTAGAAATGGGTCCCATTCCTAAATCCCAATAATTCCTTACTGATTCACTTAGCCTTTCAATTTCAGAGTTCTTACTAATATCAAATCTTGAGACATCAGGAAGATCTACTTCTGGCAACTCAAATTCTTCGTCCAGTCTTTTTAGGATTGAGCTTAAAATTTCAACCCGCGACTTAACATTTAAAGTGACAGTCTTTGTTCTAGTCTTCAAACTCCTAAAGTGACACTTTTCAGTGTCAATATGAGAATTTCTCTCTGTAAAGAGAAAATCAGGCGTAATATCTAGAGCCCTACATATCTTTTCTATGACTTCAACGGTAGGCTCTGTTCCTTTTTCAAGCTTATGAACAAACTGTCTCGACTTACCGATATAACTAGCTAGCTCCTCCATAGAAAGCATTTTTGCTCTACGGGCGACAGTAAGCTTCTCATGGCGATAATACTTCCCACCGCTAAAAGCTTGGTTAAAAAGATCCATTACTATTGACCTTTAGATTCTTTCTCTTCATTTTTTCTAACACGACGAACAAGTTTAACTGGCTTCGCTTTTGACTCTTCTAACAACGGTTCAGCTTGCTGAACCGGCAGTTGCTCTACAGACTCTTCTCGTAGCGGAGAATTAACAACTACTGGCACAACAACGTCATCATATGTGTAAGAAGCAACTACCTTATTATCATCCAAGCCAATAAGCTTTATTTTAGGTAAGGATTCTAAATCATTTGCGTTACTGATAGAAACCTTCATATCGAGAATCAAGCGCCAAACAAGTGCACGAGGTAGATCAGAGTCCTCAAATAACGAGAGCTGCTCCTGTTCTACTTCAGATGGCATGTATCTACGGTGCTTTCTAGGGTTGTGGACATCATCAGTAACAATAGATACTGGTACACTATTAATCTTGAATACTTGCCCTAGACCACTCTTCCCAATTGTAATCGAAGGATACTTGCTAGAAAGAGCCATACGTTCAATAACATTTAGCGCCCAACCGTACTTCTTCGTACCAATAGTCCAAGCATCATCATACTTACTATTGATACTATCTTTGAGTTCAAAGCATGCTTTGGTCAATTGCTGCATCACAACATCTACGTCAGACTTGTTCAACGTAGGTTCGAAATCCCAAGGCATCGATTGAAAATCGCTCTGCATAATTGCCACTGCTCCTTTTTCGGTTATATTGATTTTTGTCAACCATGATTATGCGGCAATTATACATTTTGTCAACCTGGAGTTCGCGGATATTGAAATTTGTAAACCTGGAGTAAATTATTGTATTTGCATGCGCAACGCACAAACAAAAAAGCCCCGGACTCAGGCCGGGGCAACACCACAACAGGCGGTTAAGAAGATTGCGATGACAATCTAAGTGGACACTCGACGGGAACTATTGCAATAACGCGCCCTGCTGGACCCATTTGCCGACGAGCGCACGCTCTTCGTCCGTCATCTGAGTCAGGTTCCCCAAAGGCATCACCTTAGTTTGCACAGCCTGCGCAACAATGCGCGGCGCGTTGGTTTGGATCTCCTCCGGCGTATCCAGGATCACCCCGGCAGGTGCTGTACGGAATGCCGCATTGGTCGGCGTGGCCGAGTGACATTCGGTACAGCGGTTTTGAATCACTTCGTGCACCTTGGCAAAGCTGATCCCAGTCGCAACTGGCTTCGCTGCTGAGCTGTGATCACCCGCTGGCGCCGTACTTTCTGCATGGCTGGCAGGTGTCTGGCTTACCGGTGCAGCGGCAGTCACCGGCGTACTCGGCTGGTTTGCATAAGGTGAGGTCACAAAGGCCAGAGCAATCATCCCCAGAGCAGCGACCGGCACCGTCCAGACATACTTCTGGCCGTCATGACGGGTGTTGAAGTAATGGCGGACCAGGACACTGAATACCGCCAGGCCCGCGAGGATCAGCCAGTTATATTCCGAACCATAAGTGCTCGGGAAGTGGTTGCTGATCATGATAAACAGCACCGGCAGCGTCAGGTAGTTGTTATGGCGTGAGCGCAGCAGCCCTTTGGCCGGCAGCTCCGGATCCGGTTCGCGGTTCTCTTCAATCGCTTTCACCAGCCCGCGCTGTGCCGGCATGATGACGCGGAACACGTTCCCCACCATGATGGTGCCGATAATCGCCCCGACATGGATATACGCACCCCGGCCACTGAACACCTGCGACAAGCCGTAGGCAGCACCCACTAAGCCAAGAAATAGGACTAGTCCGAGCAGTGCTGGCTGTTTACCCAGCGCTGAATCACACAAGAAGTCGTAAATCAGCCAGCCCGCTACCAAGGCACCAATACCGATGGCAATGGCTGTTGATGGCGCCATGTCCGCACCCGGCGCAATCAGGTAAATCTTGGGGTTCAGGTAGTAGACAATAAACAGCAGGCAGATCCCTGAAATCCAGGTGAAGTACGCTTCCCACTTAAACCAGTGGAGGTTTTCCGGCATCTTCGGCGGCGCCAGTTTGTATTTTTCCAGGTGGTAGATCCCGCCACCATGGATAGCCCATAAGTCTCCGGAAAGGCCGGTTTTCGGATTCACCCGGTTGAGGTTATTTTCCAGCCATACGAAGTAGAAGGATGCGCCAATCCAGGCAATCCCAACAATCATATGAATCCAGCGTACTGCCAAATTCAACCATTCCGTGATATGTGGATCCATTTTTAACTCCTTGACAGCAACTGAGCCGTGTTTGCTTGATGCTGTTTAATGGTGATGTCGCAATGCGGTATGTCCTCTAAATGCAGTGATACCAGCTCTTGATTAAAATAGACTTCGTCGCAGTTATTCCCTTCGCCGGCGCGATCAACAATCAGGAACTGATCTTGATCAGTCAGCGCCAGGACCGGGTGATGCCACACACCTTTGTGGTAGTTCACCCCCTGGCGCCCGTTGCTGTAAAACGCGCGACATTGAGAAAGCTGCGGGTCGTCCCCTTTGGGGGCAACCACAATTAAGTAAGGTTGCCCGAGTAATGGCATAAACGCCTGCGAACCCAGCGGATGGCGCTCAAGCATCGAAATTGTCAGGGGATACACCAGCGGTGTGGCCTGAAAAATACTGATGATTGCCCGGCCACCCTGCTCAGCCACATCGGTGTCGGCCAGCTGGTGATAACGACGGGTTGAACCGTTGTTAATCATGAAGTAGTCACGGTTTTCCACTTCAATGACGTCACCAAAGGGCGCAAACGCTTCCTGGGTCAGTGGCGTGATGGTTAACCGGCGTAATCCATTACTCATTATTTAATTCTCCTGGTTTGGTTTAATCAGCTTTTGTGCCGAACAGGCGTAAACGGCTGATCCCGCCATCCGGGAAGATGTTCAGGCGAACGTGCGTGACCGGTCCCAGATCGTTAATCTCGCTGGCGAACTCATGAATTTCATGGGCGCTCAGTTTTTGCGAAGGCAGCAGCTCACGCCAGAACAGGCTCTGGGTCGCAACCTGATCATCGGTGCCGCCTTTAACGTAGGCCGCCTGAATCGAGCAGCTGTCCGGATAGTTGCCTTTAAAGTGGGCGGTATCGACCACAATGCGGTCGATCTTGCCGGCATGGCCCAGTGCCACCAGCACCCAGTCGTTGCCCGGGGTACGACGACGCGCGGTTTCCCAGCCGTCACCCATGTTTTCGCCACGGCCCGGACCCAAGATGTTCGAGGTGCTGCCGTAGTGCTCATCACTACAGGCCACGGCACGGCCACCGTTCTCAACCGCTACCAGATCAATTTGTTGCTGCGAATCGATGCGATCCCAGTCCACCGCCGGTTGACCATAGACACGCAGACGCGCCACGCCACCATCCGGATAAATGTTCAGGCGAATGTGGGTGTAGGTTTTCTCACTGCTGATCACCTGCAGGTGATGGTGGTTACCCTGCAGGCTCAGCGACGGCAGAATTTCTTCCCACTCGGTGTTGCTATCGGGCGCACCATCCGGGCTGTAGCAGGCATCGAGCGACGCCGATGGCGGGAAGTTGCCGGTAAAGAACGAAGTATCAATATCTACTCCGGCAATCACGCCCGACATCGCCAGCTTGACCACACAGTAATCATAGCCTTCGCTGCGTTTACGGCGGGTTTCCCAGCCGTCCATCCATTTGCCGTTGTCATCAAATACGCCTTCTTTCCACTCCGGCGCTTCGCGGCGCAGCAGGCGGCTTTTATCGGCGAAGAAATCGTCCGTTGCATACAGCGCTTCTGCGCCCAGTTTTTCATCAGCCAGATTGACGTATTGCGAGAAATCTAAGGACATGTTTTGTTATCCCTTCCAATTAATTAGTTAATCAATAAAGAACTCGGAGAAAGTCTGGCTCCCCTGCAACCACCAGGCGTTCGGCCCGTACAGTGCCAGTCAGGGTTCCGGAATCGTCGTCAGCTTGCGTCTTCTGCCCAAAGGCTTACAGATTCAAGAGACTTACAGATCCCAGAGACGTAAAAATGCGATTTTGTTGATTTCGTTGATCGCGGTTTCAAATTCGGTGTCGCGGTCGTTATTGAGCCGCGTTTCGAACGCCGCGAGGATCTGATGCCGGTTCGCGCCTTTCACCGCCATGATGAACGGGAAATTGAACTTGGCTTTGTAGCGATCGTTGTAGGTGGTGAATTTGTCGAACTCTTCCGGGGTACACTGATCAATCCCCGCGCCCGACTGCTCTTTGGTCGAAGCCTCCGTCAGCTCGCCGTTAATTGCGGCGCGTCCGGCTAAATCCGGGTGTGCATTAATTAGATCGAGCTGGGCCTGAAAATCAGCCCCTTCAAGCGCAGCGGCCATTCTCTGATGCAGGTTTTCAATCTGATCGTCTTGCGGCCCAATGCCCTGCTCAAAGACGGTTTCGGCCACCCATGGGCTGTGCTCATAAATATCGCCGAAAGCCTCGAGAAAGTTCGCCCGGCTCATTTCAGAAGGCTTACAAAATCGGAATGCGGTCATAAAGTGGTTCTCCTTCCTTGAGTGAGCCGGTGTCAGGCACCGGTTCCATGATTCGGTTTGCCCCGGTAGGGGTGGTGTTCATGCCAGTGGCGCGCAATATCAATGCGGCGACACAGCCAGACATCATCATGACGCTTCACATAATCGAGGAAGCGGCGCAGCGATGCGATCCGGCCCGGACGGCCAATCAAACGGCAGTGCAGCCCGACCGACATCATCTTCGGCGCGGTCGCCCCTTCGGCATACAGGGTGTCGAAGGTGTCTTTCAGGTACTGGTAAAACTGCTCGCCGGAGTTAAATCCCTGCACGGTCGCAAAGCGCATATCATTGACATCCAGGGTGTACGGGATCACCAGCTGCGGCTTGCCGGCTTCGGTGTGCCAGTATGGCAGATCATCGTCATAGGCGTCGGAGTCATACATGAATCCGCCTTCTTCGGCAATGATGCGCCGGGTATTCGGCCCTGTCCGGCCGGTATACCAGCCATACGGCCGCTCACCGGTAATGTTGCGGATGATGTCGATCGCCTTGAACATATGATCCCGCTCTTGCGTCTCATCCATATACTGGTAGTCAATCCAGCGATAGCCGTGGCTGCAGATTTCATGACCGGCTTCGACCATGGCCCGAGCGACATCCGGATGACGCTCCATCGCCATCGCCACCGCAAACACTGTTAAGGGAATGTTATATTCCTCAAACAATCGTAACACCCGCCACACGCCAGCACGACTGCCATATTCATAGATGGACTCCATACTGATATGTCGCTCACCTTTTATCGGTTGCGCAGCCGGGATTTCTGACAGGAATGCTTCCGATTCCTCGTCACCATGAAGCAGACAGCGTTCGCCGCCCTCTTCGTAATTCAAGACAAATGACACCGCGACTCTGGCGCGATTCGGCCATTTCGGATCAGGCGGATTGGCCCCGTACCCGATCAGATCTCTTGAATATTCCTTATCCATCCAAGTTCTCCTTACGCTCGGCCATGTGTTTTTGTATACATGGCCAATCACTTTGTATTAAACATTGTATACAACAAAACAAAACATTGTAAAGATTTTGTTTCAATAAAACAGTTCAGCAACAGACACCGTAAATTCAGCACGTTACAAGCTTTTCAAGACAATAGCTGAGTTTGAACCCGCGCACACACCGATAAATTCCGCGAATTTATTATTAACATAATGGTAACAGTGTGCTTTACTTACCAGTACATTGTGTACAGATGACCGATTCGACCAAGCCGTAGTCACTGACACTTGTATACAAAAAGACAAGAGTTACACAAGGAGAACGCACTGCGTTTAAAACATATGGGTAAATTGACAACACATGTATTGGATACAATGAGTGGCCTTCCCGGCGCGGAAATTAAAGTAGAACTGTTCCGCCATCAGGGTGAGCACTATGAACGCATTCAAACGGTCACCACCAACAGTGATGGCCGAACCGACAGTCCGATCCTCGAAGATGCGGCATTTCAGGCTGGGAAATACCAGCTGGTGTTTTACGTCGCGGATTACTTTCGCCAACAAGGTGTCACCCTCGATGAAGTCCCGTTCCTCGATGACGTGGTGATCCGCTTTGGCCTCAATGACGAGCAAGCCCACTACCATGTACCGCTGCTGGTCTCCCCCTACAGTTTCTCGACCTATCGCGGCAGCTAAAACGCTGCTGAGGCATGTAGATATAATAGCGTGTAGATATAAAGTGAAGCGCCTGCTGAGAACGCACCGACGCCCCCTTCGGGGGGCGACCTTCAAACAGAGATGCAAACAACACAACAACACAACAAACAGCAGATGGAGAATTGGAATTTGGTTGTATTCAATTTGCTGACATAAACAGACAAAAGGTTCGCTGAACATGAGTGAGAGCAAAACGGAAGTACTCAATAACTCAGGATCTGAGGGGATCCTGGAGCGCTTTTTCCAGTTAAAGGCGCATGGCTCCAGTGTAAAAAATGAAATGATTGGCGGTATTACCACTTTTGCCACCATGGCCTACATCATTTTCGTCAATCCAAACATTATGGCCGCTTCAGGGATGGATAAAGGCGCGGTCTTTGTCGCCACCTGCATCGGCGCCGCAATCGGCTGCCTGCTGATGGGACTGTTTGCCAACTGGCCGGTCGGTCTGGCACCCGGAATGGGGCTGAACGCCTTCTTCTCGTTCACAGTCGTCAGTGAGATGGGCTACAGCTGGGAAGTCGCCCTGGGGGCGGTGTTTCTCTCCGGCCTGTTGTTCGTCGGGATGAGTTTCTACAAAGTGCGGGAATGGATCATCGACAGTATTCCGCCCAGTCTACGCTTTGCGATGACGGCCGGGGTCGGTTTGTTCCTCGGGCTGATTGGCCTGAAAACCGCCGGGATCGTCGTCGATAACCCGGCTACCCTGGTCTCGCTGGGCGACTTCACCAAACCCGAAGCCCTGCTGGCAGCGATCGGCTTTCTGATCATCGCCGTTCTGAGTGAGCGCAAGGTGTTTGGTGCGGTTCTCATCGGCATTTTAAGCGTGACCCTGATCGGCATGATGCTCGGGCTGGTTACTTATCACGGTGTGTTCTCTGCCCCACCAAGTATTGCCCCGACATTCCTGGCGATGGATATCAGCGGCGCGTTCCAGATCTCGATGGTCAGCGTGATCCTGGCTTTCCTGTTCGTCAACATGTTCGACACCGCAGGCACCCTGATGGGCGTGGCGGAGCGGGCGAATCTGATCAACCACGACACCGGCAGAATTGAAGGCCTGAGCAAAGCGCTTAAGGCCGACAGTATCGCCAGTGTCGCCGGTGCCTGCGTCGGCTGTCCACCGGTCACCAGTTACGTCGAAAGTGCGGCCGGGGTTTCTGCCGGAGCCCGCACGGGTCTGTCGGCACTGGTCGTCGGTGCCCTGTTCGTCGCGGCCATTTTCCTCTCGCCGCTGGCGGGGATGATCCCGGCTTACGCCACCTCGGGCGCGCTGATTTACGTTGCATTCGTCATGATGAGCAGTATGCAGCACGTGAACTGGAAATCATTCACCGACTCAGCACCAGCCGCCATCACGGCGCTGATGATGCCGCTGACGTTTTCCATCGCCAACGGGATAGCCTTGGGCTTTATCACTTATACCGTGCTGAAAGTCACCACCGGCCATCAACGGGATGTCTCCATCTCGATGTATGCGCTGACGGCGCTCTTTATCGCCAAACTGATCTACATCGGCTAGGCATTTGATGCGGCGGCAGGACAACTGCCGCCGCATCCGCGACACAAGCAATCAACAAATAGTAAAAGGTGCCCGTCTGAAACAGAGGACCGTGACGGTCAGCTCTGTCGGATCCGTGTACCTGAAATTCAGCTGGAAATAAACATCCCGCGCTGCCCAGGTCAGCATCCTATACCAATCACAGTCAGTAAGTGAGCAGAAATAGCGCAGGAAAAATGCTTGAGAACAAGGCGGAATTTTTCGATAAGTAGTTATTCTACAATCAAAAATTCTAACGCAGTTATCGAGCGTTTTAACAAGCTAGGATGATCAATTATTGACTACGATTGGTATTACAGCGCGGGGGACAAGGATGGCCCTGCCCCGGATGTAGCGGTCGTGAACCCAAAAACAGAGATAGCCATGAACGGACATGGCGCGGAGAGGAACAGTCAATGAAACTACTGTATACCTTAAACGAACGACCTCCTTATGGATTAACCTTTCTCCTTGCACTGCAACATATGCTGGCCTCCATTGGTGGGATCGTTGCAGTCCCCTTAATTGTCGGCTCTTCCATTGGCCTGCCCAGTGGCGAAGTCGTCTCCCTGATCAACGCTGCCCTGCTGGCCTCAGGCGTGGTGACAATTGCCCAGTGTATCGGCATCGGCCCGGTCGGGATCCGGTTGCCGGTGGTGATGGGCTCCAGCTTCGGCTTTCTCGGCGTTGCCATCAGTATCGGCAAAGACGGCGGGGTTGGTAGCATCATGGGCGCGGCCCTGATCGGCTCCTTCTTCGTGATCCTCGCCAGCTTCTATATGGACAAAGTCCGCAAGCTGTTCCCGACCGTGGTCAGCGGCGTGGTCGTCACCTTAATCGGCCTGACGATCCTGCCCGTGGCGATGAACTGGGTCGGTGACGCCCCGGCGGTGAGCCAGGAATTCGCCACCCTGCCGAAACTCTTCCTCGCTGCGATATCGCTGGGCATCGTCGTGATAGTCTCGGTGTACTGCCGCGGCGCTGTCGCCGCTTCTGCCATTGTGATTGGTCTAGCGGGTGGCTACCTGGTTGCACTATCGCTGGGAATGGTCGATTTGGAGCAAATCGCTGCGACGCCGTGGGTCGGTGGCCCTGAGCCACTGAAATATGGCCTGACCTTCTCTGCTGGTGCAATTGTCAGTATGAGTCTGGTCTACATTGTGGTGATTGCCGAAGCGACCGGGGATTTCATGGCACTGGCCAATAACTGCCAGACCCGCATCGACGGTAAAGATCTCAAACGCGGCCTGTTAGGCGACGGACTGGGCAGCACCCTGGCCGCTTTGCTGACCGCCATGCCGCTGGCGTCCTTCAGTCAGAATGTCGGGATTGTCGGGATCACCGGCGTGGCGAGCCGCTACGTGGTTGCTGCAACCGGCGGTCTGCTGATCCTCGGCGGCCTGTTTCCGAAGCTGGCAGCCATTGCCGTCACCATTCCGAAACCGGTTCTCGGCGGGGTCGGTTTCGTGATGTTCGGGATGATCGCCTATGCCGGGATCCGGATGCTGATCAAAGCCGCCGATACCAAGCGCAATGCGCTGGTGATCTGTGTTGGTCTGGCCTCGGGTCTGGCGGTGACTTTCGAGCCTCGTCTGCTCCAGCATCTGCCGCATGATTTGTCCAACTTTCTGCATTCCGGGATCACCACGGGTACCATTGTCACCGTGATCCTCAACCAGCTGTTGCCGAAATCGACCCGCAAGGAAGAGCGCGAAGCACTGGTGGAAAGCCAGGCCCAGGTTGAACTGGAGCTGGCCGAGCACGACAGCGAACACGCAACTGTCGCAGCGACAGCGGAAACCAAGGAAACCGCCGCGCAGGATCAGGCACCGTCGCGTCAGCAGCTCAACATACAGCAAGAGTAAACTCAGACCGCCGTGGTTGTTGAGTTAGTGTTCAACGCTGGCAGCTAACAACTGACAACGCGGATCAGCAACCCAGCAGACACGGCGGTCTTTTTCACGCCTGTTCGGGTCCATGTCGGCCCCGTTCAGGCATTTCAACCACCGTAAATAACCCTGTAAAGACCCTCTCCCCTGCAAAGGCAGAGATGGCTAAGGAATCACATGAATGGAAACCATCTGGATTAAACATCCACTCGCTGTTTACACCGGTACTACAGATGATGCCCGCGGCGGCATCGTGGTCCGGGGCGATCAAATTATCGAACTGCTCGCTCCGAACCAGACCCCGACCACACCCGTCGACTATACCGTGGACGCCTCGCGCCATGTCGTCACCCCCGGACTGGTCAATGCCCATCATCACTTCTATCAGACCTTGACCCGAGCCTACCCGGATGCACTCAACAAGGAGCTGTTCCACTGGCTCAAAAGCCTGTATCCGGTCTGGGCCAATCTTGATGCCGAAATGATGCAGGTCGCAACCGAGCTGGCACTGGTCGAGCTGATGCTCTCGGGCTGTACCACGGCGTCCGATCACCACTACCTGCTGCCCAACGGCCTGGAACACGCCATTGACTTGCAGGTGGAAACCGCGCAGAAACTCGGCGTACGGGCCATTTTTACCCGCGGCTCCATGAGTCTGGGCGAAGACGACGGCGGCCTACCGCCACGGCAGACCATTCAGACCGAGCAGGCTATTCTCGATGACAGCACCCGACTGATCCGCGACTATCACCAGACCCATGACGGCGCGATGACCCAAATCGCCCTGGCGCCGTGCTCGCCGTTTTCCGTCACCACAGATCTGATGAAAGAGACCGCCTACCTCGGCGAGCAGCATCAGGTGATGCTGCACACCCATTTATGTGAAACGCTGGATGAAGAAGACTTCTGCCTCGACCAATTCGGCATGCGCCCGGTCGATTACCTTGAAGAAGTCGGCTGGCTCAACGATCGGACCTGGCTGGCCCACGGCATCCACTTCAACAAGCAGGAAATCGAGCGCTTGGGCAAAGCGGGCGTCGGGATCTGTCACTGTCCGACCTCCAACATGATGCTGGCCTCCGGGATCTGTAAAAACCGTGACCTGGAAGCTGCCGGGGTGAAAGTCGGTCTCGGCGTCGATGGTTCCGCCTCCAATGACGGCTCCAACCTGATCGCCGAAGTCCGCATGGCCATGTACCTGCAACGGCTACAATACGGCTCTGCCAGCGTGACTCATGTTGATGCCCTGCGCTGGGCAACATCCGGCTCGGCCCGGGCAATGGGGCGCACCGACATCGGCACACTCGCCGTCGGCAAGCAAGCCGATTTGGCGATGTTTACCTTAGATGATATCCGGTTCTCCGGCAGCCACGACCCACTGGCCGCGTTAATCCTCTGCGGCGCGCAACAAGCCGACCGGGTGATGGTCGCCGGCAAATGGCGGGTCTACGACGGAGTGGTTTCAGGCGTCGATATGGAGCAACTCCTGCACCGCCACCGCGCCGCCGCCAAACGCCTGGCACAAAAAGCGCAGGACAGCATGCGCAGATAAAAGCCTCACAAGAAGAGATTGTCCGCTTCCGCCCTGTCAGCACTGGCTGCAGGGCGGTTTTTGTTGGGAGGGTAGAGGACTGTTTGGGGCTCGTTTCGGCAATTGGCATATTTTCTAACTCATTTATGCCCCATTCTGTGCTAGCACCTATTTTTTACGTTAAATCTTATACGCATCATTTGACTTAGTTTTCATGGTGAAACTATGTGCTGATTGTCGAATACTTGTTTAAGGAACGGTACTAGGTACTGCCAATTCCATAGACATATGTTATATCAATGACTTAGATATCCAATTGGAAGCCCAGGGTGAGAGCATGAATGCTCATTTTTCACTCACCGCCTTAAAACCAGCCAGTAACACCTTGTCCAGATAAGCGGTATTCATCGCTGCAATGTTCTGTTTACGTCGAATGCTAGCCTTTTTCGAGGTTTCGGCTCGCAACATGTTCAGTGCAATGTGCCGAAAACAGGCCATGATCTCAGCTGCATCTCCGCGATAAATCTGGCAAGCATCCTCGTTCATTGATGCATCAAGTACCCAGTGCAGGCTGTTTTCAATTCCCCAGTGGCCACGCACTGCGGTGGCAAAACGCTCTTTCTCCAACTCAGCAGAGCTGATGTAATAGCGATATTCGAGTGACTCTTTACCTGATTTATCAATGCGATAACCAATGGTAACGCCGATGCTCTTTAGACCTTTCCAATCAGGAAACTGTTGTACCAACTCACCAGCAGGTAGTACATGATATTCTCGGGCTTCGATTCGTCCGTGGCTTTGCTCCACCGTGACATT
Organism: Photobacterium sp. TY1-4; assembly: GCF_025398175.1. Lineage (NCBI taxonomy): Bacteria > Pseudomonadati > Pseudomonadota > Gammaproteobacteria > Vibrionales > Vibrionaceae > Photobacterium > Photobacterium sp. TY1-4. The sequence goes on from NZ_CP099735.1 coordinate 887,429, forward strand.
TTCAGGGGCGCTCTGAATCGAAATCTTCGCAGACAACGCCTGACGTACAGCTTTAGCCAATGTTTCCTGGTTACCTTTAACTGCAAGTAAATAATCACCACCTTTATCAATGATGGTTGAGGCGATGTTGGTCTGGCAGGCTATTGCGTCAATCGAAATCAGGCAGCCTTTGATGTCCAGCAAGTTAAGCAGTTCCGGTATTGCCGTGATCTCGTTCGACTTCGCATTGGTTTTGAGTTGGCCCATAACTACGCTGTTGGCCGTGGCGAAGGCACTAACCATATGAATCGTAGATTGCCTGCTTTCGCGGTTATATGAGCTACGCAACACCTTACCATCGATAGCGATTAACTCACCGTCTGAGCGCTCAGTAACGGCTTGCATCCAGTTGATAAAACACTCCTGAAACTGACTTGGATCTAGGCGTGAGATAACACGAGCAATGGTGTCGTGAACAGGAAGTCCAGATGTAAAAAGTCCTTTTTGCTGAAACCATTGAAAATGTGCTTCACCGAAATCTTCAATGTCTTCCCAGCCCTCAGCTCCAGCAATCGTCGCACAAACAGTAAGAAACAGAACATCGAATAAGGGATAACAGATTTTCGCAGACTGACGAGGGTCGTGCAGATCGCCAAAATACTGAGAAAAAGCCTCGATACTCACCTTAGAACTCCCGAAAAAGGGAGTATAAGATCATAATTCGATCGGCCGGTCAAACTCACAGAATTTGGTCACAAAACGTTCGTGATCTCACCCTGATTGGAAGCCTTAGTCTAGAAGTTGAAGAATATGAAATAGGAATCTAAATCGACTGACGATACTACATAAGATAACTAGCCTTAAAAACACAGAGGCACCACCACAAGAGAAAATGCTGATGCCTCTATCAGTCACTCAATAACAGCCCTGTATCTGTATGGAAGTAAAGCAACTACCTCAGTAAGTTTCCGTAATGAAACCTACTCCTCTATTTTTTCATAAGCATACTGATCTTTAATGAATTCATTAAAATAAGTGCCATGACTCGATGCATTGATAAAAGTGTTCCCAATGTGTCCTGGGACATCATAGTAACGGTAGCCACCACCATATTTAAAACGCACATCCAACATGTGTGAGATCTCTGAGTAGCCAATATTAGAAATGGCCGAAGACGATACTCGGTGTTGCTCAAACATAGGATATGGCGTCAAGCCATTAACTGTATCGATAATTCTCTGAGCGATAACAGGCGCGCCGCGGTTCTTAAGATACGCAACTTCTAGGCCATGCCCAGTAGGATCAGATAGTAGATTCGCATATACCGAATCTGAAGGAACTGCGCCGTATGCTAAACGTACTGCCAACATAATCAAGTCATTCGCATTAGTGAACGTTTTGGCAATTTCTGGCACCTGCTGCCCATAATAGCCCCCAACACTATAAGTTGGATTAGCTATACCCATATAACCGAGCATAGGGTAATCCGACAGTGCAGCTTGATTGGGATAGACATAGGAGTAGGACACACTCGTATAAACCGCATTCCCATAGAAGTTACCTTGTGAATGAGTAACTAATACTGTTCTAGCACACTTTCCAACTTGGCTCTCCACGACCCTTTCAGCCGCAGTGTAGTCATACTCTTGCATTAATGAATCGACTTCTTCAATGACGGTACTGTAGAACCAAGCTAGCATCTCGGCAGCATCTTCCAAAACCGAAACATCCTTACCACTAACAAGTCGATTCAAGAATCTCCCGTAGCCGGCTTCATATTGCTCATCGGTCATTTTATGAAAAGCGACCTCAGCTATTTGCAACAAAAGTGTCTCCGAGTAGTTATAGGAATATTCGACGCCCGATGCCTTTTCAAAAGTATAAAGATATTTGTCTTGGAATCGATTCAAAGCACTCACGTTTTGCTTAGCCGCTTCTGAAGAAGTAAACATTCCGTTGATGTAGACAAGTTGGAGTTTATCAACGTTAACTTCACACTGAGCCGCACTCGTACTAGCATAAAATAGTGACATCAAACCAAGAATAGTCGCGAGCTTTTTCATTTCACCGCCTCCTCTGCCATTGTCCCTACACACGGTTGCTCAATCGTCAAAATCGCATCAAGATCGTGCCCCATCTGCTCGAAAATACGCTCTTTACCGGTTCGGTAGGTTAACGCTCTGTACAAGGTATCGGTATGCAGCTCTAGTGGCGTCATTTCAATAACACCTGTTTTCAGCAACTCCTCCGCACATTCTTCCAAAACCAAAATTTCGTTGTACTTTTTAGTCGCATCCTCAATTGACAACTGGATGGATTTATCAAACGCAATTTCATTGATATCGGTATACTCAAGACCTAGGTTAATGGCCAGCTGAACAATTTTGGGGTTTTGATACGCCTCTGTTACAGCCACTTCGTAACTATCACGAACTCCATTGTTATCTTTATCCACTCCCACAATTGCCTCAGGGGATTTAGGGTCTAAATCTGGGTCAGGGTCAGGGTCAGGGTCAGGGTCAGGGTCAGGGTCAGGGTCAGGGTCAGGGTCAGGGTCAGGAGATGGTTCTAAATCATCGAGTAAACGCCAAGTGCCAGACTTAGAAGGATACTCTCCTTGAACCCACCATTTAGCTAGGTAAATATCTCCGTCAAAGTTCACGACTGAACCACCTGCATAAGGTGTTTCATGCTTATAGTTGTCAATCGTATCTGCATCGATGTGAATCCAACCATCCCAAGAGATATCATTTATTACTGGCTCAGTTCCTTGTGTCCAATGAGAAGATACAAATGACTCTCCATGGTGAGTGACTAGGTCACCCGAATTGTAAACAGTATCTTTATTCCATGACTCCGTCGCATGTGCTACCAGTGGGATACCTAAACTAACCGCTATCGCAATAACGTTTTTCTTCATATTTCATCCTTAAATACTATTTCAGCGCCTTCTTTAGAGGATGAGTAGGAAACTTGATGTAACAAAGCGTTCATACTCATCAAATAGATAAATTGAATTCCCGGAATTATCTAGCGTTACGCCAGATTGAATCTTTAAGGTAAAGGAAGTGTCTTTGCTTATCTGAACATCTATTGGGGTCGCTTTACCGCTTGCATCCTTTAGAAGTAAACCACCCTCATAAGCACTACCAATGCTTTTCAACGTGATGGTTTCATTTTTTGAGTCTGTGCCGACAGGATTAGGCAGTAAGGCAGTAAGGCAGTAATTTCAACATGAGGCTTTTGTATCTCAGTTAATCCCAACTTTGCAATTACCGGAAGGTGGTCAGATGCGCGTGTGTCATTATTACCATCGATAGCAGATGGGTGCTCAAACGTACGAATCAGCCATTTTGAAGAAAACTCTGAATCAATTGCAGGAGAAATATATATTTGGTCATACAACCCATGTGAGTTGATAGTGTCAGTGATGTAATTGTCGAGGTTCATCTGACGTGAGCCAACAACGACAGAATCCACTTTCTTAAAATAGTCACCGGTTACTGAATTGCTTTTTAAACCATAACTAACGATATCTCTAGCTGCGAGTGTTTCAGTCAAGTTAATTAAAAAGGGACCGGGTAAATCCTCTCTTTGTCGAATTGCTTCATATCCCATTTCTAATGTATTTGAAGAAGCATCATCCGGTGTGTCATTAAAATCGCCGAGCAATACGACATTCGGGTTTGATTGAGCGTCGATAAATTCAACAATATCAAGAGCAGCTCCAACCCGTTGGACCTCCGAGCTGGCTCGGCCACTATAGCGTGACTTGGCATGATGGTTAAGCAACAGAACCTCACCAATATCTGTTTCTACATAAAGCTTTAGAACCCTTCGCGCATCGACAAAATTGTCATTTTTATTAGTGAAAGCGAAATCCAACACTTCATCGGCGTTGGTTGTAGAGCCTGAGCTCAAGCGAAATAGCACCCCTTTGCGCACCGCAAAGGCTAGGTTCATATCATCGGTACTATCGTCGTCAATGATCACTGTCCAATCTGATGGTTTAAAGTAGTGTTCAACCGCCAATCGGTCGCGCACTTCCTGTAAAGCCACCACGTCAACATTTGCCAATTGGGCAGCAACTATTAAGAAGTTCGCTTCTCTGCCTTTGGTCATGCATGCGGATAAGAACTTAGCATTATATGTAGCCACACTAAAAGGCTTAGTGTGTAGAGATGAATTAGGCGAGGTCGCGGCGTATGAATAAAATGCAACTGACATCACTGCTATAAGCAACATCTTTTTTATCAACATAAGTGGGGTCTGCGTTATAGGATTTCATTTAGATCCTAAAGCGTATTGTGCTAACTTCACTTCATATGCAGAAACTTGGAATATATTGGTAATTTTTTCCATCGATATTATTATTGATTACATAACAAACATTACCCAACTCGAACGTTTACGACCAAACACCAGTCTAGTTAGCATGAAATGACTACCTGATCTGCACCAGTGATGCTGGACACTCTACTAAGCGACATACCTGTAGTTATCCATGATTTGCTAATTTAGAAAAGTTACTGACTCATTTTTATCCAATAATACTTTTGATTTGGTCAAGATTTCTTGTGATTTAGAAATACAGCGACATTCATGATGATGGCGAACTTTGTCGCTGATATTTAGAAATTCACTTAAGCGACAAAGAGCCCGAAATCAAATACTTGATGAAAAAGCGTTTGAGTATGAATGAGTTAAGCACGACTTCTAGCAAGCAGCAGGTCGACTTTTCCTTTTGCTGTTTTACTAACGGTTTGCATAAACTGAAAACTTGGCTTGGCGATGCCTAATTTCTCCAAGTCCTCTACCATTTGAAGCCAAAGTTTGGCTGTCATTTGTGCATCGGCTAATGCTCGGTGAAAAACACCGTCGTTGTCGATGTTTTTGTAGCGAACAAGCTCACCAAGTTTGTGTGATGGTGCACCTTGAATCAGCCGCCTTGCTACCAGCAAGGAGCAAGCGAACTCTCCTGAATAACCACAGTTAATTCTCTCAAGCTCTGCGTCTAGAAATCGCTTATCGAACGAAGCGTTGTGCGCGATAAGATTCTCACCCGCAATGAACTCACTAAACGATGCCATCACCTCATCGCAGCTTGGAGCTGTACGTAACATGTCATTGGTGATGCCGGTATAGCTTTCAATGAATGAGTTCACTCTGAAGCCAGGATTCATGAGTTGCTGAAAAGTATCGACAACCTCACCATTCACTAATTTAACCGCGCCGATCTCAATTGCACGGTCACCCTGATTAGGAGAGAGGCCAGTGGTTTCAAAGTCGAGTACGACCACGGAATTTGCTTGAGGCATGACGTTTTCCAACTAAACAATAATGCGCAAGAGTATCATCGAAAACGATAGGAAAAGAAAGGCGATGGCACTCTGGAGAGTGCTCATCGTTCTGTATCAGCTAAGTTACTGATGAGTCATGTTATTTAACTCGCGCTGAAAGACTTCTCATTTCTATCAGAGATACTGATGGTATTCGATGACATTCTTCACCTTGGTCAAAGCATGCCTGAGTACATCGAACTCCACGGACCCTATTGCGATTCGAAGCGCATGTGGCACTTGAACTGATGTCGCAAATGGCACCGCGGTTGAAACCGAAATGTCATTGTCGAGCAGTTCCTTCGCGACCCTATCAGCCCGCACTTCTTCAGGAAGCGGGATCCAAAGGAAATAGGAAGCGGGATGCCCAACATACTTCAAGTCTCCAAGCACTTCAGCCGCTATGTTTTGCCTGATGACGGCATCTTGTCTCTTCTCCGACTCTAACCTGGCAAGCGTTCCGTCTTTAATCCAATCGCAGACGATTGCAGTCATTACAGCAGGAGTATTCCAGATGGTTGCACGAATGGTCCGTTCAATGAGGGGAATGTAGGCCGGAGGAGCGGTGACGAAACCCACCCGTAATCCTGTGGCAATGCTTTTGGAGAAGCCTGAAACATAAATGGTTCTTTCCGGCGCTAAGGCCGCTAAAGGGGTTGGTGCCTCCGCTTCGAGAAATGCATATGCAGCATCTTCAATGAGGATCAAATCGTGCTGGCGCGCTAACTTGACCAACTGTTGTCGGCGTTCCATATTCAAAACCCAACCCAGTGGATTATGTACTGTTGGCTGTGTATAGACGGCGCGGACACGGCGTCTGGAACACAAACGCTCAAGCACATCCAGGTCAGGCCCGCTATCCAGTGTGGGGATAGCGACTAGTTCTAATCCGAGGCTTTCTGCTAAGACTTTCATTCCCGGATAGGTTAAAGCGTCTATTGCCAGTACGTCCCCTGGGTTGAATACAGCCATCGTGGTAACGGCTAATCCATGTTGCGCGCCACTGACGAATAACACATATGCCGCATCAACTTGTAATCCCAGTTTGCTCAGGTGCTTCGCGATGATTTCCCGCTCAGAGAGTCGACCACCATGCGGTTGGTAACGAAGTAGAGAATTAATGTCGCCCGAGGAAGCTAGTTTGCGCAATGCAACACGCAACAATTCCCCTTGCTGGGGCAAGGCGGGAATGCTGAAGTTTAAATTCACCATCTCCGCTGTCATCGCTGGTTGATCAATCCCTAAACCCGGAGGCAAAGCTGCTTCGCGAACAAACGTCCCGCGGCCGGTTTCACTGCTGACTAATCCCATGGCTTCAAGCTCAGCATAAACCCGTGACGCTGTCGCCAACGCCATACCATGTTGGCTGGCCAATTGACGATGCGTGGGTAATCGGTGCCCCGGACGAAACTTGCGGGAATGAATATCTGCAGCGAGCGAGTCGACAACTTGCTTGTAACGGGCTTTCGGCATATTCGATTGTATCTATGACAATTTTTTGTTTGTGCTAGTTATTGTTTCTATAGTGGCGAGACAAATCAAGCCGAAACGGAGCATTGATACCATGCATATTACTATTCTTACTTTTGACGGATTTAATGAACTCGATTCATTGATCGCATTTGGTATCCTGAACCGAGCCAATCATAATTGGCGCGTATCGATTGCCAGCCCGACACCGCGTGTCACATCGATGAATGGTGTCGTGATTGAAGCACAAGCCTCAATCAGCGAAGCGGTTAAAGCCGATGTTGTGTTATTGGGTAGTGGGATGCAAACCAGGGAAATCGTCAATGACGCTTCCTTGATGGATCAGCTCAAACTTGACCCAAACAAACAATTACTCGGGGCGCAATGTTCAGGCACTTTAATTTTAGCGAAACTCGACCTACTCGATGCCGTTCCGGCCTGTACGGATTTAACGTCCAAGCCTTGGGTGCAGGAGGCTGGTATTGAAGTGCTCAACCAGCCTTTTTTCGCCAATGGCAATTTAGCGACTGCTGGCGGCTGTCTGGCCTCCTCTTATCTCGCTTGCTGGGTCATTGCCCGTTTAGAAGGGATTCAGGCGGCGAAGAACGCAATGCATTATTTTGCCCCTGTCGGGGAGAAGGATGAATTTGTCGAACGTATGCAGCGTCATGTGACGCCCTATTTGAATCAGGGAAATCCCCCTAACATTCACGGATGAGGGGGAAATCATTCGCTGTTTGAACGGTTAATGAAGTGTTCGGCGTTCATGATTTGTATAATGCAATCTTCAACGTAATCCGGACACTTGATTCGTCTTAGGCCAACAGTTCTCTTCGCACAATTTCAGCCCCCGCACTTAAGGCTTTCAGCTTCCCTCTTGCAACCTCACGAGACAAAGGCGTCATCCCACAGTTGGTGCAAGGATAAAGCTTGTCTGCATCGACAAACTGAAGAGCTTTTCGCAGGGTATCAGCGACTTCCTCTGGCGTCTCAATCGTGTTGGTTGCCACATCAATCGCCCCGACCATCACTTTTTTGCCGCGGATCAGTTCAAGCAGCTCGATGGGCACCCGAGAGTTGTGACATTCCAGCGAGATAATATCGATATTCGATTGTTGCAGCTTCGGGAACACTTCTTCGTATTGCCGCCACTCGGTGCCCAAGGTCTTTTTCCAATCGGTATTGGCTTTAATGCCATAGCCGTAGCAAATATGGACCGCGGTTTCGCACTTCAGTCCTTCAATGGCACGTTCTAAACACGCAATACCCCATTCATTCACGTCGTCAAAAAACACATTAAAAGCAGGTTCATCAAACTGGATGATATCCACGCCGGCAGCCTCTAATTCTTTGGCTTCCTGATTGAGGATTTTGGCAAACTCCCAGGCCAGTTTTTCACGGCTGCCATAATGGTCATCATAAAGCGTATCGATCATGGTCATGGGACCTGGCAAGGCCCACTTGATCGGTTGCTTGGTTTGCTGGCGTAAAAACTTGGCATCTTCGACAAAAACAGGCTTTTGGCGAGAAACAGGACCAACGACCGTCGGGACACTCGCATCATAGCGGTCACGAATTTTAACGGTCTTCCGGTTCTCAAAGTCAACGCCGCTCAGGTGCTCAATAAACGTAGTCACAAAGTGTTGGCGCGTTTGCTCGCCGTCACTGACAATATCAATCCCTGCGAGCTGCTGCTCTTGTAATGACACACGTAGCGCATCGTGTTTGCCGTCCAGTAATTCCCCACCTTGCAACTTCCAAGGTGACCATAGTACCTCTGGCTGTGCCAGCCAGGATGGTTTCGGCAAACTGCCTGACGTTGAAGTCGGTAATAATTTTTTCATCATAAAGGCTGCTTTCTATTCTCGTGATGGTTCAGGCGTATTGAGCAGACCATTGCTCTAGAATGGTTTGGTACGGTTTAATGAAGTACTGCTCCGTAAATTTACCCTGTTCAATCGCCAGCTGGCTACGCTCGGCTCGGTCATAAACAATTTGCGTTAATGAATGATCCAGATTCTTCAAATTGGGTTGATACCGACTGCCCGCAACCGCATTCGCATTATAGATTTCAGGTCGGTAGATCTTTTGAAACGTTTCCATCGTGCTGATGGTGCTGATTAGCTCAAGATTCGTGTAATCATTGAGTAAATCACCAAAGAAATAGAATGCTAAAGGTGCGACAGTATTTGGCGGCATAAAATAGCGAACCTGTAACCCCATTTTTTTGAAGTATTGCTCTGTCAAAGAAGACTCATTCGGCTGGTACTCAATCCCTAATACCGGATGCTGATTTTCAGTGCGATGATAGATTTTGTTATCGGAAACACTCAGACAGATAACCGGAGGCTTCTTAAAGTTCTGTTTATAAGCGTCTGAATTCACGAAATGCTTAAACATCTTGCCGTGCAAATCGCCAAAATTATCCGGAATGCTGAATGTCGGTTGGTCTTTATTATGATCCAGCAGCAATACGCTGAAGTCATAGTCACGAACATAAGAAGAGAAGTTATTCCCGACAATTCCTTCAATACGCTCATTCGTTTGATGGTCAACGATATTGGTTTTCAAAACTTCAATCGATGGGAAAGTCTGACCACTGCCTTCAATATCCACATCCACAGAAATGATTTCAAGCGCGACTGAATAACGAGCTCCGTTCGGGTTATCCCAATGGGCCAAGGCATTAAAACGGTTGTCAATCATCTTTAGGGTGTTACGCAAATTCGCTTGACGACTCTCTCCCCTTGCCAAATTCGCAAAGTTAGTTGTGATGCGAGTGTTGTCTGAAGGACGATAGTCTTCATCGAAGCAAATGCTATGAATTTTAAATTTAAAGTCTTTGTTCATCGTGATCTGGTATCCAATGTCCGAGAGAAAGCCTGAATTTAGCCCGTGTTCTTTCTAGTTTTCTTTTGTGGCTTTTCCAGTTTTTCTTTGATTTATGTCAAATAACCTAACTAGGATTCGATTCTAATGTGATCCAGAGCCATAAGCAGAGTGTTATTACTTCATATCGATCATGAGAAATATTCATGATTTATCATGGGTGAATGCTCCCGGTGAGGAACTATCCGGGATATCGTGCTTACTTCGAAGGGGTTGATATGAACGTCAAAATAGTTTTTTGGTTGGTCGTTTGTAGAAAAACAGAAAATCAAAGTGGTCCGTGAGCCAACGTCACAAGAGCACTGATTGCACGAAAAGTTCACGCCGATTTAGTCAACAAAGCTCCAGTACAAAGCAACGTAAATGATGTCTTTCCTGACGACACCGTCCGTTTCACCCCAGCCAGGGGATCAAACAAAGAGGAGGAGTTTTTGCTAAATAATCGAATTGAAGGCTATTTGAGCATATATACCGGCTATGAGCCAATTAAGCGAAATTCTCAACTGTACTTTACTGGAACTATATTTCGAGTTTCTCCGAGTGTTGCAGAGCGATACCTCGGAGGAAGCCAACCAAGAGTGCTGTATAAAGTCCGCATAAGAACTGTTTATTACGTCATTCCCGAGCACGAAATACAGGCTATAGCGACACCACAGTTAGAATCTTGCGAGTAAATGGTAAGGCAGTAAAATCGCTGTTCTTAACTGTCGGTTTCTCAGTGAAGGAAACTCGGTTTAAAAGTGTTCAGAACAATTATCACACCAAATCATATCCACGCAGAATTCGCTTTCAACTCGTTAATCACTAATCCGACAATTCAATCTTCAACAGACTCAAACTAGATCGGTAATCCCCCCTAAACATGACTCTTCACCCCACATCCCTTGATCACCAGTTGGGTCAGGAACCGGGCGGCGTCCTCGTAGTCCTGATGGCTGAGGGCTTCTTTTTGCATCACGTTACAGATCTGCCAGCTGAAATCGGCATAGGTTTGGGTGGCGGACCAGATCATAAACATCAGGTGATGCGGGGGTACCGGATCCATCAGCCCCTGCTCGCTCCAGGTGGTAAATTTATCCATGATCATCTGGGACTGCTGAAATAACTCTTCACGGATATCTTCCGGCAGCGACTGACCACCCGACATCACTTCGCTCGCGAATACCCGTGACGCGTGGGGATGATCCCTCGAAATCATCAGTTTGGTCTGGATATAGCGGGTTAATGCCTCGATTGGATCATCCAGCGCCTCGATTGGACGCGACGCGGCCAGCAACGGCTTGGTGACGGTTTCCAGCACCGCAAAGTAGAGCTTGTCTTTCGAGCTGAAGTAGTAAAAGACATTGGGCTTGGGGATCTCTGCCGCTTTGGCAATATCGACAATTTTAGTCGCGGAGTAGCCGTGGGTCGCAAACTGCTCGCTGGCAACCTGAATAATATGCGCCTGTTTTTTTTGCCTGATCCGAGTCATTGCGGGTTCCGGGTGATCAATCGTTCGTCAAGTCTAAAGAAATCAAAGAGAAAGACCAATGTGCGGGGAATAAAAATGGCGTCTGAGTCAAGTTCGCACCAAAACTGTGTGCGTGGACAACGTATTCTGCAGCTGAAAGACGGCCGCCCGGCGCACGAAGACAGGGAGGTTGTGCCGCCAGACGACGTCTTTCAATTTTTAAGCCGGATGCAACCGATGCGTTACACAATCAAAATGGCGCGAAAATCGTTTACATTGGTCAGTGTCGGCCCGGTAAAGACTAGGCTGTCGGTCTGCTCGAAAAAAGCGTAGCTGTTGTTGTTATCCAGATAATCCTGCGCTTTTAAGCCTATCGACTGAGCCTTCGTCCAGGTTTCCGGTGAAATCCAGGCCCCGGCGTTATCTTCCACCCCATCAATGCCGTCGGTATCTGCGGCAATCGCATATACCTGCGGCTGCCCCTTCAGTTCATTGAGCAAACTCAGCAGGAATTCACAATTGCGGCCACCGCGCCCTTCCCCTTTCACGATCACGGTAGTTTCACCGCCGGAAATCAGGATGCAAGGGGCCTGAAACGGCTGCTGACGCGTGACCACCTGGCGCGCCAGCGCAGCATGGACCTTAGCAACGTCCCGGGCTTCCCCTTCAACGCAGTCACTCAAAATATAAGCCGGGATCCCCAGGCCCTGCGCTTCGGCAGCCGCTGCTTCCAGCGCCATTTGCGGGGTCGCGATTAAGTGGTTCTGGCAACGCGTCCAGCACGGATCGTCCGGTTTCACCGTTTCCGATGCGGGCTGATTGAGCCACTGGTGCGCCGCAGACGGCACGTCAATCTGATAGCGTTCGAGGATTGCCAGAGCATCAAACCGGGTGGTGCTGTCCGGCACGGTCGGGCCGGAAGCGATCACGCTCAGATCGTCTCCCGGCACATCCGAAATGGCCAGCGTGATCACCTGAGCCGGATATGCCAGTTTTGCCAGCCGTCCCCCTTTCAGCGCCGACAGGTGTTTGCGCACACAGTTCATTTCATCAATGGCGGCACCGGAGCGGAGCAGCGCTTTATTGAGGGCCTGTTTCTCGGCCAGTGAGATCCCCGGAGCCGGCAGGCTCAGCAGGGCCGAGCCACCACCGGAGATCAGACAAATCAGGGTATCTGCTTCACTGAGCCCGGCCGCCAGTTCAAGCGCCCGCTCACCGACGGCCATCCCCATTTCATCCGGCACCGGATGCGACGCTTCGATCACTTCAATCATCTCGCAGGGTGCCGTATGGCCATAGCGGGTCACCACCAGCCCTTCCAGCTCAGGGAGGTCAGTCGAGTCTGCCTGCTCCGGCCGAATGCTGGCCAGCTTAGCGGTTTCATGCTGCCAGATCCGCTCCAGCTCCTGCGCCATGGACGCCGCAGCTTTCCCGGCGCCAATCACGACGGTTCGCCCGCCCTTTTGGCGCGTCTGGGTAAACAGGGATTCCGGGAGAAATGAAGCCATGTGACCTTGCGGCAGCGCTTGTTTCACCGCGCTGTCGTACAAGATCCGCAATACGTGTTTCGCATCGATGTCCATCTTCAACTCCTTGTCGACGGATAAAAACTGAGAATTCAGAGAAAAGATCCCGCTGCCATGGTCGGCGGCCTGCATGCCGGGCGCTGAGCCAGGTCGGAGACGGCCAGCCCCATTGCCGACACGGACAGCGGGAACGCGCGGCAAAGGAGACAAAAGCGCGCGGTTTAGTAAGAATGCTGTGATCACCGAGAAAGCGGCAGCAAGCCGCTGCCGCCTCAAGGTTTCAGGGAAACGGTCGTCGATCAGTCCCGGATCGAGTGGCCCGCCCGTTTTTCAATCGCTTTCACCAAGGCCGAATGGTCCCAGTTTTCACCACCGAGGGCGACACACTCATCAAACAATGCCTGCGCCGTTTCCGTGTTTGGCAGCGACACCCCCAACGCTTCAGCGCCGTTCAGTGCCAAATCCAGATCTTTCTGGTGCAGCGAAATTCTGAAACCCGGATCAAAGGTGCCTTTCACCATGCGCTCACCGTGGACTTCCAGGATTTTCGAGCTGGCAAACCCACCCAGCAGTGCTTCGCGCACCCGCGCCGGATCGGCGCCTGCTTTCGAGGCAAACACCAGCGCTTCTGACACCGCTTCGATGTTCAGGGCCACGATGATCTGGTTCGCCACTTTACAGGTTTGCCCGGCACCGTTTTCACCCACCAGGGTGATGTTCTGACCCAGGATTTCAAACAGCGGATACGCTTGATCAAATGCAGCCTGATCGCCACCAACCATGATACTCAGGGTGCCATTGACGGCACCGACTTCACCGCCGGAGACTGGCGCATCCAGATACTGCGCGCCACTTTCTTTAATCCGTGCGGCAAATTCCTTGGTCGGGATCGGCGCAATCGAGCTCATGTCGATCACCAGCTTGCTGGCCGCATTGCCGCTGGCCTGGATGCCGTGCTCGACGCCATTGTCACCGAACAGCACTTCCTGTACCTGAGGCGTGTTCGGCACCATCAGGATCACCACATCCGCCAGTTTGGTCGCCTCACTTGGATTGCGGCACACCAAAGCGCCGGCAGTCACCAGCTCCTGTGGTGGCTGGATGAAGTGATCCGACAGGACGATAGTGTGCCCGGCCTTTTGCAGGTTCTGCGCCATGGGCTTGCCCATAATCCCGGTGCCGATAAATGCGATTTTCATGCTTTCTCTCCTTGATCTTGCTTGAATTTCAGGTCGTTCATTTCAAATCTGTTTTGGGTACTTGTCTCAGCGCTTAGCGGTACTGATTCAGCCAGTTCAGCCCTTCGAGCGTGGTGGTTTTCGGCTTGTACTCGCAGCCGACCCAACCGGCATATCCGAGCAAATCAAGATGGCTCAGCACAAACGGATAGTTGATTTCACCGGTACCCGGCTCATGACGACCCGGATTGTCAGCCAGCTGGACGTGGGCAATCTGGCCCAGGTTCTCCTGTAGGGTGATGGCCAGATCCCCTTCCATGATCTGCATGTGGTAGATGTCGTATTGCAGCGACAGGTTCGCGCTGCCGACTTCGGCAATGATCGCCTTGCCCTGCGCCGTGGTGTTGAGGAAGAAGCCCGGAATATCGCGGGTATTGATGGCTTCAATCACCAGACGGATCCCTTCGGCTTCCAGCGCCTGCGCCGCAAAACGCAGGTTGTCGACCAGAGTTGCATGCGCCTGCTGCTCAGAGACGCCATCCGGCACAATCCCGGCCAGGCAGTTCACCTGGGTACAGCCCAGCGCCTTGGCGTATTCAATCGCTAGTGGCACACCGTCGCGGAATGCTTCAACCCGAGTCGGGTCGACGGCGATACCGCGATCCCCGGCTTCCCAGTCGCCGGCCGGCAGGTTGAACAGCACTTGCTGGAGCTGATTGTCCGCCAGACAGGATTTGATTACCTCCGCCGGATAATCGTACGGAAACAGGTACTCGACCCCGTCAAACCCGGCTTTCGCCGCCGCTTCAAAGCGATCGAGAAAGTCGTGTTCGGTAAAAAGCATGGATAGATTTGCAGCAAATTTTGGCATGGTTCTGTCCTTAAAGAGTGTTCTCCATGGCCTGTGGCTCAGAGGACTAAGCCACAGGCGATATGTACGATGACGACACGGCGATTAAGCCTGCCCGGCGCCTTCTCCCTGATGTGCCAGCGCAGTCGGGGCATCGGCGATACTCTCGGCCAGCGGCTCAAACTCGTTGATGGCATTGATTTCAACGCCCATCGCGATGTTGGTGACCCGCTCCAGAATCACTTCCACCACCACCGGCACCCGGTACTGGTTCATCAGCTCGCGTGCCTCGGCAAACGCAGCCTGTAGCTGGTCCGGATCAGTGACGCGAATCGCTTTACAGCCCAAGCCTTCCACCACGGTGACATGGTCGACCCCGTAGCCGTTCAGCTCCGGTGCATTCTGGTTTTCAAAGGCCAGTTGGACACAGTAGTCGATATCAAACTGACGCTGCGCCTGGCGGATCAGCCCCAGGTAGGAGTTGTTCACCAATACATGGATGTACGGCAGGTTGAACTGCGCCCCGACTGCCAGCTCTTCAATCATGAACTGGAAGTCATAGTCGCCGGAGATTGCGACCACATCGCGGCTCGGATCAGACGCCTTGACGCCCAGTGCCGCCGGCGTCGTCCAGCCCAACGGGCCCGCCTGACCACAGTTGATCCAGTGACGCGGCTGATAAACATGCAGGAATTGCGCAGCGGCGATCTGCGACAGACCAATGGTGCTGACGTAGCAGGTCTCACGGCCAAACGCCTTGTTCATCTCTTCATACACGCGCATCGGCTTGATCGGGGTGTCTTCAAAGTGGGTTTTACGCAACAAGCTTGATTTACGTGCCTGACATTCCCCGACCCACTGGCTGCGCTCGGCCAGCTTTCCTGCATCCCGCCATTCACGGGCGACGTCCACCAGCAGTTCTAATGCGGCTTTGGCATCCGAAACAATTCCCAGATCCGGGCAGAACACGCGGCCAATCTGGGTTGGTTCGATATCAATGTGCACAAACTGACGCCCTTCGGTGTACACATCCAGCGAGCCGGTATGGCGATTCGCCCAGCGGTTACCGATCCCAATCACAAAGTCAGAATTCAGCAGCGACTCATTGCCGTAACGATGCGCGGTCTGCAAGCCGACCATGCCAGCCATCAGCTCATGATCATCCGGAATTGTGCCCCAGCCCATCAGCGTCGGGATCACCGGCACCCCGGTAATTTCCGCAAATTGCTGCAACAGCTCAGACGCATCCGCATTGATGATGCCGCCCCCGGCCACAATCACCGGCTTGGCAGACGCATTCATCATGCTCAGCGCTTTCTCGACCTGAGCGCGGGTCGCTTTGGGCTTGTACGCTTCCAGCGGCGCATAGCTGTCGATATCAAACTCGATCTCCGCCAGTTGGACATCCAGCGGCAAATCGATCAGCACCGGACCGGGACGGCCAGAGCGCATCAGATGAAAAGCCTGCTGAAACGCGCGCGGCACCTGAGCCGGCTCCAACACCGTGGTCGCCCACTTGGTCACCGGCTTGGCAATGGATTCAATATCGACCGCCTGAAAATCCTCTTTGTGTAGACGGGCACGCGGTGCCTGGCCGGTAATACACAGGATTGGGATGGAATCTGCCGAGGCCGAGTACAGCCCGGTGATCATATCAGTGCCGGCCGGGCCGGATGTGCCGATACACACCCCAATGTTTTCGGGTGCAGAGCGGGTATAGCCTTCGGCCATGTGTGACGCCCCTTCCACGTGGCGGGCCAGCACGTGGTCGATCCCGCCCAGCTTTTTCATCGCCGCATACATCGGGTTAATCGCCGCACCGGGCACCCCAAAGGCAATATCCACACCTTCGCGTTTCAGCACTTCGATTGCAGCTTCGATTGCTTTCATCTTAGCCATTCAGACCTCCATTTCATTGTATACAATTTATCGTTGTTTTGTATACTATGGACAATGTAGATAATTTCGCAAGCCTTGCAAAAACTTTTTCTTAACATCTGACACCCCCTTCTTTTGTCAGCCACATCGTAACCCGCTGTCTTTATTGATAAATAATTCAAATCCCACAACTGGAATTATTTTTTGCCTTTTTTAAATGAAACTAAATTGTTAAAAAACCCTTTGCTTGTTTACACAATTTCCAATATAAGTATTTTTATATCTTATTTTTTGTACACAAAACCGTAAGATATTGTTCAAAAGGAGACGACATACATATGCTTACACCAGAAAAAGACAAGGCACCGGGTGCCTGTTTAGCAGTACGGGGATCGACCGACAACGAGGAATATCAGGCGATTCTGTCGCCGGAGGCGCTGGACTTCTTAGGGAAGCTGGTCAGTGAATTCGGTGAACGTCGCAATGGGCTGCTGGCTGAGCGCGATCGCAAGCAGCAACGCTTTGATGCCGGTGAACTACCGGACTTTCGTGAAGATACCCAGGCTATTCGAGACGACAAAAGCTGGCAGGTTGCCGCCATTCCACCAGCCCTTCAGGATCGCCGGGTGGAAATTACCGGGCCGGTTGATCGCAAAATGGTGATCAATGCGCTCAATTCCGGCGCCAAAGTTTTCATGTGCTGCTTTGAAGATGCCTCTTCACCAACCTGGGAAAATATGGTTGAAGGGCAAATCAATCTGCGCGATGCCAACCGGGGCACCATCAGCTATCACGATAAACAAAAAGATAAACACTATATGCTGAATGACGACCCCGCCCTTCTGATTGCCCGTCCGCGAGGCCTGCACCTGCCGGAGCAATCAATCACATTCAATGGCCAGCCGATCCCGGGTTGCCTGATGGATTTCGCACTGTACTTTTTTCACAACTACCAGACTCGTGCCGACCAAGGCCACGGGGTGTACTACTACATTCCGAAGCTGGAAAGCATGGAAGAAGCGCAGTGGTGGGACGATGTGTTCCGCTTGACCGAAGATCACTTTGCCGTTGCACGCGGGACGATCCGGGCCACAGTGCTGATCGAAACCCTGCCCGCCGTATTCCAGATGGAAGAGATGCTGTATGCGATGAAAGATCACATCGTAGCGATGAACTGCGGCCGCTGGGACTATATTTTCAGCTACATCAAAACCCTGAAAAAGCATCCCGATCGGATCCTGCCCGATCGCCACGGGATCGGCATGGATCAGCCGTTCCTCAACGCCTACAGTCAGCTGCTGGTGCGCACCTGCCACGCCCGCGGCGCCCTGGCGATGGGCGGCATGTCTGCCTTTATCCCAGCCAAAGATCCGGCCGAGATGGAAAAAGTTACCGCCAAGGTCATTGAAGACAAGGCGCGGGAAGCGCGCAACGGCCATGACGGCACCTGGGTTGCCCACCCGGCTTTGGTCGATCTGGCGATGTCGGTCTTTAACCCGTATCTGGATGGCCAGCCCAACCAGCTGAATTTCCAGAGTCCGACCCATCCGATCCCTGCTGAGTTGCTGCTGCAACCCTGCCCCGGCACCCGCGACGAAGCCGGGGTGCGGAAAAACATCCGGATTGCGCTCTATTACATCGAGGCCTGGATCCAGGGCATGGGTTGTGTGCCGATTTACGGCCTGATGGAAGATGCCGCCACCGCGGAAATCTCCCGCGCCAACATCTGGCAGTGGATCCATCATGGGATCACACTCGATGACGGGCAACGCTTTACGGCAGAACTCTTTCAGACCTGGCTCTATCAAGAGCTGGAGACCATAAAACAGGAAGTTGGTGATACGCGTTATGCTGCCGGTCGGTTTAAAGAAACCGCTGACCTTTTTTATAAACTGTCCACAGCTGACGCCTTCGCCAACTTCCTGACTCTACCCAGTTATGCGCTGCTGCAAGGAGCAGCTTGATACCAATCGTAGTAAGTAACTGGTCATCCTAGCTTGTTAAAACGCTCGATAACTGCGTTAGAATTTTTGATTGTAGAATAACTACTTATCAAAAAATTCTGCCTTGTTCTCAAGCGTTTTTCCTACGCTATTTCTAATCATTTACTTACTGTGATTGGTATAATTAACAGAAATCAGGAGTAAACATGGGAAGTTTAAGTCTACAACAAGCGTTAGCCATCACGCATGGCACCTTTGAGGCGGGCATCCAGTCGAACACGGCCCCGCTCACCGTCGCAGTGCTTGATAGCGGCGGAAAACTCATCTCGCTGCAACGCCAGGATGGGGCCAGTATGATGCGCCCGGACATCGCCATCGCGAAAGCCTGGGGGGCACTGGCCCTGGGATGTTCATCGAGAAAACTGGCGCAAGATGCAGACGCTCGTCCCGCGTTTATTTCTGCCGTGAACGTGCTCGCCCACGGCAACATGGTCCCGGTGCCCGGCGGCCTGTTGATCCGCGATGCCCAGCAAAATGTGGTCGGGGCCGTGGGCGTAAGCGGCGATCTGTCGGATATCGACGAACGATGCGCTCTCAACGGCATCGGGTTCGCCGACCTGTTCAGCGATGAATTCGCCGCCTGACATCCGCACATTCCCGCCACGTTCAGGGAAACCAAACCGTCATTACCAAGGCCGCATTGTGGCCTTTTCTTTTTGGAATGGCTAAAGTTCGTTTTACTGGTTAAAACTAAACAGATAGCCCATTGGGGGTGAGTTCTCTTCCCCACGAGAACAGCTCTTACGGCCAATAATTTAGATATAATTACGGATTATATTCATTTTACTAATAGGCGTGATTTATAATGACTCTGTTTTTATTCAGAAACCTATTATTTTCAGTGAGGATTAATGCATATGAATAGTAATCAATCATCCGTTTTTTCGGAATTATTAAAAATTCATGTCGAGGCTGTCGCAGCCAACACGCGGTCGATTTACCATCAAACTGAGAATGCAGAAACCAAAAGAGCGATTGCTGCTGCATGTGCTTTAGAGCTCATCAAAAGTGAAGTGACAGGTTGCGAAACATCTAACCTGGAATACCTCCTTGATAACTTAAAACATTTCACGGACATGATCCAAAAAGCCCTTGAAGTGGCGGAAGATAAAAAATAATTTCTGAGTTTTTTAATACTGAACGATGAATCACTGTATTAAATACTCCCCTATATTTACCGAAAACATTAATCATAAGGAATCATATGACCGTGAAAGTTGAATTTTTTGTCATTGACATCATTGTTATTAATAAGCATACCAGAAAATAGCAAAAAAATGACATGCGGTACCGCCCATGACAAAAAGGTGCCAAAGCAAGTGCCCGTACAGTAAATGTGAATCGGTCGCAAAAAACACAACACCCAGCGTATAGGAGAGGCCACCGGCCAGTAGCCAGAGTATCCCCGCCATGGGCACACTGGCCAGCATTGGCTCGAGAGCAAAGACAATCAGCCAGCCCATCAAGAGATAAAGGCCGGTTGATAAAACGGGGTGATTCAACCTTTGAAATGTTTTCAGCATGACGCCGATAAAAGCAAGGAACCAGATCAGTGCGAAAAGCGTCCAGCCCAATGCGCCTTTCAATACCCCCAGGGTGAACGGCGTGTATGTCCCTGCGATGAGTAAAAAAATTGCGGCGTGATCGATGATCCGAAAAATCCGCTTGGCCCGGCCCAAAGGCAGCGCATGATATATAGTTGAGGACAGGTATAGCAATATCGCCGTTGCGGAGAAAATACAGGCGCCGACCATGTATCCAATATCCCCTCGCCGGGCCGCATCGATGATCAGAAAAGGGGTTCCGACCAGCAGCCCGAGCAATGCGATGCCGTGGCTAATGCTGTTCGCAAGTTCTTCTTTTTTCAGTTGTCCTCGATTTGAATCAGCGTTCAGTATGCGTATATTCATGGAATAACAAATCAATAGGAAGAAAGCCGACTATCATAAAACGCTGGTAGTCAGCTTCCTTAAATCAGCATAAGCAAGTGACGATACTATTTGTGTTGCTTATCTGATGAAGACGTCTGTGGGTGTTCCTCTTTTTTACTCTCGCGAATCTGGTGATCATCCGTTCGTTTTTTTCCCGTGTCACGATCAACCTCATTTTTTTCATGCGAAAACATATTTTTAAGCCAATCAAACATATTATCACCTATCAACTATATTGATTTGACTATTTTAGGGATGGTTAAGGACTCTATGATTGTAGTTGTTCAGCGAAGTATCCGTTAGGGAAAGTCTGATAGATTCAGTAAACGCCTTTGCCTGAAAAAATCATACTGTTGCATATCAATTCCCCATTTTTCCTTCCATCACTTGAAAGATCTACCAAAGCAAACCAACCTTGAATAACCGTCTGTTGCTTTGCCGAATGATAGAATGATTAAGGGGGCACTCATGCCAACAGAGACTGATCCCTCCTTTCCTCTGCCTCCTGACGGTCGGCCTGAGCCTAACTCACATTCGCCCCGCAACCTTAGCCGTCGCCTGAAACACAGAGCAAGCGTAATGAAGCGTCTGCTTCCGAAAAGTAGTCTAAAAAGTGTGGCTTTGCTTTTCCTGGTTGTTATTGTTGCAATCAGTTCCTGGCAAGCTGTGTATACCGTACCCAGCGATTCTGTGGCTGTGATACAACGTTTTGGTCAGTTTCGGTATGAAATACCGCCTGGCATACATCTCAAACTACCGCTCGGTGTTGATATGGCGACGATTGTTCCTGTGAAGCGCCAGCTCAAACAAGAGTTTGGTTTCAGCACACCTGGTGCGAACAACCCTTATCAGAACACCTCTGAACGTGATGGTGAACTGGAAACTCAGATGGTAACCGGTGATTTAAACGCTGCATTGGTCGAATGGGTGGTTCAGTACCGCATCGCCGAACCGGTCAAGTTTCTCTTCGAAGTCCGCGATCCCAGCGCTACCCTGCGGGACGTTTCTGAGTCAGTGATGCGGGAAGTGGTGGGTGACCGTACCGTAGACGAAGTGATCACGATCGGCCGGCAAGAGATTGAATCTGAGGCACTCGTTAAGATGCAGGAGTTGGTCATTAAATACGCCATGGGGATTAATATTGACCAGGTTCAATTAAAGAATATTAACCCGCCCAAACCGGTTCAGGAATCGTTTAACGAAGTCAACCAAGCGCAGCAGGAAAAAGAAAAGCTCATCAACGAGGCACGCCGGGATTACAATAAAGTGATCCCGTTGGCAGAAGGTGAAAAAGATCAGCGTATCCGAGAAGCGGATGGTTACCGGCTGAAACGAATCAATGAAGCTGAAGGGGATGCTGCCCGGTTCAATGCATTACTGATTCAATATAACAAAGCACCTGAAGTGACCCGCCGACGAATCTATATTGAAACGATGCAAGAAATTCTGCCATCTATGCATTCAAAAATTATTATTGATGAACAAACCCACGGCATCTTACCTTTCCTTGATCTTCAGGATCAAACAGGAAAGCAAGGCGATCAACCATGAAGAAGTTTCTCCCGCCGATGGCCGTGATATTCCTCGTTTTCATCATGCTTGCCGTGAAAGGCACCCTTTATACGGTCAGCGAAGTCGAGCAGGTCATCATCACCCAATTTGGTAAACCGGTCGGCCTGCCGATCACCGACGCTGGGCTGAAGGTGAAAATGCCTTTTATCCAGGAGGTCAATACGATAGACAAGCGGATTCTGGAGTGGGACGGGAACCCCTCCGATATGCCGACGAAGGATAAATTGTACATCTCGGTCGACTTGTTTGCGCGTTGGCGGATCACGGACCCTTTGCAGTATTTTCTTCGTTTACGCGATGAGCGCAGTGCGCAGTCCCGGCTGGATGACATTCTGGGCAGCGAAACACGCAACGCGGTGGCGAAACATGAATTGATTGAAATCATCCGAACCACCAAAGATCGGCTTCCTTTACGTGACGCATTGTTGACCGGCACGGAGCGAGACACGGCGATGGGGAATCTGGTGCCGATCCATAAGGGCCGCCAGGTTATAGAGGCTGAAATCTACCAGGCCGCGACTGACAAAATCCGGGTCTTTGGTATCGAATTATTAGACATTCGCTTTAAACGGATTAACTACAACGCAAGTGTCAGGCCCAAAATCTATGACCGGATGATCAGTGAGCGTCGCCAGATTGCCGAGCGATTCCTGTCGGAAGGCTATGGTGAAGCGGCCCGGATCCGGGGTGATCGCGTTCGTGATTTGAATAAGATCCAATCCGAAGCGTACCGCAAAGTGGAAGAAATTCGGGGTTTGGCCGACGCTAAAGCCGCAGCAATCTATGCACAGGCCTACAACCAGAGCGCCCAGGCGGTCAGCCTGTATGAATTTACCCGAACGCTGCAAGCCTACCAATCGATCATGGCAGAAAATACCACATTGGTGCTGTCCACGGAGAGTGACTTATTTAAGTTTATGAAGAGAATAAACCCAGTGACGGACAATCAAACTGAATCTGAAAGTCCATGAAGAAAACAGCTTTTCGGGCCCATGAACGAGGGCATCCAACTCAATTGCCGAGCGAACATGTTGACTGGATCACTCAACCCGTTACCCGTTTTTTACGAATTGAGGCTGCTGCTGGTGCCGTACTTTTATTTTTCACGCTGGTTGCTCTAGCCCTCTCGAACTCCCCATGGGCGGAGGATTTTCTGTCCCTGTGGGATACCCCCATCGGGATCACCGTCGGATCGCTTGAGTTTCAGCGTTCGCTTCAGGAATGGATTAATGATGCCCTGATGACCTTGTTTTTCTTCTTGGTCGCATTGGAGCTGAAACGTGAAATCGTCTTGGGAGAATTAAAAACCCCACGCTTAGCCATGCTGTCTATTTCAGGGGCAATCGGTGGCATGCTGGTTCCGGCATTGATCTATTTGCTATTTCAACTGGATCAGCCTGGGCAGCATGGTTGGGGGATCGTAATGGCAACGGATACCGCATTTGTCATTGCCTGCCTCATTTTACTTGGCCCGCGCGTGCCAAAAAGTTTGCGGGTCTTTATGCTTTCTTTAGCGATCATCGATGACATTGGTGCCATTGTGGTCGTGGCCGTCGGTTACGGGGAAGAAATTCACTTTTATGCGATTGGGCTGGCCGTGATCGGATTTATCGTGGTGAAGATCATGGCGGTGCTCGGTGTACGTAATCTCGCGGTCTATTTGTGCATCGGCGGCCTGATCTGGTTCGCGGTGGATGCCTCCGGGATACATCCGACAGTAATCGGCGTGGTCCTGGGGTTGATGACGCCGACGAGACGCTGGGTCAACGAGCAGCGGCTGTTGACCATCATGGAATGTGTCGTGCCGCCCCCCTTGCCCAACCAGCGTGATGTGCTTCACCTCGATCGGCAAGTCTTAAAAACTGCCGAGGCGGCAGCGCGCGAAGCCCTTTCACCGCTGGAGCGATTGGAAATACTACTTCATCCCTGGGTTGGTTTTGTCATCATGCCTCTGTTTGCCTTTGCAAATGCTGGTGTTCAGCTCTCTTTTTCAGAACTGTCCGGCTCCTTGTACATAGCTATTTTTGCCGGTCTCGTCATCGGTAAACCCATTGGTATCATCTTATTTTGCGGGTTGGCAACACTCCTCAAACTGGCTGTACGACCGCCAGAGCTGCCTTGGCTCTATCTTGTTGCGGGTGGAATGCTTGCCGGGATCGGATTCACCATGTCGTTATTTATTGCCCACTTGGCATTGAGCCCGGCGCTCGTTGATGTCGCAAAGCTGGGTATCTTATCCGCTTCCCTATTCTCAGCTCTGGCGGGAATGATGCTGCTCAGTTGGCTGTTAAAACGAGATGCCTCGTACAAGGATAACCAAACATAATGTTTACCGCGTAAAGGACATGCTGTTTTACATATATGGTTTCAGAGGAAACGAAGATGATCCCGAATAGCAAGCGCGCCTGGCGTCAACAATACCTTCAGTCACTGACAGTGGATGACACCGAGTATCAGTATTGGTCGCTGCAAAGGCTGGCAACAGATTATCAAGTCGAGCTAGCACAACTCCCGCTGGTGACTCGGTTGTTGCTCGAAAATGTGATGCGCCATTCCGAGGGGCATGCCACGACGTCTGCCATCATCTCAGCGCTTTGCAGTGTCGACGAGGGGCTCCCAAATCGTAGGCAGGATGACGTCACCGAACTGGCGTTTCATCCCAGCCGTGTGTTGATGCAAGACTATACCGGCGTGCCGGCTTTGGTTGACCTGGCGGCGATGCGCGATGCGATCAGAGGGGCCGGTGGTGATCCACAACGTGTGAACCCTGTTTGCGCCGTTGATTTGGTCATCGACCACTCGGTGATTGCCGACCAGGCAGGGAGCAAATCGGCATTAACAGCGAATCGACAACTGGAGATGCAACGCAATCAGGAGCGATACCAGTTTCTGAAATGGGCGCAACACGCATTTGACAACCTGACGGTCATTCCGCCGGGACGCGGGATCTGTCACCAGGTGAATCTGGAATACTTGGCACAGGTTGTTCGGGAGGAAGGTGGAATTTTGGTCCCGGATACGCTGGTCGGTACCGACAGTCACACCACCATGATCAACGGTTTGGGCGTACTTGGCTGGGGAGTCGGGGGGATCGAAGCCGAAGCGGCGATGCTCGGTCAGCCGCTCAGTCTCAATCTTCCGCGTATTGTCGGCGTCCGGCTGGATGGCGCTTTAAAGGCAGGTGTTACTGCAACCGACCTTGTCTTAACCATTACCGAGCACCTGAGGAATTATGGTGTTGTTGGTAAGTATGTTGAGTTTTACGGGCCCGGCGTCGGAGAACTGACCGTGGCAGACAGGGCAACTCTGTCGAATATGGCGCCAGAGTATGGTGCAACCTGCGGCCTTTTCCCGGTCGATGAAAAAGTCATGACATACTTGCAACTCACCAACCGGCCAGAGCCGCTGATCGAACGCGTGAGAGGCTACGCGATGGCGCAAGGGCTATGGTGGGACAGCAAGACGCCGCCCCCGGTCTATGCGGAGAACATCGCCATTGACTTATCGGCGATTGAACCTTCTGTCGCTGGCCCCAAACGACCTCAGGACCGCCTCGCGTTGGGCGCGATAAAACGTAAAACACAAGAGCACCTCGAACTCATGGGGCAGAAAGCCACCGATAAAACAGATCGTGGTGCATCGCCTCATGGATTAACAAACGGTGATGTGGTCATCGCGGCAATCACCTCCTGTACCAACACCTCTAACCCCGCCGTGATGCTAACCGCAGGTTTGCTCGCAAAAGCAGCCGTAGAGAAAGGACTTTCGGTTCCAGCCCATGTAAAAACATCGCTGGCACCCGGCTCTCAGGCGGTTGCGCGATACTTGGATGATACGGGATTGCAAGGGTATCTCGACCTGTTGGGGTTTCAGCGTGTCGGTTTTGGCTGTACAACCTGCATCGGGAATTCCGGTCCGCTGAACGGCCAGCTTGAAGCGGACATCGAGCAACAACAACTGAGTGTCAGTGCGGTGCTTTCGGGAAACCGCAATTTCGA
Source organism: Photobacterium sp. TY1-4 (assembly GCF_025398175.1). NCBI lineage: Bacteria > Pseudomonadati > Pseudomonadota > Gammaproteobacteria > Vibrionales > Vibrionaceae > Photobacterium > Photobacterium sp. TY1-4. Next base: position 913,492 of record NZ_CP099735.1, read on the forward strand.
AGGACGCATCCACCCGGCCGTTCGGCTCAACTGGCTGGCTTCCCCTCCACTGGTGATTGCTTTTGCGCTGGCAGGCCATACGCGGATTGATCTACAGCACGAGCCCATTGCAACAAACGGTGATGGTGAAGAGATTTATCTACGGGATCTCTGGCCGACTGACGAAATGCTCAATCATGCACTTCGCCAAGTCACCAAACATCAGTTCAGGCTAAGTTACCAGAGCATCGATCAAGGAGATGAGCGCTGGCAAAGTTTAACCATGAAGGACAGCGTCTGTTACCCATGGGATCCGGCATCGACCTATATTCAACGCCCGCCGTTTTTTGAGCGCGAGATCAGCACCCAACCGATCCAATCCGCTAGAATATTAGCCGTCCTCGGTGATTCCATTACCACCGATCATATCTCACCCGCGGGACAAATTTCAGAACTAAGTCCTGCGGGCCAGTACTTAATCGCGCATCAGGTATCCCCACAGAACTTTAATAGTTACGGTGCCCGTCGAGGAAACCATGAAGTCATGGTTCGCGGGACGTTTGCCAATCGACGCATACAGAACCTAATGGTCGCGCCTGAAGTGGGTGGTGTGACACGCTATTATGGTCCGATGAACAAAAATCGCGATAAAAACGTGAGAGTTCACGAGCAACCGCCCGTGATCACAATTTATGAGGCAAGCCAGCATGCGATCGCCGACAGCCTCCCGCTCGTGGTTTTCGCCGGCAAAGAATACGGCACGGGATCCAGCAGAGATTGGGCTGCCAAAGGCTGCCTGCTGCTGAATGTAAGGGCGGTGATCGCCGAATCTTTCGAGCGTATTCATCGCAGTAACTTGGTAGGAATGGGCATTTTACCACTTCAACTGCTCGCTCCCAGGACAGTCGGCGACCTTTCACTGAAAGGAGATGAGACGATCTCGATTAACTTAATTCATGAACTTATGCCTCAACAAAATCTCAATGTGATACTTAGAAAAAAGGATAGTTCAGAGCAGGAATGCTCGGTAATCGTCCGAATCGATAACCAAAGAGAGTTGGCGTATTTCAATGCCGGGGGCGTACTTCGTTATATTGCCAACCAGTTGGATTGACGCAAACTTGACGTTTTACTTCCGGCTCACGACCCGATGAAATGCCGTCGCGATCACTCGCCGTTCAGTCAAAAATGATTGTCTTTTCAAAAACAGTCTGTTACTAATTTGATCATGATGAAAAATATCTCGATCCGACAATCGGCGATGCCGATCCAACAAACCACCACCACCGAAACCACCAGGTTGTTCGGGGGGTAGGTTCGAGTTTTTTCTTCAACCCTCTGAGCGATTCGCCAGAGGGTTTTTTATATCCGCATCCTGCGTTTCGCTCAGAGTCTCACAATCCAAGGAGACCTTTATGAAAACGCATCGTGAAATCGCACAACAACTCGACCTGTTCCACTCAGAGCCCCAGGGTCCGGGCATGATCTTCTGGCACCCGAACGGCTGGCGTCTGTTTCAGGACATTCAGCAGCATATCCGCGAGCTTTATCTGCAATACGGTTTTGAGGAAGTGCGCACGCCGCAGTTTCTGAAAAAAGAGTTATGGCAGACATCCGGCCACCTGGCGATGTACGGCGAAGATATGTTCTTCGGCGGCGATCCGGCGGGCGAGCAGGACTATGCCCTCAAGCCAATGTCCTGCCCGGGTCATATCCTACTGTTCAAACGCGGCGTACACAGTTACCGGGATCTGCCCATCAAGCTGTTCGAGTTCGGATTAGTCCACCGCAATGAAGCCTCAGGTGCATTGAACGGATGTTTACGGCTACGCCAATTCACGCAGGATGATGCCCATGTGTTTTGCGCCTGGTCTCAGGTCAAACACGAAGTCAGTCAGTTCCTGGAACGGGCCCGGCAGGTGTATCGCCAGTACGGCTATCAGCAGCTCGCGGTGAAAATCTCAACGCGTCCCGAAGCGGCACTGGGCGACGAAGCCCTCTGGCAACAGGCCGAACACATCCTGATGGATGTCTGCCGGGATGAATCAATGGCTTATGAACTACAAATCGGTGAAGGCTCTTTTTACGGGCCCAATATTGAGCTGGCGCTGCAGGACAGCCTCGGCCGTGAGTGGCAATGTGGGACAATCCAGCTCGACTTTAATCTGCCCGGCCGTTTCGAGGTTGCCTTCACCAATGCTGCCGGAGAGCGCGAGCACCCGGTGATTTTGCACCAGGCAATGTACGGCTCGATTGAACGCTGGATCGGCATGCTGCTGGAGGTCACTCAGGGCGCATTGCCGGAGTAGATCCATCCGCTCCCGGCTGCCATTGCCCCGATCAATGAAGCGGCGGCCGAGTATGCCGATGCCCTGGCGGCGCTGCTCAAAGCGGCCGACCTGCCGGTCATGACCGATCACAGCAATTGCTCAGTATCGCGGAAGATAAAACGCTTCCACCAGCTGAAGATCCCCAATATCCTGATTGTCGGCGAGAAAGAGGTGAACAATGAACAGGTCGCGCTGCGCCGCGGAAAAGCCGTGACGGTTATTGAGAAGTCGCAGTTGGTCGCGCAACTGCTTGCGTTCAGGGCCCTCTAATGGGTACCGGAACCAGAGCGGCCACTGCATCCGCAAGTGGCCGCTTTTCCAAAACAGCTTCCCTGCTCGATTGACCTACTTGAGCGGCAGATAGATATCGGTCATCAGTTCACATTCATCAACTTCATGAATCAAGTTCAGGTAATGGAAAAAGCAGGGAAAATCCCGCAGTTCTTCACCACTTGAAGGGAGCCACTGCCGATATAAGTAATACACGGTTTCGCTGATCCGATCGTGGCTGCCGAGATGGCGAACAACGGCGCAGCGACCACCTGGAATGATCCCCTGCTTCACGCCATAAGGATTATCCGGCACTTCCCCCGCATGAGTCCCGCAGATCTCAAAACGAAAATCTTCTTCCGGGGTATTGGCCGGATCGCTATAAGGCACGCCATAGGTCTCGCTCTTCTTCACCGGAGATAAACCGGTCTCTTTGCGCCAGGTAATAAACTTGGCTGCCGTTTCCAGCACCCGTTGCGAATGACCGCGATGCTCAATCAGTGCCACCGGCTTTTGTTCAAAATTGACGATTTTTACTTCCATATTCATCTCCCCGTTCATCGGTGGGTTAAATTCGTAGTGGGCGTACCAGGACTGCCACTCAGGACAACTTCGAAACTGGGAAGGCGTTTGGCCAAACCGTCGCAAAAAAGCACGGGAGAAGGCTTCCGGGCTGTCAAAAGAGGCTTCGAAAGCAATCTCAGTGATGGTGCGATCCGGCTCAAAAGCCAACCGGAACGACGCGCGTTTCATCCGGCTGAGCTGCACATACTGAATGGTGCTCACCCCCATAAAGGACTGAAAGATCCGATGAAAGTGATACTTTGAACAAGCAGCCACTGCGCTCAATTGCTCCAGTGAGATTTCTTCATCTAAGTTGTGCTGAATGAACTCACACACTTTCCGGATGCGTGCTCGATGATGTTCCGCGACATTCATTGGTTTGCCTTGATTCCCCGTTGTTGAAGTCACGCAAATCATAACGATGGACACCATCAGATGCCTGATTGAAATTGCGATCTTTCACCTGTCCGATTAATCGGATGCTCAGGAATGAATATAAGTCGATATCAAACCACCAAAAAATGAATCCGCCAAATAAAAAAAGCCGCAGCTCCAGAGAGCTGCGGCTATGTCACGGTACAATCTTCGTTTAGTAGTTCAGACTCAAGGTCACACCGGAATACTGGCTGTACCCTTTCAACATCACATAGTACGTTTGTCCGGCGGCCACATTGACCGTACAGGATTCATTGTTGCCACTCCGGTATGGACGGCAATCCCAGGACTGTGTCGTCGGCTTACTTCCGGCCTTCACGTACAGATCCGCATCCCCGGTCCCGCCACTGATAGCGACACGAGCTGAAGCACCCGCGGTTGCCGTGAAGGTATAATGCACTTCACTACCTGAGGCACCGGCAAGACCGCTGACCGGCTGGCCGTTTTTCAGTTCTAGGTCACCCGGAGGTGGCGTGGTGCCGCACGAGGCATTCACACCGACGGTGGCAAACGCACTGACCACATCATCGCTGTTATAGCCCAGATCGGTTGCAGCTTTCACCACACCACAGCCCCCCTGATCAAAGGTTGAGTTCGCTGTCCAGTACAACTGGTTCGCGACCGCAAACACTTCAAAGCCTTTACGCGCATCCCACCCGGCGGTGTTTGCCAGCAGGTAGTAAGCACGATTAAAGACGCCGCTGGAATAGTGGACATTCAGACCGCTGGTGTATTGTGACGCATGATCAATCGATCGGCCGTCTTTGGAAGGCTGATCGAAATAACGCAAGCCGCCTTCCTGCTTGAAGATATCGCTGCCGACCACCCAGTCGACCGTACCGCGCATGTAGTACTCCGCCGCTTCCCCGGCAATATCCGAGAAGGCTTCGTTGATCCCACCGGACATGTTGCGATAAACCAATCCGGAGTTTTGCTCGGTAAAGCCGTGGCTGACCTCGTGAGCACTGACGTTAATATCGACCAGTGGGTAGAAAGTATTCTGCCCGTCACCGAAGGTCATGGCCTGGCCATCCCAGAAAGCGTTTTCATAATTGCTGCTGTAGTGAACCCGCATAGTCAGTTGGAAGGTCAGCGGCGCGGTATTCAGCCAGTCTTTGTACATATCAAAGACCACTTTTCCGAAATAATGGGCATCATTCAACGGAGAATACGCGCCATTGATTGGTTTATACGCATTGACGTTATCGTCAGTGGCACATTCATAGCTGAAAGGGGTCGAGCCGCTCGTCCCGCCATTGAGGTTCACTGTTTTGACGGCATCGTTGACCATGGTGCAGGTAGTACCCACTTTCTCCACATCGAGCGGTGGGTAATCAATCCCGAACTGATATTGACCGGTTTTCTGATTCCCGCCAGGACCGGTTCCATGTGCCTTGGCATGCGCCAGACCTTCCCAACGTTCAATAACCTGACCGCTATTGGCATCGATAAAGAAATACGGACGAGACGGTGTTTCATCCAAGACCAGGAAATTGACCAGGTACACCAGGCGGGCAACATCATTGTCATCCAGGCGAATCATCAGCACTGATTGCTCATTGTCAGTCGATACCCCTTGAGCACCACCGCTTTTCACCGCGTGTTTCACTTGCTGCTTGGCAATCGCCAGTACCTGCTGAGCGTCCAGCTTCGGTGAAATCGCCGCAATATCCTGTTGCAGTCCCTGTGCCATCACTCCGTGTACCTGACTGGCTCCCTGAGCACCAACGGTCGCGGTCACCGCGGTGTTAAACACCGGAACGCCCTGATAGACCTGCTGGTAACGCACTTTTTGGGTGCCGTTCGGCAAAGTGATGGTTTTGACCGGCTGGAAACGCGTCGCCAGCGGCGTTGCCGACTGCGCACTAATCCCCTGCTGCAGCACTGCCGGGTCGGTCACGCTGACCATTTCAGCTGCCACGCTCGGCAAAGCGGTGAGTGTAAAGAGTGAACCTAGCGAGATAGCAATTGTAATTTTATTAAGGTTTGATTTCATAACTCTTCCCTGGAGAATGATTGTGTTGAACTGTCCTTCAACTCTCAACCATTCCGGCATCCTGTTGCCGGAAACAACTGGCGTGACTGCCTGAGAACAACCTGTACCAGTTCGTTAACCTGTTATGATTTTATCTTGCATAACAGTGCATAAACCATGGGAAAGGATTCAAGAAAAATCCACTGCGCCACGAAACTTTCGATATAACCACTGTATTTATAAATTTACGAATATTATTAAGTATCAAATCACTAAAGGGGCGTTATGACACTAACACTTGATGAAAACTGGGCTTATCTAAATAGGAGGGGTGTTATGACGACTTTACAGTTTCCGGAGATTATCCCTTTACTGATAGATTCAATCATTTTGTAACTAAATCGTCGCAATTCGCAACAAACACTGACAGGATATTCAAGATTAAACAAATGGCAGCATGATCTGAACCAGCCAATATACACAATAAGAAAAATAAAGTCGGAACCCTCGCCCGTTACGACGAGGATACCAGTTTGGATCATTGGATCAGCAGCCGCCGGAGTCCCACTCAAATTGTCCCGAGAGTGCATTGTATTTCCGTTGCGCCTGGAATTTCACATTGCGGCCATCATCATAGGTTCGGTAGCATGTGGCGTTCACGCATCGTGTGTTGCAGCTCACCACGCCCGGTCTTTTTGCGGGCTGAGCCGGATAAAGATTCCCGGACGAACTTGCACGTCTCGCTGGCAGAGGCTGATAACGGGAGATCGAGTCCAGTTTAACGTATCCCAGTTTAAACTGGTCGCCATCCACAACTTCTATCCAGCCGTCACGAGCTGCGCTGAGTGAATACACGTACGTCGCTTTTCCGAGCGATTCCACCACTGGCGTATCTGCTGACGCCTTATTGTAAAGCGGTGTTTTCTTTGTCGTCTGCCACTTCTTCAGCTTCGCGAGATAGTTCGGCATCCTTGTTTTAGGCGTGTCGTTTCCGTTCTCAATAGCCTTTGCCCCCCAATAGGCAGCCCAGGCGTAGTTCTTATTGACGCCCCAGCCATTGTTATAAGCCACCGCCAAGTTGCTTTGTGCGATCTCGTGGTTATTCTCGGCCGCTTTCTTGGTCCACTTATAAAACAGATCGTTATCTTGCTTAAAGCGACCGGACTTGCTGTACTCGTAGCCAAGGTTGAATTGTGCGTCAACATTTCCTTTGTTTGCCGCTTTCAGCAGGTAGTCTTTCGCCCGGCGAAGATTTTTGACGACCCCTTCCCCGTTTAAATAAGCATTGCCCACTTGGTAAATCGACTCAACCTCCCCTTGCTCAGCAGCCTTCTTCGACCATTGAAATGCAGTTTTTAAATCCTTCCGGGTTCCCTGACCGTATCGGTACATATGGGCAACGTAATTCTGGGCATCTTTATCGCCGCGTTCAGCTGAAAGTAAAAACCATTTCAGAGCCGATTTGCGATCCTTATCCTGGCCATAGCCATGGTATGCCATCATTCCCAGGTAATAAGCAGACAGTGTATCTAACTCACGGGCGCTCGCCTTTTCAAACCAAGGTGCAGCACGTCTGTAATCTTGTTTTACATAGAGCCCCTTATAATACATGTAGCCGAGATGGTAAGCCGCAATCAGGTTTTTCTCCGCAATCGGCTCAAACAGGGAGAATGCCTTGCGGTAATCTTTCTCTCCCCCAAAGCCAAATAAATAAAACCGTCCGAGTTCAGACTGTGCCGCTACATTTCCCTGGGCAGCAGCCTTCTCGCACCACTGACGCGCAACTTGCTTATCTTTGATTACACCGTCACCGTCACGGTAAAGAATACAAAGATTATGTTGCGCCATAGAAAGCCCCTTGTCTGCTGCCTGCTGAAACAAGGCAGCGCCTTTGGCCGAGTCTTGTTCCAGATATTTACCGAAGTAATACATCACCCCGATTCGAAAATGCGCGTAAGGGCTCTTGAGATCAGCACTTTGCTTGTACCAGTGATAGGCTTTTTCACCATCATCCGAATCATAATAATGATCGCCAAGCCGGTTCATTGCATCACGGTCCCCCTGCTCAGCCTCAGGCCAGTATTTCACGAGCTTGGCGTTGTCCTTGAGGTAAGCTGATGCTTTCTCGCTGCCCTGCGCTTTTGCGTTCTCCAAGTAGGTGATACCCCGGGTATACTCTTCCGAAACAATCAACCGCATGGCATAGTCGTACATTGCCGGCGGGTAACCCTCATCCGCAGCTTGTTTGAGTGCCGCAATATCCTGATCGGATTTCTCATACGCCGACGTATAGAGACGGTACTTCGCCCGAACATCTCCCTCTTCGGCCAGATCAGTCCAGGCCTCTCGGGCTTCGGTGATCTCTCCTTGCCGGAACTTGGCTTCGGCATCTTCATAACTGACGGCACAGGCCGTCAACAACGTACTGAGACCAATTAGTACACCGGACCGAATCAAACGATTGACGCTTTGCATGGTATAACCTTTGTCTTTTTATTTAGAAATCAGAGGGTAACATAACAGTACCGTCTCAAATGAAAGCCCCATCAATTTTTGACCATTCAATTAGATGCTTACCCTTGACTGGCGAAAAAACAAACAACAGTTCTCATTTTTCTATACCCATTGCAATGATTGGACACCAGCTTAAGAGCACCTGAATCATCTGTCACCATTATGTGCTTTAACACTATAAATTGATATGAGTATCAATTAGTATGCGTACTAGTTGTATGCAGTTGAGCGAGTAGTAAAGATGAGAGTTGGTATTTTGAATGGTGGCGATTCAAGTGAGCGTTCTGTCTCACTGAAATCAGGCGAATGTATTGCCAGGGCAGTGGAAGGGTTGGGGTATGAAGCGATTAAAATTGATCCTCGCCACATTGATGTGACCCTGCAGGGTTTCTTCAATCTGGATCGCATATTTATCGCTTTACATGGTGGTATCGGTGAAAGCGGTCATATTCAAGCGCTGTGCGATATGCTCAAAATTCCCTATACCGGCAGTGGGTTGCTTGCCTCTTCTACGTCACTCAATAAACACAAAACCAAAGAGATTTGGAAAGCCAATGGCCTCCACACAGCTGAATGGATGATTGTAAACAAAAACACACCTTCCGACTCAATCAAGGAAACACTTTCCAGGCTCTCCTACCCTGTGGTTGTCAAACCATTAAATCAGGGATGCAGCCTGGGCATCACGAAAGCCGATAACCCGCAAGACTTATTTTCAGCACTGACGGCTGCATTTGAATATGATGAAGAAGTCATCGTTGAAGCCTTTATTCAGGGACGCGAATACACTTGTGCCATTCTGGACGGACAAGCCTTACCAGTCGTCCAAATCAAATCAGAGACTTTCTTCGATTGGAATGCCAAATTTGGCAATGAGACAGCGACCTACCACTGCCCATCCGATCTGACTGCAGAACAAGAGCAGCAAATGCAAGCCATTGCCCTCAAAGCCTATCAAGTCCTTGGATGCCGAGGCTGGGGACGCATTGATACTTTTCTCGATGATCAGGGTGAGATCTATCTCATCGAAATGAATACTGTTCCGGGCATGACAACGCGCAGTGTATTTCCGATGGCCGCAAAACAGGCAGGTATCAGCTTTGAAGGCGTCATAGAAAAACTGCTCAATTCTGCAACGTTTGACTACGTCAAGTAACGCAATACAACCTCGCGACAGGAAACAAAGCCCATAAAGATCGTCAACCGCGCTACGCCGCATATTATGATCGCACGTGATCCGTCATGATGGTCCGTTATAGCCGGTCGAATCTTTAATACGGCCGGGTTGTCTTGTCAGGATGTTGATTCATCGGTAAGGAACAATTGGTGTTCCTTACCATTTTATTCAGCGAGGAAACCTGAATATCAAATTTCAAAATCAGTATTTACTCGGTTTCTAAAATACCGCGTTCAATAAATACATCTTTTGCCGTCAGCATAGCGTTGATCGCGGCGGGAAAGCCTGCATACAACGCAACCTGCATGATCACCTCAACAATTTCTGCGGGTTTACAGCCGATGTTGAGCGCCCCTTGAATATGGCCATACAGTTGCGGCTGGCAGTTTCCCAATGCCGTGAGTGCTGAAATCGTCACCAGCTCCCGACGTTGGACATCAAGTTGCGAGCGCTGATAAATATCTCCAAACCCAAACTCAACCATATACTTTGCAAGATCAGGTGAAATCAGACTTAAGCCATCAAGGGCTTGCTTGCCATTTTCACCAAAGATCGCCATGTAGCTTTCCAGGCCACTCTCATATCTGTCATTCATGTGTACTTTTTAGCCTATACAATAGCGATTTATTTTCGCGGACAATTCGATCTCGCAAATGTACAACACTTGAAACACAAATTGTAGATTGCTTGAGCGCAATCCCGCCCGCTGTTATCGCCGTGCCTTGGTGCTAGCGATGTTCCGAAATCAGGATGGCACATGTACCTTCCTGAAGGGCTTCAAACATATGCGGCAAATCACCGGGATAAGAAATGTAATCCCCTTCGTTAAGTTCATAGCTCTCCGAGCGCAAGCCGAGTCTTGCCCTGCCTTTGGTGATAATCACATGCTCGATCACACCGGTATGGTGCGGTTCGGAATAATGCGGCTGTCCGGGTTTGACTTCAATCCAGTAAATATCCCGGCTGACGTGAGGCGGACATGCGGCAAGCAACGTGGCTTGATAGTCCTTGTTTGCGGAAGAGACGGACACACCCTCGCCATAGCGAATAATTTTCGTTTCTTGTCTGGGGGATTCAAGCAGACGGGACACCGGAATATCAAGGACAACACAGATAGACCATAGCGTTTCGATACTTGGATTCCCGACACCATTTTCCAGCTGAGATAGCGTCGATTTCGCGATCTTGGCTCGTCTTGCGACCTCAGCAATACTCAATCCCGAGCGTTGCCGCTCAGCATGCAGGGTTGCCGCAATTTGCGCGATAGGCGGTTCATTTCTGATCATAACAGTCAGCAGCTCAATTCATCACTCTTAGCGTTTACGTTCATTATAACAAACGAACGTTTTTTTTGACAAACATACCGTTGTCGCTCAATATATACACCAATCGTTCGATATAAAAACCATTCGTTCGATAAACACTACTTCTAGCTGAATTCAGGGATCCGTCAGGATCTGCGTCCAACGTTCAGGAGGAACGCAAGATGGAATACATATTGTCTGTGGTGCTCTTTGCCATTTCTTCTTCAGTAACACCCGGCCCGAATAACATCATGATCATGACTTCCGGGGTGAACTTCGGGATCCGTAAAAGCTTGCCTTTGCTCACCGGTATCTGTGTCGGTTTTTCTGTCATGCTCTTGCTGGTCGGACAGGGCTTTGGCCATTTATTTCAGCTATTTCCGCAGCTTAGTCTGGCGATTAAAATAGCCGGTACCTGTTATTTGCTGTACTTAGCCGGGCTGATTGCCGGAAGCCGCGGTGTTGACAAAGCAAGCCAAACCACCGAACCGTTCGGCTTCATCAAAGGTGCTCTGTTCCAATGGGTAAATGCGAAAGCATGGGTTGTGGCGATTGGCGCAATCTCCGCCTTTACTACCGTTGGAGAACACTATGCGTTGCAGAACATGACGATTGCTACCACCTTCTTTATTATTTCTTTCCCCTGTGTCGGAATCTGGCTCATGTTCGGCTCGCTGCTTCGTCGCTACCTCGAAAATAGGACCTACTTGCGCTGGTTTAATCTTACGATGTCTTTGCTCTTGGTCATTTCAGTGCTCCCCGTCATGCGAGAGGTTTGGCAACACTTCACCCATTAGCCGGTGCGTGTATTGTCTCCCCAATGAAACCAGCACTGTTGAGCATTTGCCTAAACTGGAATGGGCATCGGTGCCTCAGGATTTTTCGGAGACGCACCCTGTCTCGAATGCAACGAACTGTAATCTCCCGGGACGTGGACCCGTTGAGCCCATTTCAACTTTCAGTTGTTTAACATTCCGTCTGAATCGTGGTGCTATGGAATATCGTGACTATTACGCCATCCTTGAGATCCCCCGCGATGCGACGCTGGCGGATATCAAACGAGCCTATAAGAAAAGCGGGCGCAAATTCCACCCGGATGTGTCAAAAGATCCCGACGCCCAGCAAAAGTTTATCCAGGCCAAAGAGGCTTACGAAGTGCTCAAGGATCCCCAGAAGCGCGCCGCGTATGATCAGCTCGGGAAAGACTGGCACACCGGGGAGAATTTTGATGTACCGCCAAACTGGGAGGGCAACTTTGAGTTTTCCAGTGATGGCTTCACCCAGGGCGATACCGCTGCATTTTCGGATTTTTTTGAATCACTGTTTGGCGGTCACTTTGGCCACAGAGCCGAGCGGGCTCATCAGGCTCGCAGTGCCCATCAGCATTTCTCGGCCAAGGGCGAAGATATCCACGCCAAGGTTCAAATTGATATTGAAGACAGTTTTCATGGCGCGGTACGCTCCCTTACCCTGCCGGCATCTCCGCTGGACGGCACGCAACCTCAGACCGTGAATTTAAAAATCCCCAAAGGGGTCCGGGAAGGTCAGCACATTCGTCTCGGCGGCAAGGGCATGCCCGGTCATGGCGGCGGCGCGACAGGCGATCTTTATCTGGAAGTCAGTTTTCGTCCGCATCCGCTCTACCGGCTTGAGCAGAAAAATCTGTGTCTTTCCCTCCCTGTTACACCATGGGAGGCCGCGCTGGGCGCTAAAATCAAGATACCGACGCCCACGGGAGCCATTGAGGTGACCGTACCGGCCAACTCAGTGTCCGGCAAAATCCTGCGGCTTCGCGGCCGGGGGCTTCCCGGGACGTCTCCCGGGGATATGTTGATCACCCTGAATATCGTCCAACCCAAAGTAGAAACCGAGCAGGAAAAAGCCCTGTTCCGGCAGATGCAGGATCTGATGCCTTTTAATCCCCGTAGCCAATTTGGGTTTAAGTCATGAAGAAAAAAGTTACTTCAGGTCAGCTCAGCATTACCGTCATTGCCGAGCATGAACCATCGCTGAGCCTAGCTGAGCTTTGCCGTGCCTGCGGTCAACCGGCCGAATGGGTGATCGCGCTGGTTGAAGAAGGCGTGCTCGATCCGCAGGGCGATCGGCCCATTCACTGGCGTTTCGCCACCATCAATCTGCGTCGGGCATTGCGCGCCGGTCGCATGCAGCAAGATTTGGGGCTGAATATCCCCGGCATTGCAATCGCGCTTGATTTACTGGATGAAGTCGAACGGCTGCAACGCCTGCTGAACAGTCGGGATGACCGACATTTGTAACCCACCGCAACTGCCCGGACAGCCCAATTGCATTTCATGCCCGCTCGGGTACTGTCTTGCAGGTTTCAAGGTACCGGCAGGCAGGTTTGAAGAATCAATTCTCCCTTAAAGGCCGTGCTCCAAAGGACAATGCAATTGGCCTTAATATGCCGGATTTCAAGTGAAAAATACTTGAACTTCAGATACGATGCCTGCTTTAGACAACATGGTTGAGGGCAACCCGGGAGAATAATGTGATTCAAGCTGATCTGACTTTCCACCAGCATGATTTCTCTAAACAGGATTTACAAGGCCATACCTTTAAGCGTTGCCACTTTTTTCAATGTGACTTCGACCATGCTGATTTAAAGGATGCTCAGTTCATTGATTGTCAGTTTATCGATTCGCAATCACTGGAAGGGTGCAACTTCCGATTCGCTGATCTGAAAGATGCCAGCTTCAGTAACTGTATGCTGGCAATGTGTAATTTCAGCCAAGCCAATTGTTTTGGGCTGGAGCTGCGTAAATGTGACTTGAAAGGTGCCAATTTTCAGCGCGCGAATTTCGCCAACCATGTCAGCCATGCCGTTTACTTCTGCTCGGTGTATATCACCGGGTGCAACCTGACCTACAGTAACTTTGAACGCGCCATCATTGAAAAATGTGACTTATTTGAAAACCGCTGGCATGGTGCCAACCTATCCGGCGCGAGTTTCAAAGGATCAGACTTATCCCGCGGTGAGTTCAGTGCCGATCAATGGGATCAATTCAATCTGGAAGAATGTGATTTAACCCATGTCGATCTGGAAGGTCTGGATATTCGCCAGGTATCGTTATTCGGCGTCAAAATCTGTGACTGGCAACAAGAGCAGCTGTTATCGCCACTAGGGCTGGTGATCCTGTAGCAAGTTCGCCGGGTCGAGATGCGACCCGGCAAACGGGGTCAAAAAGCCATCGGGTTTCAACTGTCCGCATAGTTCAGACCAGACACTTACGCACTATCCGAAAACCCTGATAGTCACTATTTTCCGCAATGCTTACCAATGCCGTAAACTGCCCCCAACAAAATAACACTTCCCGACCCGGTGAATACAGCCAAGGACAGAGCCATGCGCCCAGCCCACTTTCTCGCAATCACGAGCGTTCTCTGCAGTATCCCATTGATGGCAGCAGAACCCGCCGATGTAATCATCGCCAACGCTCAAATTTATGGCCATCCCGATGCCGATACCCTCGCCATTGATGACGGCAAAATTGTGTTTGTAGGCCAAGCCCGCGAAGGCCGGGCCTATCAGGCTCCGGCAACCCAACTCATCGATGCCGGGCAGGCCTTTGTGATGCCGGGCTTTATCGATAACCACAATCATGTGTTTGAAGCCGCTTCCGAAGTCGGTGGCAACTGCGAGCTGAACGCGGAAGCATCGCTGGCAGAACAAGTCCCGTATCTGAAAGCGTGTCGTCAGCAAGCGAATTCACGCGGCTGGCTGATGGGCTACGGCTTCTCGCTGGATGCCATTTTACATGATGAGAATCAAGATACCCCCTTAGCCGTGATTGACCGCATTTTCCCGGATCAGCCAGTGGTGATCATGGAGCAAACCTCCCACTCAATGTGGGTAAACTCAGAAGCCCTGAAACGCGCCGGACTCTCCAGCCGTTCGCCAGAGCCGCAGGGCGGTAAAATCCTCAAGGATGAAGCAACCGGTGAGCTGAATGGCATTTTGCTCGATAACGCAGGCGACATTGTAATGGAGCTGGCATGGAACAGCATGGAGCGTCCTTTTCAGCAAAGTTACGATGGCTTAATGGCCGGCCTGGAAGAAGCCGCCGCACACGGTATCACCACCATCGGTGACGGCCGCTTGTATTGGAAACGAGGCTGGTATGAGGTGTGGCAACAAGCCGCGCAAGACGGCACCTTAACGGCGCGGGTCTCCCTGCGACCGTGGATTTACCCGACCGAGCCGATGGCGTCACAACTGGCATTTTTGAAATCAATTCAGTCCGGTGACCACAACCGACTGCTGTGGGCCGATCAGGTCAAAATGTACAGCGATGGGATTTTCATCAACGGAACGGCCAAAACCCTGGCTCCCTATCGGGACACTTATATCCCTGACGAGCCGTACGGCATCAATTATATTCCGCCGCAGCAAATGAAAACCTGGCTGAATGCCCTGGATCAGATCGGTTACAGCGCCCATGTCCATGCCATCGGCGATGGGGCAATCCGGGAGTCACTCAATGCCATTGACCATGTTCGCCATCAGGGCTCGAAAAGACCTTACACACTCACCCATGTCGAGCTGGTCAGCCCGAAAGATATCCCAAGGTTTGCCGAGCTCAATGTCACCGCAGATTTTCAGGTTGGTTCTGATTATATCGCCCACCACGATCATCAATGGGCAGAGGCTTTCCTTGGCGCCAGGCGCACCCGTGCATTGATGAACCTGAACGCAATTTTTGCGACCGGCGCCAACGTCACCTTGAGCAGTGACTGGAATGTCCACGATATCAACCCATTAGTGGGCATTGCCAATAGCCTGAAAATGGGCCACACCGGGTTGCCGGATATTCATGCTGCGATTGATGCCTACACCATCAATGCCGCAAAAAGTTTGGGGATCAGTGAGATCACCGGCTCGCTTGAAATCGGGAAATCAGCCGATCTGGTCTTTCTGGCGCAGGATATTACCCGCTTGCCGATCGACGCAATCCCAGAGACACCAATCATAATGACGGTGCTACAGGGAGATATCGTCTACGACGCAGAGCGGTAATTCAGAAGGGGCAGGCGCTTTGCTGCCCCGTTTCTCTTTCAACCGGGGCCGGGGCACTGCATGCGAAACGCACCACTGTTATCCCCATCATTTGCTCAGCTGGTGATGCTCCCGAAAAGCCGCAAGGGCGGTACGCCCGGTGTCAGAAAAGGCCAGTCCGTTGCGCCAGCAAAGCTCAACCCGCCGCTGAATATCAGCTGGTTCAACCTCGCAGTAAAGCTCAACCAGATGGCCGGATTCGAGGTATGTGCTGACACAAGCTTGCGGTAAAAACGCAAATCCCTGATGCCGGATGAGCATGGCGATCAGAGACGAGAGATCAGAAAACAGGGCATAGCACGGACTGAAACCATCATTGGTTTCGTCACTGTCGCCTTCGCTGGCATCTCCCCACACCAACTCACGATACTGACTCAAATCCTGATTGGTCACGCAAGCATGTTGCGCCAATGGATGGTTCGGGCTACACAGCAACACCTCGCGATACTGCCCCAAGCGACAATAATCAAACGATTTATGATGCAGTGTGTCCGACTCGTGCATCATGATGATATCAACATGACCATCGGCCAAGTCCTGTTCCAACTGAGCTCGTTCATCTCGGTAGAGCTCAATGTTGAGTTGCAGCAGTGCCAGAATATGAGCCATCGGCGGCGTGAATGCGTTGTCCGGAATATAATTCTCAATCCCAATGCAGAGCACCTTCGGTTCATGGTTCGCGATCACTTCAGCACTTTGGACAAACTTATCGAACTGGCTCAGGGTATGGGCCAAATGAGGCAGCAAGCTTGCCCCGTCTTCGCTCAACATGGTTTTGTTGCCCGTTCGCTCGAAAAATTGAACGCCTAGATCAATCTCCAGATCAGAGATCCATTGGCTCAGTTGGGATTGCTTTTTACCCATTTGGCGGGCCGCAGCAGATATCGAGCCGGTTTCTGCCGCAAGTAACAGCGCTTTGAGATGCAGTGTGTTCATAGATCAGTCGTGGGTATCCGATGGGGTTCGGCGCTTGAAAAAACCATCATTTCTCGCCGCCATGTATTTCATAGCTACACGATAGCACAAACCCGGTTTTGGCTCGCGAGCCTATGTTTCATAACCGGACACCTGACAACCAGGAGTATATGCCTCTGCGCACTTCAACTGTGTGCCACTCGGTACTGGCACCATTTATTGCATTTACCACAAAAGTAATTTGCGCAAGGCGCTATTTTTCACAAAGCCGGTTTTCACAATACTTCTCTCAACCCGCGAGATGCCACACCAAAGATGGTTTCGCGGACCAATCATCCAAAGAGAGAGAAATTATGCCTTTAGCACTGTTTGCATTGACGCTCAGCGCTTTTGCAATTGGAACCACCGAGTTCGTGATCGTCGGATTGATCCCGACGATGGCGGCAGATTTAAACGTCTCCCTGCCTTCGGCAGGATTGTTAGTCAGTCTTTACGCACTTGGTGTAGCCGTTGGTGCCCCGGTGTTAACCGCACTGACAGGAAACTGGCGACGCAAGAATGTCTTGCTGGCGGTTATGTCACTGTTTGTGGTAGGGAACTTGCTGGCTTGGCAGGCACCCGGCTACACCACCCTGGTGACTGCGCGCATTCTGACCGGGCTCGCCCATGGTGTCTTTTTCTCCATCGGCTCAACCATTGCCACCGGTTTGGTTACCAAAGAAAAGGCGGCCAGCGCGATTGCGATCATGTTTACCGGACTCACTGTCGCCTTAGTGACCGGTGTACCACTGGGGACCTACATCGGTCAATCATTTGGCTGGCAGGCAACATTTCTGACGGTCGCCCTGCTGGGTCTGATTGCACTGATTGGTAGTGCCCTGCTGATCCCTGCTCGCCTCAGACAATCCCCGGCAGCCAAACTGTCGTCGCAGTTGAAGGTTCTGATCCAACCTCGCCTGCTCTTGGTTTATGCCATTACAGCGCTTGGGTACGGCGGTACCTTTACCGCGTTTACGTTTCTGACCCCAATCCTGGAGCAGATCTCCGGATTTAACGCCAATGCCATCAGTTTGATCATGCTGGTTTACGGCGTCTCTGTTGCAGCCGGTAACATCTGGGGCGGCAAGATGGCCGATAAAATGGGCCCGATCCGCGCACTTACGCTTATCTTCAGCGGCCTGGCCGGCGTACTCGTGCTCTTTCACTTTACCGCAGTCCATCCTATCGCAGCTGTGGCAACCATTTTGATCTGGGGCGCTTTTGCCTTTGGTAATGTCCCCGGGCTGCAGGTTTATGTTGTCAAGCTGGCAGAGAAATATACCCCGGACGCGGTCGATGTCGCATCCGGCCTCAACATTGCGGCTTTTAATATTGGGATTGCACTCGGCGCCTGGGGTGGCGGCCACATCGTTGCCGAAGCCGGCCTGATGCACACCCCGTGGGTCGGCGCAGTGGTTGTGCTTGTCGCGCTGCTCCTCACCCGCTTGAGCGGCAGGCTCGATCAACGCGCAGCCCGACCGGAACCCGCCGAACTGGACATCCGGAAAGCGTAATCTGAAACAGGCCGGGCCAAGATGATGGGATTGGCCCGGTGATTCGTTCATCCCGCCACCCTACCGTGTGTGCACTAACCCAAAGCGTCATCAATCAATACGCAATAAATCAAGACGCAATGAATCAGAATGCATTAAATCAAAGTGCGATACACCAAATTTTCTTCTATGATGGCCTTCAGATAAATACCCGCTTCAGGAAAGGCCACGAAATGACAACACCTTCTGCTTCAGCAACTGCCATGCACCACTCACTCACCGTACTGCTGGTCAACGCGTTTACCGATAACGGCAGCGGCGGGAATCCCGCAGGCGTGGTGCTGGATGCCCCAGACCTGACCTGTGAGCAAAAAACAGACATCGCCTGCCAAGTCGGCTATTCGGAAACCGCTTTTGTACAAACCGGCTCCGACGCTGACTTTCACGTTGAATTCTTTACCCCGGAAGGCGAAGTCGATTTTTGCGGTCACGCGACACTCGCGACCTTTTCAGCCATGCGGGATCAAGGTCACCTTCAACCGGGACGTTACACCCAGAAAACCAAAGCCGGGATTCTGGGGATTGAGATCGAAACAGACGTTGTCCGGATGGAACAGACACTACCACACACGCGCCCGGGCCCGGCAGTCGATACCGTCTCCCGGGCGTTGGGGATCTCTGAAGCAGCAATCCGCGATACGCAACTGCCGATCGAAACCGTCTCAACCGGGTTGCCGGATATACTGGTGCCTGTGGCCTCCGGTTTCCTGGCCCGGCTGCAGCCTGACTTTCAACGTATGGCTGAATACAGCCGAGACTTTAACACCATTGGCTTTCATGTATTTGAACTGAGTGAGAACGAGACGCTTACGGCGCATTGCCGCAACTTTGCGCCTTTGTATGGGATCGATGAAGAAGCCGCAACCGGCAGTGCCGGCGGCGCATTAAGTTGTTACCTGGCGCAACACGTTTTCCCCGGCAAGCACCAGTTTCGATTCGAGCAAGGCCTGGCGATGGGCAGCCCGTCCAGCATTGAAGCCACCCTCGAGTATTCGGGCCAGTCGATCACTCGCGTGAGTGTACAAGGTAAAGCGGCTGTCATCGGGCAGCGACGCATCGCCTATCCGTAAACAAACCGCAATCAAAAGGGCAATGGCGCTCGCCATTGCCCTTTGATGCAGATTGCATTGGTCTTCTGCCTGAAAGGCTTAACTCAGCTCGCTTCCGCACACAACAATTCGGCACAAATTTCAGTCCTGTTGCGGCCATTCGCCTTGGCGTCATACAAGGCATTATCGGCCTGTTTCATCGCCGCATGAATATTGACGGCACGTCCCGGCCAATAAGCAATGCCAACAGAAATCGAGACATGTCCGACAATCGGGATCTCGAACGCCTCAACCACATGCCGCAACCGCTCAGCAACTTCAAAGGCGGTCTCCGGACTGGTATCGGCCAGGAAGATCAGAAATTCCTCACCACCGGAACGACAAAGAATATCATCCCGCCGTGCTTGCTCACGCATCAGGTTTGCAATAATCGAAATAACCTCATCACCCACATCATGGCCGTAGGAATCATTCACCTGTTTAAAAAAATCAATGTCCAACGCCACCACCGAAAACGGCTGCTGTTTTTCATCAAAAACATCCAGGGCTTTGAGCATGCCGCGCCGATTGAGTAACCCGGTCATGGGATCGGTATGGCTGTCTAAATCCAGTTGGTTGATCTTACGGGACATCAGGCCAAACCCCCGGGTGATCGCCGCTTTCAGGTGCGCCGCTTCAAAATACCAGGAGCGAATTTGCCGGATATGCTCGACCGTTTCGGCACGCTCCATGGAGCGCACCCCACTCGCCAGTTGCCACAACGGCCGCGAAATAAAAATAGATGAAATCCAGATCCCCAACAGCGTCACCAGCCCGATCGGGATCGTTTTCACAAACACATCTGCCATTTGAGCATCCAGCTCCGACAACGTCGCGGATTTTGGCCGCTGGGCCACAATCCCCCAACCGGTGCTTTCAACCGGGGCATAACCGGCAGACATGTCGATCCCCAAATGGTTTGTAATATCCTTGGCCCCTTTCTCGCCGGTCAACACGGTATTAATGGCCACATTATCGGGGATCATCAGGCCAATCCGCGCTTTATCAGGATGGTGGATCAAGGTTTTCGTCCGGTCGACCACATACAGATAAGAGCCATCCTTATAACTATGCTTGCCCAGGATACTGGCAATAATATTTTGCTTTTCCAGATAAATCGTCCCGGCGATATACCCCAGATACTCGCCCTGGGCGGAAAAAATAGGGTTTGAAATACTGATGAGGTAGTTCCCGGCCAGCGATATATAGGGATCAGTAACGATAGGGCGCTGGGCTTGCAACGGCCGTAATGAATTTTCCGACGAAAGTTGTGCCCCTTTGACTTCCAGAGTTTCCGGAGAGACCGCAACAATGACCCCTTGGGCGTTCACAACGTACACGGAATTAAATGTTTTGGTTTGCCGGCGTAAGCGGTCGGCTTCAGACATCAGCACCGCCTCATCCCGCATCGCCCGGCTCAGGATACCGGCGCTGTATTCCAATTGCTCTTGCGCTGCTTCAATAAAAATATCTGTGGTCTCTGCCATCTTCACCGCATAGACCTGATTGGCATTCAGCGTTTTTTCTAATAGCAGATCACGTTGCACTTTATAGATGGAATATAAGGCATTGCTCAGGGTGATCAGTACACTGGCGATGGTCAGCAACAAAATCAGTTTACGCAGATCAACTTTCGGGTTCAGCAGTGAAGCCATTGAAATCCCTGTCATTCGTTCAAAAGTAAGTTGTCAATGAAGTCGGCCAATCTAAAGCAGCGCAGAGTGATATGCAAGTCGTGTATTATTAGTTTGAAATACTGCTCACTAATCTAATCGCTTCCCCTACATCCCATATTATCGCCGCAACTCAGTCTGAAAACAGACACCAGCCCGATGCCCGCCCCTCTACACTTAACAAACGTGAATCCCCATTCACTAACAATAAAGAGGTATCCACATGCAGTGCTATCCAAAATTGTTAGCCCTTCTGGTTACATCCATCTGTTCAACGGCAATGGCATCAACCACAGATCCCCTGCCCTCCTGGCAGGATTCTGCAGTTAAAAAACAAATTATCGCGTTTGTCACCCAGACCACAACACCAGGCTCGGATGACTTCATCGCCGTCGCGGACCGCATCGCAACCTTCGACAATGACGGGACTTTGTGGTCGGAGAAGCCGATTTACCTACAGGTCTATTTTGCGATCGACCGGGTCAAAGCGATGGCGGATCAACACCCGGAGTGGAAGACCACCGAGCCTTTCGCATCCTTGCTTAAAGGTGATATCGAAGCCCTCAGCGCTCAGGGGCTTGACGGGATCATGAAGCTGGTGATGGCTTCACATGGCAACATGACCACCGAAGCGTTTCATCAAGCCGTGCGCGACTGGCTCAAAACAGCTAAGCACCCAACTACCGGTAAACCCTATACCGACATGGTTTACCAACCGATGTTGGAGCTGCTCGATTATCTCCGGGCAAATGACTATCAAACCTTCATTGTCTCCGGCGGCGGGATTGAATTCATGCGGGTCTGGGCACCAGAGGTCTATCAAATTCCGACCGCCAACATTGTCGGTACCACCCTCAAAGCCGAGTACACCTATATCGACGGTAAACCGGTTATCCGCCGGCTGTCAGAGCTGGATTTTGTCAACGATAAGGCGGTGAAACCAGTGACTATCCAGAACTTTATCGGCAAGCGCCCGGTCATGGCCTTCGGCAACTCCGATGGGGATTTACAAATGTTGCAATGGACCAAAACCGGTCCCGGACCACGCCTGTCATTAATCATCCACCATACCGATGACAAGCGGGAATGGGCCTACGATAGAGACTCCTCCGTCGGCCGATTAGACAAGTCCTTTGAGGTCGGCAAAAAAGAAGGCTGGCTCTTCGTCGATATGAAAAATGACTGGAAGACGATTTACAAACCCTGAGCCGTGCTCTTTCTTTGGGATGCGTTCCGTCCCCAAACCAAAAGACCTGCACATGGCAGGTCTTTTTTGTCATCCGGCAGCAATTACTGTCGGTTCGGTGGTTGCTGAGTCATGGACTGGAGCACATTCTCAATGCTCAACGAACTACCTTTGGTTGCCGGGAAGTCTTTGAAAGTTTCCAGGAACTGACGCACCATCGCCTGCGCCGGAACGAAGGTCCACATTTGATCGGCATAGAAATGGCGAATATAGAGTGCAGAATCCGGACCAACTTCGAACGGATCCATGCGCAGGTTAATCAGCAGCGGCCAACTGGGCGTTTTACGATACGCTTCGTTGATTGCCCCTTCCATAATACTGAAATGGATTTTCCAGTCTTTATAACGCAGGGCATTGAGGTTTCCGCCGGCATCAAAGTAAAAAATCTCATTACGGGCACCCGGGCCTTTTCCGGTCAGCAAGTCGATCTGGTTATAGCCATCGAGGTGGGCTTTAAAGGTTTTGCCCGCGGCACTGTACCCTGTCAGCAGTTTTTCCTTCACTTCCGGCTCACCGGCAGCGGCCAGCAAGGTTGGCATCCAGTCTTCCTGGGAGAAAATGTCATTGATCACGGTACCCGGTTTAATTTTACCCGGCCAGCGAACCAGCATCGGTACCCGGAAGCCGCCCTCCCAGGTTGTTCCTTTTTCCCCTTTGAACGGCGTCACCCCGCCATCAGGCCAGGTAAATTTCTCCGCCCCGTTGTCGGTGCCGAAAATGACGATGGTATTGTCAGCGACCCCGAGCTCATCGAGCTTATCGAGCATTGCCCCGACCTGATCATCAAGATCCATCATCCCATCGGCATACAGGCCATAGCCTGATTTCGCCTGATATTTTTCACTTAAGTGCGTCCAGACGTGCATCCGGGTCGAATTGTGCCAGATGAAAAATGGCTTGTTGTCTTTCACCGCTTTTTCCATGAACGCCAGGCTAGCTTCCAAGAACTCCTGATCCACATTTTCCATGCGATTGCGGGTCAGCGGGCCGGTATCTTCCACTTTGCCGTCCGAAGACGATTTCAACACGCCCCGGGGACCGAATTTTTTCCGAAACTCCGGATCTTTGGGATAGAACTCGGATTCCGGCTCTTCTTCTGCGTTGAGGTGATAGAGGTTGCCGAAAAATTCATCAAACCCGTGCTTGGTCGGCAAGTGCTCGTCTTGATCACCCAGGTGATTCTTCCCGAACTGACCACTGGTGTAACCTTGTTCTTTGAGCAACTCGGCAATCGTCGGATCTTTATCCATGATCCCTTCTTTTGCCCCCGGCATCCCAATCGTTAACAAACCGGTCCGAAACGGATGCTGGCCCAAAATAAACGAAGCACGACCCGCCGTGCAACTTTGCTGGGCATAGGCATCGGTAAACAGCGCCCCTTCTTTGGCGATACGATCAATATTCGGTGTTTGCCCGCCCATCATCCCATGATGATAAGCACCGACATTGTACACACCGACGTCATCGCCCCAAAACACCAGGATATTGGGTTTATCCGTTTCGGCAAACGCACTTGCCGCCACCAATGCGCTGCAAAGCGCCAAAGTCTTGATTATCTTCTTACGCATGAATTCCTCCTGCGCGACTTGATTTCACACCTCACGCCACCACTGAGCGCGGGTTCAACCACACCAACTCAATAATTTTCGGAAATCAGCCCATCATCACCACCTCCGACGCCCAGTGAGTAACACTTAAGTATTGCTGAATTAGTATTACTCTCAAGAATCAAAACCAAGCCATTGGACTAATCTTAGTCGTAATGTCTGTCCAGCGAGGCGGCACCGTACATTCCTTTGCAGACAGAAAATGGACCGGAAGCGCCCGGCGAAAGCCTGCCCTTCGATCCGTTTATCAATGTGGTCATCAACGAACCGAGGCGCTTATGTCAGATCCGCGTCAGGCCATCCAGGCGTTGCAAGAACACATCGGACAATCGGTCGTCGGCCAACAGGCCGTGATTAAAGCCCTGATCATCGGCCTGCTCAGTCGCGGCCATATTTTGCTCGAAGGTCTACCCGGCACAGCCAAGACCCGCTCGGTGAAAGCGCTGGCCCAATCACTGACTGCCCAGTTCGGCCGGATTCAGTTCACACCTGATCTGCTGCCGTCGGATGTCACCGGCACGGAGATGTACCAGGAAATCGAGGGCAAGCCTCAGCTCTATTTCCAGCCGGGGCCCATTTTTGCCAACATCGTCCTGGCCGACGAAATCAACCGGGCGCCGGCCAAAGTGCAAGCCGCGTTGCTTGAGGCCATGGCTGAGGGAACCATCACCGTCGGTGAGAAAACCCACCCGCTTCCCCCGCTGTTCATGGTCCTCGCGACACAAAACCCCATGTGCGGCTGTACAGCGAAGAAAAAGACCGAAATGTACTGGTTTGTGTCGATCAGCGCAGCCAGATGTTTTTTTCATCCCAGGTGCTGATGAAATCTGTGGTGGCCGCTGAAATTGCTGCCCTGATCGGCTGGCGGGTGCTGAAAGACAATGACAGGATCGGGTTTCTCATCGCGAGTCCTCAGCGTTTTGCCCACTTTTCGGCCAAGCGCTCTCAGCCGCATCTAATGCGCGCTTTACAGCAACTCACGGACACCAATCAGTCTTTAAATGCGCACAGCCAGAATGCCGTGCAAGTCCGGTTCAGTCATCTGACCGACACCCTTGCCCGGCTGCGGCCACAGTCCTGGACCATCATCCTCATCAGCGACTGGCATGATGCAACCGAGGCAGATCTCCGACAACTGCAATATCTGCAACGCAATAACAATGTCCTCGGGATTTTCGTCACCGATCCGCTGGAAGCATCCCTGCCACAATCACTCCATCAACACGCGTGGGTGGTTGGCGAGGGCACTCACCAACTAAGTCTGGACTCAGCCGGTAAGGTATCCGCCGCTTCGGCCAGCCTCAGCCGACGTGCCCACCAGACGCGGCAGCAACTCACCCACCTCATGGCCCTGAATGAAATGCCGCTGGTCGAACTCGATACCACCGGGCAGCACTTGCAAACCTTTCAGCAAGCCATTGGAGGCTACCGATGACGATGCCTGCGCCTCCCAGCACCTACATCCTCAAGGCATGGGACGATGTCGGCCTGCCGGACACCGTCAGCTGGCTTCCGCAAACCCTGGGTTGGAAAATCCTCGGCCTACTCTTGCTGGCAGCACTATTGTCCTGGCTGAGCCAAACAGCCCGCCACTGGTGGCGAAACCGCTATCGCCGCGAGGCCTGTCTGGTGGTCCGTCGGCTCAAAGCCGTTGATTCCGGGTTTGAGTATCAACTCTTCGTGATCCTCAAACGGGTACTGTCTTATCTCAACCCAGCGGACAATCTCTTGTTCGGGAAAGACTTTCTGCGCAGGTTAGATGCCTACGAGCCCAATGCCGACCATCATTTCAGCAGCCCGCTTGGCAACCGTTGGCTCGAGAGCCTGCACACCGCGCAGTACCGATTGTCACCAGACGAACAAGAACAACTGCGTGCCCGGTGTCTCGACTGGTTAAACCGTCACCGCCCGGATCCGGCCCAAGCGGAGCAACCCTGATGCTCGGCGCCAGCCTGTCGCTCACCTGCCCGCACTGGCTCTGGCTACTGCCCCTGCCGCTGCTGATCCACTGGCTGGTCCCGGCCTATCGCACACGCCGGACGGCAACGAAAGTTCCTTTCTTTCAGCTGCTGATTGATGCGCTGGGTGAGCCGCCCACCCAGGGCGCCATGCAATTACAGCCCCGCCCCTGGCAGCGGCTGATCCTGATCATCGCCTGGGGCATGACGCTGCTTGCACTCACCAAGCCAACCCTCCTGGGAGAGCCGCAAACCCGGGAGAAGATTGGCCGGGATCTGATGGTTGTGCTGGATCTGTCCGGGTCAATGGCCGAAACGGACTTCAGCACGCCGGAAGGCCAGCAGATCACCCGGCTGGATGCAGCCAAGCACGTACTGACCGATTTTGTTGCTGAGCGAACCGGAGATCGGCTGGGGTTGATCCTGTTCGGTGACGCCGCCTTTGTCCAAACCCCATTCACCGCCGATCTGCAAGCCTGGCAAACCCTGCTCGACCAAACTGAGGTGGCAATGGCCGGTGAAAGTACCGCGCTGGGGGATGCGATTGGCCTGGCCATCAAGGTGTTTGAGGACACCCCTGTTGATAGCACCCTCCCCGATCCCGAACGCCAGAAGGTCGCCATCGTGCTCACCGACGGCAATGATACCGGGAGCTTCGTCGCCCCAGTGGATGCCGCCAAAGTCGCTGCCGCCAAAAGCGTGCGGATCCACGTCATCGCCATGGGCGATCCGGATACGGTCGGCGAACAAGCGATGGATATGACGATCATCAACCGCATCGCTCGGGCAACCGGCGGGCAGGCTTTTCAGGCCATGGACAGCCAGGCGCTGCAACAGGCCTATGATGCCATCAACACACTGGAGCCCCAGCTTTATGAGAGCACCACCTACCGGCCCAAAGTCTCGTTGCATCACGCGCTCATCATCGCCGTGCTGTTGATGTATCTCGTTGCCTTTTCTTTCGCGACCTACCGTCGGCTGCGCCAGGCCAACGTTGCGCCGGAGGAGCGCTGATGCCGGATCTCCAGAGTTTCACCCTGCTGCTGAGCCAGTTTCATTTTATCCGTCCCGGGTGGCTGCTCACATTCATCCCTTTCGGCGGGCTGCTGTACCTGCGCTGGAAACTGGAAGCCAGACCGGCGTGGACGGACATCATCCCGCCTCACCTGCGCACGGCACTCACACTGGGCGAACAGGGCTGGCGGCGGCAATTACCGCTCAAATTACTCGCCTTGATTATCGGGCTGGCCATCGTGATTTGTGCCGGCCCCACCTGGCAGCGGGAAGCCTCCCCTTTCGGTGAAGACAAAGCGGCACTG
This sequence comes from Photobacterium sp. TY1-4, assembly GCF_025398175.1. Classification (NCBI taxonomy): domain Bacteria; kingdom Pseudomonadati; phylum Pseudomonadota; class Gammaproteobacteria; order Vibrionales; family Vibrionaceae; genus Photobacterium; species Photobacterium sp. TY1-4. The sequence goes on from NZ_CP099735.1 coordinate 940,512, forward strand.
GTGATTGTGCTGGATAACTCCGACTCCATGTTAGCAACCGACCTGCCGCCCAGCCGTCTGGAACGGTCCAAACAAAAAATCCGGGATCTGCTGGCTTTAAGAGCAGGAGGTAAAACCGGATTGATTGTCTACGCCGGTAGTGCTCACATCGCCATGCCGCTGACCCAGGACAGTGCTGTCTTCAATCCATTTCTGGCCGCGATTACCCCCGAGGTCATGCCCAAACCGGGGAAAGCCGCTGAAACCACACTTCCAGCGATCGAGACACTGCTCCAGGAACACGCCGGAGGCACCGTGCTGTTCATCTCAGACGGGATCACCCCTAAAGCCATTGACGCCTTTGCCACGTTTTTCACCGCGCACCCCTACCAACTTCTGGTTTACGGGGCCGGAAATCCCGCCGTTGTCAGCAAGAACCCGATGGATACCCGGGCCCTCAAATCTCTGGCCGCACAAACCGACGGACGTTTTGTGACCGCAACGGTGGATCAAGACGACCTCACCACACTGAACAGCGCGATTGAACGGCATATGCAGCTCAACAGTGAATCCGCCATGCCCTGGCAAGATATGGGCTATCCGCTCGTCGCCCTACTCGCCCTCCTGATGTTACTGTGGTTCCGCAAAGGCTGGGTTGTCCAGTGGTGTTTTGTCGGGTACCTGGCCGCCATGATATTTGCGCTGCCGACGCCGACAGTCGCAGCCGTCCAGTCGAGCGTCGAACCAGAAGCGGCACAGCAATCGGTCAGCCGTTGGAATCGGATCAGCCAGTGGTGGATGGATTTATGGCTGACACCGGATCAGCAAGGGCAACGCCTGTTCAATCAACTACAATACCTCGAAGCCGCCCGCCACTACCGGGATCCGCTCCGGAAAGGCATCGCTTATTATTATGCCAGTGAGTTCAAACTGGCCCATACCGAGTTCCTGGAAGTGGGCTCCGACTGGGGTGATTTTTATGCCGCCAGTGCGCTGGCCAGACAACGGGAATACCTTGCCGCCAGAACGCTCTTGCGCGAGCTGGCAGAGCGGCCCAATCTGGATCCACAACTCCGGCAAGGGGTCGCCAACAACCTGCAAGTCATTTCCACCCTGATTGAAGATATCAACCGGATGAGCGAAAGCCAGACCGGGACACCCGATGGTCCCGACGCCAGCAAGGCGCTCGGCGATCAACCACAAACCGCCGAGGGCGCGCAGGAAACGGCCACCCAGTCATTGCTGGAACAAGAAACCCTCAACGCCGAACAAATTCTGGGCAGCACCGAGCTGGCCGACAAATGGCTTAAGCGGGTCAATGCCGATCCGAAAGTGTTCCTCAGCTCTAAATTTATGATTCAGCTTCGCGAGCAGGAGAAATCGCCATGACGCCCACCATCCGGTGCTGTTTCTTCTCCTGTATCTGGCTGAGCTGCGCGATTTTCGGCCCTGTCGGCTCGGCAGCACCGCCCCCCGAAGCCAGCGCCGAACAGCCGGTTGAGATCCGGGCCTGGATTGGCTCGCCGGATGCGGCCAGAACCACACCCTATGCGGTCCATGAACAGGTGATTTTTTATGTCGACATCGCCACCCCGCGCTGGTTCTCCGGGGGGACGAACATCGGCACCATTGACGTACCGGATCTGATTGCCAAGCAACGCAATTCACTGGCAACCAACTATACGGAGCGCCGCGGGAATGAAACCTGGTCAAGACAGCGTTGGGAAATCACGCTGTATCCGCAAGCATCGGGACAATTTACGATCCCACCCATCCCGGTCCATGTCCAGGTTGCCAACGGGCAAGGCCAGACCATGCACGGGACGCTATCAACCCCGGCGCGCTCGTTTGAAGCCAGTATTCCCAGCGGTAAACTCAAAGCCGGTGAACCCTGGTTTACCGCCACCCGCGTCTCGCTGACGCAGCAATGGCAACCCTCTTCCGAGACACTCCAGGTCGGAGACGCCATCACTCGGACCGTTCACCTGGAAGCGGATAACACCTTGTCCATCCTGATCCCACCACTCCTCGACACCGGGGCAGCGTCGCAGTACCAGGCATATCCGCAGCCCAGTGCCTTAGCCGATGCCAGTACCCGGGGCAATTATGTCTCCACCCGAACCGACGAAGTGGTATATATCCTCCAGACCGGTGGCGACATCCGGTTTCCAGCCCACACCCTCAAATGGTGGAACAGCCAAACCCAACAATTGGAAGTGCTGTCTGTCGCGGGACAAACTTACTCAGTCCACCACACCCCGGCCTCATTTGTGCGCGCCTATGCCCGCCCTCTCGGGTGGGGTCTGGCCGGGCTGGCCGGATTGGCCGGATTGGCAGGCCTCTATGTGGGCTTCAAGCGCTTTGCCCATCACCGAAAGATGCCATTATTCATTCAACTGCTGCGAACGGTCGTCCAGGGAGATTTCGCCAAGGCCCGATTACTGACATATATTCAATTGAAGCGGTGCGCTCAAATCGACGCCTTCTCAAAACGTCAAACTTTACAGAGCTATGGCGAACAGTTACCCGAGGCACGCAGCCTGGCTTCATTTATCACCATCTGGCGGGGCATTCAACAACAAAAGGCGGGCCGGCCAGACTGGCGCAAACCGCTCCAGCTCGAACAAACCCTGAAAGATAAGATCAATCGGGGCGCTTAGACCAAGGAGGTCATGTGACAGCCGTTTTCCTCAAAGCGATCCTGATCGCACTCACTGTAATAACCGGCATAACGACTGCATTCAGGGCCGACGCCAGCGATCCTGCCGCCCTCTGCGGCAAATGCCATCAGCAGCAAGTTGAGGCTTGGCAACAGTCACACCATTTTCACGCCATGGCACCAGCAGGACCCAAGTCGATCCTGGCAGCATTTACAAATGAACAGATCACCTATCTCGGGCGACCCGCCCGCTTTTTTCGCCAGGACGATCAGTATCAGGTGACGTTTATTGATGAGCACCAGCGCCAGCACACGCTGTCTGTCGTCTATACCTTCGGTTATCGTCCGCTCCAGCAGTACCTGTTCCGGGCAGAGAGCGGGAAGTTACAATTGATCCCCTTTGCCTGGGATAGCCGGAGCAAAGCCGAAGGCGGCCAGCGCTGGTTTGTGCTGCACCCGGAGCAATCGGAATCAGACAGCTTCCATTGGACGCAAATGGGTCAGAACTGGAACCAGATGTGCGCGGACTGCCACACCACAAATTTGAAGAAGAACCTTCATCCTCAATCGAACACGTATCAATCCACGTATGCATCCGTCAATGTCAGCTGTGATGCCTGCCATGGCGCTCCCGCCCAGCACCTGGCCTGGGCTCAAGGGGATCAAAGTATCAAACATCGAGGCTTCGACACCGCCATTAAAACCAAGACACCCGGCTTTCACCCGGATGAAAGCGGCGCGCTGGTGCCCGTCTCTCCGCTACAAGCATCCCGGCAAATCGAAACCTGTGCCACTTGTCATGCCAGACGAGCGCAGCTCAGGGATCGCCAAGCGCCTGATGACTTGTTCAACGCCTTTCAACCCAGTCTGATTACCAACGGGCTATATTTTCCCGACGGCCAGATTCAGGATGAGGTCTATGTCTGGGGATCGTTTGTCCAGAGCAAGATGTATCAGGCCGGCGTCACGTGCACCAACTGCCACAACCCTCATTCCGGCCAGTTGCAACAGTCCGGCAATCAAACCTGTACCCAGTGCCATACTTCAGCGGCTTATGATAGTGAACAGCACCATCACCACCAGACATTCGGTGCGGGCAATCAATGCGTCGACTGCCACATGCCGGCAACCACTTACATGCAGGTGGATTCGCGGCGGGATCACAGCTTCCGGGTGCCTCGACCTGATTTAAGCCAGGCTATCGGCACGCCCAATGCCTGCAATGGCTGCCATCAGGAACAATCCGCCCAGTGGGCGAAAGTTCAGTTGCGCCAGTGGTATCCGGACAGTCAGCACCGAGAGCAACAGCATTTTGCCACCGTTTTTCACGCCGCCGATCAGGGGCTGCTCAACAGCCACACCGAGCTGTCCAAGATCGCCCAGAGCAGCCGTTACCCAGATATCATCCGGGCATCCGCACTCAGCCGAATGGCATCAATTCCCCCGGATCGCAATGCCATGATTGCCATTGCCCGGGCCGTAAAAGATAACGAGCCGCTCAAGCGCATGGGGGCAATTACAGCCGCCGAAAGCTTTCCGTTGCAGCAGCGATGGCAGCTCCTTCAACCGCTACTCGACGATCCACGATTGAGCATCCGGACCGAGGCGGCCCGAGCGCTGGCCCCAGTGCTGTTACCGGGAGCACCCTCGCTATCGGCTCCGGAATCCAAGCAACTGACTCGCGTGCTGAACGAATACAAAAGCGCACAACTGTATCAGGCGGATCGGGGCTACGCCCACACAGCGCTCGGCAACCTCGCGCTGAGCCTGCAGGAGATCGACGAAGCCATCAACCACTACAACAAAGCCATAGCCGTTGAACCGATCTTCGTGCCCGCCTATGTGAATCTGGCCGATGTTTTCCGGCTCAAACAGGATGAAACACAAGCCCGGGATGTGCTCACCCAAGGCCTGGCGATTGCCCCAAACGCTGCTGTACTCAACTACGCCATGGCCATGAGTCTGGTTCGCAGCCAGAACAAGCCTAAAGCCGCGACGTATTTGCAAAAAGCGGCGGAGGCTGAGCCGCAAAGCCTGCGCTATCACTACACCTATTCGCTGTTGCTCAAAGATCTCGGCCAGCCCAAGCAGGCCATTGAGGCGCTGGAGCGCGCGTATCACCTCTCGCCGAAAAACCCGGATTTAGTGTACGGCCTGTCGCAGTCCTATGCTGAACTCAACAACTACCAGGCCGCCTTGTTTTATGCCGCGCAGCTCAGCCAACTCCTGCCGGACAATCCCCAGGTTGAGCGCTACATTGAGCAGCTTCAAGCCCGGTCTAAGCGCTAGAGCATCCTGTCGCTCGCGCATGGGCGCTGACTGGTTTCAGCGCCTTACTCAGCCAATCCAGCGTATCACTCGGAACCCACTGCTGAGTCCATATATGGGACCAATATCACATATAAACTTCAACCCGTTCTTCTTCTCCGAACAACCAGTTGTACATTTTTACAGCGGCAACTATTGATATAAAGGCAGGAAATAAAATACACAATAAAGGGGAAGGGAGATCATGAAATCATATTTAATCACCCCGGGACTGGCCATATTGGTGCTCGCGGGTTGTCAGTCCACCGCGACACCTACCGTCAATACCAGCTCTGCCGTATCCGTTTGCGATATCGGCGATGATTATAAAGATATGCGCAGTAACTGGGCATCGTATGAGCAATCCATTCAAGATTGCGGCGGGGCGAAGAACGTTGAACAGGCGATGATCCAGAACCATACCTTCGCCCGGAAAAACAATAAGGGCCAGGTGGTGTATTACCGGTTTGATCCGGCCGGGCAAGGAGTATACGTCGGCAAAAGCGGCGAGGAAAGAATTTCCTGGACCATAGATAACGATAAGTACCTCAATATCTCCATGCCCAATAGCTGGAAAGTTACCTGGGTCCTCACCGACACCCAGGAGAATACCTGGGGCGTCAAAGTCTATGAACGCAACCCGTCCGAGCAATACCTCTGGAGTGCGGCTTATACGGTTTCCCCGAACAGCCAGGAGTGACATCGCCCATGATTCCGTGTCACGCCGGTGGCACGGAATACTGATCACCGGATATCACGCTAAAGCAGGACACTCTCTTTTTCTCTGCATACACTGATGAAATGTCCCCATGAGCAAACGCCGGAGATATTTCATGAGCAATGCATCCCTGACCACCGAACTGCCCTGCGAGCAACTTCCCTGTGGGGAGAGCGTCAGCCAACTGATCTTCCCCAAAGATAAAGATATCGGTGGGTTTATGGTCCGGCGTGCCTTGCCCAGCGTCCATCTCAAGAAAGTCGGCCCTTGGGTGTTCTTCGATCACATGGGTCCGGCGCAATTCGATACCGAGCACAGCTTGAACGTCAGGCCGCACCCGCACATTGGGATTGCCACGGTAACTTACCTGTTCGAAGGCGAAATTTTGCACCGGGATTCGCTGGGCACCGAACAAGCCATCCAGCCCGGCGATATCAATTTGATGGTTGCCGGAAAAGGCATTGTGCATTCCGAGCGTGAGCGGCCGGAAATGACCCGCCGGCCCAGAACCGTGCATGCCCTGCAGCTCTGGCTCGCACTACCGGCGGCGATGGAAGATATCGAACCGGCCTTCTATCACTATCCGAAAACCACGATACCCCGCCTGACCCGGGACGGCGTCACGATACGAGTGATGATGGGAGAAGCTTTTGGAGTGCAGTCGCCGGTGAAATGTTTCTACGACACCCTGTACCTGGAAGCCGATATTCCGGCCGGACATATCTTCCCGCTTCCCGTCGCTGAAGAAAAAGCGCTCTATGTCGTTGAGGGGAATATCACCGTCGGGAATGAGGCAATCCCGGAGCATGCATTTGCCGTGTTGCCGGGCGCCTCCCAATGTCCGGTGCAGGCCGTCACCGACGCCCGGATCGCACTAGTCGGCGGCGCCGCGATTTCCCGTCGCTTCATCGAATGGAATTTTGTCTCCAGCCAGAAAGAGAAAATAGAGCAGGCCAAGCGGGACTGGCAGGCCCGGCGCTATCCGGTTGTCCCCGGCGACGAAGAAGAATTCATTCCGCTTCCCGGTTAAGCGATTCTCCCAATATGATGAACCTGCGGCGAGGGTTATACGCCCTCTCCGCCCGGATTGACTACCCTTTGATTTCGGCCGGGCTTGATAAATGAACCTCACATAATGCTTGATATACCAGCCAGTCGCGAAACCGCGCTGCAGCCGAGCTTTCATCCAGATCATCCGGACACACCACATGATAGGCTAGGTGAGGCGCAACCCTGAGGTGAACCTCCTCGAACAACCTGACAAGCCTGCCCTGCGCCAGCTCCCGCTCAATCATCACCGGCTCTGCCAGCCCCACCACACTGCCCTCGATTGCCGCCTGAACGACATGGCTCAAATCGGAAAATCCTACCGCTCGGCTATCATCGAAGTCATCAACCCCGGCAGCAGCCATCCACATCGACCAATTCGGCCATGGCTTTCCTTGTGTGGTGCAATCGACATAGCTCAGGGTGTAACGCTGCAAATCTTCGGGAGCACAAAGGTCTGGGTGGTGGTTGAGCCATTCAGGGCTACACACCGGCACGACCTCGGTCTCGAACAGCTTTAGCGCATGCGTGCCCGGATATTGCCCGTCGCCAAATCGGATCGCGACGTCAATATCGTCACGTTCGAAATCCCGTATCTCATCCGTAATATCAAAGGCAAGCTCAAGCTCAGGATGCACAGCCTTCAACGCCCCGAGTCTGGGAAACAGCCAATTGGTGGCAAATCTCGCCCCCAAAGAGATACGAAGCTGATCTGTGGTCCGGGAAGCCTGACGCGCCTGACCAAGCGCCCGCTGCAAACCATCGAGAGACGCTGTCACCGAACGGAGCATAATCTCCCCCGCAGGCGTTAAAGCAATCGTGCGGCTGGTTCGGTGAAACAGTTTCAGTGCCAGTTGCGTTTCAATTTCCTTGATTTGATAACTGACAGCCGCAGGCGTCAGGCCCACTTCATCCGCCGCTTTGGTGAAATTCAAATGGCGGCCAGCCGCTTCAAAGGTCCTCAAGGCGCGGGTGGCAGGCAGGTTTTTATAAGTCATTTATTTACAAGCCGATTTTAATAAACCATCAAGTAATACTCGTTTCACGGAAAGTCGTCAATCCGTCAAAATCAGCCTCATCCCAGTACACCACGCTACGGCATCTCTTTCACACAATCATCTGGAGTGATTATGTCATCAGAATGGAAACCCCTCACCCTGCTCAATGGCCGGGCGGCCACCAGCGACGATCTGGCACCACTGGCCTTTGCCGGGCACGCGCACTTTACGGCAATGCAAGTTCGGGATCATCAAATCCGCGGGCTGGATTTACACCTGGCGAGGTTACGCACCGCTTCACTGGCCCTGTACGGCCAGGCGATATCCGTCGAACAAGTGCTCACGCAGTTACGTCAGGCATGCGCCTTAAACCCGGCCCACTTTTCACTGATGGCTTATGTCTACTCCGCCAGCGGTGAATTCACCCCGGCGGAAAACAACGCCCAACTCTCTTTGTTGCTCCGAACGGCTCCGCCACACAATGGTCCTCAGGGCCCATTAGCGCTGAAATCCTTCGAATATGAGCGCATCCTGCCGCAATTCAAGCATGTTGGCGAAATTGGAAAAACCTACTGGATGCGTCAGGCGGTCGCTGACGGGTTTGATGATGCTGTCTTTATCGATCGCTTGGGTCGCTACAGTGAGGCGTCCATCTGGAATCTGGCTTTTTGGGATGGTGAAGCAGTAATCTGGCCGCAAGCGCCGGTCCTACCGGGCACGACTCTGGGAATTGTTCGTCGGCAGCTTGATAAGCTTGGTATGCCTCAGCGCGAGCAAAAACTCACCCAAACGGACATTGCTCATTTCAAAGGTGCCGTTGTGATGAACTCCTGGACGCCTGCGGTCCCGGTCCGCCAGATTGATACGGTGTCTTTGCCCATATCCGAGCCATTTCTCAGTATTTTGCATCAGGCCTACCGAAATGAACCACTGATCGCACCATAACCCAGCTTTGCGTATCACGTGCCCCCACAATGTTGAGGGCACGTGATCCATCGGTTGATGCCTGTGATCAGGCCTGCATTCATGCTGTCCCGGTGATGATTTAAGTTAGATTGAAGGCTTAGCTTGGTAGCCTGAAAACTCAGCCCGCAACATCCCCACTTGATGCTGGCTATAGACCTTGATCCCGTGGGCTTCCAGCAAAGCGGCTGTGACGCCTTTTCCGGTAATCTTCTGGCCGTTAAAATGACCATCATAAATGGTGTTTCGACCGCAGGAAGGGCTGGACTCGGTTAACACGGCATAGCGAATACCCGCCTGACGGCATTTCTCAAGTGCCAGTTGGGCCCCGGCCATAAACGCCTGGGTAACATCGGCACCATCATCCGCCATCACCTTGGCTTTCCCCAACATCACATCTTCGCCGACACCATGCCGAATTTCCGCTGGCGCTCGCGGGGTCGGCAGCCCGGCAGATACCTCCGGACAGAACGAAACAATATGCTGGGTGCGAAGCAACCACGCAAAGTCATCTCCTTCAGCCTTTAAATCACTGCCGTTATAACGAACCCTGCTCCCTAACAAACAGGCGCTGACTAATATTTTTTCCACCCTTCCCACTTACTTCTCCAGTCTCGATCCGTTTTAGAAAAATGTCCCATTCACCCTGGTTAGAATCTCGCGCGGATCTTCTCAACAAAGCGCTCCACTTGGTCGGTTGATGCTTTTTCACTTTGATACAGTGACAGCATCTGAAACCGGCTCTGTTTGGCACACGCGCCAAGCAATGCAATTTTCAGGACCCGCTTCACCGGCTGCCACAAGACAAAGCGGTCAACCCACCACGGCGAGCCTAAGGTAGTAATCACTTTCACTTCCCGCAAATTCTCCAGCGCCGGGGTGATTGCCCCCAGATCAGACGCATGGTGATAGGCATGTCCCGGCGCCCAGACCCGGTCGAACCACCCCTTCAAAATGGCCGGGAAACCGAACCACCAGGTCGGGAAGATCAGGACCAAGGATTCGGCACTTTTCAGCTGATTGATTTCCTCCGCCAGCCGCTGGGCATCGAACTGCTCTTGATAGTAGCTTTGCCGTTCCTGAGGGGTTAACACCGGATCAAAAGCTTCCTGATAAAGGTCCTTCACCGTGACCGCGTAACCTTTATCTCTCAGATGTGTGATGGTTTGCTCCGAAAGATAACGACACAGACTGTTTTCCAGCGGGTGTGCCCGCACAACCAAACATTTCACCATCATTTCCTTATTGAGTATTGGTGCCAAGATTATGCGCTATGATTCATAACCCCAAGATCGATTACACACCTATCGATGACGACTAAGCCTTGCCAGATGGTAGACACTGGCGTATTCACCATTTTTGAAGGCATAGTCTTTGGATTCACCTTCAACCACGAATCCAAACTTTTCATACAACGCCATCGCCGGATGATTGTCCGTAAACACCGTAATTTCAATCCGCCGGACATTGAGCCAGTTATCGGTCAGATCCAACATCGCGGCCAGCAAGGCACTGCCAACCCCCTTGCCCTGAAAATCATCCCGCACACCAACCCCAAAGGTTCCCGCATGTCTGCGCCGGGGATTTTGATACAATTCAAAGCTGAGGTTACCCACCACCCGGCCCTCATACTCCGCCACAAAACTGTAAATATTGTCCGGGATCTGTTCCATCCGGGACTGCCAGCGTGACTGTGATGGATACGGCAACATCAAGGTTCCCGAATACGCCTCTAACCCGGCGTAAATTTCTTGAATCGCCTGAGCATCTTTCGGCTCACTATGGCGCACGGTGATCTCAGCCATGACTTCCCTTTTCGTAAACGTCTTTCATTCTTCTCTGACACAACCACGTGTGCGACGGCTTCATTGCTGCATCGCCAACAGTTACATGACAACGGCTTCGATCTTATTGCCGTCCAGATCGCGAACATAGGCCGCGTAATAGGTCGATCCATATGCCGGACGCAAGCCCGGCTCACCTTCACATTGCGCCCCCTGTGCGAGAGCAACGCGATAAAACGCATCGACGGCAACTTGATCCGGCGCCTGAAAAGCAACATGAGCGCCATTCCCGGCCGATGCCTGATGCTCACAGGGACTCCCGACCCAAAACTCAAACTGCTCGCCATAGGCAGCTGCGACATTGTCGATCAAATGCGTCCGTTTGATCGATAAGGCGCCCAGCACCGCGTCATAAAACTGAACTGCCGCACGAACATCAGCGGTCCCGATTGATACATGATGAATCATCATCAACACTCCTTAAATCACGACTCTCAATAGGATCGTTAACCGAAAACCACGCCGGCTTGTTTGTCACCAAAACACCAGCCTCAGCATGAGCTGCGCTGTATTACTGAAGCTGAGGCTGCGGTTTGCGTCGCCCGGACACATAAAACGTCACAATCGTCGCGGCAGTCAGCAGGCCGCTGCCCATCAGCAGCACATCCACCGAATAGTACTCCACGACAATCGCTGACAACGCACGCGAGAGTGGAATCGCCCCGACGACTGAGAGCATCACCATCGACAAGGTCATGCCCAGAATATGCCGTTCCGTCGTCGTTTGAAGATGGGTGATCACCGTGACACGGATACAGGCATCGGCAAAGCCGATCATCGCGACCACCATCAGGATCAGATATTTTTGATAGAACAGCGCCAGTGCAAACAACGACGCGGCAATGAGCAACTGGAAAAAGCAGACTTTACTGACGATCTGCCATGTCAGTTTCATCCGGGCAATCAGCACATAGCCAAGGATCGCACCCACAGCCTGGACCGAGAACATCTGGCCGTAATTCGCCACCTCGGCCGCAAACCGTTCAACCACAATCAGCGGATACGCCACACTGGAAGGCCCCACAGCAAACACACACACCAGGAACAGCAGCAAAATGATGTTTCGGACTTCATCATTTGCCCAAACCGTTTTCACACTCTCAACAAACCCCGTCACCGGGGCCGTTTGTTGATTGGCGATCGGCAGCTTTTGGATCAACCCAATGGCCAGCAATTGCATGAGTGCGGCCGCCACAATCGGGTACAGGTACTGGGCCTGATGGCCGAGACCGGCAGTTTCCAAAAAGGCAATCGAGCTCGCCGCTGCCACCGGCGCAATGATCTGACAGAGCTGAATGGTGCTCATGATGAGGCTGTTCGCGGCACTGAGCTGCTCTTTTTCAACGATGGAAGGTACAATACATTCCGTTGCCGGCGCAATCGCAGCACTGAACAAACTAAAGCCCAGGGCGAACAAGCACAGAACGTAAATATTCACCCAGTCATTGGCAAGCAACACGGCAAAGCATGAGAATAAGACCACCAGCGCCATCCGCGCCCCGATCAACAACCGCTTAGCTCCCAGCTTATCGGCCAGCCGTCCACCGTAAATAATGGCCAGCCCGCGCGGAAAACTCTCAATGGCCATCACCACGGCCACCGCACTCTTGCCGCCACCGGCAACACTCAACGCCATCCAGGGCATCATGATTAACATGAAGAAATCGGCAAAAGACGTCAGGGTGGTGGCACAGACATGCCTGCCAAATGCAGGATGAGATTGAAGTAAACGAAAAGACATTAGGCTCTCTTTATACGGTTGGGATCGCCAGCACTTAATTCTGATGAATCAACAATATACAGAAACAACCTCAGAGGATGATCGCGTTTTTGTACCATGGATAAAGAGTGTTAATTCGCCCGAACTAATGATTGAAAACAGCGTAAATCATGATTTTCAAATTGACACATGCTCGGCATAAATCCCGCATTTCATCGATAAAGTTATCAATGAAAAGCGCTGCCGGATTAATCTCGGACTAATTAGGATTTATGCCACCAAACACACATTCATCACAGCGCTAACGGGGCATCCGCGAAACAAACCATGGTTCCGCTCAGGGCATCTCCCTTCAGCGTGCATAACACCATGCCGGGTGTCGTTCCTTTCGCGGCAGCCACCTGCTCGCCATACTGGTCCCACATACCGCTTCTACCGCAGGCGCTCCAGCCGCCGGTTTCACAGCAGTGATTCGCTAGCAGGACCGGAAACTGATGTTTGCGGGCAATGGAGGACAGGATCTGCGCATCCGCGGCGTAACCGGCTTCAGAAATCAGCGCGCTGGCAAGGTACAGATCGGCGCCGTTGGCTGCTGCATCTGCGGCATGTGCCGGGTTTGAAAAATCAGCGCAAATTGCCAGGGCAAGCGTATAGCCTTTGTGGACAATCGTGATATTTCGCTTTCCGGCAGCACAGAAGGTTTCTTCGCCTTGATGCAAGTACTGTTTGGCGTAGTTCTCAACTGCGCCGCAGGGCGAGCAAATGATCGCACCGATATAAGGCCGCGGCGCTTGGCGTTGCTCTTGACGATAGCCATGATAATGCGCTTGATGATCACCGTGTGCAGCTAGCGGTCCGCCGGCGATCACCACAACCTGATGACGCATTGCGGCCTCAGATAAGTGCTGGATGACCTCAGGGCGCGAATCTAGCGTCAATTCTCCGGCCAGGGACAGTTCATACCCGGTCAGCGACAACTCCGGAAACACCACTACATCCGCACCATGACGGGCAGAAACGGCAATAGCATCCAGATGCATATTCAGATTGGCAGAAATATCGCCTTTAGAAACCGGTGCCTGAACCAGGCTCACCGTCATGCTTTCGTCACTCACGCTGTCTCCTTCGCGTTTGCTCATGTTCTTATGAATAGTTCTTATGAATGGTTCTCGTGAATAGTTTAATGAATGGTCTGATGGACCCTCAGAAAACAAAGCAGCCAGCGTTGCCTCCTCGACAGAGCCGCTGGCCTCATTCCGGTTTAATCGTTGATCTTCGCAGTCAGCACATGATCTTCCCAGACGCCGGCAATGTTTAAATACCGCCGGGCATAGCCTTCGCGTTCAAAACCGAGTTTTTCCAGCACACGCCCGCTACGCTCATTCCGTGGCATATAGTTGGCCATAATGCGGTTCAGGCCGACCTCCGTCAGCATGTATTTGATCGCCGCGGACAGAACTTCCGTCATCAACCCCTGACCTTCATACTTTTTACTGATGGAGTATCCGAGAAAACACGCCTGAAATGGCATCGGCACCACACCAGTAAAGTTGCAGACGGCGATCACTTCCTGTCGATCCGGCGTCAGCGCAACAAACCGATATTCTTTGCCGCTTTCAAAATCTTCCGTCGCTTTCTGCAGCACATTGCGCCAGTTCTCCAGCGTCAGGTAATCCTCGCCCCGGATTGGCTCCCACGGCGCTAAATGTGCTTGGTTTTCGACGTAATAGTTCAGTAAAAGGGTGGCATCCTGCACCGGCAGGATCTCAATGATGGTTCGCTTGGTTTGAATCATGTCACTTCTTTTCCATGTGATCTCGCCACGCCCTCGGCGGCTTCAATCGCCGGGCATGGCTCAGTTTTATTGTTGGATGGTTGTAGTCAGGGCACCGGCGTTCACCAACATCCCGCCGCTGACTTTATTAAAGCGGTTTTGAAACGATACGGAGGTGACTTTGCTGCGCAGATAACCGGAGAAAAGCGAATAGAATGACGCGCTGGCTGCCGAAACCGCTAAGAACGAGGCCCCAAGAACCAGGAGCTGTGGGACATAAGCACAACAACATTGCTGCGGCCATAAAAGACATCCAGACTTCGAGACTCATGCCTGCCTCCTTATAAAACCAGTTCGAAACAACCGGCACATTAGTCACCTGACTGCATAAGGGCGAAATATTAGCATAATCTCCCCCGTCCAAAACAATAAATTAACAATCCTTTTTAGGGTGAAACATCAAAAGAAAAAAGGCCTCACAAAGAGGCCAATCCAGTTCAAGGTCAAAGTAAAATCATCAAAGAGCCGCTTGCTGCGTTTGTGGCCCCAACTTACCTGAACTCGGCTCCTGCTGGTTAGTGAACGGGTCGGCATGCTCCTTCGAATCAGGTTTTCTCTGAACTAATGCCTGCTCCGTATCCGGATCAAACAAATGGACCGACTGGAGCTCTAGCTCAAGAAAGATTTGCGCATTGATCTGCGGCAGCCAATCCGGCCGGGATGGCGCCCGCACCACCAGGCGGTGTTCACCGACATGGCAATGCAGCAGATCTTCATTTCCCATCCGCTCAACGTTGGTAATCGTCGCCGCCACCGTCGATGGCGACGCCTGATGTCGAATTCGAATGTGTTCAGAGCGGAGCCCAAACCAAATCTTACCTCCCTGGTAATATTGCATGTGTGAGCGCACCGATGCCGGAATTGCCATTCGATAATCGGCAGTCAGAGAGACACTGGCTGAGTCCGGATGGTAATCCAACAGCAGAAGATTCATCGACGGGCTCCCGATAAAGCCAGCAACAAATTTATTCGCCGGATAATGATACAGGTTAATGGGTGTGTCGACCTGCATCACCCGACCTTCGCACATCACACAGATGCGATCCCCCATCGTCATAGCTTCGACCTGATCATGGGTGACATAAATCATCGTTGAGCTCACCCCTTCTTCCTGCAGCTGGCGGTGCAACTGCATCAGGCTCACTCGCATCGAGACCCGCAATTTTGCATCCAGATTTGAGAGCGGCTCATCGAACAGAAACACATCCGGTTTGCGAACAATCGCCCGACCGACCGCAACACGCTGACATTGGCCGCCAGACATTTCTTTTGGCTTACGATCCAACAGCCCCATCAATTCAAGCTTCTCCGCAGCATCCATGACCCGCTGATGAATAATCGCTTTCTCGTAGCCGGCATTTTTCAGTCCGAAGGCCATATTCTGATAGGTTGTCATATGGGGATAGAGGGCATAGTTCTGGAACACCATCGAGATGCCCCGGTCTTTCGGCAGTAGATGATTCACACACTGATCACCAATCCAAATTTCACCGCCGGTATTGCTTTCAAGCCCGGCCACCATGCGAAGCGTGGTGGACTTGGCACACCCGGACGGACCGACCAACACCATAAACTCACCGTCCTGAATATCAAGATCTATACCGTGCACCGCCTTGAAACCGTTCGGGTACTGCTTTTCCAATTGTTTTAATTTTACCCCTGCCATGGGATCCTCCTGGATTCGGCTCGTGCCGACATTAACCTTTCACACCTGCGCTTGCCGCGCCCTCAATAAACTGCTTTTGGAACACCATGTAGAGCAATAGCATCGGCACAATGGCCATTAGAGCACCCGCCATCAACATGGGATACTCGACCCCGGCACGACTGGAAAGTGATGCTAAACCCACCGGCAAAGTCATTTTGTCAAACGATGTATTGACGATCAGCGGCCACATCAGGTTATTCCAGCTCCACAAGCCATTAATGATGACGCAAGCGATAATGCCCGGTCTGATCAATGGCAGCATGATTTTATAGAAAATCTGGAAATGATTGAGGCCGTCAACAATCGCTGCCTCTTCAATCTCCTTCGGGACCGTAATAAAAAACTGTCGGAGTAGAAATGCGCCGTAAATACTAAATAACCCGGGTAACACCAGGCCGGTCAGCGTATTGAGCAACCCCATTTTCTGCACGATTAAGAACTGAGGGATCAGAAAAATCTGTCCGGGCACCATCAGGATCGAGACACAAATTAAAAAGATGGCATCCCGCCCGGGAAATCGGAGACGGGCAAACCCGTAAGCCGCCATCGCCGCAATCAGGGTTTGCAACAACACAATGGCCAAAGTGACGAGCACCGAGTTGATATAAAATTGTACAAAAGGCAATTCGGCGATAATTTTCTCATAGGCTGAAAGCTGCCAGGCTTGCGGAAAGACCTGCGGCGGAATACTTAGCGCTTCACTTTGCGTCTTCACCGACGTCAGAATCATCCAGATGAATGGCAAAATCGTCGCAACCGTCGCCAGCAGCATAAATCCATAGACCAGTAGCTTCCCGCCGCTTATCCTGGACTGAATCGATTTGGCGCCGTGCCGTGTCGATAGTGTCGTTGATGTCATAATATTGAAATCCTTAGTGATTCAACCGTTTTCCAAGTCCAATTTGGCACAGAGTGATCGCCATCGTGATCAGGAACAAAACGACCGCGATCGCCGACGCATAGCCTTTTTCCTGATAAACAAACGCGTATTTATAAAACAGGTACACAATCGTCATCGTCTGCTCTTCCACCATCGAACCTTCACCAAATAACAGGTAGATCACATCGAACGTCTGCAATATTTCAATAAAGGCAATAATCGAGACAAAAAATAAGGTCGGGACCATCATGGGCAATGTGATGGAAAAGAAACGCCTGATCGGGCCTGCGCAGTCGATCGCTGCGGCTTCATATAATTGCGGCGATATTCCTTGCAACCCCGCCAGCAAAATGATCATCTTCAACGCAATTGAAGACCAGATCACCACAAGTGCTGAACTCAGTCGGACCAAATCAGGATCAGACAGCCAACTCACGGGCTCCAGACCGACTCCGAGCAGTAGCTGATTCAACAATCCGTAATCACTGTTATAAAGCCACTTCCAAACCATAGCGACAGCCGCCGGCATGGTTACCGCCGGAATAAAAAGCAGCGTCCGAAAAGTACCCTGCGCGACAATGTTCTGGTTGATCCCGATGGCAAGCAACAATGACAACAAGACGATCACCGGCACACACACCACCACGTAAAATAGCGTGTTCATCAGCGACGAGAAAAACTCGCCATCTTCCAGCAAGATCTCATAATTTTCGAGGCTGACGGTGGTCCATATTTCGAATTCACCCAGATCGGTAAAGCTGTAAAAGACGTTTTGAAAAAACGGGAGGAAGAAAAAGACCGTCATCCCAAGTACAAGCGGGGCAATCATCACGTAGCCCCAGAACCGGGATTCTTTTTCCAACTCATTGAGTTGAGGTTTAGCACTCTGCACCATTGCAAGTCCTTTTGTCAGCAATATCAAAGGGGGAAAGCGATTCCACTCCCCCCTTTCCCTGGCTTAACCTTTCTTAAGCACGCGGTTGACTTTCTTCTCTACGCCCGGCATAACTTTTTCCGGATTCTGCCCGAGCCAGACTTTTTTCAGCCCATCGTTGAGCAGCGAGTGCCATTTCGCAGTATTCGCAGCCGTCGGATATTGGTGTGCCGTCTCCAGCGCCTTGGTATACGCAGAGACATCAACCGTATCAAACGCTTCGACCCAAAAATGGCTCACCGTTTTCTTGGCCGGGATCACCGTGCGTGAATTCGCCAACACCGACTGCGCTTCATCGCTGCTCAGAAACTCAAGGAGCCGGAATGCGGCCGCTTTATGCTGGGTTTTACGGGACATCACATAGGCGATGCTGTGTGATACTCCTGCATTGCGCTTAATTTTTGGCATGGTCACTACGCCGATATGATCGTTGATTTGTGCATTGGATGAGAAAGGTAAGGCATTCCATGAACCTGAGTAAGCCATCGCTGCACGTCCCGACTGAAACACCTCGCTCATATTCAACTCACTAATTTGCTGCGCAGTCGGCAACAGCTGCTTATTCATCAACTGCTGAACTTGTTTGTACGCCGAGAGCGCATCCTTGCCAGCAACATCTGTGGTTTTCTTGTCCGGACGAATAATGTCACCACCTGCTTGCAGGATCAGGTTAAAATAAGTCTCCTGACCATCAGTTAGATTCATCATGATCGGGTACACCGAGTCATCCGTGGCTTTCTGAATGGCTGCAGCTTTTGCCGCCATCTCATCCCAGGTCCAATCATTCGTCGGATACGCGACCCCGGCCTGATCAAAAATGGCTTTGTTATACCAAACCGCAATCGCATCAATATCGCGTGGCACGCCATATTGCTGGCCATCCACCTGATAAGCCTGAACAGAGCTATTCACAAACTTGTCGAGTTCAACGGTTGAACCCTTGAGGTAACCGTCCAACGGCTCCAGCAAGCCATGTTTAGTATAAGTGCTCACATTCGGCATATTCATCCAGAACACATCTGGTGTGACCCCACCACTGGCCGCAGCATTCAGTTTGACGAAATATTGCTTGTAAGGCGTCAGCTCAATTTCCACATCGATATCAGGATTGCGGGCCTCAAACTTCTGGATGATGGCTTCCACCGCAGGCAGTTGGTTGCGATCCCATATCCCATAACGAATTTCAGTTTTGTCTGCAGCCAGCACAGAAGTTGCGCTCAAGATTGAGGTACAGAGGAGTGCTTTTGCCAGGTTGTTGATTTTGAACATATAACTTCCCTTTTATAATTCATCGCACACATTGCATAAGTTTCACTTTCTTTCCTTTTCTTTTTAGCACATCAATTTTGATAATGGTGTGATTACGATCGAAATAACAAAATCCTGTTAACATTTCACATACCAAGCCTCAAATGCCGACATTCATGCCCAAAACACTGTTTAATCAAGTATTATCATTCCATTTCAGCCTGAGAAACAGCGATTTTTCCGCCTCGGCACAAATAAAAACAAGATTGGTGATCAAACAACTATTATCTTTCGAAACCTTTTGCTATCTTTCCTTTAGCAATTCGTCTGGTACTCAATAAGGATAATTACGAGGTGAGCAATGGATAACCAACCTGTGACGGTCGCTGTTATCGGCGGTGGCGCCCGCGGTGAACTCTATGCGCGTTATGCGCTTGAGCACCCGGATAAAATGAAGGTGGTCGCTGTCGCCGAACCGCGCGCGAAATATCGTGCCGCACTGGCACATCAACATAACCTCCCCGCAGATCGCGTTTTTGATTCCTGGGAACAAATCGCTGTACTGGGCAAAATAGCGGATGCCGTGCTGATCTGCACGCAGGACAAAATGCATACAGAGCCGGCGATCACCTTTGCCCAGCAGAAATACCACATGCTCCTCGAAAAGCCGATGTCTCCCAGCGCAGAGGAATGCAGGAAAATCGTCGATGCCGTCAATGAAAACGGTATTATCTTCGGCGTTTGCCATGTCATGCGCTATACCCGGTATACAACCCGGCTCAAGCAATTGCTCGCCGAGAATATCATTGGTGACGTTGTCTCAATGCAACACCTGGAGCCGGTCGGCTGGTGGCACCAGGCGCACTCTTTTGTTCGCGGCAACTGGCGCAATCAGAAAGAGTCTACCTTCATGTTGCTCGCCAAGGCTTGTCACGACTTAGACTGGATCCGCTTTATCATGGGCAGCCCGGTCAGCGCGGTCCAATCGTTTGGCGGTCTGTACCACTTCAAACCAGAGAATCAACCCGAAGGTGCTGCCGAGCGCTGCGTTGACTGTCAAGTTGAAACCGGCTGTCCGTATTCTGCAAAAAAAATCTACCTCGAGGGCCAGCATGGTGGTGAGTACACCCGAAAGATTGTGACTCCGGAAGATGGTGAGCAGGCCCTGCTGAGCGCCCTGGCAGAAGGCCCCTACGGCAGATGTGTTTATTTATGTGACAATGACGTCGTCGACCACCAGGTGGTCAATTTCCAATTTGAAGACGGAAGGTCCGCTTCATTTACAATGACGGCCTTTACTGAATATGCCGATCGCAAGACACGGCTATTCGGTACCCTTGGGCAAATCGAGGGGGATGGCCGTTATATCAAAGTGTTTGATTTTAAAACCAATCGTGAAACAGTTTACGATGTGGAAGCAATTCAGGACGAAACAACGATGACCGGGCATGGCGGGGGGGACTACCACATGATGCAAAGGTTTGTCGAAGCCGTCGCAAAAGAAGAGCAAACGCTGATTTTATCCGGCTCTGCGGAAACCCTGGAGACCCATCTCACCGTGTTTGCTGCCGAGCAATCCCGCCGGGAGAAACGCGTTGTCGACATCGTGCTCTAGTTCAGAAAGGATACTAGGTCGAATAAAGCCACTGAAAGTTTCAGTGGCTTTTGTTTGAGCTTAAACCGTAATCACCTTGATACCCTGCCCGCTCAGCGCGTGCAGATAGTCTTGCGGAATATTCTTATCGGTGATCAGGGTGTTGATGAGATCGCACGGAATAATCTTATGCAGGCTGACTTTGTCGAATTTACTGGAGTCGGTCACCACGATGACCTCTTTGGCCGCATCGCACATCGCCCGATTCAAGCGCGCTTCATTCTCATTATGCGTGGTGATCCCGGCCCGGATATGAAAACCATCTACGCCTAAAAAGATTTTATCAAAGTGATAGGCTTTCATATTTTCTTCTGCCTGAGAGCCATAGAAAGACAAACTTTTCTTACGCAAAGTACCGCCGGTCATCATAACCTCCACATCATCCGCTTCAGACAGTGTCGCTGCAATGTTCAAACCATTGGTCATCACCACAATATCCTGCTTGTTCAGGAGCAACTTGGCCACCTGCTCAGTGGTGGTGCCTGAATCAAGAATAATGGTTTCGCCCGAGTGAATATGACTGGCAGCCGCCTTGGCAATACTGGCCTTTTCCCTGGCATGCAACGTGGCCTTTTCCTGAATATTGGTCTCATGCACCACTTCCGGTGTCGCCTCCTGCACCTGACAGTCGATCGCGCCGCCGTACGATCGCATCAGCAGCCCTTTTGTTTCAAGGTAAGCGAGATCATTGCGGATGGTCACGGTACTCACACCGAGCGACTGCGACAATTGAGAGACTGAAACACTGCCTTCGGATTTCAGCTGACTTAAAATTTCTTCTCTTCGTTTACTGGTTTGTTTCATAGCCAACATTCCTACCCTATATGATGCGTATCATAACAAAACAATGAAACTTAACGAAACATCACATCAAGGTAATTGATAAAAAGTGAAGCGCACCGTAAGTAAAAGAACAAAAGTGAAATTTTGACTTCATCTTTCACAGTGCAATTTCTGCCAAAGCTCGGATCACGTCGCTGTGCAGTGATCTCTCGAGTCAATCGCTTTGCTGCTACGCAATAAAGGAGAGTGACAGGATTCAGCCAACATCGCCGCCCCGCGAACGCCGCTGGAATCCCCAAACTTCGGTGCCAATAAAGCCGGCGTTTTGATCGCGGGTAACAAGTGCTGACGAAGAGAGTCCGGAAGTCGCTGATAAAGCTCAGGCACCCGGCTCAAACCACCACCAAACACCACAGCTTGCGGGTCATAGATGTGAACAAAAGAAGCCAAAGTACAGGCCAAAATATCAAGATACATCGTGAAAGCTTGCTCTGCCCGCGGATTTTCGGCTCTCATTTCGTCAATCACCCGAATGGCAGAGCGCGCTTCGCCGCCACAATGCTGATATAAAAATGCCAAGCCCGGTCCGGAAATGTAACGCTCAACGCAGCCCGTTTTCCCACAACCACACTGAACAAGCGGTAAACCGTACTTTTCAACAAACAGCGCTGGCAGCGGTGAGTGACCCCACTCCCCGGCGGTGCCATTACGACCTTTGACAAGCAGCCCGTTCAGGCACACCCCTCCACCAACGCCCGTGCCAAGCACAGCCCCAAACACGGACTTGTACTGCGCTGCCGCCCCGCCATTGGCTTCGGAAAGTGCAAAGCACTGACAGTCATTGCCCAACACCGTCGGCCGCGCCAGTCTGACTTCGAGATCTTTTGCAATACAATGCCCCGTGGCCGCAGGAATATTCGAGGAAAGCTGCGCGCCGGTGTCGATATCGACAATACCGGGCATCCCGACCCCAACCCGACTGATTTCCCCGCAAGCCCCCTCAGCACGTTGCAGCATCGCCACCAGCGTTTCAAGAAATTGCTCATAATCCTGCGTCGGGGTAGGCTCTCGCTGCTGATATACAGCCTGATATGCCTCATCAAAGACCACCAACTCAATCTTGGTTCCACCAATGTCAAATCCTGCCAACATCACTTTATCCTTACTTCAATCCATCATCGGACCAATAAATACCATATTCCCCAACGTAATAAACCTGTGCCAGTCGCAAAACAAAAAGAAAGTGAAAGGTTGAGCAAAGATAATAGTTGTGATCTGAGCAGCTTTTTTTCTATGAACACAGTGATTAAATAAGAAAAAGAAACAAAACGAAAGACAAGCAATGATGGATAGCCTGATTGATGCACTACCATCAACACCAATAACTAGGAAACAGAATGAAACCAATACTTGAGCTTATTTCAGCGCACAAGCAAGGAGAGCCCGTCGGGATCTACTCAGTATGTTCAGCTCACCCGCTGGTTCTGGAAGCCGCGGTCCTGCAAGCCAAGAACGACCACCGTCCGGTTCTGATTGAAGCCACCTCAAACCAGGTGAACCAGGATGGTGGTTATACCGGTATGACGCCACGTGATTTTGCCAACGTTGTCTTTGAATTGGCAGAGCGCCTTCAGTTTCCGCAGGACATGGTGGTCCTTGGCGGGGATCATCTCGGTCCGAATTGCTGGCAGCACCTGACTTCCGATGAGGCCATGGCACGGTCAGAGATCCTGATCCGCGATTATGTTCAGGCTGGTTTCAAAAAGATCCATCTTGATTGTTCCATGGCTTGTGCCGACGATACCCTACCACTGGACGAACTCAAACTAGCTGAGCGTGCGGCACGCCTGTGTGCGATCGCCGAAGCAGCATGGCAGGAATGTGGCGGCGAGCCGCCGGTTTATGTGATAGGTACTGAAGTCCCCACGCCGGGTGGAGCGTTGGAGTCTCTGACCGGACTCGCGGTGACCCAGCCGGAAGAGGTACAGGAAACGCTGAATACCCATCACCAGGCCTTTTCTGATCAAGGCTTGGGATATGTTTGGTCACGCGTCATCGGTCTGGTGGTACAACCCGGAGTGGAGTTTGACCATCATAGTATTCATCACTATCGCAGTGAACTTGCCCAACCGCTGGCAAAACTAATTGAAACTCAACCCCACCTGGTTTTTGAAGCTCATTCAACGGATTACCAGAATCCGGCAGCCTACCACCAGCTGATCCGGGATCACTTTGCCATCCTCAAAGTCGGGCCAGCCCTGACCTTTGCCCTGCGTGAAGCACTGTTTGCCCTCGACCGGACCGAAATTGAATGGTTAGGCGCCCATCGCGCTGCGCACCTGCGCGACACCATCGAGCAAGTGATGCATGAAGAACCTGATTACTGGCGCCAGCACTATCACAGCCGCGGCCACCAACAGTACCTGGATTGTGCCTACAGCCTCAGTGATCGCATTCGCTATTACTGGAGCCATCCGGAAGTTCAGCAAGCGCAGCAGCGCCTGTTCCAGAACTTACTGGAGCACCCCATCCCACTTACCTTGCTCAGCCAATATCTCCCGAATCAGGCCAAAGCCATTGCGCAGGCGCAGCTCACCAATTCCCCGCGCGATATTGTCATCCATAAAGTGATGGAAGTGACCCAAACCTACGCCTGCGCCTGTTTTTCCAATACCGTCGCTCAGAAGGAGTCTATTTCATGAGTCAGTTTTTAGGTTACGAAGAGCCGTGGTTGCGAGCCCGTCACGCCATTCACACAGCTAAAGAGATCAGCCACCAGCCAGCACTCTGGCGCCAGTTGGCTGACAGTATCCCCCAAACGCCGGAGTTACAGGCATTTCTCAAGCCGATTCTGGCAACCCCCGGGCTGCGGATCATTCTCACCGGTGCCGGTACCTCTGCTTTTGTCGGAGACACCGCAGCACCATTCATCCAGGCAGCCCACGGCTACCACGTCGCCGCGATCCCGACGACAGATCTGGTTTCCAACCCGAGCGACTATCTTGATCCGGACAGCCCGACCCTGCTGATCTCCTATGCCCGTTCGGGCAACAGCCCGGAAAGTGTCGCTGCTGTGAGGCTTGCCGATCAGCGACTTCAAAACAGCTACCACTTATTCCTGACCTGTAACCCGAACGGTCAGCTGTCCAGCATCGCTGCCGATCACGACAATGCCTTCTGTCTGTTGATGCCGGAAGGATCAAACGATCAGAGTTTTGCCATGACCTCCAGCTTCAGCTGTATGCTCATGGCCACCCTCGCCCTGCTCGGGGACGACGATCCCGCTGTGCTGCGCAGCACCATCCATACTGTGGCTGAGCGCTGTGAAGAGAAGCTCCGTCAATGGCAAGCATCGGTCAAAGCCCTTGCCAAGCAACCTTATCATCGCCTGATTGTGTTGGGCAGCGGCGGCTTTGCCGGACTGGCCCGGGAGGCATCACTCAAGTCACTGGAGCTCAGTGCCGGCCAGGTGATGACCGCATTTGATTCCTCACTGGGCTTTCGCCATGGCCCTAAATTCACCATCAACAAGCAAGCAATGGTGATCCAGTTTCTCTCCAATGATCCGTATACCCGCCAGTATGACCTGGACCTCTATCGCGAGATTCAGACAGACAACCAGACCGGTTGCCACTTAGCTCTGACCGGCAGTGCCTTGAATGATGCAACAGTCTTTGAACTGGGTTTACCCGACCTCAGTGATGCCTGGCTGTGCTTTCCATACATTATGTTTAGCCAGATGCTGGCCTTTGAAAAATCACTCCAGTTAGGGCTGGGGCCGGATAACCCCTGCCCGACCGGAGAGGTGAACCGGGTAGTCCAGGGGGTCACGATCCATCCTTACCCATATCAGCCAAAACAGCCATAAATCGAATCAGCACAGAAAACTTCAATAACGATAAGAACACAAGGAATGAACTATGCCGAATATTGTACTCAGCCGAATTGATGAACGTCTGGTCCACGGTCAGGTGGGTGTGCAGTGGGTGGGCTTTGCCGACGCCAATATTATCGTGGTGGTCAACGATGAAGTCGCGCAAGACAGTATCCAACAAAACCTGATGGAAATGGTGCTGGCAGACGGGATCGCCATTCGCTTCTGGACCGTTCAAAAAACCATCGACACCATCCATAAGGCCGCTGATCGCCAGCGCATTCTGCTGGTCTGCAAAACACCCAAAGAGTTTCGCCAGTTGGTAGAAGGTGGCGTCCCAATCCAAAACATCAATGTCGGCAACATGCACTATGCCGAAGGCAAAAACCAAATTGCCAAAACCGTGTCGGTCGATGCCACTGATGTCGAAGAGTTCAACCGGCTTAAAGCATTGGGCGTGACATGCACTGTCCAGGGCGTTCCGACCGAAAGCGCAACTGATCTCTTTACCTTACTTTAACCAATAAGGACAACCGTTATGGAAATAGGATTCTTACAGGCGGCCATGCTGGGTACCCTGGCGTTCTTCGCCGGATTGGATCTGTTCAACGGCCTCACCCACTTTCACCGGCCTGTGGTCCTCGGCCCGTTGGTCGGGTTGATCCTCGGTGATTTGCAAACCGGGATTCTGGTCGGCGGGACCCTCGAGCTGATCTGGATGGGCCTGGCACCGCTGGCCGGCGCCCAGCCGCCGAACGTCATCATCGGCACCATTGTCGGCACCACATTCGCCATAACAACGCAGGTCGAACCGAATGTTGCCGTCGGGGTTGCCGTGCCTTTCGCAGTGGCCGTTCAAATGGGGATCACCCTGCTGTTTTCCGCGATGTCGGCAGTGATGTCCAAGTGTGATGACTATGCCCAGAATGCCGATACGGACGGCATTGAACGGGTCAACTACCTGGCACTCGCCGTGCTCGGGACCTTCTACTTTCTGTGCGCTTTCCTACCCATCTTTCTTGGTGCCGAGCACGCAGGAAAAATGGTTGAAATCCTGCCGAAAGATCTCATCGACGGCCTGGGCGTCGCCGGCGGCATCATGCCGGCCATTGGCTTTGCCGTGCTGATGAAAATCATGATGAAAAACGCCTACATCCCTTACTTCATCTTAGGTTTTGTCGCCGCAGCCTGGCTCGAACTACCGATCTTGGCTATCGCCAGCGCCGCGACCGCCATGGCGATTATCGACTTTATGCGCAAATCAGAACCGGCACCGGTTGCCGCCCCAGCAGAGGACTACGAAGATGGCATCTAATATCAGCAACGAACTTAACGTACGTCCAACTCAGACCGACGTACAGCCCGCCCCGGACATCGCTTCGGATGAATATGAAAACAAAACCATTGGTGCCGAGCTGACCAAAGCGGACATCAACCGCATGGCGTGGCGCTCCCTACTGTTGCAGGCTTCGTTTAACTTCGAGCGGATGCAGGCATCCGGCTGGTTGTACGGTTTGCTGCCGGCGCTAAAGAAGATCCACACCAACAAAGCGGATCTTTCAAAAGCCATGCAAGGCCATATGGGATTTTTCAATACCCACCCCTTCCTGGTGACATTCGTGATGGGGATCATCCTGGCCATGGAACGTTCCAAGCAGAACATCAGCAGTATCCAGAGCACCAAGATTGCCGTCGGCGCCCCAATGGGCGGGATCGGGGATGCGATGTTCTGGCTGACCCTGCTCCCCATCTGCGGCGGAATTGGCGCAGACCTTGCGCTGCAAGGCTCCATCATGGGGGCCATATTCTTCTTCGTGATGTTCAACCTGGTCCACTTCGGCCTTCGTTTCGGCCTGGCCCATTACGCCTATCGAATGGGAGTTGCCGCCATTCCGATGATCAAGGCCAACACCCAGAAAGTCGGCCATGCCGCCTCAATGGTCGGGATGACGGTTATTGGCGCTCTGGTCGCTACCTATGTTCGCCTGTCGACCACCGCAGAGATCACTGCCGGTGATGCTGTGGTCAAGCTCCAGGCCGATGTGATCGACAAGTTGATGCCGGCATTTTTACCTCTGGTGTATACCCTGGCGATGTACGCCCTGGTGAAGCGCGGCTGGAGCCCGCTCCGCCTCATCGGGATCACTGTGGTCGTCGGGATTGCCGGCCGAATGCTCGGCATCCTGTGATCACGCGCTGACAGCACAAGGTAAAACAACATCATCAATCAGGGCCCAGCCGGGCCCTCCAAGGACATTTTTATGATTGCAGTTATTCTTTCCGGGCACGGCGCCTTTGCATCCGGCATTGAGCAGGCCGTTTTGCAGATCATTGGTGAGCAGTCACAGTTCAGAGCCATCGACTTTCCCGCAGAGCGGACCACCGCAGAACTGGACCAGACTATGCGTACCGCGATGAAAGACATTGACTCCGGTGACGGAATTGTGTTTCTAACCGATCTTCTGGGCGGAACACCATTTCGAACCGCCTCTCTCATCAGCCAGGAGCGAGCCGATGTTGAAGTCATCACTGGCACCAACCTGCAAATGGCTGCAGAAATGCTGCTGGAGCGCGATGAGCTGACCTTAGTTGAATTCCGTGAACAGGCATTAACGTGTGGCCATCGCGGCATGACCTCCCTGGCAGATGAACTAAGAAGCCAACCCCCACAGACACAGGAAACCACCGAAGATGGGATCTGAGATACAACATTACCGGGCGGCACGGATTCTGGTTAGTGATCAATGGCTCACCGACAGCGTTCTCAGC
The DNA here is from genome assembly GCF_025398175.1 of Photobacterium sp. TY1-4. Lineage (NCBI taxonomy): Bacteria > Pseudomonadati > Pseudomonadota > Gammaproteobacteria > Vibrionales > Vibrionaceae > Photobacterium > Photobacterium sp. TY1-4. Next base: position 968,431 of record NZ_CP099735.1, read on the forward strand.
GTTGATCCAAACGGAACAATTACCGCGATTACGCCCTATCAACCCAAACAGCATCCGGCAATCATTGATCTGGGCGAGCACTGGCTACTTCCCGGCCTGATTGACAGCCACGTCCATGGCGCAGTTGGGTGTGACGTCATGGATGCTACCCATGACAGCCTGAACACCATGTCCGAATTCTTCGCCACTCAGGGTGTGACCGGTTTTGTCGCAACCACGGTTACGGCGCCGGTACAGGCCATTCAGGACGCACTGCAACAAATCGGCAAGAGCAGACAGCGCGGGGTCGACGGTGCAGAATTGCTCGGCGCCTACCTTGAAGGCCCCTACTTTACGCCCAAAAATCGTGGAGCCCACCCGACCGAATGGTTCCGAGAACTGGATTTGGCAGAGCTCGACAGCTGGGACTCCTATGCGGATCACCAGTTAACCACGGTCGCCCTGGCACCGGAAAAATCCGGAGCCATCAAAGCCATCAAATACCTGAAGAAGCAGGGCATCAAAGTCATGTTGGGGCATTCTGATGCCAGCTTTGATCAAGTACAGGAAGCCCTCGACGCCGGGGCGGACGGTATTGTCCATTGTTACAACGGGATGCGCGGCCTGCACCATCGCGACCCGGGCGTGGTGGGCGCCGGGCTTTGCCACCCGAACAGTTATGTTGAGATGATTGCTGATGGTCACCATGTCCACCCGACCGCGATTGATATTGCCCATCGCTGCTGCGGCGATCGTCTGACCTTGATCACTGACGCCATGCGAGCCACGCACATGCCTGACGGCCAGTACCAGCTAGGCGAGTACCTGGTCAATGTCACCGACGGCGTGGCAACCACCGATGTCGGTGGACTGGCAGGGAGCACCCTGACCCTGCTGCAGGCGGTACTCAATCTCTCAACATGGCTCAAGCTCCCGCTGGAGCAAGCCTGGCTACGGGCTTCGCTGACCCCAGCGAAATCTCTCAGCATCGACAACCAATACGGCACTCTGGAGCCCGGTAAACGGGCCTCGATGGTCGCACTGAATCCGAATCACACCATTTTCAAAACCTGGGTTAACGGCAACCTTGTATTTGACGCTAGCCATTCTCATCGCCAGGAGGCAGTATGTATTTAATTTCTTCTCGTGAAATGCTCAAACGGGCGCAACAAGGCGGCTACGCTGTCCCTGCTTTTAATATTCATAACCTGGAAACCGTGCAGGTGGTGGTCGAAACGGCCTCAGAACTTGGCTCACCGGTGATACTGGCCGGGACCCCGGGCACATTCGATTACGCCGGCACCGACTACCTGATCAGCATCTGTAAGGAAGCGGCACAAAAACACACTATCCCGCTCGTGCTCCACCTGGATCACCATGAAGATATTTCCGATATCAAGACCAAGGTCGAGCGCGGTGTCCGCTCCGTCATGATCGACGGATCCCATTATTCCTTCGAGCAGAACATCGATATCGTCCGTCATGTGGTCCAGCACAGTAACCGCTTTGATGCCAGTGTGGAAGCCGAACTGGGCCGACTTGGCGGTCAGGAAGATGATCTGATTGTCGACAGTGCCGACGCCCAATTGACCGATCCGGCCTCAGCAGCAGAATTTGTGCGCCGTACCGGGATTGACTCGCTGGCCGTAGCGATTGGCACAGCCCATGGTTTGTACAAATCTGAACCAAAACTGGATTTCGACCGAATGGCGCAAATTCGTGAAGTGGTCGATATTCCGTTGGTGCTGCACGGCGCTTCCGGGATCCCAGAAGAAATGGTTCAGCGCTGTATCGCCCTGGGAGCATGTAAAGTCAATGTCGGCACCGAGCTGAAAATTGCCTTTGCCGATGCCGTCAAACACTACTTTGCCGAGCACCCTGAAGCCAACGATCCGCGCAAATATATCGTCCCGGGGAAACAAGCGATGAAACAGGTGGTGATTGATAAAATCCGGATGTGCGGTAGTGAAGGAAAAATATAAATAACCGTGGAAAACACAGGCCTCCGCACCTTGACACCTACGCGGTAAACAATCAAAAAGCCGTTGCTCAGCAACGGCTTTTCAGTACAACATTGATCGCCCATCTCCACGACAGCTTAGCTTCAGCGATGGATCCCAGCTCACGGCTGTTCGGTCAGATAAACATGCCAGTTTTGATCCAATTGCTGATAGTTCTCGATACAGAACTCTTTGCGCTCAGCGAGGTAATCTTTCTCGACTTCATCCAACAACTTAGCGTATTGCTTCGGATCACTGCCGTACACCAGACACAAGGTGGAAAAGTAGCGCTGCAAATCGAAGCTATGCTCATCAATATACTCACCGAAATCGTAATAGTCGGGTCGGTCGTTCGACTCGTAGGCGAACATATTGGCCGCACTGATGGCAGCATCATCGCCACCGTCGACATAGCGGATCATCATCAAGGTGGCGAAGTTATCCACCGCGTCTTCTTCCTTGCCCAGCACCGGAATATGCTGATCGGCGACATATGCATGACCGGCTTCATGCAGCAAGGTATGCAAGAGCGTATCCATCGCGCTCAAAGTCGGCTGATTGCCCGATGTTTGCTGATCATCATTGTCCCGGAAATACCGGATGGCTTCTGAGACGAAACCGTATGGGATGAACACGGTATGTGCTTCGGGATCATACATCGGCCCATCCTCACCGCCGTATTTGACGGTCAGTGTCTGATCAAAAACAAAGTACGACTTTGACAATGCCACCAAGGTGTCATTCACCTCGCTTTGCTCAATCAGCTGCCTGACCTGTGTTTCATCTTTTCCTTTCGGCGTCTGGTATGCCACAACAATGGACGGTTGCGCTGCAAGCGCGTTCCCACTGAGCAAACCCGCGAGGATCAGCGACCCAAAGACCTTCATTTTGATTCCCTTGAAACATAAAAACGGCAGCATGCCACTCGAAGTCCATCCTGACAATATCGGGGTTCCAAAAGAAGACACAAGGGTGATCCCCACGCTCATTCCGTGTGATTTTCGTTCTTGAGAAGCACGCCGTACCGCCAGACACTATAGTCATAGAAATCAATAGTCATAGAAATCAATAGTCATAGAAATCAATAGTCATAGAAATCAATAGTCATAAAAATCAGCAGTCATCGTAATCACATTCAGAGACGACACCATGAAAGCGATGTTCCCGACTCTGCTGCTCACTCTGCTCCTGAGTATTCCGGTCCAGGCAGCGCCGCAACTGCAATATACCGAAAGTGTTCTCTCCCCCGGCGAAGGTCGCTTGGTCACCGTTGATGATTACTGGCTGCTTGCCTTCAGCCATACCTATCTCATTCGCTTATCGCCCCAAACGGTCCGTACCGGGCAGCAACTGACCATTGAAGTCCAGCGGGATGCGCAATGGCAACAAGAACCCTTTCAGGTCGAGGCGATCAGCATTCATCAGGATTTGTGCCGTCTGCATGCCCGCCATCCCAGTCAGGACGGCTACTTTCCCGGGGACACCATCTATCTCCAACCCTGCCGGATGAAATAACGTCCCGGTTGCTTCCAATCAAAATAGCTTCCGATAAAACTTGCTTCCGAAAAAATAAAAACGCCCCGGCTGAATGCCGGGGCGTTGTTTATTCGCCATCTCGAGATATGACTTCAGACCAGACCGGTCGACAGGTGCACCACAATCACAGTAAACGCCGCCAATAAGGGAATGGCCATCGTGACAACCGCAATATCCCCATAGCTCTGGCGATGCGTCAGTTTGCACACCGCCAGCAAGGTGATCACCGCGCCACAATGCGGCAGGGTATCGAGCCCACCAGCAGCCAGCAGAACCACCCGGTGCAAGACTTCCGGGTTGATGCCCGTGCTGAGGAAATCATTGCCCAGCAGTGCCAGTACCATCCCGGTTCCGCCGGACGAAGAGCCGATGATCCCGGCCAGACTCGTCGAGGTGATCGCCACTTTAAACAGGTCCGGAATATCAATCGCTGCAATCCCGGCTTTCACCACCACAAAAGCAGACAGCGCCGTGATCACCGCACCATAGCCCACTTCTGAGGCGGTATTGAAAATCGGTAGCAGCGAGCCGACCGAGCCGTCGAACACATGCTGATTCGGATCAAACAGGTAACGACGAAACGCCACCAGCATAAAGGCAATCGCAGTGCCCAACGCCAGAATCACTGCCCAGGTGCCGTTAATGGTTGCCTCAACGGCCTGATAATTCGCCACCACATCCGGCATTTTGAAATACACGTTGGTCAGCAGGAAATTGATGACAAACACCAGCAGGATTGGCGTCAGCGCCATCAGAACGCCCGGGGCCGGTGTATCTGCCGATTCATGCTGATTCTGATCTTTCTCCTCACCGTACCCTTCCCCCGCAGCCATCGCTTTTTGCGCGCGATATTTAATCCACAAAATCCCCAGTGACAGCATCATGACTGCCGCCAACAGCCCAAGGAGCGGCGCGGCATAAATGGTGGTGCCGAAGGGGATGGTTGGCATGGTATTGAGATACTGCGGTGTACCCGGCAACGCCGTCATAGTGAAGGTAAAGGCACCCAAAGTGATGGCCGCCGGCAGCAGGCGTTTCGGGATCCCGGCTGCGCGGAACGTCTCCGCCCCAATCGGATACATGGCAAAGACCACCACAAACAGCGATACCCCGCCGTAAGTCAGCAAAGCTGTCGCCAGCACCACCGATAAGATGGCATGCCGGGGTCCCAGGTTGCGGATAATAAAGGCCGACAACGTGCGGGCGGCCCCCGACGCGCCCATCAGCTTACCGAAAATCGCCCCTGCAATGAACACCGGGAAGTACAGTTTGATGTAGTTCGCGGCGGCCGGCATGAACACGTTCGACAACGCATACAGAAAGGGAAAGTCACTGGTCAGCAATGCAGCGGCCATCGCCAGGATCGGCGCCAGCACCAGTACGGAGACCCCACGATAGGCAAAATACATCAGGCCAATGAGGGTCAGGAGTATAACGGCAACATCCATATTCAGTTTCTCCGATTGAAGCGTTCAATGTAACAGGTTGTTAACATGCTAGACCGCATCACGGCGAATGAAAACACCGCTCTTTGCCGCGATCTACGGCCCCCCCGATAAAATGAGACCCAGCTCATATTCCGGTGGCTTAAATGAAGGATTCATGACGGAACAATGACCATATAAACATTTTACTTTCAATGACTTAAACAAAATCACCCATCTTCGAATGGCAAATATGAAAAAGACAATTTCATCAGTGATATTCAACCGACCCGGCAGGCTTCATACACTTTCGGACATCAACACACGACCAAGGAAAATGTCATGCCAGTCACCCAACTTACCGCAGAGGAAGCGGCAGCCTGGATCCAGGACGGTCAATCCCTGATGCTGGGCGGTTTTATCGGCTCGGTTGTCCCGGAATCGGTGATCCGCGCCCTCGGCCAGCGCTTTGCGCGAGAATCCGGCCCGCAGGATCTGACGCTGATTTTTGCCGCCGGGCAGGGAGACGGCACAGGCCGCGCAGCCAACCACCTGGCACAACCCGGCATGGTCAAGCGGGTGATCGGCGGACACTGGGGCCTGGTTCCGGCCCTGCAACACATGGCGCTGGCCAATGAAATCGAAGCCTATAACCTGCCGCAAGGCGTGATCTCCCATCTGTTGCGGGATACGGCAGCCGGTAAACCGGGCACCCTGACCACCACCGGCCTGGGGACCTTCGTCGACCCGCGCCTGGAAGGCGGCAAGATCAATACAATGACCCGGGAAGATCTGGTTCAGGTCCTTGAGCTGGACGGTGAGGAATACCTGCTGTATCGCCGACTGCCGGTGGATGTGGCCATATTACGGGGAACGACCGCCGATACGGACGGCAACATCACCATGGAAGAAGAGTGTCTGGTGGTCGAAAGCCTCGCTGCGGCTCAGGCGGCACGAAATCAGGGCGGCAAGATCATCGTCCAGGTCAAGCGGGTCGTTCCCGCCGGAAGCCTGTCGCCTCACGAGATTAAAATTCCCGGGATCTTTGTCGATGCGGTGGTGATCTGCGACGATCTTTCCGAACACATGCAAACGTTCGCGACGCCATTCAACCCGGATTTTGTCACCAGCCGCCCCGCTTCGGCTCCCCAACTCCGGCAGAAGCCCCCCCAATCCCGGCTGGACGCCAAGACCCTGATCGCCCGGCGAGCGGTGCTGGAGCTGACCCCGGGCGCGGTGCTGAACCTGGGCATCGGCGTCCCGGAGTATATCGCGACCATTGCCGGACAAACTGGGATTCTGGACACCCTGACGCTGACGGTGGAGCCCGGAGCCATCGGCGGCTTACCGGCCAGCGGACTGGATTTCGGCGCCAGTTGCCACCCCGAAGCCATTATTACGCAGGATCAGATGTTTGACTTTTACGACGGCGGAGGCATTGATCAGGCCTTTCTTGGTCTGGCGCAATGCGGCCGCAGCGGTGATATCAATGTCTCCCGCTTCGGGACCCGACTGCCCGGCTGCGGCGGCTTTATCAATATCAGCCAGCATGCCAAATCGCTGTATTTCTGCGGCACGTTTACCGCCGACGGATTGGACATTGCGGTGAAAAACGGCCAACTCGAGATTTGCCGGGAAGGCCGCCTGCATAAATTTGTCAGCCGGGCCGAGCAAATTACCTTTTCCGCCGCCCGCGCCATCGCCACCGGACAACCCGTCCGATACATTACCGAGCGAGCTGTGTTTCGTCTGGATGCCCAGGGGTTGGTGCTGGAAGAAATCGCGCCCGGCATAGATTTGGAACGGGACATTCTGGCCCAGATGGCGTTTCACCCCTTGATTGACCCGGATCTCAAACTCATGCCCGCGTGCCTCTTCGCCCCGGTGTTCGCGCCTTCGGACGGTAAGACTAGCAGCGGAGTGTGAGGCCAGTTGCAAGAACCCGGCGAGTCGGTTGGTGGATCCTCTCCTGACGGGCATCATTGCTCAGGAGACAGGTTCAGGAACAAGGCGACAAGGAATTGTTATGTCACTGCCACCCGCCGGGATCCATCCCCGCCAACAGCAACTCGATAAAATCGTATTTTTCTGCTCGGTGCTCCAGCATGGCTCCTTTCGGGAAGCCGCTGAGGCCTGGGGAATTTCTGCCGCAGCCGCCAGCCGCTGGGTGAAGGAGCTGGAAACCCTGATGGCGGTGGAGCTGATCAAACGCAGTACCCGCCAGCTGGTGCCGACCGACGCCGGAGAAGTGCTCTATCGGCGATTCTCGTCATTATTACCGGAAATCGACACCATTTGCGCCGAAGTGGAAAGCATGGCCGACGAACAACGCGGGGTGATCAGCATCTCCTCAACCCCCTTGTTTGCCGCTTACTTCCTGCGTGAGATCATCACCGAGTACATGGAAATGCATCCTCAGGTGAACTTCCGGCTGTTCATTGAAGCCGGAGAAGTCGATCCGCTCCATGTCGACTTCATTATTCGCGCTAAAGCCACCAACCGGGAAACCGAAGAAAAGGACAGCCTGCTGATCCGCCGCTTGCTGCTGAGTGAGCCCCTGTTCGCCTGCGCTGCGCCCAGTTATCTGGCCCGGTGCGGCATTCCGACCGAGCCGGAAGCCCTGCGCGAGCACCGCTGCCTCTATGCCAGCTCGTTGGTCGGCGGCAATCGCTGGTACTTCTGTCTCGACGGGGTCAACCGGGCGGTCACCATCAGCGATGCCCTGGAGTGTGACAACAGCGAAATCTTGCGGGATATGGCGATTCGGGGGGCTGGTGTGGCCTACCTGCCGCACTCCGTGGTGCGTGAGGCGCTGGCCGATGGTCGGCTCAAAGTGCTGCTCACCGACTTTGTCGCCAGCCAGTTCGATATCAACCTCTACTTCCGCCCCCGCCACCCGATGCCGACCCGTTGCCAGGCGTTCAAGGATTATCTGTTGCGACGAACGCAGGAGATCGTCAACCAGCGCCAACGGGGCAGCAGGGCTTAATAAAGAACATCTTGATTTAAACCTCATCGCATAAAAAAGCCTCCCGGTCGGGAGGCTCTTCATCTCAGCAAGTCGGGTCGTCAGACTTAAGCTTGAACTTGATATTCGAACGCCGGTACGGTGACTTCGACACGGCGGTTTTGCTGGCGGCCTTCAGGCGTTTCGTTCGAGGCGATTGGATTGTTTTCACCTTCGCCACGCGCCTCGATGCGTGTTGCCTTAATTCCTTTATTGATCAGCGCTTCGGCTACCGAACCGGCACGTTTTTCAGAAATTCTCTGATTGTACGATGCCGCACCAGAAGCATCCGTGTAACCAACGACTTCCACTTTGGCCTGCGGGTACTCATTCAAAAACGCCACCAGCTCATCGAGCTTTGACGCACTTTCCGGCGTCAACTCGGTACTATTCAGGGCAAAGCTGCCGGTGCCCAGGGTTTGTGTTTGATAGGTTTTAGTGACGATTTCAGGCGCAACGACGGCTTCCTTTTCAACCGACGCGACAGGTACAACCGGTGCAGGCTCTTCCTGAACAACCAACTCTTGCTCTGCGGCAGGGGTTTCTGCGATTGGAGCATCTGCGACAGGGGCTTCATAAGCGACAGGCTCTTCGTAAACCACGGGCTCGCTCTTCACCACCGACTTGCTGTTGCCACCGAACGTATAAGCCAGACCCAACGTCGCAGAGTGGCCCGTCGCACGGACCAGATCGTTGCTGGCGTCGGTAATGTTCTGGTATTCAGCACGCAGCGTCACATTCTGGCTCATGCTGTATTCAACGCCTGCTGCGCCCAGGTAAGAAAAATCATCCTGGCTGCCGTACTTGACGTATGCAGCGCCCAATTTACCGTATAGCGCCAGATCGTTGGTCAGAGGCAGGCTCAGCTTCGGTGCCAGAGTGATCGCTTCCACATGATCGTTAAACGTGGTGCTCTTGTAATTGCCCAGATAGTCGTAACCCGCTTCGACGGACAAGTTTTCTGACAGGTTGTAACCGGCAAACACACCATATGTCGTATCGTCTTTATCGCACTGGGTACCGGCCTGGCACGCGTCTTCCAGCCAGGTCTTACCGGCTTTACCACCGACGTAAATTTCTGCGTGTGCTGTTGATGCCATCAGTAAAGTGGCTGAAATTACCGCTGCTAGTCTTGTCATTCTTCTTAGTCCTGTTTCGTGATAATTGAGCTATCTTTGATTTTTATCCATCTTTTCAACGGCTTTGTTCCGCTGAATGAAACTGTCCGTGAGCAGTTGAAAGATAACCACGATCTCTCCCTGATTTGTCAGACGAATGACAATGAAACGTCATTTTATTGCAAGACCTCTCAAAAATTCTCAGAGTAAAGGACTGAATTCCAATATGAATTTAATCAGGTCACCTTGATGGCGTGGGAGGATCAGAGCGTAAAATGCGGCGCGGCAGGAAGTCTTTCTGAAACAGAGAACAAAGAATAGTCAACGCCGCAACAGCGGCGTTCATTCAGACCACTCGACGAGGACAGAATCCCTAAGATCGTTCGGGTCAATTGCATCTTCGGGAACAGCGATTACATATTTCCGATATCTTTTCCCTGGTTATACACGTTGAACGCTTCACGCAAGACCAGCTCAAAGCCATCCGATGCCAGCAACGTCGTAAATGACGATGGGTTGGCCAGGTTGTCATTCCAGAATTGAATGGCCGTCGGGACCACCGCGATCCCCGGCACTTTATTCCCGGAAAAATCGATAATCGTTGATACACTCTGGATCAATGGGTTATTGACCAACGCAATCCGCGCCAGCTCGACGAACAGCTCTGTACCCAAATCCCCCTGCTCGGGTTCGTAGGTATTGCCGTCCAGATCTTTCACCCGTACTTTCACCTTGAAACTGCCCAGCTGCAGCTCCAGCTTGATCACCTGGGCGATCGCTTTGGCCATATCGGACGTGGCGGCAACCACATTCACGGCTTGTTGATGATCCACCTTCGAGACCAGAACATTGGCAGACTGACCCAGGGTATAAGCCAAAGTCCTTTGATACTGATAAACCGGACTGGATAGACCTGCGATACTACTTGACATCATCATACGTCCCTTTGATTGCGTTAAATTGGATACAGCGCTGCCATCAACGATGTCCTTCGCAACATTCGTTATCCAGCCTCAACACAGCGTGCCGTTGCGCAAGCACCCGACCACTCAGATACGGCAATGTAGCAAAATGGCTTAAAAGAGAAATTACACAATATTACGCCAACGGCGTCGGCACGGATGATGATCCACAGGGGCCCCTTCCGCGACAGTTCCCCCACCCCGAAGAAAGCTGTTCCGACCCCAAAAAAATATACCGACACAAAAGATAGACCGATCTAAAGCAAGCCATACCGACCCGAAAAAGTTATACCGACCCGAAAACCGTGGCCTGACGATAGATATTCACAAAAACGGTGGATAAGCATGGCAATGCATCTTGAAAGCCCAAATAACAACAGGGCATGACTTGCAGCCCTGCCCTGTTGATCATGACCCGACACCGGGGGTTACATCCGTAAACTAACGTCCGAGTTTCTGAGCCGATTGACCACCAATACCGAAATGAATTTTCGGCATTTCATTGATCAAAACCCGCACGCTCTGCTCAGGCGCATCTAACGATTCCATAATGGCCGTGGTGACATTACGGATCAGCTTCTCTTTCTGCGCATCCGTGCGCCCTTCCATCATATTGACCTGTACAATTGGCATCCTGTTAATCCTTATCAACGCTTGCGAAATTAGACAAACTTGCCTGAAATCGAACCGAGTCCCTGGTAATGCACACAGAAAGCATCCCCTTTGTTCACGTGCACCGCCGCAGTGATCGCCCCAATCATAATAAATGAGCCCGCCGGCAGCTCCTCGCCACGTTCACCCAGCATATTGGCCAGCATTGCCACCGACGCAGCCGGATGTCCCAGAACCGCCGCCCCGGCACCCACTTCGACAACTTCGCCATTCACTTCCATCACCACCCCCAGCGTTTTGAGATCCAGCTCTGCTGGATCTGCCATCCGGCCACCAGTGACAAACCGTGAAGAGGAAGAGTTATCGGCAATCACACTTTTCAGATCGAATTTGAAATCCTGATACCGGGAATCAATCACCTCCACCGCAGGCATGACGAAATCCGTCGCCCGCAGCACATCACCGATATGGACTCCCGGCCCTTTCAGCGGCGCTTTGGTGACAAAGGCCAGCTCGGCTTCAATTTTGGGATGGATGAGCTGATCATGCTGGATCTCCCCGCCTTCCGGAACGGAAAAGTAGTCCGCCAGAAATCCGTAACAAGGGTGTTCGACGCCCATCTGGGACATCTTCGCCCAGGAGGTCAGCCCCATTTTCATGCCGACAATCTTATGGCCCCGTTGCTCTTTGCGGCGACGGATTTCCCACTGGATATCAAATGCATCGTCGTAAGTCATCTCCGGAAAATCATTGGTGATCTTAGTCACCTCGTAGGCGCCCAATTCGGCATTTTCCAGATGATGTGCCAATTCACTGATTTGTTGCTGTGTTAGATTTCCCATCAGATCAATCCTTTTTCTTTCGCCAGGGTTAATGCCAAATCCTCAATCATGTCTTCCTGTCCGCCGACCGTACCGCGACGGCCCAGCTCAACCAGCAGGTCGCGGGCAGCGATGCCGTACTTGGCCTCTGCACGCTTGGCAAACAACAAAAACGAGCTGTAAACGCCGGCATAGCCCAACGTCAACGCATCACGATCGACCCGAATCGGCTGCTCCATCATCGGCACCACCCGATCTTCGGCCACATCCATGATCTTGTAGAGATCAACGCCGTGAACGGCATGCATCCGCTCCAGTACAGCCACAAAGACTTCCAGCGGTGTGTTACCCGCGCCCGCACCAAGGCCCGCAGCAGAACCATCGATTCGCAGGGCACCGGCTTCAACTGCAGCAAGGGAGTTTGCAATCGCCATCCCCATATTGTGATGACCATGAAAACCGATTTCGGTCCCCGGGTTCAGCTCTGCGCGCAACAAGCCAATTTTCTGGCTGACTTCCTCCGGCAGCATGTAACCCGCCGAGTCAGTGCAATAGATACAGTTCGCACCATACGATTCCATCAGTTTCGCCTGCTCCAGAATTTGCTCCGGCGAGGCCATATGCGCCATCATCAGGAATCCCACGGTATCCATCCCCAGCTTGGCGGCCAGACCAATATGCTGCTCACTGACATCGGCTTCTGTACAGTGGGTCGCCACACGAATCGTGCTCACGCCCAAATCCTTCGCCATCCGCAAGTGATCCACTGTACCAATGCCCGGCAACAGCAGTGCCGATACTTTGGCATGTTTCATTTTTGGCACGACCGCATCGAGGTAGGCTTCATCCGAATGCGCCGGAAAACCGTAATTCACCGACGCGCCTCCCAGCCCGTCACCATGCGTGACTTCAATCAGCGGCACTCCGGCGTCATCCAGCCCGGTCGCAATATTAACCATCTGTTCAAGCGAAATCTGATGGCGTTTGGCGTGCATCCCGTCACGCAGACTCATGTCGTGGAGAACGACTTTTTTCCCTTCCAAATTCATTCTTGATTCCTCAACTTAAGCGCGACTCGGTAACGAAATAGCATCGTTGTACGCTTCTTCGGCAAACATCTCCGCCGTGCGTAAACCCGCCGCGGTCATAATGTCCAGATTGCCGGAATACTTCGGCAGATAGTCGCCCAAGCCTTCCACTTCCAGGAAAACTGAGACACGGTTGCCGTCAAACACCGGGCCATTGACCAGACGATAGCCCGGCACATATTTCTGCACTTCTTTCACCATCTGGTGAACAGATGCCGTAATCGCTTCTTGATTCGGCGCTTCCTTGGTCAAGCAGTGAACAGTGTCACGCATCATCAACGGCGGCTCGGCCGGGTTAATAATAATGATGGCCTTGCCGGTCTCGGCACCGCCGACCTTCTCCACCGCATTGGCCGTGGTTCGGGTAAACTCATCAATGTTCTTGCGGGTGCCGGGTCCGACTGAGCGGGAAGATACGGTGGCGATGATTTCGCCATATTCCACCGCCTGAACCTGAGACACGGCTGCGACCATCGGAATCGTCGCCTGCCCGCCGCAGGTCACCATGTTGACGTTCATTTCCAGCTCTTTCGCGTGCTGGACCAGATTCACCGGCGGAATACAGTACGGTCCAATCGCTGCGGGGGTTAAGTCGACCATGATCACGCCCAGTTCATTCAATTTACGGCTATTTTCCGCATGAACGTAGGCAGACGTTGCATCAAAGGCGATGCGGATATCATCGTCAATCACATGCGGGAGCAGCCCATCCACACCTTCAGCCGTGGTTTTGATCCCCATCTCCTGCGCACGTTTGAGCCCATCAGATTCCGGGTCAATCCCGACCATCCAGACCGGCTCAACCCATTCAGAGCGCAGCATCTTCATTAACAAGTCGGTCCCGATATTGCCCGGTCCGATAATCGCTGCTTTCAGCTTTTTGCTCATTGTTCATCACCTTCTACACAAAACGGACCGATGCCGAACCAATACCACCGATGCTGACACTCATGAAATCGCCGGCTTGCACAGGCTCCAGCGGCACCAGAGAACCGGACAAAATCACTTCACCGGCTTTAAGCGGGATCCCGAACGTCCCCAACGTATTGGCCAGCCAGGCCACGCAATTAACCGGACTTCCCAGCGCCGCAGCACCAGCCCCGGTTGAAATGACCGAGCCGTTTTTCTCGACCACCATGCCGCAGGTCATCAGGTCAACTTTGCGTGGGTCAACGGCCTTATCGCCGAGAATAAACAGGCCACAAGAAGCGTTATCTGCGATGGTGTCCTGAATTTTGATTTGCCAGTTTTCGATCCGCGAATCCACCACCTCAAAGCACGGGATCACGCAATCGGTCGCTGCCAGCACATCAGCATTCGTCACGCCGGGACCCATGAGATCTTTTTTCAGGATGAAGGCTATTTCACCTTCGGCTTTCGGCTGGATCAGCTGCTCGCTGATCGGCATTTCCTGACCCTGGCTATAGGCCATCTTGTCCGTCAAATAGCCGAAGTCAGGCTGGTACACATTCAACATGTTCTGAACGGCCTTGGAGGTCACACCTATTTTCTTGCCGATGACGGTTTCCCCTGCTGCGACACGGCGATCCATCATCCGCAGGGAAATGTGATAGGCCTCTTCAATCGTGATCCCGTCAAAACGCTCGGTCAGCGGACGCAACGTGTGGCGTTGGGTTAACGCTTTATATAACTCGTCGCCACACTGAATAATTTGTTCCTGATTCATCATTGTTTCGCTCTTCCTTTAGTCACAGCACACCCGCGACAAAACGCTTTATCGCAGGGCGTGCTGAAAAACGCTGAATTTCATCCCCATTCCGCAGCCACGCCATCAGGGCGCCTACGGAATAAGAGAGTGCTCACAGCTTGATGCAGACATTTTTCAGTTCGGTATAGAATTCCAGCCCATGCACCCCGCCTTCGCGCCCGATACCGGACTCTTTGGCCCCGCCGAAAGCGGTACGCAGGTCGCGCAGGAACCAGCTGTTGACCCAGGCAATACCCACCTCCAATGACTCTGCAACCCGGCAGGCACGGGACGTATTCTCGGTCCACACCGTCGCTGACAGGCCATATTTGGTGTTGTTCGCCAGTGCGATCACTTCTTCTTCGGTATCAAACGGACGGATATGGCAGCACGGGCCGAAAATCTCCTCGGTGACCACACGGGCATCGTCAGCCAGCCCGGTCCAGATAGTCGGCTCGACCCATGCACCCTCGTTGAGTTCCGGTCCCATCTCCGGCACGCCGCCGCCGATCACCACATTGGCCCCCTCTTCAACCGCCAGGCTGTAGTAAGAGAGCACTTTTTCTTTGTGCTCTTGACTGACCAAGGGTCCGAAATCGACCCCGGCATCTTCCGGACGCCCCAGCTTCAATTGTTCGACGCCTGCTTTCAGACGCTGGACAAATTCATTGAAAATCGGACGTTCGACATAGACCCGCTCGGTTCCCAGACAAACCTGACCACAGTTCACAAAGGCCGAACGCATGGTGCCTTCAATGGCTTTGTCGAGATCGCAGTCGGCAAAGACGATGCCCGGGTTCTTGCCACCGCATTCAAGTGAGATATTGCGCAAACCCACCGAAGCGGCCCGCATAATCACTTCACCAGTGCGAGTTTCACCGGTAAAGGTGATGGCATCGATATCCGGATGGGTGGTCAGAAATGCCCCCGCAGAGTCCGGACCGAAGCCATGGACCACGTTGTACACGCCTGCCGGTACACCACACTCGTTCATGACTTCACCCAGCAAGGTTGCCGTCGCCGGTGTTTCTTCCGATGGCTTGACCACCACGGTATTGCCGCAAGCGAGCGCCGGGCCGACTTTCCAGGTCATCAGCAGCAGCGGGAGGTTCCAGGGACAAATGACGGCGATCACCCCTTTCGGTTGACGATGGCCATAGTTCAGCGCCCCTTGGCCGTCCGGGGTATCGAGCTTGAACGCTTCGGTCGGATGGTTGGCCAGCGTTTCCGAGAAGGCTTTGAAATTGGCCGCGCCACGGGGAATATCAATATGTGAGGCAATCGAGCGGGGTTTGCCGGTATCTTTACACTCCGCATCCAGAAACTCGTCAAATCGCTCATTGATCCGGGCGGCAACCCGGTCTAACAATTTGATCCGCTCTGCCTGTGACATCTTGCCCCACGGCCCCTTCATCGCGGCCTGGGCCGCAGCCACAGCCGCAGCCACTTCCGGTTCACCGGCTTCGTGCACCAGACCGATCAGGCTGTTATCCACGGGATTGCGGTTTTCAAACTGTTTACCGCTCGCCGTGGTGACAAATTCACCGTTAATAAAGTTCTTAAACTCTTTCATGTCGTTCTCTCTGTTTAAGGGCATGGGCCGCCATACCCTGTTCAGCAGGCATAACTCTCCCTGTGCTGACTCAGGCCAGCACTGAAAATCAGTCAATCATTGAATCAGGTGAGTGCGGTCAGGAACCGTTCGTTCAGCTGGCGATCGTGGTAGAAAATCGCCTTGCCCAGTTGCTCGGTCGTCCAGGTGACCGGCTCGTGATCCGGGTAGTGGTAATCGCCGCCGCAGAACACTTCAGTGCGGTTCCCGGAAGGGTCGAAGAAATAGATGGTTTTGCCGTGCGTCAGACCATGACGGGTCGGCCCGATATCCAGTGAAGTATTGGTCATGGAGATCAGATCCGCAGCGCGCAACACCTCTTCCCAGGTTTCGAGGAAGAAAGAAGCATGGTGGAATTTGCCCTTGTCCGGACATTCAATAAACGCCACATCATGGGCCTTCATGCTGGCGGTAATAAAAGCACCGGCTTTATTACCTTCCGGATCCACCACCTGCTCTGCCAGATCAAATCCCAGTACCTCCTGAAACAGTGCACAGGTTCCTTCGATATTCGGGCCATACAGCAGGCAATGATCAAACCGCTTGGCTTTCATGCCTTTCAGATCCTGGGGCCATGCTTCCGGATTCACCTGCGATACGCCCCATTTGCCGGTGTTTTCTTTCTCGGCATACAACTCAAACAAATGCCCGGTCGGTGCTTCAAAGCGAACCCGGCGACCGCAACCATTCAGCTCGCCGGCCGGGATTTCTTCCACCGGGCAGCCGTATGCCACCAGCGCTTGTTGCAACTGATCCAGCACCGCGTTACTCATCACCTTAAAGCCCATGAAGTCCATGCCCGGTGCGTCAGCTTCGCGCAGCACCACGGAGAATTTATCGACTTCAGTCCAGCCCTTCAGGTACACCCGGCCCTGACTGTCCGTTTCCACCTCAATCAGGCCCAGCAGATCGCGGTAGTGATTCAATGCTTCATGCATGTCTAATACACGGAGCTGGACATGCCCCGGGCGAATAACACCTTTTTTCATCGTACTATCCTTGTTATTTGCTGATTTCACGTTATTGAGTCGGTTTAAAATGATCCGACTCGATGACCATATCGCTGCGCGGCAACACCCGGCATGACAGGGCAAATCCTTGTTGCGCTTCAGCTTCCGTGACGTGCAAACGACTCATGCGCTTGCTTTCAAATTCACCGGCAATAATCCGGATTTTGCACATCCCGCACCCGCCGCTCCGACACCCGACGTGAATGCACCGGGCACCTTTCAACTCCATGCCCGCCAGAAGCGTGTCATCCGGGCGGCAGCTGTATTGCTGGTTTCGGTTCACCACAGAAATACGGTATGTCGTCGCGTCAGGACCCGATGCCTCTGTTGCCATGGGTGCCTCCCCGATTAAATGCGTTTGAACAGCGCCGAACGTGTTTGCTCATTCGCACCATCGGCAGCCGTGACAAAGCGTTCCATATGGATATCGCGCTCGAACAACCGGCCCTGAATCAGTGCCGTCACGGCCGCATCAATCATGGGCGGCGGACCACACAAGTAGGCCTTATAACCATTGAATTTATTGTCGAAATAGTCCTGTGCAGCTTCATGCACAAACCCCTGAAAGCCCTGCCAGTCATCACTGTCTTCAGGCTCATTCAAAGCCGGGATATAGAAGAAATTGGCATGTTGTTGTGCCAGCTGCTCGAACAGCTCCCGGTGATAGAGTTCAGAGACATTGCGTGCGCCCTGAAACAAGTAAATCTGGCGTGGATCGCCGGCCTCCAGCAGGTCCAGGATCATCGACTGCGGGCTGGACAGCCCCGAGCCACCGGCGATGAAAATGACATCTCTGGCATCCGACTTCCGGGTAAAGAACTGGCCATAAGGTCCGGAGACCTTCAGGGTATCCCCGACTGCCAGTTGCTCATGGATGTAGGTGGTCGCCGCGCCACCGGGCACCAGACGGACATGCAATTCCAGCGCACGATGTTCCGACGGCTTGCTCGCAATCGAGAACGCGCGGGTCCCTTCAACCCCGGGAATATGCAGGTTGACGTACTGACCGGCCTGAAAGGCAATGTCATCATCCAATTGCAGGACCAGCCCCTTAATAGTCGGCGACAGGTCGCGAATGTCGGTGACCACGCCTTGATAATCCTGAACAGGATGGCCGAGGAAATCCGGGTCGACATCCACATCCGCTTCAATGGTGAGATCCGACTCCGGGATGGCGCAGCAGGCCAGAACCACGCCTTCGTCTCGCTCAATATCCATCAGCGCGAACGAAGACGCCTCCCCGACATCGACATCTCCTTCGGTGACCGTGATCTTGCACGTACCGCAGGTGCCGTGGCCGCAAGCAAAAGGCAACCAGACCCCCTGCCGCTGGGCAGCATCCAGAATCGTCTGCCCCTCTTCAACTTCAATGACATCGCCCGTTGGCTCAACCGTCACTTCATATGTCATCCTGACCTCCTTAAACACCCGCGCCCTGATAGCCATTCAGACCCGGCGTGTGAAAGCGCAACACCGATTTATGGCCGATCCCCTGAGCCGCTAATCCAACCTGCGGCTGGGGAATGAAATCGGCTTCATCCAGTTTCCATTGAGCGCTTTCCCAGTCGATATCCTGAAACTCCGGATGCAGGCCAAATGCCTCCGGCATCACTTCGGTGAGCAGGGTCTGAAACGGCATCTCGGGCGATACCGGATACGCAAAGGGCGCACAAAACATCAGGTGGTGATCCCAACCGACGTAAACGACCTGATTGCCATGAAAGTTTTCAAACTTATCGAGTTTTTCGCCTTGATAGTCCGGCGTGATTGCTTTAACGGGCATGGTTCTTCCTCACATCTGGGGGCAATGGCCGATGCCACCGCCCGCCTGTTTGTCATCCGTTTCAACTCAGGCTTTGCCTTTCCATTGATTCCAACGCTGCTCATCCGGTGAGCCTTTCATATCCAGATTGTCCGCCCCCAGATTCATCTTGTAGAACTCACCCAGAACGTCCGTCAGGTCGGGACCACCGCAGTTGCCCTGGAAGATCTGATGGACCGGCAGCCAGGACTGCACATATTTCTCCGGCTCGTCATCGAAAATGTCTTTACAGCCATCGGAGCAGAAGTGGTAACGCTCCCCTTCATACTGGCTGCTGCGGTAAACCGTTTGGGTTGGGTTATCCATGTCGGTAAACAGCATCGGAACCTGACAGATGGTGCACAGTTGCGGCAATGCCTTGGTGTAGAAGCGCTCGCCTTTGGCTTCCATCTCTTTCGCCAGCTCCCAGCGAGGACGGTAGTACTTATCAAAAGTTTCCGGGTATTTTTCGGATAACCAGTCCAGCTCTTCGTCGGTCGGGATCCAGGTGTGGAATCCGG
Organism: Photobacterium sp. TY1-4; assembly: GCF_025398175.1. NCBI lineage: Bacteria > Pseudomonadati > Pseudomonadota > Gammaproteobacteria > Vibrionales > Vibrionaceae > Photobacterium > Photobacterium sp. TY1-4. Next base: position 987,630 of record NZ_CP099735.1, read on the forward strand.
TCGCCTGACCATGGGTGTAGAAGGTCCACCAGGTCTGGTGGGACAGGTGCTCTTTCTCTTTTTCGATCACATCGGCGTATTTCGGCATCCGGATCCCGTAACGCGCCAGATCTTTAAACAGTGCGCCGCCCGCTTCCTCGAAATAGACTTCCCACGCCTCTTTCCATGACATCACCTTGTTCGGCAACATGTAGTCCATCATCATCGATACGACGCTCAGTAAGCGCGCACCGCGCCAGAACCACTTGTCGATCCATTTCTGGACGATCGGCACATTGTCTTCATGCTGTTCCAGCAGGAATTTGATGATTTCCAGACCCAAGGTCATATGGCGGGCTTCATCCGACTGGGCTGAAAAGCCGAAGGTCACGGTTGCCATATCGCCGTTGTGCGCCGCTCCGGACATGAAGGGGACGAACAGCAGATTGGTCAGGACATATTCAAACGAGAATCCGATGGCGATCATGAACTCGAAAGGGCCAGCCGCGCGGGCGTCATTGAAAAATGACTTCGGCACGGACAGATACCACACCCGATCGTGCATGTGGCTGAAGTCCTGAAAGCCGTCAAAGAACTTATTGAAGTGACTCATGGCATGGATCTGAGTCTGGACATGACGCAGCTCATCGAGCGACTGCATCTGGCAGGCAATCCGCGCCCCTACGCCGCCAAACTGACGGCCGGTGTGTGCAAATCCCTGATAGGCTTGATACTCAAGCGGCGTCACGGCCGAGAGAAACAGCTTAATCGCGTTCACATATCGCGGATCCGACACATTGAGGTGGCCATTGTTCTGGGCAAAGGCGTCAAAGATGGCGTAGAGTTTCTTTTCCTTCTCAGCCTGATATTTCCAGTAGGCATCCATGGTTAAACGGAACGGGTCTTCCCACTTGGACCAGTCGGTGATTTTGATCCCTTCGAACTCTTCGTAGGGAAACGCCGCTTTGCGATCCTGATAAGAATATTCCCAGTCGAGATCGCGGGTCAGCAGGCGGTACTTATCTTTAATATTGAGCTTTTTCGCAGCCATAATGAGATACCTTTTACTCGTTCCAGTGTAAAGAGAGTTCATCGTCGTCTTCTTCGACGTTGCCACCCAGAGTGATCAGGTTCAGATGCAACTCCTGCACATCCCAAGCGCGGCCCATCTTCTCTTCAACCGATTCCCGGCGAACCACCAGCCGACCGTTTTTTTCTACACGGATCATGGCCGGCATGTGTATCACGGTGACATCCGGGTTATCTTCTTCAATAGCTTCAACGATATAGCGAGATTCATCATTATCTTGCAGTGCGATATAAACCTTGGACATTCCTTATCCCCTTACTTCAACAGCCCAGCTTTCGCGAGACGCTTATCCAGAACCGCCACAGCTTTGTCGATCGCCTCGGCATCATCCAGCATATCTTTCGCCACCGGCGCTAATGCAGCGATCGCCTTTGCTTTCCACTGGGAAATCCAGGTTTCCAGCAAGGACAGATTCTGCGCAGATTCCTCTACGGCGGTTTTGAGCACCGCGTCGGCCCAGCGGCTATTGTCCGCATGCCAGCCACGCATAAACTCTGTCAACATGCCGATATCCTGCGCGCCATGCGCCACCAGCCACTGATCAAACTGATTGAACACCAGGTCGTACACCAGGCAATCCATCACGATGTCCTGAGCCACGAACACTTCAAACCAGTCTTTTGTCACTGTGGTTTCTTCGCACAATGCCCGCATTCCTTGCCAGGCGGGATCGTTCATCCAGTAGGATTTCGCCGCAGTTAGCGCCTCACTGCTGTTGTGATCCAAAAGTAGGGCGATGCGAGACAAATACTGGGCAATACCCAGCCGATCCATGCCGTTAAACAGCAAGGCTTGGGTCAGGACGGTGCCGTAGCCGAGAGAAGTGCCATACAAGTTGTTCAGGTTCGCGGTATGTTCAAGATGGCGAACCGGCACCAGAAAACGGATCACTTTGGCTTTGATGTCGTCGCTCAGTTGGTCCGCGAGATTGCGCTTTTCAAAAAATGCGTAATTGCTTTCCGCCGCATCCTGCATCTTGGAACGCTGCTGAACATAAGCGCCGTAGTAATACTGGCGGGGATCCCGAAACGCATACCAGTCTTCCATCACAATTGCGGTACGACGCGGGTCGTTTAATTCCATGTCCGGCTGCCAAAGCGGGCGATAATGGAAATACTTTTCCGACTGAATATCGTAACTGGCCTCCTGATAACGGGTCGCAGGCTTATCACCGAAGCGGCGTTCAGTATGCGCGTAAGTATTTCGGACCGGATCGAGTGTTGCGGTTTTAATTTCAATACTCATCAAACAATTCCCAGCTGATTCATGATTGCTGTTCAGACACATGGTTATGATTTTTCGACATCAGCGTATTTTCGCCGTAACGCCACTTATCCATATCAGCGTCGACGGCGGCCATCTGTTCGTCGGTCATATGTGTCACTTGGTTTACCTGACAAAACTGCTCAAAGGCTGCTTTGGGCATGATCAGTTCAACGAACAGGCCTGGCTCACCAATCGCGAAGTCGAATTCAACAAATCGAGCATCGTCAGGACTTCGGACTCTCACATACTTAGTGAGCTGCTCAAATCCCGAACGATGTTGTTCATCCATCCTTGCCTCCAACGCCTCCATGTTGCCTCCCTATTAGTTTTGCTGATTCAGGCTAATGCTCGGGTATCTCCCCTATCGCAGCGGGTATCCCCCTTAATGCAACGGGTATGCCACATCAGGTTTTAAACACACAAAAAAAGAGAAAAACAGGTATAAGCAACTGTTTATGAACAAAAATAAAATTCAATCATGAGCAAATCTGAGAAAGAAAAACGAGCAGGAGAGCGCGCCAAGTGTAAATAAAAAGTTAATAAAGTTTATCGAATGATAAATAGGCGTGACAGGAATAGATCATTTGATTAAGGTAATAATGCGTTTGAACATTAGCTGCGATTCGCACCTACTCACCTATTTTAATTAAAAGTGATTCATGGATTTCACTTGCGAAGCAATCATGTCACCCGTTTGATTTCGGGATTCAAGGAAAGGCAATGTTATGATGGATATTCGTACTTCCCCGCAACTTCCAGAACCTCACGACCTGATATCACAAATTAAATTTTCCAGTGAAGACGGAAAAGTCTGGTTTAATGAACAGCGTATGTTACTCATCCATTCAGCTGCGCTGGGGTTACTCAGAAAAGAGTTAATCGAAACCTTAGGTGTAAAAAGGGCCACCGGATTCTTGATGCGTTTTGGCTATTACTCGGGATTAAGAGATGCCGATATGCTGCATAAAATTCGTCCTGACTTTACCACGGAAGATGCCTTCCTGGCCGGGCCGCAACTGCATACCATCAAAGGCATGGCCAAAGTCGTGCCGACGAACCTGAGCTTTGATCTGGAAACCGGCCATTTCCACGGCGAGTTTGACTGGTACGACTCTTATGAAGCCGAGGTGCATCTTCATGAATACGGCCAATCCGACATGCCGATTTGCTGGACGCTGCTCGGCTACGCCAGTGGTTTTTCGAGCTACTACATGGGTCGAAAAATCATTTATCAGGAGACACAATGTACCGGATGTGGCAGCGAACATTGCCACATCGTCGGGAAACCGGCAGAAGAATGGGAGAACCAGACAGAGCTCGAACAAGCCCTCCAGCCCGACCCGATCATCGAAGAGCTTCTGGCGCTGCAGCAACAAGTGACAAGCCTCAAAGAGATTTATCACAACCCTGAATATGACGACTTATTGCTCAACTCTGTTGGTAATTCCGAGGCGTTTAAGTCGGTCTGCCATCTCATCGCCAAAGCCTCAAAAACCAAAGTCTCGGTCTTGCTACAAGGCGAAACCGGGGTCGGTAAAGAAGTGGTCGCCAGGGGGCTGCACCTGAGCAGCGATCGCAAAGATCAGCCTTTTGTCGCCGTCAACTGCGCCTGTATTCCGCCCGATCTGATTGAAGCGGAGCTGTTCGGGGTCGAAAAAGGCGCTTATACCGGTGCCACTCATTCGCGCGAAGGGAAATTCGAACGCGCCAATCAGGGAACAATCTTCCTCGATGAAGTCATTGAGCTCTCGCCCCGTGCCCAGGCGAGTTTATTGCGTGTTTTGCAAGAAGGTGAACTGGAGCGGGTCGGCGACAATCAACTGCGCACCATTGATGTCCGTGTCGTGGCCGCAACCAATGAGGATTTAAAATCCGCCGTCGAAAAAGGACGATTTCGGGCCGATCTCTATTACCGGCTGAATGTTTATCCGGTCCAAATCCCGCCCCTGCGTGAGCGACGCGAGGATATTCCGCTACTGATCGAGCACTTTCTGGAAAAATACCACGCCCTGTACCATAAACGGACCCTCGGGGTGACCGATAAAGCGCTGCAAGCCCTGATGCACTACAAATGGCCGGGAAATATCCGCGAGCTGGAAAACATGATCGAGCGGGGGATCATTTTGACGGAAAATAACCAGAGTATCGATTTAGAGAGTTTTTTCCCGTCACTGGCCGAGCCGACCCATCCACTGAATATCATCAACGCCAAAGGGCAGCTTGAACCCAAAGAACCCACCACAATTGATGACCACTGGATAGACAAGCAGCTGGACGATAACTTCAGCATTGATGTGTTAGAACGCCAGCTCATTCAACATGCGATGAACAAAGCCGATGGCAACGTCTCTCAGGCAGCCCGTCTGTTAGGACTCACCCGCCCGGCCCTGGCGTACCGGCTCAAAAAGATAGAGCTGGATTAATACCAATTCGTCACCACAGGGACCGAACCAAAAAGCCGCTGATTTACAGCGGTTTTCAAGCCCGAAAACCGCGGGCAGACAGACGAGATTCACAGCAAGTGTGTTCACAACAGACGCACGCCGACCAGACGGCCGGCGCGCGGTAAAGGGAGGTGTTTGTTTTATAACTTAGTGATTGAATACGTGTTGCGATCGTCGAACAGCGTGATGCGATAGCTTCCGGCACCTTGAGTGATCGCGATATCCGCCCCGCTCGCTTCCAGCTGGCCATCAGCGTCGTCATCCCCGTAATTCTGACGCCAGTCACCGAACACATCGAACTTGAATCGGGCATCAGCCTCGGCGCCAAATGTCGTCTCGACCTGCCAGGTGTGATCCGCAATGAGCGCCATGTCTGTCGTGCCCCAACCGTTATTGGTTCCCCGAATCATTAAGCTCGGCAGGTTGGCTGTAAACCCGCAGTCGCTACTGCACGGCTCACTCGTGATCACGAGCTTCTTGTCGGCATCAACCGAAGCAACGCCGGTACGGACAGAGATCAGATTTCCTTCCCGGATCCAGCCTTTACTACCGGTGCTTTCCAGTGCCTGACGATCAGCCAGCATCGGCAACGGTTCGCCGTTCAGAGTGACCGCCACCTTCTCGGTTACTGCGACCAGTGTGCGCACTTCGTTATTGCGCTCGCTGCTTGCACCGGCATAAGTCCCCTGTGCGGCATGAATGAGAATTTCAACGCCACTGCTGACAGGATTCTGGCTCAGCAAGGTTTCACGCACCTGATAATGCGGTCTCGACTGGGCATCATAGGTCTCAACTGTGCTGCCGTCATCTTCATACAGCGTGAAAATGCTCGCGGACTCCGACGGGAACACCTTGACGATCAATTCGTTGCGCGTGCTGCCATCCTGACGATGACCAAACACATCTTTGGTTTGTTCATCAACGTACATCATCGGAATAATGGCCCCCGCCCGTGCGTATGCCGGGACGCGATTACGATTTTCCGCCGCAATCCACTGGTTCACCTGCGGCAGCGTTACGCCACTCACACTCTGGTATTTTTCACCGGTGTGGTAGTTGTACCAGGTCCCCGCCGGCAGGTAGACATCCCGGCTTTCCGCAAACTGTGTGGTCAGTCCGGCGACCAGAATATCCCGACCAATCATCTTCTGATCGGCCATGCCTTTCAGATGGAGATCATCCTGATAATAGAAAGGCATCGGCGTGATCACCGGCTCACCATATTGATAAGCGCGATGGGCCAGCGAGTAATAGTAAGGGATCAGCTCATAACGCTGACGCAGGTTGCTGAGATTCCCGGCGGTATTACCGATCATTGCCGGCGACGTTTCCGTCACAATACAGTCATTCCCTGTCGCGCCCGGCATCCCGCAGTTATTGCCGTGCGGACGCAACGGAATATCCAACCAGGCAGCATTGGCGAACCACAGGCTGTACATTTCATCTTCGCTATATCCGGTTCCCGGCGCAATGGCAGTGTCACGGTTGCCTTTATCATCCCCCTTGCGCCAGAAACCACCGACATCGGAGCTGTAGTAGTCGATCCCGGCAAATGACATCTGCATTGCCGCGTTGTAATGCAGGTTCATGTGATCCAGGCGACCGCCGATATCACCGGACCACAAACCGGCACCGTAGCGCTGTGAGCCGATGGTCCCGGCCCGGGCAATCGAATACGGCCGCTGCGGGTTTTGATCGTGATTTCGGACATAACCGTCATAAATCGACTTGCTCCACAGCAGGTTATGGACATTGTTATACTGGGCATGATCGCCGGCCTGATAGCACGAGTAAGCGCGATAGTCTTCCGGCTCGCCCAAATCGGTCCAGTGACCGAGGATCCCCAAATCAACAATATTCGGTTTACGGACATGATCATGCCACCAGGCAGCACCGGTCGTATTTGACCAGTCGATCATCCCGCTCACCCCGAACCAGTTATTAAACTCGGTAAAGTTATTCGAGCCGCAGTCCTTGGCGAAACCGTTTTGTGCTGCCATGCCGTTGTAATTTTCGCCGTGATAATTGCCCTGCTTCGAGACATAAGACTCTTCAATCGTGATCAGCCCAATCCCATTCTGTTTCAGGCTGGCGACTTTGGCTGCCGGGTTCGGGAAGGCTTGCTCATCAAAGCGCAAATCCCCCATCGGGTTGGCTTCACTATTGTTCTGCCAGGCGTGCTTAAAGCCAAACCAGGCCACATCGAGCAAGGCACCATCAATCGGAAAATGGTGCTGACGCAGCGTCTGGATGGTCTCATCCAACTCACTCCAGTTATCAAACGAGAACTCAGAAATCCACAGCCCCAGCGCTTTTTTCGGCGGTACCGGCGGCCGGCCGACCAGCTCCATGAAATCACGGCGCAGATCCGGCAAGTCAGGACCACTCATGTAATACAGGTTGGTCTCTGGCGCAGTCTTGTTACGAATTTCCCACCAAGGCTTCGACAGATCAAAACTGTTTTTAAGCTTGGAATCGAGCATCAGGGCATAGTTCATTTGCTCACCGACCGCATAGAGCACCGGAAACTGCAAGCGCGGTGTGGTCGCGCCGGCATAGGCGCCATCGGTATAAGTGATACTGCTGAACGTATTGCCGCGATCATCCGGGGTCCCGAAGCCCCCGGTTCCCAGCCACTCACCGTTCACCTGAGCACCTCGGTTCGGGTCAATCGGCGCGAACGTCTGACCCAAGCCATACACCGAATGGATCCCTAAATTTTGCACCGATGCCCCGTGCCAGGTTTGATCATAAATTGCCGGACAGATCGTGGCACTTTGCTGGTTGTTGTGTTGTAACTCGACCACACTGAGGCAGCCATTCTCCCGATCGATACGGACACTCAGCGCCTGGGTCCGAAATCCGTCCGCATTGGGTTCGTATAAGGCGGGACCGGTATAGTCCGTTTTAAAGACCATTTCGGTATGGGGGATCGCCGTGCTCCCTTGCGTATTCTGGTGATGACGGAAAGAGATGTGGATCAGATCATCATCCAGCACCTCCACCACCGTACTGGAGGGACCGTAATTCACGATATAAGGCGCAGGGACATCGGCGTAGCAGCTCCCGGAGCCCAATAAGATACAAACAGCGATTAGCTTTTTCTTCATTGGCTTCATCCATTGATATGAACAATTACTCATTTAAAATCGCGCGTATTTTGTGTGCAATCAGTTCAGTATCAATCCTCCCCAGCCCTACGCCCCCCGAGGAAATTTAAAACCTTTTGTTAAATTTGTGCTCCAGTTGGTGTTTTGTACGGGTCGTAGGAAAGAGACGGGGGCTATACTTGCTCCTGCTCCGTTAATTTCAACTTAAACCCTTCGTGCGTGGCGACAAATCCCAGCTTCTCGTAAAAACGCAACGCATCCGGACGCTGCTTGTCTGAGGTGAGCTGAACCAACTGGCAGCCTTTCTCTTGCGCCTGACCAATCGCATACTGAAACATCTGCTCACCCAGGCCCTGACCACGGTAATCGGCGTGGATCCGAACGCCTTCAATCAGGCACCGCCAGGAGCCGATGTGGGTGAGATATGGAATGAAAGTCAGCTGCAACATCCCCACCACCTGGTCTTGGATTTCTGCGACCATCAATTGGTTATTGGGATCCGCCTGAATGGCCTCGAACGCCTGAAGATACTTGGCATTTAACGGCAAAGTTCCGTCTTCACGTTGTGAACCGAGTGCATCATCCTGCAGCATCAATACTAAAGTTTCGAGATCATCTTTCGTTGCTACTCTAAATTGAATATCCAAATCATCTTCCTTCATCATGTGGTCGTTTCACCACAAACCCTTTTTCAATCCCCGCCTGAAAACCCACTTTTTCATACAAACGGTGCGCGGCAACTCGATCTTCTCCGGACAGGAGCATCACTTTATAGCAACCCTGCTCCCAGGCCAGTGACAGCGCCTTTTCGAGCACTTTATGGCTCAGACCGCGACGGCGGTAATCCTGTCCGGTGATCACATGTTCGATCACACCGAACGGCCGGCCGGCATTGGTCACGGTGGGGATAACCCCAAGCTGGCAGGTGGATGCCAGTTGCCCGTCGACTTCAGCGACCACCAACTGAATCGAAGGATTGGCCTGAATTTCATCCCAGCTCGATGCCAGCGCCTGCTCACTGACCACGGGATCGTGCCCCCGCAGCTCTCGGTAAAGCGCCAGCACACCACGCAAATCTTCCTTCCGGGACACTCGAATCACTTCCATGTTCACCTTGCTCCTGAATTAACAATTTTCTCTGCAAAGCACGGCATCAGCACCTGCTGTTGCCCATGTCGCCCCATCCCGCCGCCAATCACACTCGGCAGCGCAGGCATTACCCATTGAGCAAACAAACGGCGCGATTTTGAAATAAATCATCCGCTTCCAGGATCGACACGCTGCCCGGATTCACCTTAAATGCAATATAGCCCATGCTTTCAATATCAATCTGTTGAAATGCCGCAATCACGAAGGTCGCCGCAAAACCATGCGTCACAATTAACGCATCACCCGGCTGCTGCATGATCTCTTGAACACACGCAACGATCCGCGCTGCAAATTCCCGACGAGACTCCGCACCGTCACAGATCCGGTGATCCAGCCGCTCCCCCGTCGAACTCACAGGCTGCATGATCGCCTCATGCGCGGCTTGATCCATCCCTTCGTGACGGCCAAACGACATCTCCCGCAATCTGGCGTCATACCGCACATCCAACGCCAACCCGGCAACCAACGCCTCCGTTGTCTGTACCGCGCGCTTGAGGTCGGAGGAATAAACTTGCAGCTTTTCAAGCTCAAAACCATGCGCTTTGATTTTCTCGCCTAAACGAGCGGCCTGAGCGCGCCCGGGCTCCGTCAGTTCCGAATCAAACCAGCCGCCCACCTGACCATTCACAGAATGAGTCGCTTGCGTGTGCGTCACTAAACAAATTCTTTTCATCGCTTCCTTCTCCTGAGTTGGCGGGGTTGCATGTCATGACTGACGGCTGCCAATCCGTCGGATCTCTGCCATAACCCGGGTAATGTAATGAAATCAGGATGAAAATGCTGCACATTTTTGAGTCATCACGACCCAGCCCAGGCTCATGACGCCTGTGCCCCGAGCCTGAATCTTGCCCTGAGAAATAAATGAAATAATCAGTTGCATAATCTCATACAATACGTAGGATAGAAATCCAGACGTCCAAACGTCCTTTAGCGTCCACACGGAGGATATGATGCAAAAGAATAAGAAAGTCAGTCAGTGGTTGCTCGGTGCAGCATTGGTGCTGGGATTAACCGGCTGCGGCCAACAAGAAGAAGCAGTATTAAAAGTCGGCGCAACCGTCGGCCCGCATGCCCAGGTGGTGGAAGCTGTTGCCCGGGAAGCCGAAAAACAAGGATTAAAAGTGGAAGTGATCGAGTTTTCGGATTACATCACACCCAATGCGGCACTTGCAGACGGCAGCCTGGATCTCAACAGCTACCAGCATCTACCCTTTTTACAAACATACAATGCCAACAACGGCAGTCATTTAGTTTCTATGGGTGAGTCGATTCTGATGCGAATGGGGATCTATTCCAAAACCTTCAATAGCCTCGCCGAATTGCCGGATCATGCACGCATTGCCATTCCGAACGATCCGACGAACGGCGGACGCGGCTTGCTGCTGTTGGCCGATGCCAATCTCATCACGCTCAAACCGGGTGTCGGCCACAAAGCGACGCTGAGCGATATCGTTGAGAACCCGAAGCAGCTTGAGATCATTGAAATTGAAGCGGCCCAATTGCCGAGAAGCCTCGAGGACGTAGATGCTGCCGCCATTACGATGAACTACATCATGTCATCGGGCCTGGATCCGAAAGAATTTGGCCTTTATCTGGAGCCGAAAGATGCAGCGCTGGCCGTGATGGTCGTGGCCGCACGCGAAGCCGATAAAAACAATGCCGATTATCAAAAGTTTGTAAAAATCTACCAGTCACAGCCGGTCCGTGACTTTATCCAGCAGACGTTCAACGGCACCATCGAGCCTGCTTTCCAATAACAAAGCCGGCTCCGTCAATTACCGTGACCCCGGCCACCAGCCGTGCTTGACAGTCACGTGAGTGTCCACAGCAAACGCCCACCCCGGTGCATCACGTCAGGGCGGGCGTTGTTCAGAGATATAACTGGCCGTCCCGGTAAGTCAGTGCTTCCGGACCGGTTTCGCCAATGAGCACTGGGCCGTCGAGATCGACCACCGCGGCATCCTGGGCAATAGGCAGGGCAGCCCTCATCGCCAGGGATGTGCCGAGCATACACCCGACCATCACTGATAATCCATCCTGCCGCGCGGCGGCTTTGAGCGCCAGCGCTTCGGTCAGTCCGCCGGTTTTATCCAGCTTAATGTTGATCATTTCATAGCGGCCGCGAACATGCGCCAAATCCGCCCGGGTATGGCAACTCTCATCGGCACACACCGGAATCCGGTGGTCAAAGTGGCCCAAGGCATCATCATCCCCGGCCGGCAGAGGCTGTTCAATCATCGCAACCGCCAGCGGCGCGAGCGCCTCAAACAGCGCAGGAAGATCCATCCCCGTCCAGGCTTCATTGGCATCTAAGACAATCCTTGCATCCGGCGCGACATCCCGGACTGCGGCAACCCGGCTCACGATATGTTCCGCATCCAGCTTTACTTTCAGCAAGGATGCCCCCTGTGCGACATAGTCCCGCGCTTGTCGGGCCATTTCCTGCGGCGTCCCGATGGAAACCGTCATTGCCGTTTCCAGCGCAGGCTGCAACTGAAAATAAGGCGACGGGAACTGACTGTTACATTGCTGGGCGATGAGCGACCACAGGGCGCAATCAAGCGCATTCCGGGCTGCCCCGGCCGGCAACAGGGTTTGCAGCGCCACTTTGGCCTGCTGCGCCGACAACGCTGCCAACATCGGGAGCACCTGTTCGATTTGCGCCAGCACAGATGCGGTGTCCTCGCCATATCGGGCATAAGGTGTACATTCGGCTTCAACCGAGTGCCCCCCGTCAGTGATTGTCACCCGCACAATATCCAGGTGGGTTCGGGCGCCCCGGGCAATGCGAAAGGGTTTGGCAAACGGGATATGTTCGGGCTTTGCTTGGATCTGCATCAGGCACCTCGGTCAACCAGCTGTTGAATGATATTGTCGACGCCAAAGCGCACCGGATCTGTAACCGGAAGCTGATACTGCTCACGCCACTGCTCACATACAACCTTCGCTTCTTCGGTGGAGATCGCCGAGGTATTGAGGCAGATCCCGACAAATTCAGCTGCTGGATTGGTCAGTTTCGCAGCCTGAATATTTGCGGCCAGCACCGCCGAAATCTCTGGCATCGGCATGTGCGGTAAATGACGGATATGTGACCGACCCAGCTCATGGCACAGCACCAAGGCATCGGGCTGCGCGCCATGCAACAGCCCCAGGCTCACCCCGGCAAAAGATGGATTGAACAATGAGCCCTGGCCTTCAATCACATCCCACACATGCGAGTCAAAATCCGGACTAAGCGTTTCCACGGCCCCGGAGATAAAATCCGCCACCACGGCATCGACCGAAATCCCCTGCCCCTGGATCAAGATACCCGTCTGGCCGGTGGCTTTGAACCGGGCCGACAGACCGGCTTGCGTCAGGGCTTGTTCAAGTGCCAGCGCGGTATACATTTTCCCGACCGAGCAATCACTGCCCACCGTCAGCAAGCGCTTTCCTGCACGCTTTTGTCCTGTGCCCACCGCCAGCGGGGCAACGTAGTGCCGGACGTCAAACAACTGCACCTGATGCTGCTCGGCCAGCGCACTGAGGCCGGGGATATCACGCAAGCGCTGATGCATGCCCGAAGCAATGTGAAAGCCCATCGCCACCGCCTCTTTCAGCACCTGCTGCCAGGCTGTCGGGATCACCCCGCCGGCGTTGGCAGTGCCGATCACCAGCGTTTGAGCCCCCTGGTTTTTCGCATCCGCCAACGACAGATCCGGCAGCGACAGGGAGACCGTCTGCGCCGTTAAACGAAGCTGGCCGACACAACTCTCCGGGCGCCAGTGCAGAATACCGCGCGCTGTTTTCGCCGATAACGGGTCGGTCACATCCCCGAGAAACAGTAAATAAGGTTGAGGAATTTGCATCAGTGTCCATCCATGTATTCAAGTGATGTCATTAATCTAAGCACCTGAGATGAAAAGGACGAATACTTTGCTATTGGACAGGTATAGCTTGAGGTTATAGCTCGAAATTATAGATCGATATTACAGCTGTGCTTTAGCGTCGCTTCGAACAACCGGCAGGCTGCCGAGGGGGGGTGATGAATCGCGCTGTACACCGAAACCTGTACCGGTACTGCAGGCGAGAGCTCAGCCACCGTCAGCTGAGGGTTATCACGGTGCCCTTGCGCCGTCCAGGGATCAACCAGCGCAATGCCGAGGCCGAGTTTGGCCAGCTCCACCGCCGCGCTATAGCTCCGCACCGCCAGTGCGTAGTGATATTCCGGATCAAGGGCATGGATCATATGATCGAGAATCGCCCCCAGCGGATCCCGGGTATCTAGGCCGATAATATTCACCCCGGACTGCACCACAGCTTCCAGAGTAATTGGCTCCGGCGACAGGTCGAGCAGCGCAACGGGCGCAACAGCCTGAACCCGTCCGGATGTCAGCACACTACAATTCAGGCCGGGCGGACAGTCATCCCCAAAAGCCACGGCAATATCGAGTTCATGACGAAGTAACCCCTGGCTCAACTCGTCTTTATTGCCGGTGATCAGCTCTATCGACATGTTGCCTTGCCGGCTCAGTACCGCGATCACCGGCGGCAGCATCGTACTGGCCAGAATAGGCGGCGCACCAATACGAAGGTGCTGTGCACCGCGGGCAACCTTTTGCGTCAGGGAGCGAAACTGGCCCAGCTGCTGATAGATTTTTTCCGCTTCAGGCAGCAGCGCCAGGGCTTCCTGAGTCGGGATCAGGCGCCCCTTCACCCGCTCAAACAGCGCGAATCCGAGCTGTTGCTCGGTATGGGCCAGCACCCGGGTCACATTGGGCTGGGAAACATACAAGCTACGGGCGGCTCCGGAGACTGTACCCGCTTTCATTACCGCGTAAAAGACTTCCAGTTGCCTGAGATTCACCCGCTTTCCTCCCTGAAATTACCGGTTGCGCGGTGATCGTATCGCGCTGTTCTTTTCGCGCTGATCGTTTAGAGCTGCTTGGCGAAGCTGCCCACAGCATCATCAACTTTTTGCGCGCCCATCCGGATATCCCGCATCACCTGACCGGCTTCTTTCGACAACTCCAGTGCTTCTGAAGCCTGGGCCAAGCCCTGCTCGATCATCTGCACGGCATTTTCTGTCAGCTTGAGGTTCTCCGAGACCACCGCCATGATTTCTTCCGTGGTCTGGCTGGTTCTCGAAGCCAGCAAACGGACCTCATCCGCAACCACGGCAAACCCTCGTCCTTGCTCACCGGCCCGGGCCGCCTCAATCGCCGCGTTCAGCGCCAGTAAGTTGGTCTGGTTGGCAATCCCGTCGATACTGCTGACCAGTTCGTTGATTTTTTGCGATTGCGCATTCAACGCCTGGATCCCTTCGTTCGCATCAGCCATCTGGCTGGCCAGCTCTCCCATCTTGCCGATGGTTGATTCAATGACCTGGTTCCCCTGCGTGGTTTGCTCACCGGTTGTCGCCGACACTTCGTGTGCAATCTCTGCCGCTTCCGCAATCGCGATTTCACGGTTAATCTGTTCCGTGATCACCGTGGCAAACTTCACCACTTTATACAGATCGCCGTTGGCATCATAAATCGGGTTATAAGTCGCTTCCAGCCATACAGTATGACCGTAACTGTCAATTCGCTTGAAGCGATCGGACACAAACTCCCCCCGGCCCAGTTTCTGCCAAAAGGCCGTATATTCCGGCGAATGAACTTCCGAATGCTCACAGAACATGCGATGATGTTTACCGATGATTTCCGATTTTTTATAGCCCATGGAGGTCAGGAAATTCTGATTGGCTTCCAGAATGACGCCTTCGAGACTGAATTCAATCACGGCAGTCGAGCGGTGCAGCGCCTTGATTAAATCTTCCTGCTCACGTGAGGCTTTAATCGTTCGGGTCAGCTCAGACGCATAGATCAGGAAATGGTTGATCCCACCTTTCGGCGCCTGGATCGGCTGTAGAATTGATCTCAGCCAGGCGGCTTCCCCGTCACCTTTGTCTAGTTCCAACGCCCCGTTCCAGTGCTTCCCTTGCTTCACTGCGTCCGACATCAGTTTAAAATGCGGTGTACTGCGGGAAGACTCCGGCACCAGTGCCGTAATGTGGCGTCCTTTAACCGCATCCGCACGCAACTTCATCTCATCCTGAAAGCGCGCATTCACCGACACGACGTGGCCGTCCGTATCGAGTGTCACCCGAAGCATATCCGCTTCTAAACTTTCTTTGACTTGTAATAAGGCGTGTAAATCTTCTTTAAGCCTTTGATTTTCTTGTTGTACCGATTTATTAAAAAACATAAATCGCATTTCCCTTAGCTGGCAGGTGGAAGTTTGTGGTTCAAAGTGGGGCCTAAACTTGCCTTCGGTACACTACTGACATCACATTCGAAGGGCGTTCAGCGGGCCTGCTTTCATGTCAACTGTGCAGGCAGGTGCCTAGTGTAAAGGACTCCGTCGAAACTGCACGTTTTTATGTCGTCTGGCGATAACATTTTGACACAAAGGTCAACAGAATGCATATAAACACTGACATAATCATCCAGAAAAACATCAAACCGGACGATAGCTAGCGAGTGCCCGCCCCATCGATATCAACCCTCACACATAACAAAGAATTCCTAAATGGGATAACCCAGCTCATCCAACCAACCTGCCAGCCCCCCAAAAGGGCCCCACTCGGCTAAAATGCCCCTTTTTTCTTCGCCTGTCGGAGCATACTTTTGACAATCATGCGGTGAAACGGCTCGATCACCGTGATATAGGCCCGACCCAGGGTATTGTGCATCTCAACTTTGGTGGTAACGGTCAGGGTTGCACTCGCGGTATCCTTCAGCACCGAAATTCTGAAATCCAGATGACGGTCATTTTCCCCGAGCAGTACCTCGTGCGCTGTTTTCTCATACACCTTAAAAATACCGATGCGCTCTTGTAACACCTGCTCCCCGTCGTTCATCGGCCCGGTTTTCAGGCCAAACGGCGTCACCAGTAGGTTACGCAGTCCCATCAAGGCTTTAATCCAATCCTGCTGACCCTCGGTGAACAACTTGTAGGTGATATCCCAGACATCCTGATCGGGATCATTCAACTCAACTTCATACGCATCGGCAAATTGCGCCTTGGGAAGCGTATGTTCGAGCAACGGTGACATTGGCACAGCAACAGTTTTGATCATGATGGCATCCTCTTTTATATAGAGCCCAGAAATCCAAATACGCCGATGGGGAGCAGCAGTATCCACTGCGGCAAACGTACCCACGCGCGCTTGATCTTGAGAGATCGGCCAACGGCCAGAAAGACCAAGCCAAACAGAATAAATTGACCAGAAAGCATCCGAACGGATAAAGCATCGCCCGGAACATAGGCGCTGAACAGAAGCCAGGCCGCGGAAGCAAACAGCAACACGGTCACCATATGCCAGCAGGCATAAAAGGTTCCCTTTACGCTGTCATCCATCCGGGTACTGAGAAACGGCAGTACCGGATGGAAATGCCCGGCAATCAAATGCAAAAAAGCCGTGAATAAGGCAATCGCACCCGAAATAAACAGATACAGATTCAAATCAGACATTCGCTTGCTCCTCAAATAAGGTATCGATCTCAAACCGGACACACGCGCCGGCTCGCTGACACAGTTGCAGATAACCGTAATAGACGCGCTCCAGAAACAGCACCTCCTTGCTCGGATTCACCGGAAACTCACTGTATTTATGCGCGTCCACGGCCAGCGACACCCCTTGCGCCATATAACTCGGATGGGCAGAAAAATCGAAAGACGCCGGGGCCAGCAGTTGATGCTGCCACGCCAGATACTCAATGAAGAGTGCGTTGTTCTTCATCTTTTCCGGCTCTCCCTGATGATTCATATACAGGCGGTTGAAATAATCAATGACCTGCTCAATGTCTTGCGTCTTATAGGCTTTCAACAGCGCCACAAACGCCCCAGCAGTGTCGGGATCAACCGGGACGGTACAACCGAAATCCAGCACCACCAACCGATTGTCCTTATCGATCAGGAAGTTCCCAATATTCGGGTCGGCGTGCAGCATGCCGTAACGGGAAATCGAGGTAAAAAACAGGTCGCACAGTGCCTGGCAGACGGCATTGCGTGCTGAGATCGGCGGGTCGGTCTCCAGCCATTCATCAATATGCAAACCAGCGACATAGGGCGAGCTCATCACGCGCTTTGAGGAATAGGCGGCAATGGGCGGCAAGACGCGCAAGTTCGCAATATCACAACCGGCATAGAAGTCTGCCTGCCGCTGGAACTCCAGCTCATAGTCAGTCTCCTCCATCAGCCGCAGCTCAATTTCCGGCAACATCTGTTCGAATTGAAAACGAGATGGGACCGCCTTGAGCAAGACTGACAGCGTCGCGATGTCGGCGTGGATACTCTCGGCAATTCCCGGGTATTGCACCTTCACCGCCAGCAAGTTGCCGTTGCGGTCTTCGGCCCGGTGAACCTGACCTAAACTTGCGGCGGCAAAGGGCGTGTAATCAAACACTGCAAACAGCTTTTCCGGCGGACAGCCAAACTGGCTCATGAATACTTTTCTCACTACGGCGCGGTTGAGCCCGGGCGCGCGATAACAGGCCTTATTGAGTGCCTCCCGGTAGGCTTTCGGGACCAGGCTATTTTCCAAGGCCAGCATTTGCGCCGCTTTCAACGCCGTGCCTTTTAAGCGGCCCAAGGCAGAAAAGATAATCTCGGCCTGCTCAGCGTCAGTCTGTTGGGTATTCAGCTTGCTCCCCCGAGGCGACAGTAGCGATTGCGTCCGGTTTTTGACCGCATTCGCCCCCAGTTTGACCGCAGTACCGGCCACAATGGCATTACGATGGATTTTACTGGTCGGAACCTTGCTCATCATTCGGCCCTTTTCCCGGTTAACCCCCGCAGCTGACCCATTTGCTTCGCCATCAGCTCAAATCCTGAAAACATATGCTGGCGCAAAAGAAACGACGCCATTTGCCCGGCTTTGCTCAGCACACCGCTGGCGAGTAAAGAAATACCAAAGTTCAGGCTCAGATCGAGCAGTTGCGTGGTATTGGTAAAATCTTCCGAATCATCCTTGAGCCAGTACATCACCATGCCGAGGTAGTAATCCCAAAACAGGGACGGAATGAACTCGTGCAGGCTTTCTTCTTCGAGCGCTCCCTGCGTATAAGCCTGAGACAGATAGAGCCTGATTTGATCACTGAGCTGCGATTTAATCGGCGAGACATGGCCGAATTTGGCCAAAGGCGTGAGAAAAGTCATCTCAAAGGCTTCCTGAACAAACTCACGATACGGCAGCATCTGGGTCAGGTTGGTTTCTATGAGCAGTTGGATTTTCTCTTGCAGTGAATAACTTTCAATATCCTCAATGGATTGCAGTTCTTCAACCGACTTTTTCACCTGATCCGCAAAGTAGCCGTACAGCAAACTTTCTTTGTTCGGAAAGTAGTTATAAATCGTGGCATCGCCGACATTGGCTTGCTTGGCGATTTTGCGCATCGAGACATGCTTGTAACCCTCCATGCTCATCAAATCGACCGCAGCATCCAGAATTTTCTCGCGGACCTTTTCACTTTTCTTCTTCATGAAACCACCTCATCCGAAAACACTATAGATAAATTATGATCAAACCTTCATCAGATCAATAGTGTTTTCACCAAAATTCACCCAACCCGTCAGATCCGGACCAAATAATTTTTAATTCAGGAGACACATCACAGTGATTGACCGGCCATGGACGGCCGACAAGCAGGAGAGAAAGACAGAGCGCAACAAGCCGAGCATGATCGCGTCACGGGGGAGCGAGATTCGTTATTTTCAGCTGGTAGGAAATGAAGAAAGCGAGCAGGGCCAACGCAGCTTGAATCGTTCAGGCTGCGCGGGAAAAGTCAGATGACAACACGACGTCCGGTCGGCATATGTTCCAGGCGCTCACCAAGCACCTCTTTCAATATTCCGAACGCCTTCATGCCGGTACAGTGGCCCGTATAGAGCTTATCGATCGGATAATCCGACAGCGTGCGACCAATGGCTTCAATATCCTGCGGTGTCCCACCGATACCATTGAGCAGCGGCAGGCCAACCAAGTGAAACCCACCTACGACGGCTTTAATTCGGGTATCGGGGAACAGAGAAAGTGCAGTCTCCACCATATTCAGCACCCCATGATGCGCACAGCCGGTGAATACAACCAGGCCGTCTTATTCTTTGACGACCATCATCAGTTCATGCTCAAAGGTATCCGGCTTACGGCCCTGCCTCGTGTCCGTATACAAATACTGATTTCCTTTCGGCTGCTCGTATTGATGACTGAGCTCAGTGACCACAAAAACGCCCGGCAGGATCTCCGTCATCTGACTGACGAATTTCACCCGTTCTCCGGCCTTTTCCAACAGATCCTTGGCAATACCGACATTACTCTTAAAGCCGAAAGCCCGGAAAGAGTACTCAGCCTCATCACAGGCCCTGAAATACACCGATGCCGCGGTATTCCGATCGAGAAAATGCGTGATGCCATTACAGTGGTCATGGTGGCGATGCGAAATCACCGCGGCATCAACTGTCTGTAGATCGATGTTCAATCGCGCAGCATTGTCACAAAATATCTGATTACTTCCGGCATCAAATAAGATCTGCCGCCCTTGAGTTTTCACATGCAGGGACAACCCTCGTTCAACGGCAAGATCAGGTCGGTCCGCCAATCGGGAGTTATCAACTAAAGTGGTCAGTTCCATTGAAACCTCATCGGAAGATATATTGTGGGAGCCGTATTCTGATTAACAGTGAGTACGGTTGTCAATCCAGGTATACATGAGCACGCTTGCTTCGCGTTTCCAGAGATTGAGTTATCGTTGTCGCATAGATTATACAATCTTGACCCATTGTTTTCGCCATTCCGGTGCCGGGTAATCGTCAGGCCAAAACTCCGCTTGTTTACGAATGAAACCATCTTTCACGGTATGAAAGGTAATCACCCGATCTTGTCGCACCCCATCGGTGACGGACACATCTGTCACCACAGTGTCATGTTCAGCAACCGCAGCGTTGATTGTAAATACCCACTCACCATCTGCCGGATAGTATGAGTTGATAGCTGCAAAATTTTCACGACCCACAATGAGCTCAGACGATTGAGGCCAAAAGCATTCGAAATCTTCCGCGAGCCACTCGCTGGCTTTAGCAAAATCATTTGACTGCATCGACTCCCAATATGCGATAACCACTTCCTTTGGCGTCATACATTCCCTTAAACTGACATTCGGCATAAAATATTACCTTGCTATCAGCATCGTGTTGTTCATTCCGAAATCGCCATTCTACCTTAATCCACTTTCGATGCTAACGAACTATACGCGATAGAAAACTATCCTTAAAACCACCAAGATCACCGTCGAGTGGATAGGTTTATCAGAGCCGCGTCATTAACTGCCGTAACCACGCGCCATGAGTACCGCTAAGAAAGGGAGCAGAAGTAACAACGTCGCCTCAAGCCGTTTGATACGCATGATATACCTTGGAACTTGAATCTCTGAACTTTCATTTTTTCTGTGTTTCAAAAAGAATAAGGTGGGTATTACAGACATCAGTGCAATGAAGAAGAACAAACCAATCTTTACATGAAAAACGGCATTACCGGTATAAAACTGACTGGGCTTACCGACTAAGAACCACAATATCAACCCCGCGCCCAGTGTAACGATGGCACTTAAACCATACATTGCGTCGATCAGCACTAATTTCCTTGCCGTCTCGAAATTGAGTTTTTCGGCAAGCAATGCATTTTCAATAGCAAGATGCCCAGAAAATGGAGATATCTTACCCATAGCTCTTCCATGCAATCCGCTCCCTGCTCTACTTGCGCTTAGATATAGAACGCACTCTCGCACAGACATACGACAAAGTCATGATACGGTGGTTGATTCGCTCAGTACGGTTCTTTCGGCCATGACCGGAACATAAAATACCTCACCTGACGATGGGACTTTCAATATTGGCGGAGCGCCTTGGAGGCGAGGATTGTCAAATTCCGACACTCAGCTATACACCTGAAACGAAAAAAGCCCTGTCTAGGGTTCGCACCCTATCTCTTTCTTTACCAAGCAGTCGATGCAAAAAAGCCAGCAATTAAGCTGGCTTTTTCAATGTGGCGGAGAGATAGGGATTTGAACCCTAGATACGCTATAAACGTATGCCGGTTTTCAAGACCGGTGCTTTCAACCACTCAGCCATCTCTCCGTAAGTGCGGCGTATGATAAGACCCGGCAGCGACGCTGTAAAGTCTTAATTCAACACAAGAATTCAAGCGATGAGATGTCAGCCAGATTCACGCAAAATCCGATATCTTTTAAGCAAGATCCGTCCAAAGCCCCCCTAATCCAAAAAAGCCGGAAGCAGTGTGCCAACCGTCAGCAGTGCCAGGGCTACATTAAATCCTTGCTGCTTTTTCGGAGAATCCAGCAGGCAGCGCATGCCGTAGCCCATATAAGCCCACAGGCTATTCGCCATAAAACCAAACGCGGTAAACACCAGCAGGATCATCAGCACAGAGGACCAGTATTGCTCGGGTAAATTGTAACTGCTGACCAGCGCCAGGCAGGCCATCCAAGCTTTGACATTGCCCAACTGAAATAAGGTCGCCTGTCTCACCGACAACGGACCGGTTTGTTCCGCCGCCATGCCGGATGCGCTTGAGAGCGCCAGTTTCCCTGCCATCCACAGCATGTACCCGAGCCCGAGATAACGTAGCGTCTGATAAATCCCGGGATGTTGCGTCATCGCCGCCCCGACACCGCTGGCACACAACACAATCAACACCATGATCCCCAGACGGATCCCCAACAGGTGCCGAAGCGATCGCTTCATCCCGAACTGGGCGCCGGAACTGGCCAGCAAGAAATTATTCGGGCCGGGGGTAATGGCCAGCACAAAGGCGAGGACACTCATCGCCGGCATAATCTCCCATAGCGTTGCCATCATTTTTCCTTTTTCTGATCGTTGAATGGCAAACAGCGTAAAAGTAACAATCGCGTCGGACCTAACAAAAATGCGTCACCATGACAATTCTTCTGTTTCTTTCGTCCGGCGCCTTATTTATCCTGTCCTCAGTTTCAATTGTACCCCTCGAGAGCAGGACAATGTTCATTCCCGACATCAGTGGCCGCAGCGGACCCAAGTACATGGCTCTGGCCGACGCTTTTGCCGAAGCCATCGAAAGCAGCGAGCTCGAAGCGCACACCAAGCTCCCACCGCAACGCATTCTGTCCTATCGGTTGGGTGTGACGGTCGGCACCGTGACCCGGGCCTATCAGGAGCTGGAACACCGGGGTCTGGTTGCCCCCAAAGTCGGCAGCGGCACTTATGTCAAAGATCGCCACCATGAGTCGCGGGCGTTTTATCACCCGGTCACCACCAAAAGCGGCATCGATCTGGCGATTTGTCGCCCCCTGCTGATCAACCAGCAACAACACCTTTCCCGTACACTTCAGGATCTCTCACTGGAGCCGATTGCCCAGCGCGCGGTGTTGGATTATTGCAGTGCGGAAGGCTTGCAAGGCCACAACCAGACGCTGCAGCACTGGCTGGGACAGCGGTTCAAATGCGAGATGGACAGCCGTCGCTTGCTCTGGACCTATGGCGGTCAGCACGGTCTGTCGGTGCTGGTCCAGGCACTCACGCGCCCGAAAGAGACGATTCTGGTCGAAGGGTTGTGTTACCCGGAGTTTCTTCATAGCTGTCAGCAGTCTGAGCGAAAGCTGGTGCCGATCCGGCTCGATGCGCAGGGGATCATTCCGGAAGATTTAGAGCTTCAATGCCAGCGGCACAAGCCCCGCTTATTGTATTTAACACCGGCCATCCAAAATCCGACCGGAGCCTGCCTCAGCGACAGCCGACGGCTTCGGGTGATCGAAATCTGTCGGCGACACCAGGTACTGATCATTGAAGATGACGTACTCTATTGCCCGCCGGAGCATCGACAAACACCATTGGTTGCGATTGCGCCCGATATCACCCTGTTTGTCGGCAGTTTCTCAAAATATTTTTCCGGCGGCTTACGGGTCGGCTACATCATCATGCCACGCTCGCTATCCTTGCCGATGCAACGAGCCCTGCGCGCGAGTTGCATGCATATCAGCCCACTTATGATTGACTTGGTCTGCCGGTGGCTGACCAACGGCGCGATGGATGCCGTTGATCGGGAAATTGCCGCTGAGCTGAAAGCGCGTCACCGCATTTTGCAGCAAATTTTTCCCAATGCCGGCCATGGGGCCGTGCCGGGGTTCAATGTCTGGATCCCGTTACCGTCACCACTCACCGGACGCCAGTTGAGCCACCAGCTCAAGCAAGATGGCGTGCATGTTCGCGAAGCCGAAATGTTCGCAGTGGATCACTATCCGGCCCCGGCGGCGATCCGGGTCTCACTGACCGGCCCAACCAGCCGCACGCAACTCAAATCCGGCCTGGAAGTGATCCGGACGCAGATTCAGTCTGCTTCGGCGCATGCCGAGGATCCTTGATTCCCTGACATCGCACTACCTTGCGCCACTTCTTGATGTAGCCAGTCGGTAAACGCCTGGATCCGGGCTCGGCGGGATGAATGAGGATCATGATAGACGGTATACCGGACCCCGGGGGTCATGCCAATATCAAAGGGTTTCACCAGCAGACCGCGCTCGATAAAATCACCGGCCAGGCTTTCGGTGCCCAGGCACGCACCATGCCCGGCCATCACGGCACTCAGGCCCATATCAAAGGTACTGACTTCCATCCATTGAACCTGCGCGTCGGGCATCGTGACACCGGCAATGTTAAACCATCGCTCCCAGGTGAAACTTTTCGTTTCCACCCCGTGGATCAACCAGCATTTCAGTAATTGCGCCGGATGTTCCAGTTTCAGTGACTGCGCCAGCTCCGGCGAGCAAATCGGATAAACCGGCTCTTCATACAAGATGGTCTGCTCAATGCCTTCCCCCAGTTGCCTGTCGTACCCCTGACGGATCGCAACATCAATGCTGCCGTATTTGATTTCCGGATATTCCGTGGTGGCATAGACCCGGATCGGAATATTGGGGTGAAGCATGGTGAACTTCCACAGCTTCGGCATCAGCCAGCGCGAGGCAAACGACGGGGTCGTGTTCACCGCCAGCATCCCTTCCACCGGCTCAGACTGAATGGCATTTAAGCCAGAAAGAATATGCTCAAAGCCGGATGTGACCTGTTGATACAACGTCTGCCCTTTGCGGGTGAGCATCATGTCCCGTCCCTGACGGACAAACAATTTACAGTGTAAGCCGTCTTCCAACAGCCGGATTTTCTGACTCACTGCCGCTTGGCTGACGTGAAGTTCCTGCGCCGCTTTACTGTAGCTACTCAGCCTTGCTGCCGATTCAAAATAGCGCAGCCCGGCAAGCCAACGTAATCGATTATCCATAACCTGTACTTATATTAACTGTAATCATTCATCGTTCGTGTTTGCGCGCAATCATGCCCATACTTTGTCCAGAAAGTCACGCAGAGAAAGGAGCGTATGATGATAAAAGTCGCGATAAATTGGGATCTGGAATTCAGTATTTCACTGCCAACCTGGGATTTTTCCTGGAAAAAACGAAAGCATCACCTGGCGAGTCAGCCTGTCAATAGCGCCATTTCCGAGCATTTAAAACGCGACATCGGCCTTGCACCATCAATACCGGCCTCCCGGCATTATCTGGAGTATTTATAACACATAATTATTGATTAAGGTTTACGGAGGGATGACGGACAACGCTCGCCGAACCCCTTCAGCATACGCCGGAAACTGAGCGATATTGTTATGATCGGCCCCTTGCACCACCACAACGTTCTTCAGTTGCGAGCCAAAAGCCGCGACCAAGTGTTCAGCACTTTCTCGTGGGATCACCCGGTCCTGCTCGGCAATAAAGATAAATGTCTGGGCCCGGATGGCGCTGACCCGCTCAATCGAAGCGAACCTGTCTTCGATCAGCAGGGAGACCGGCAGCATCCAGTAAATGGTTTTCGCAACCTGCTCGATGCTGTCGAACGGGGTGACGAGCAGCAACCGATCAACCCGATCAGGCTGTTCCGCCGCCACATATGTGGCCACGCCGGAGCCCAAACTACGTCCCATCAGGGCGATAATGGGATGATTTTCACTCACCGCCTGAAATACGCCCATCGCATCCTGATACAACCCCAACTCCGTCGGCTGACCCGGGTTATTGCCATAACCCCGGTACGGGATCAGATACACACTGTAGTCCGGCACCACGGTCCGAAAGAAAGGAATATTCATCTCAATGCTTTCCGCATTGCCGCCGTAATAAATCAGCGCCCGGGATTGTCCGGGGTTGATCACCCAGCCTTGAAGAACCCGATCATCCAGCTGAAAACGAATGTTTTCCTCACCAAACTGCGCGCTGGCCGGTTGCGGAAAATACAGAAACTGTCGCTGTAAGGAACAACATGTCATAACCAATACCGTATAACCCACGACTCCCCAGACAAATACCCGTTTCATCACTTCCCGCGCCCCCGGAACCATCGGGTTACCTCGCCTTTATAGACCCAGAGATAAACCAGGAGATAGAGAAGCAGATTAGCCGCAAACACTGCGAGCCCGATCCAAAGCTGAGTTTCATGACTCAGTCCCGGCGGATAAATGATCGGCAACAAGTAATGGTCGATAAAGCCACCGGGGTAACCCGATTGCCCAGCCATTATTCGCAGCCGGTTTTCCAGCGGCGTCAGCGGGCAGACCCAACCCATCAGGCTCAGTACCAACACCCAGATCACCGCCGGCACATGCAGCCAGGCAACGGCACGGCGCCACCACAGCAGGGCACCACCAAAGGCGACAAACACAATAAACAGAAGGTGTAAAATAACAACAACATCGGCCATTACCCGGTAGACCATCGGTCCAGCCTTTCCTCGTTGTATCAGATAAATTGCAGCACGCTCTCTAATCACTGTAGTGCAAATCGAACCGGAGTTATCCACCGGTGCTGAAGGTCTTCAACCTTATACCGACCCTAAAATCGTACGTTACAGCGATTATCAACAGTTGTTGGGGATAATAAAGTTCAGCGGGATCAGGTACAAAGCGAATGGAAACGAGCCAAGGGGCAGGCAAAGGAGGCTAGTAAAGAGGGGTGGAAAAAGAGAGCAGGATGAGATGCAGATAAACTTCAACAATGGGCCAGAAACGGCAACAGGCAAAATCAGGCGTGAGTGGGAATATCCCTACTCATTCATACCCTACCACGTTCCAGGTCTTGAATGAGCCAGGTTGCTATGCTGAGCAGCATTCAGCACAAAAAACTTTTCCGAAGACACAATTAAAGGTGATGAAAATCAACCTTGTAGAGAGCGATTGGCACGAATCGCAAACTGGTGACGATCGTAATCCATCTGGTTAGAAAACAGTGAGAAAAAGTGGCGTAGTTGTTTCATAGTCAGCTCCTGAGCTTTACAATCGTTGACAAGTGCGCTTTGACGGTTGGGGCGCTGGATAACCCCCGCTTAATCCGACAACGCCGCACCAAGGTGAAAGTAAATTCCGTAATTAACTTTCAAAACAAATATAATTCAGCTCTGAAGTGTGATCAAGATCTATTTTATGATTTTTTGATGACATTCAGTAACATCCGTCTATGACAACCCGGTCGGGAATAGACGGCGTTCTCCGCGCATTCGTAACCTTGAACCGCAGTATGTGGCCCGCAACTTTTGATTCGCCTTCTTTGATTGTCAGTCTCGGGCCTGCGGGCCAGCACAGAGCCGGGGGCTAACCCCCGTTCGCGAGCGGCATAAAAGCGCGCACGGCCTGATCCCGAAACGTCAGCGAGTGGTGTTTGCCGGCTTCCCGATATTGCTGACAATAACTCACGGGATCCCCCGGATGAACGTAAAAAGGGGAGTCAACGCCTAACCCAGCCAGCTTCTGGTGCCAGCGGCGCATCAAGTGCTCCGGAACCGGCGGTAGCTCCCGCAACACCCGCTCCGACAGTTCAAACCCACTTTGTGTCGCTAAGGCAAACATGTCGTCATTGGCCGCTGCCAGCCAGGACGCACCTTGAGCATTGACGCACAGCAGCGGCAAAAAAGGCGCCAGGGCCGGAACCACATCATTGCGGTAGATTTCCACCTCCCAGTAAGAACGCGCAATCGCGATAAACTGCTCAAAGCTGGTGATGGGCCGAAACCCGGACGTCCCCAGTGGGCGAATTTCGACCCGCGGCTTGTTCGGATTCACGGTGTCATTGGCCGTATCGATATACCAGTCACCCACCACCATCGCATTCTGAAAATATTCATCACGCAAAGACCCCCACACTTTGGTCAGGGTGCCCCCTTGTTGCAGGTAGTCCCTAATGGGTTGGAAAGCCGCTTCATGCGGTGCTTTCAGCGCTTCACACCAGAGCTCGAACACCTTATCCCTGATTTCTTTACAGCGTCCGAGTGGATACGTTTTCCCGGCGAAATGCGGAAAATCAGGGGCCAGGATCAGGTCAGCTTGTAAACGCTGGTACGCCAGCGCTTTCTCCAGCGCGCGGCACTGTTCATCAGTCAACAACAGGGTCATAAGCAGCTCATTTTGCGAGAATTTAAGCCAGACTGCGCAAAATACACACCCGAGTCAAGGGCCCGCCTTCTCTCGGCCTTTGACCAATCCCCCGGTTCATTATTGGCCGTCTGGACCGATCATCTGTCCGATGAAACATTTGACCTTCCCGGCGCAGGCTTTAAGATACCCGAACTCAACCGAGCGCATATCATGTTCAATCTGATACCAGGTATCATTCACCATCCGGAGGTAAGGCATTCATGGAACAAGTGACCGTTTTGAACGCAGTTTTTCGCGGTAAAGTCGCCCATCGCTACGGGATGGAAACCGCAATCGACAAGGTGCCGACCACCGAACGTATTTACCTGTCGGAAACCGGCCTGGCGGGGGATGAATGTGCCGAGAAACGTTTTCACGGCGGCACGGAGCGGGCGTTACACCAATACCCGGCGGAGCACTATACCTATTGGCGCGAAAAATACGGCATCGAGAAAAACTGGCAGGCACCGGGGATGGGCGAAAACCTCAGCACCGAAGGCATGACCGAAGATACGGTGTGTCTGGGCGATCGCTACCAGTGGGGAGAAACCATCATTGAAGTAAGCCAGCCCCGCTCGCCATGCTTTAAACTCAATCAACGCTGGGATATCGAGAAGTTCTCAGTCGATATGCAGGACATCAGTCGCTGCGGCTGGTTATACCGGGTGATCCAGCCGGGCTACGTCAGTGTCGATGATCCACTCAAACTGATTGCACGCGAACCCGATGCCATGACGCTGCGCGAGGTATGCGATATCTATTTCGGCGATCCACTCAACCGCGACGCCTTGATGCGCCTCAAAGCCCAGTCGAAACTGTCGCAAAGCTGGACCCGCACCCTCGACAAGCGCCTGGAGACCAACGAACTGGAAAACTGGAACTTCCGCCTGCTGGGGCATGCCTGAGTCTGGCACCACTATCCGGGGCAGAATCTGGGTCTAAAATCCAGCACCTGCTCCCGCCCCCACGAACACTTCAAAATAAAGCCTCCCCAAGGCGGGGCAATGCAGTTCACTTAAGGGGAGCTGCATGGCGATTAACCGGGTAGCGGGTCTTTGATACCTTAACTGCCCTGGGCCTAGATGGCCTGGGGCGATTTTCCTTGAAGAGCACTGACAGGTCCCCCCGTAGTGCCTTTAGCCTCTTGGGCGTGTTTCCCGGTGACAGTGCCTTACTCATTACCCTGAGCTGACTTGCAATAAACTGGCAGGCGTACTTGAAGCTTATTTCTGTGGGGGCTCTGTCATGCGCCACAGCCGCCTGGCTTGCCTCTCTCCTGACCAGGTTGTAGCCGAGAAGCAACCCCCATAACTCTTGATAAACCAGCTCGACCGTTTTGCTCCGCAAGGTAAGAGAATTGTGCTGCATGGAGCTCTTTATATCGCGGTAGCCCAGTTCAATCTCCCAGCGTTCGTGGTATAGGGTGGCAACCTGCTCGGCGCTGTACATCTCTCTTGGCAGGGAGGTGAAAACCGTTTTCTCTTTCCCGTCTACCTCATAGGTGACTGCCCGTACCTGCCATTTCTCAGGAAGGGTCGGATTCTTCTTTCTCGCTTGGGGCGAGACCTTCATCTCGATAAGGTTGTCATTGGTTTCCTCCTCGTCGAGAAGTGTGTATACCACGCCTTTTTTAGCAGGAATAAGCCAATGTCGGTTTGCCCCGCTGGCAGAGATGCCCAGCAACAGGCTTGCTCCGTAAAATCCCTTATCCAGCAAAGTCACCGAGTTATCCGGCAGCGAGTTGATAAAGGGTTGGGCCAGCGGTATTTCACCTCGGCGATAAGGGCTGATATCGGCATCAATGATGATATGGGAACGCACGTTCATCATGGTGACAAGACGGAGTACAGGGTAAGGTGTCTGGCGCTTTCCGGATGTGTTTCCCGAACCGAAGTGTTCGCGAAGCCCGGGGGTATCCGGGGTCCTGAACAGAGCCCCATCAACAGCAAAAACCTGAAGTTTATTCCAGCTGTCTTCCGGGTACCTTTCTTTACCCCATACCTGAGCACACTGTTTGAACAGCCATTTAGGCGCTTCCTTTCCCAGTCGCTGACGGGCTTGTGTCAGAGCACTCTTGGCCAGGAGTTCCTCGTTTGCCAACCCTTCGGCACAGACATTCATACGGCGGGCCACTTCAGCTATAGGCTCATTGCGGAAAAAGGCCATACCGACAATAAGCCAGAGCACCATATCACTGGGGAGCCGTCTTCGTCTGATGGTTGCCTGAGTCGATAAAGATGTAGCTCTGGCAACCCACTCGTCGGGAACGTGTTCAGAGAAAGTGGTCAGCTGGGAGATATCGACAGGAGACTCTTCAAGAAAATCTGTGAGTGCGGAAGCTACGGGCATAAAAAACCGGAAACCAGTAAATGATTTCCGATTTTGACGCATCAGAAGGATCAGTCAACCGATCCTTAACTGATCAGCATTGCGGCCATCACACGGGCGTTATTCACCACATAGGCCTGATAGTCGGCGAACTCCGGCAGCAAGACTTCCTGAAAAGCCACGGCCTCGGTCGCAATCACGTGAATAGTAATCATCCCATTTTTAACCGTGGTTAAAACTAGAAGTTAAGCAGCCACTTCAGCACCACCCCGTCGCGCTATTACCTGGAACTGCGGATGAACAACGCCCTCCAATTGCTACTCCAATCCAACACTCCATAGCCAGCATCGCCGCGGCTTCCGGGTTTGTTACCGCCACCTATTTCAACCGCTGCTTTAAGGCGTTTTTCTCGATTTCACCGCTGGCGCTAAGGAATCAAGGGAAGGGATAGATCGAGTTGGCTCAGTTTTGCCCCAAAGCTATTTAGAACTAACGAATCAGTTGCAATATGTAAACTAATCTTTGCCATACCTTTCTTAACCTGAACTTGGAGCTGTCTAGTTTCTGGAGGGAGATTCACAAAAGATAAAAAGAAACTGCGGCCAACGCTAACTAATAAAGCATAGCTCGCCTAATTCAATGTAAAGCGGATAACTTTTTTCAACGGCGCCGCGTACTAAGGCTAGAGCGATAGGCGCGCTACGTGCCAATTTGACCCCTTAAAACAGGCAAAATGAGAGGTTTTAATGTGTTGATTTTATGGGATTTTATTTTAATGTCTTCGCATAAGCATAATGGTAGTCTTGCCTTCAGTTCATGCAAGGAGTCCTCATGAAAACCTACAATCATACATATCGGTACCACAACTTTTCACATAAAGACTTAAGCGCTCTCACGTTCACTGCTTGCACTTTTATTCGCTGCGACTTTCGACGTGCTAACTTGCGCGATGCGACATTCGTTAACTGCAAGTTCATTGAACAGGGTGATATCGAAGGCTGCCACTTTGATGTCGCAGATCTTCGCGATGCAAGTTTCCAACAATGCCAACTTGCGATGGCAAACTTCAGTAACGCCAATTGCTACGGTATTGAGTTACGTGAGTGTGATTTAAAAGGTGCCAACTTTTCCCGAGCAAACTTTGCCAATCAAGTAAGTAATCGTATGTACTTTTGCTCAGCCTTTATTACTGGATGTAACCTTTCCTATGCCAATATGGAGCGGGTTTGTTTAGAAAAATGTGAGCTGTTTGAAAATCGCTGGATAGGAACTCACCTAGCGGGTGCATCACTGAAAGAGTCAGACTTAAGTCGAGGTGTTTTTTCCGAAGATGTCTGGGGGCAATTTAGCCTACAGGGTGCCAATTTATGCCACGCCGAACTCGACGGTTTAGATCCCCGCAAAGTCGATACATCAGGTATCAAAATTGCAGATTGGCAGCAAGAACAGCTTCTCGAAGCGCTGGGTATTGTTGTTTTTCCTGACTAGATGCTTATGAATACCTGCTGAAGGCAGCATATAAGATAGACTATATACGGCATCAATACATTTTCTAATCTAAATCACCCGAGCTAGAGCAATGCCTCTAGCTCACTTTTGTCCACTTCCAAGTCACAAATCCACTCACTCCCCACTCGCTTCATTTCCCAACCAAACCGTTCCCAACTGATACGCTAGGCTCAGTACCACGGCGCCGACGAACAGGCCGACGATGCCGGACATCGCCATGCCACCAAGGGCGCCAAGCAGGATCACCAGCATCGGGGTTTCAGAGCCGCGGCTGAGCAGCACGGGTTTGAGCACCGCGTCACTGGCACTGACCAGCAGACACCAGATCAGAAACAGCACCGCAACGACAGTGCTCTGGGTGCCGAAGACGATGAAAATCGGGATCAAGAGTGCAATGATCGGTGGCAGCTGAATAATGGCGATCAGCAGCACCGCCACCATCCACAGCGCAATGGCCGGCACCCCGGCAAACACCATCCCGATCCCGGCGAACACCGACTGGATCAGCGCAACCCCGATCACCCCCTGCACCACACTCCGAACCGTGGTTTTCGACAACTTAGTCAGTTGTTCGCCGTGCTTACCAGTCAGGCGATCTGCTATTGCTTGAAAAGCCGCTTCACATTTTTCGGCATGGGCCATAAATGCTCCGGCGATTAGGGTTGAGATGATGAACTGAACAAAGCCGAGCCCCAGTGAACCAAGCAGCCCCGCCATCTTGCCAGCAAACTGTTTCAGCGGCTCGGCATACTGCACCAGCACGCCTTTGAGGTTGGTCGAGGCTATGTCGACAAACACATAGAGCTTCTCTCCCACCAGCGGCCAGGCTTTCATCGCCGGATCTGGTTGCGGAATCGTCAGGGTACCATCCTGCAACCCCACAATCACGTCTGCAGCGCTGGTATAAATGCCGGTCGAGAGCGCAATCAGGGGGACCAGTAAAATGACGACCCCGATCCCCGACAGCAACACACTGGCTTTGGTCAGGCTCATACCAAGACGGTTGTGCATGCTCACCGCCAGCGGATACAGCGCCGTGGCAATAATCGCGCCCCATACCAGCAGCATGAGAAAGGGCCGTAAAATCGAGAAACACCAAATCAGCAGCAAGGCCACCGCGCCGATTTTAATCGCCGCATCAATTGCCTGCGTTGCAAATTGATCGTCTGTTTTCATCGTCCCGCCCCTTTTTCACATCGTTCTTCATCAATCGATCTGAGTAAACCGCTCTGATTAAAAAATCCCTTCATGGAAAAACCTCTCCAAAAAGCTTTTCCGCTAGTTCGGCTGCAAAAATTTCCACGTTCGCGTTTCTAGAAAATACGCCGCGACTATCATGTACAACCCAACCACCACCAGCTGTACGATTCGGGTAATCGTGGTGCTGTCGATGTCGCCGGAACTGAGCAAGGTAGAGCCGATCAGCACAAGCAAGGTACTGAACGCGGTCACATAAACCGGGGCTTTTTCCCCGGCGGTATAGATTTTGGTGGCCATCACCATCGCCAGCAGCGCAATAAACAAGGTGTAAAACCCAATGTTCGGCACGATGGCCAGCACCGTAAACGAGCCGATGGCCAGCAGACCTCCCAGGCCGTTGCTGACCACCAAAAACGCACTCAGCTTGACCGACTTCTCCCCGGTGATCATCAGCGACAGCAGGGCAATAAAAATCATGGTCAGGATCGCTTCGCTGATCTGAAACACGAAGAAAAAGCACACCACAGGGAAAGAGATCAGCAAGGCCCGGAAAGCAGCCCGCCAACGCTGATGCGGCGTCAGCATCACCGGGGCAAAACCCGGAAACTCGGCCTCCGGCTCAGGAAAATAGATATGCGCCAGGGTAAAGAGAGTGATCGCGACCACCCCGGAAATCGTCAGTCCCCCAGCCAGAAAGCCGGAGACGGTGGCACTACTGCCCATTGCGATAAAGGGCAGGATCAGAATCGCGAGGATCAAAATCGTCGCGAACAGGTTCCATTTCGGATTAGTGAATAGATAGTAACCCCACATCATCATCAAGCCGATCAGCATCATCAATGGAATTGGATACTGGGTGATCCCGCCCGACAGCAACATACCCAGCCCGATGGTGACCAGCATCGCCAGCAGCAACTCGATTAAGGTTTCCCGGTGTAGTGTGGGCTTGTCGATCAGAAATTTGGCCGTTAGCACCGGCGCGATATGGGCCAAATCCCATTCCAGCCAGGCGGCCAGAAAAACCGCCAGACCGACCCCCACTGTAAAGCGCAGGATCCGAACCTGAGTCGCTTCCGTCAGTGTGTCAGTCACAGACGCCACGGTACTTGTGTCGGAAGCCGTCGCCTTATCGGACATAAGACAACCAGCTGATCAACCGGATCCAGACTTTGCCGATCAGGTTAAAGATCGTGTTATCGTCGGCATAGACAATCACATCCGCCTGACCGCCCACCCGCAGCACGCCACGCGCCTGGGTGTGGTCAAACTCAATCAGGATGGGCAGCATCTGAGTTTGCCGTAACCAGCCCTTCTGGGTATCGGCTTTGGCCAGCTTGCCGGCCTGATCGCCTTCACCCCAGTCGATGCCCCAATCCACGCTGGACACCGTGCCTTTAAACACCTTGCCGGGGACAAAGTCGAGGGCAATTTCCACCGCATCCCCTGCCGTGACATTGCCCAGGCTGTTTTCCCGGAAATAGGCTTCAATCCAGATGGTTTCAGTCGAGACAAAGGTCATCAGCGGTTGTCCGGTGGAGGCATAAAAACCTTCTGACAAACTGAAATTCGACACCCCGCCCTGAGTCGGCGCGCGGACTTCGGTCCGTTCCAGGTTAAGCTGTGCCTGCTCCAAAGCCAGCAACGCGGCTTTAATCTGGCTGTTCTCCTCCCCTGCCGCGCCCAGTTGTTGCTTGGCTTTTTCCAAGTCGGCCTCGGCGTTGACCACATTGGCCCGTGCCGTTGCCAGAGTCGCCCGCGCCTCATCCGCATCCGACTGGGAGACCACGCCTTTTTTCACCAGAGCCAGGACACGGTTGGTTTGCAGCTCTGCGTTTTGCCGCTCGACAATCGCTGAGGTCAGACGCGCCTGAGCCGATGCAATCGCCGCCGTTTGCGCGCCGACATTCTGACCGGCGATTTCGAGGTTTTCTTTGGCCTGCGCCACAGCAATTTGATAGTCAGACGGATCCAGCTTGACGAGCACATCCCCTTCCGCAACCAGCTGATTGGGTGCCACATTGATTTCCAACACCAAGCCGGACACTTCCGGTTTGACCGGTACGACAAAGGTTTTGACCCGGGCGTTGTCCGTGATCGGGATAATACGATCGGAGATGATGTTAAACAGTAGCAACACCGCCACGGTCAGCAGCAGGATATTGGTGATCTTTTTAACTTTATTGGTCTTCTGCGGCGCTTGATCCTCTGCCACTGTTTCAGGTTCCAGAACAGCATCTTTTTCTTCTTCTGCCATGGGGATGCCTCTTCGATTCGGCGCCGACGCCTGAGCAGGCGCTTCATCCGTCAATACACGCAAGACACCCTTTCAAACAAACCCTGGGCAAATCACGCGACGGATAAGCCCGCGATTTCAAGTCTTAACCATAGCCAAGCCGGTGCCGAAGCAACTGACAATACATAAGACGAAGCAGCAATGAGACAACCTAAGCAAGCGCTGACTAATGATCTTCCGGCAGGTAAGGCTGGAGCACATCCCAGCGGAAGGTCGGCCCGTCGGTACAGACATATTTGTGCTTGAGGTAACAATGGCCGCAGGTGCCGAGGCCACAATGCATCCGGCGCTCAATCGACAGGTAAATGGCGTGATCGTACACCCCGGAGGCGACCAGATAATCGGCCATGCCGAACATCATCACCTGTGGCCCGGCGAGCAGCACCACATCCGGCAACTCACCGAAGCTGTCGAGCACGGTCGGCATGATATCAATCGGCCGGCCGTGATATTCATTTTCGTCACCGTTGAGATCGCCGTTTTCGATCATGTTGAACACCGGAATGAACTGCTGCCACCGCTCCCGTTCCGGGTTGAGCATTTTTGCCTGCTGGCTCCGCGCCCCATACACCACGGTGAGCTGGGTATAATTCTGTTGCTCGACCAGATGATCGACCACGCCCACCAGCGGCGCCAAACCACAGCCACCACCCACGATCAAGATCCGCTTGCCGGAGATCTCGTTCATCGGCCAACCAACCCCATATGGCCCGCGTGCGCCGAGGATCTGGCCGGGTTGCAGGCCAAACAACGCAGTGGTGACGGCTCCCATCTGACGCACCAGCGCCCGGAAGTGCCCCTGTTCATCCGGCACCTGGGTAAAGGTAAACGGCGCTTCGCCGACACCCGGGACATTCAGCATGAAAAACTGGCCGATTTGGGCTTTCTGCCAGTCAGTGTCTTGCTTGGTCAACGTCGGCTCAGATCCATCCAACAAGCGAAACTGGAAGTGCCGTGCTTGCTCGCCGTCGTCATAGAAGTCCACCAGCTCGATGGCT
Source organism: Photobacterium sp. TY1-4 (assembly GCF_025398175.1). NCBI lineage: Bacteria > Pseudomonadati > Pseudomonadota > Gammaproteobacteria > Vibrionales > Vibrionaceae > Photobacterium > Photobacterium sp. TY1-4. Next base: position 1,023,519 of record NZ_CP099735.1, read on the forward strand.
GAAGGGGTCAGGTTATGCATCGTCGACTATCCTCTTCATCACCGAATGAACCCCGATCACGCCAGGGCAGACCTGCTCGCAGCGACCACAGCCGACACAGCCATAGCGGCCAAATTCCGGTAAAAAATCATCACTGAACTTGTGATACCAGAAGCGCTTCACCCGCTCTCCGGCCTGTGCGCTGGGATTGTGGTAACTGGCTTCGCGCTGGAATCCTTCGTACAGGCAGGAATCCCAGAAGCGCATTTGCTGCGTTGCGGGCTGCGCCGCTTTGGGTGTACTGCCAGAGCTCTCCGCAGCATTCACCGCCAAATCAGTAGCTTTATCAGCAACGGGCTGCGACTCGGTACCGTAGCAGGAGCAGGTCGGACACAGGGTGGTACAGCCTGAGCAGGCCAGGCACTGAACACCGATCCGCTGCCACAATGCGTCGGAGACCTCACCCCGGTTCAGCCGCTCCACCCCTTCGGTGATGTAGCTGTGGTCGTCAAATTCCTGCTCGCAGTGGCTAAGCTGCTCCCAGCGCTGATTCATCTTCTGAGCCGAGGCCGGGGTGAGTGCCAGTCCCTGAATCGCATCTTTGCCCTGTGCGGTGACGACCACCAGCAACCATTGATCGTTCTCCAGCGGATGGAGGATCAGATCGGCGGTTTCATCACGCACGCCGGGTCCGGCATTGACCAGATAACAAAAGCCCTGTTCACAAGGGTGGACGCAATCAATGCCCACCAGCAGCGCCTGACGGCGACGCGCCTGATAATAGGCGTCCTGCTCGAAAAACAGATCCTGGTAATGGATCGCGGTTAAATCGCAGCTCTGCACACCAAACAGCACAAAGGGATCGGGCCTCGGCAGGATTTCACGGAAAAACTGGCCGTCGAACACATACAGCGGCTCCTGCTCGGCAAAAAAGAAACTTTTCGCCGAACCTTGCGGCTTTTGTGCGCTGAGTGGCGGATAAGCCGGGGGGATAATGTGTTGCCAGTGCGCATCCCCCGGCGCGGATTCCACCACCTGATACAATTGCCGGGCGCGGGATAAGTGATCCTGCAACGCTTTGAGCGACTCAACCAGATACTGCTGCATCTTATGGCTCCTCCCTCAGCTGATCGACATCTTTGGGCACCTGACCTGCTGGCAACGGGAATACCGTCACCGCACAAGCTTTCAGCTCCGGCATCTTGGTGATCGGATCCTGCGCCGTATTGGTAAGCTGATTCGACGGCGCTTCTTTGAAATGGTACGGCATGCTGACCAAACCCGGCGGTACATCGGGGGTGATCATCGCCCGGGTTTCAATATAGCCCCGGCGCGAGCGCACCCCGATGGGCCCATAGCGGGTGATCTTGAGCTGCCGGGCATCGTCAGGATGGATAAACAGCAAACCGGGCGGGGTTTCGCGCTCCAACAGCGGCGATTTACGGGTCATCGAGCCGCAGCCATAATGGAAATGAAGCCGGTTGGTCGTCAGCAGCAGCGGGTAATCGGCGTCCACCGACTCGTCAATGGCAGTGTAGTGAACCGGGATCAAACGAGCTTTGCCGATGGGAAAGCTGTCGCGATGCAGAATGTCGGTGCCGTTCGGGGCGTCGTCGTTGCAGGGCCATTGCAGCCCCTGCGCCCAAATCATCTTGTCGTAGCGCATCCCCTGATAGGCTGGGGTCAGCGCCGCCATCTCATCAAACACCGCTTGGCTGTTCGGCCAGTTCAATTGATCGCTTCCAAGACGCTGCGCCAGGGCATTTAGCCACTGCCAGTCGCCCATCGCCGAACCCGGCGGTTGCAGCGCCTGAGCGATGTGCTGGACCCGACGCTCACAGTTGGTAAAGGTGCCTTCTTTTTCCGCGAATGACGCCGCCGGCAGCACATAATCGGCCAGTTTGGCAGTTTCGGTCATCGTCAGCTCGGCCACCACCAACAAGTCCAGCTGCTTGAAGGCTTCGCGAACGTGGTTCTGATCCGGGTCCGTCACCACCGGATCTTCACCAAACAGGATCAAGCCGTGAAATTCACCGGCCAGGACCGCTTTGCTCATACCCAGCGACGTCAACCCCGGTTGGTCAGCGACCTCGCCCTGCCAGGCCTGGTTAAACTTCTGCTGCACTGCATCGTTATCCGCGCCCTGATAGCCGGGATAGACATTCGGCAGGCAGCCCATATCACAGGCGCCCTGCACATTGTTCTGCCCCCGCAGCGGATTAATGCCGGTGCCGGGACGGCCGATCTGACCGCACACCAACGCCAGATTAGACAACGCAATCACGTTCTGAGTCCCGCTGACAAACTGGGTGATCCCCATCCCATAGAGGATCATCGCCTTCTCGGCCTTCGCATAAGCTTTCGCCACGGCCCGGATCTGCCCGGCATCAACCCCGGTAATTGCCTCGACGGATGCCGGAGTAATGGCTTCAACTTGCCGCGCCAGTTCGTCAAACCCGTCACAGCGCTCAGCAATAAAATCAGCGTTGTGCCAGTTTTCTTCAAAAATGACCTGGAGCATGGCGTTAATCAGGGCAATATTGCTGCCCGGTTTGAGCTGAAGATGGATATCAGCCACTTTGGCCAAACGGGTCTGACGAGGGTCAATGACGATCAGCTTGGCACCCTGTTGCTGGGCTGCAAAAATCTGTCCGCCCAGTACGCTGTGATTCTCGGTCGGGTCGGCGCCAATCACCACGATCAAATCTGTGTTGAAGATATCCTTGGCGCTGTTGGTCATCGCCCCGGAGCCCAACGTCTGCTTGAGTCCGGCGACCGTCGGGCTATGGCAGATCCGGGCGCAGTGATCGACATTATTGGTTTTGAGTACCGCCCGGGCAAATTTTTGCGCCGCGTAGTTATCTTCATTGGTGGCGCGGGCACTGCTGATCACGCCAATTGCCGCAGGTCCGGATTCATCGAGGATCTCGCGAATGGACTGGCTAATGTCATCCAGCGCTTCATCCCAGCTGACAGGCTCAAACCGATCCCGGCAGCGTTTGAGCGGCTGGGTGATCCGGTTATCCGGCCGGATCGCATATGCCGTGCTCCAGCCTTTTTCGCACAGTTTGCCATGGCTGATCGGATGGCCGGGCACCGGCTCTACACCGGTTAACCGCCCGCGAGCATCCATTTTCAGGGTAATGCCGCATCCCACCCCGCAAAATGGACATATGGTCTGAACTCTTGAGGAAGACATCGAGAACCCCAGCCCTGTTCTGATTGCCGCTCGATTCAAGCAGCCTCTGAATCACTGGTCTGAGTATAGCAACGGGTATTCAGTCCGAAGTTGCAGGAATGCTAAAGCCGCCCTAATCCTGAGCTGGATCAATCCCCCGCGTCATCATCCGGCTGATGATATTTCACCGATGGTTCATGGTGAGCACCGCGTAAATAGATCAAGTGATAAATCAGCCCGACCAGTACACTGCCCCCCACCAAATTACCGAGAATCACCGGGATCAGGTTGCCGATAAAGCCGAGCCAGGTGATCGCCCCGGCTGCAGTGCTGGCCTCGCCGCTCGCCTGCAACAGCATCGCCAGCGGAATGAAGTACATATTGGCAATACTGTGTTCAAACCCGGCCGCGACAAAAGCTGAAATGGGAAAAACAATCGCCACGGCCTTATCAATCACGCTCCGCCCAGCCAGCGCCATCCAGACTGCCATACACACCAGCACATTACAGAGCATGCCGCGGAAAAACGCGGTCCAGAAGGGTAAATTGCATTTCGCTGCCGCGATGTTGAGATAAACTTCGGCAATGGCACCGTTATTAAGATTGGCATGACCGGAGACAAACACCAGCACCGCCAGCCCGGCCGCTCCGATAAAATTGGCCCCGCACACCACGGCCCAGTTTTTCAGCAGCTCTGCGGTGGTGATCTTTTTGTCGGCCCAGGCCATCGCCAGCAAGTTGTTGCCGGTAAACAACTCGGCCCCGGCAACCACCACCAGCAGCAGGCCGAGGGAAAAAGTCAACCCGCCCAGCACCTGCCCGGTGGCAAAGCTAAAAGTGGCGTCCGATTTGACCAGCGCATAATACAGCCCGCCCAAGCCGATAAAAGCCCCGGCCAAGATGCCCAGCATCACCATGGACAGCAGCGGTAACCGGGCCTTGGTCACCCCCAGTGTATCGACTTTCTCGGCAATTTCCTTCGGCGAGAACGCATCAAAACCGTACAACATCCCAGCTCCCCCAAGTCAAACAGGCACGGTCAAAATGACCGGCAACGATACAATTCATACCGGCGCGGCCAGATTGCCTTATTAACCTAGTTCAGCTGGCGGGTTTAGCAACCACGGTTCATTGGCCGCAACGCATTCATTCAGAACACCACCATCTTCATCTCAATGGGTCTCAGTCACTGATATACCCCCAAAAGAGCAACGTATAAGTGCATATAATTTCATCACTCAATATGAATGACACAGGTTTCTTGAAGGACTTAACACTTTCGAGGGGGACGGGTATGACAAAATGCAAATCGATGAATAAGGAAAGTTGAGATGAATCTTCAGAAAATCAATCAGCTGGTCTCCCAACACGTGCCAGAAAAGGAAGCTGTGGTGGCACAGTTGCAGACAGCCATGGCTGTCGACAGCACCTGCCCCAATGTGGTGGTCTACGGCGTTTATAATTCAGGGAAGAGCTCGCTTCTGAATTCCCTCACCAATCACTTCACCGATGAATTCTTCCAGACGCGCGAGGTTCCGGAAACGCGAGAAAACAAGCATTTCGAATATCAAGGGATCCGATATATCGATACGCCAGGGCTGGATGTCAACACTCAGGATACTCAGGCCGCCAATCAGGGAGCTGTTCAGGCTGACATTATTTTGTTGGTGCATCGGTTAAGCGCCGGCTCGCTTCAGCAGCCGGATTTAGAAGCCATGACTGCAATCAGCCGGGCCCACACCAAACCGGAAAGTATCTTTGTTGTCCTGACCGAAGCCGAAACCGCCGATGAAAACCAGGCGGTGATCGCGGAAATCACTCGACAATTACGGCAGGCCATTGCCCCGGAAATATCACCTTATCTTGTTGCAAACCCTGTGTTTTGCAAAGGGATGCGTGAAGATAAACCCGCCCTGGTCAAGTTCAGCGGCATTCCGGCGCTGAAAGCGCAACTCCAAAAGACCACAGGCCAAATGGCTCCCGAGCTGGCCGCCGAGCGAGAAAAGAAAACTCAAGCGATGGTGACGGAGCTTCTGGCGGCTGTCGCCGAACAGCAAACGCTGATACAAGCAAGGCTGGCAATCGAGGAAGCCAAGGAACGTCAGCATAAAGCAGTATTTGTCGAGCGCATCAAAGCGTTCCAGCAAGCATTGCAAACCCAGTTAAACGACATCGAATCAGTATAGGAGTCGATATGTGGTGGTTAGCAGCACCGGTCGCCATCTGGGCCGGTAAAAAAATCTATGATGCAGTATCGGAAGACAGCAGCTCTTCTTCCTACACCTACAGCGATAACAGCGCGCAGAAAACGCGCTGGGCTCAGCAGGAACAAACAGAAAAAGAGCGGCAAGCCCGTAAAAGGCGAATGAGAGAGCAACTCCACAAGGCCAAGAGTGCCGAACTTGAAGCCATCAGCCAGGAGTTTCTAGCCGAACCCATCAATCCTCTCGGCGATTATATTCATGTCGTCAATAAGTTCTGCAAGCAGAAGATCCGAGGGACACAAAGCGCAACCAATGCGCTATCGCTATTTGATCGCGATAAAGTGAAATTGAAGTCGTTCACCGCGTCCAAAAACGCGCTGAAGCAGCAACTAACATCACTGGAAGAGTTAGAAAAGCTGTTGAAGGAGCAAAAACCGTTATGACGTCTTTAACGACTCACCGGGCGTTTTATCAGCGCACCACAGCCCTGTCGAAAGAACTGGCTACCATTGAGAGTCAAGTGAAACAACAAGAACAGCAATTGTTGGCCCAAATAGCCAAAGTAGTTCGAAGTGTTGACGAGGCAACCGCAGTCCAAGCCAAAGATACATCGGCGATTGCACAGACTGTGCAGGGAAGCCTGACGGAGATCCGCCAGGTGATCACAGCCTGGCAGAAGAAAGTCAGCAGTTACGAAACCGGCTTGTCCTTTCGCAAAAAATTCGGTGACTCCCTACTGATCTTTGTCTATGGCAAAGTCAAAGCCGGTAAAAGCTCACTGGGCAATTACATGGCAACCGGCCGTCGTGAGCCGGACTCAGCATGGCTGGCCGAAGTTGCAACACAATTACATCAACCTGAATTCTTCTCCGAGGAAATTAATCTGGCGTTTGATGAGACCATCAATCACGAGGAGGGATTCCGGGTCGGCTCCCAGGAAACCACCAGTTGCATTCAGGGCTTTCAGGTTCCCGGTATGACTTGGGTCGACTCTCCGGGGCTCCATTCAACCCATGGCGAAAACGGCGATCTGGCCCAGAAATATGTCGAAAGTGCAGATCTCATCATCTATCCCATGAACTCAGCGCAACCGGGCCGTGGAACCGATCTACGTGAGCTGGAATCCTTGCTCAGGGCCGGTAAGCGTATCCTGCTGCTCATCACGCGGTGCGATACGATTGAATATGATTTGGATGACGAAAGTCAGGAAGTGATCAAAACCCTGGTGATGAAACCGGCTCAGGATCGCCGCGATCAGGAAGCGTATGTTCAGCAAGAACTCGACAAACTGTGCGCGAGTCTGGCACTAAACAACGTCGATACGTCGGCACTAACGGTTTCCGTTGGTTTTGCTGAAATCCAGGCAAACAGCGAAGCCGCAATGGATGCTTCCGGACTCAATGCGCTCTTTCACAAACTGGCCGCAGTGATCAACTCTGAAGGCATGGCACTAAAAAAACAAGTTCCGCACCAGAATCTTCAGGCCTTTTACCGCGAGCTGTTGGAAGACAAAACAGCACTGAGTATCACACGCCTGATCCAGCCGTTGCGGCATGCGCTGGATGAAATCACAGCACAGGAAGCCCAGCTTGAAAACCTTCAGGAACAGCAACTGGCCAAAATCCAGTCCCTGTTTGCTGTCCAGGTTGACATCCAAGTCGAACAGTTCGCAAACAGCCGGGATCTCAAAACGCTAGATAAGGTCCTGAAAGACTGGATTGAGGAAGCCATCGAGCAGCACTACCAACCGAAACTGGTGCAGCTTTGCCAGAAAGCATTAGGTGCCATGGCTGAGTTGCCGCAAGAGATGGACCTGTGCGGGGGCTTATCATTTAGCGATACAACCCGCCAAATCGAAATTGATGTCACCCGCAAACGAGCTGCTGTCGGGGGTGGTGTCGGATCGCTATTCGGGGCGATTGTCGGCGGGATGATCGGCGGCCCGGCAGGGATCGCCATTGGCGGAACCGCAGGCAGCCTGATTGGCAGTGCCGGCGGCAAACTCCTCACCAGCACCCAAACCGTGAATGTGGTATGCGGCGATAACCGGGAAGAAATTAAAGATGCCTTGCTGATGAGTGGCGAGAAATGGATTAAGGAATCGCTGCATGCTCGCCAGGCCCATGCCCGGCACAATGTCTTTACCCCGATCCGGGCGGCTTTGACGCTGGTTTATGACGAAACCATAAGTTTGCAACACTATATTGAAGGACAAAAAAAATGTTTGAACACTTTCATGCAGTACGTACCGTGCTAGATGCCTGCCGGGATCAACTAACGACCTATGTCGGTTCTGATAAAGTCGCAGCGCTGGCAACAGAAATCGAGGAAAGATCTGCACACTGTCAGCCTGTCGTGATGGTGTACGGTGTCTATAACGCCGGAAAGAGTACCCTGCTCAACGCCCTGATCGGCCAAGAGGAAGCCGAAGTTGGTGATATTCCGAAAACGGATCAGGTCAATGTGTATCAGGTGGGCGATGTACAGGTTCTGGATACCCCGGGTATTGATGCGCCGATAGAACACGAAGCTGTCAGCCGCGAGCAACTGAAAAAATCCGATGCGGTGATCTTTGTCCTGAGCAGCGATGGGGTTTTGGAAGAACAACAGACCTATGAGGAGATCGGAAAAATTCTGGCGTCCGGAAAACCCCTGCTCGTCGTCATCAACAACAAGAGCGGTTATCAGGACAGTGATCCGGATTATGTCGCCCTGAAAGAGAAGTTTCGCAGTAACCTGTATCAGCATTTCGCAGAAAACGAGCCCCTGCTGACTCGCCTGAATGAAACCCCGGATTTTCTGGTCAATGCCGATCTGGCTTTGAAGGGCAAACTCACCGGTAAAGCGAAACTGGTCGAAATCAGCCAAATCGAAGCCCTGGAAAAGGCTGTCGCCCGGCTGTTTAAGGAGACCGATAGTTCCCGCGTCGCATCGACGTTGGCTTACCAGTTAAGTGAGCTATTGGAGGAAGCCACCAACCAGGCACAGGGACAAGCAGCGCAACATGAATTGCAGCAGCTGGAAGCCCTGATCACCAGTATTGCTGATGCCAGAAGTACAGTCTTCGACAAAGTCAAAACCCGGGCAGAAAAGGCAAAACCAAGCTTTAAGACTGAACTGGTCTCTTTGTTTGAAGACGGCCGGGTCGATGCCGTTGAGCCGGTGCTGACTGCCTGGCAAAATGATCTGGGGGATTATTTCGATTATCAATTACAACGTGCAGCTAAAAAGCTGGACGCTGAAGCAGCCGAAGTGGCGAAAATATTCCGAAACTCGCCATCATATGCCGAGAGTTTTCACGATGATGACAACGCACAAGCTGAAAACGGCTCCGGCTTCACCGAGCTGTTAAAGGGCCTTGCGATCAAAGGCGGCAGAGCCGGCATCAGCGATGAGCTCATGAAAGAAGGGATTATCTACGCCCTCAAACAAGGGAAATCTCTGGCCCCTGAAATATTTAAAGGGATCGGCAAGAAAACCATGGAAAAAATGGCTGGTAAGGTCGTTCCCTTTATCGGCCCGGCCATTGACGTGCTTGTGGCGATTTATGACTACCTCAAAGCTAGGGAACAGGAACAAAAGGAAATGCGTCAAGCGCAGCAGCGTTCTGAGCGGATCCGACTGCATGTGGCAACCCTGGTCGAGGAACTCTACGACGACTTCTATGAGCGGACCAGCGATACGTTAGAAGATACCTTCAACCCGATGACCTTGAGCCTGGAAAGCAGCCTTCGCGAACTGTCAGCGCAAGTCGGCGGGGTCGAATCCGATCTTCGCGCTTTAAAACGCGCGCTGGCGCAACTGAAGCAACCAGCGTAACCCGCTCAAGCTCCAATGTTTTCGAGTCAATTCGAGCATTTAGCCCCGCAGCGCCTGCGGCGGGGTTCTTGACGCGTCTTCAGGCTGTATCATTTGGCCTAAAGGCGCGCATAAACTAGGTGAGGGCGCATCCCTTCCCCCTCACGTCCTTCCAGATTCACGCCACAGCGCGGTGACTGCTTCGGTTTCCGATGGCTCAAATGGGCCGATCGTAAAACTTGAGACTGCTGGTTTACTTGGTTGTGTGTTGCTTTCCATCCTTGTTCCTATTCCTTGGGTGATTCAGTCAATTTGACTCAACAATCAAATGTTTCAAGCTATGGCACATGATCCAAAACCGGCCGCATGTCTTCAATAATTTCCAGTACCTGCTGGCGCAACCAGCGCACGCCGGGATCCGCTTCGGAGCGGATGTGGTAGGCCAGGCTAATCGGTGCCGGTGGCACATCCAGCGGCAGCGGCTGGCTGATCAGGGTTTCGGCAACAATGTCATGATGGGCCACCGGATAAGGCAGCACACAGATCAGATCGGTTTGCTTGATCAAATCGATTGCCGCAGCAAAGCTGTTCACCGTCATCGCAATCCGTCGCTGCAACTGGTGTTTTGCCAGCGCCGAACAGACCACACTGCCGGTATTGCCGGACAGCGATACCATCAGATGCTCAGCGCCAGCGAAAGCTTCAAGCGACGGGGCGGTTTGGGCGAGCGGATGTGTCGGTCGCATCAGACAGGTGAAGCGGTTATCAAACAGGTGCTGGCGCACAATCTTACGATTCTGGCTTTCATAATAGTCCGCCACGAGATCGACCTCGGCGTCGACCAGCAGCGATTCCCCGTTGCCGCGAAACGGCATGGCGTGCAAATTCACCATCGGCGCCTGCTGCTCAATCCGCTGGCGCAGCGGCAGCCAGAGCATCCGGGTCATGCCGTCGGTCAACGCAATACGAAACGTGCGTTCGCTGCTGGCAGGCTCAAACCGCTGCTCGGTGGTCGCATGAACCAGCGTCTGGATCGCCGGGCGGATTTCCTGCCACAGCACTTCTGCCCTCGGCGTCGGTTTAATCCCTCGCCCATCGCGGACAAACAACGGATCTTTCCAGGCATAGCGCATCCTCGAAATCGCTTTCGAAACCGAAGGCTGCGTCAGCGCCAGCCGATCAGCCGCTGCCGTCACCGACTGCTCCGCCATAATGGCATCAAAAATCACCAGCAGATTAATATCAAGTTTGGCCATCTTCCCTCATCTCTTTTCCTGCAGTTCCTTGCTTACCCCGGGTGCTTCAGCACTTCGACGCTTTAGCGCATTGGCGCATTGGCGCATTGGCACTTTGACGCTTTAGTGCATTAGCGCCTTAACGCTTTAGTGCTTGGAGGCTCGGACGCCTCGACACATTAAAGCGGTACTGCACGTCAGCGCACCACTCATTCCCAGATGGAATGATATCTATATCAACCATCAATTTTACGACATGACTGTAGCAGAACATAATGATTTCAAGCCAAACAAAATGAGGAAAAACAAGATGAAAGCAATCGTTATGAACCAATACGGGCCAGCAGACCAACTCAGTATCAGCCAAATCACTGCCCCGAAACCCGAAGACGGCCAAGTGCGAATCCAGGTCAAAGCCGCCAGCGTGAATCCGGTCGATACCATGGTCCGGGCCGGGATGCTGGAAAGCTTTTTCTCTCTCCCCCTGATTGCCGGTTGGGATGTTGCCGGGGTGGTGCTGGAGACTGCGGGCGATTCACACGGTTTGCAAATCGGTGATGAAGTAATGGCAATGATCCCAATCGGCCAACCGGGCGCTTATGCCGAGCAGGTGATTGTCGACAGCGCACTGGTGGTGAAAAAACCCAACAAGCTGAGCTTTGAGCAAGCCGCCGGAACACCCATGGTGTCCCTGACCGCCTGGCAGGCCATTCACGACCTGGGCCAGGTCTCTTCCGGGCAAACCGTTCTAATCCACGGCGGCTCCAGTGCGGTCGGCGCCTTTGCGATTCAGTACGCCAAACTGGCCGGTGCCCGTGTTATTGCGACCGCTTCGGCTCCAAATCACTCTTATCTGCGTGAGCTGGGCGCCGATCAGTGCATCGATTATCGCAGCGAGCAGTTTGAAGCCATAGTCAGCAATATCGATCTCGTTGTTGCTGCCATCGGCGAAGAAGGTCTGCTGGAGCGTTCGCTCAAGGTCATCAAATCCGGCGGCAAGCTGGTCTCGACGCTCAGTGAAATTGACCCGGAGATCGCCCAGGCCAGTGGCGTCACATTCCAGCGTGTCTGGGTCACGCCGGTCCACGATAAACTGGCCCACATTGCCAACCTACTCAGCGACGGGCAGTTGTCATTGAAGATCGATTCTGTCTTCCCGCTTGAACAAGCCGCACAAGCCCATCAGCGCAGCGAGTCCAAACGCGCAGTGGGGAAAATCATTCTGACCATGGATTAGCGATGCCATTGGAAAGTGTCCTGTCAAGCAACAGGCCCGCCCGGCGGGCCTGGCCCTCTGTCAGAAACAAGCTGCCAGACACCACGATTTATGCTCACCATCCTGAGTTCAAACACCGGATGCGTTCAAAAAGTTCCTGGCCGAAACAAGACCAACTCGCTTCTTTTTCTATACTTAGGAAATTCTCCCGGATTTTACTGAGGAAGCACGCGGATGAAACAGCCGACAAAAATAATGACAGCCGCTTTGGTGATGTTGTTCAGCTTGATCCAACTCCCCGTGGCACAGGCGGCGATGATCACCACCGGAGAAGCGATCCAGATACAGCAAAGGAATATCGATCGCAACAATCTCCTGTCGATGCTGCAAAAGGATGAACTGCGCGCTCAGTTGGCTGAATATGGGGTGGATGCACAGTTGGCTGCCGAGAGGATCAGTCACATGACCGATGCAGAGATTGCCATGCTCAATGATCACCTGGATGACATGCCGGCCGGCGAGAGCTTTCTCAGTGTGATCGGGCTAATTGTGGTCGTCTTGGTGTTCACGGATCTGTTCGGCGCAACAGACGTGTTTCCCTTTATCAGACCAGTCAATTGACGGCGTGCTCCCCTCTTTTCCTGCTTTTTCGGCGTGTCCACGTCTGGGGTATCGTCATCACCGTGTTACTCTCGGGCTGCAGCGCGCCTGGGTCATGGCGTGCGCAAATCGACCCAGAGCGGTCGCTGCCTGCCAACGTAGAACTGGATGACACCCCGTTTTTTTCACAGGCGCGTTATCAGTGCGGACCTGCGGCACTGGCGACGATACTGAAAGCGTCCGGTATTGAAACCACCCCGGATGCGCTGACCCCGTATGTCTACCTTCCCAAGCGGCAAGGGAGTTTACAGCCGGATATGATCGCCACCACCCGTCGTTTTAAGCGCCTGCCTTATCAAGTGGATGGCAATCTCACTACGGTTTTGACTGAAATCGCAAACGGACAGCCGGTGCTGGTGCTACAAAATCTGGGATTGAGCTGGTACCCCCAATGGCACTATGCCGTGCTCATCGGTTATGACCTGAGCCAAAATACAGTCACGCTACGCTCTGGCACAGAACGCCGCCATGTGATGCCAATCGGCACCTTTGAGCAAACCTGGGCACGTGCGGGACGCTGGGCCATCGCCGCCCTCAGGCCTGATGAACTCCCCGTCACCGCCAACGCATCCGGTTATCTGCGTCTCGTGCATGATATTGAAACACTGCATCCCGAACTGGCAGCGACCGCCTACCAAACAGCAATCGCTCAATGGCAAGATGAGCCGCTCTTATGGCTAGCCTTAGGGAACCTGTATTACCAGCGAAAGCAATTTAAACGCTCCGTCGAAACCTTTGGCGAAGGGCTGGCATACCATCCGCAACAGGTTCAGCTGTGGAATAACTATGCTTATGGCCTTCGCGCCCGGGGATGCCAGGCTGCGTCACTGAACGCAATTCAGTGCGCCATTCAAATCAACCCAACCGATCCGGCACTCAGGCAAAGCCTCGCAGAATTGCAGGGCACCGGCATTGAAATGAACCAAGACTGTCCGGTTTTATCCTGCCCGCAATAGTTCCCTCGGATTGACATTACGAAACCGCTAGACCCGTTCAGGTAGAGAACCGCCACGCCTGAATGTGCGCAAAAATCCCGGCGGAATTGTTCAAGCCAAGCCGCTTAAATATTCTTCATCGCCCGTTCATAGATGCTCAACATGGTCGTTCGGGGCAACAACCGATTCAAAAACACATAGAACTTATTTTCAAACAACGGTATTTCGCGAAGTTTCTCGGCAAACATCGCTTTGAGACCAAGCCGGGCAATTTCTTGGGGATGGGCACGATGCTTGGCCGAAAACGTGCCGGTGCCCGATTTCGCGTCGTCTTTACCCTCAAAGGTAAAAAAACCGGTATCGGTGCGCCCCGGAGAAAGGCACGTCATACTCACGCCGCTTGATTTCATTTCCAGCGCCATCGCTTCGGTAAAACTGGCGACATAGGCTTTGGTGGCCGCATAGGCGGCAAAATAAGGCTGGGGCTGATACGCGGCTGTCGAGGCGACATTCAGAATATGACCGCTCCCCTGCACTGCCATACGTTCAGCAAAATAGCGACTCAACCGGGTCAGCGCACTCACATTTAAAGCCAGCATAGCCGAAATATCGCTTTCTTTCAGCTCAGTATGTTTTCCATATAAGCCAAAGCCCGCATTGTTGATGGCCACATCAATCGGCTGCTCAACCTGTTCCAACTGTTCAATCATTGCCGTCACTTCGTCGCTGCATGATAGGTCGGCGACGAGCGTCAGTTGTACATTCGGTAAAGACGCGCTCAATTCGCTCAACTTCCTGACATTTCTGCCATGAAGAATCAGCCCGTAACCTTGCTGGGCCAACAACTCAGCAAAAGCCAGTCCAATGCCTGATGTTGCGCCGGTAATCAATGCTGTTTTCATCCGTTTCACCTCAATTATTCGTATTTGAGGTGCCAGCATAAAGTCTCCCCTATACCGGAGAGTCAACCGCTTTCGGTAAAGATTGCAAAAGACAGCCATTATATTCCTGCACGCTGTCTTCTAGCTCAGTCAAGCCTTCCAACATGGCATTTAATTGCTGCATCTGCTCCAGCAGGCGTGCCCGCTTTCGGTTGATCTCAGTGGTCAGCAGATCCATCGGTATCAGGCCCTGCTGCGTTTTTGCCCGGGCAATCATTTTCAGCTCTTCCAGCGTAAACCCCAGGGTTTTGGCAAGTTTGATCATCGCCAGCACCGGCAAATAGCTTTCATCATAAACCCGGTACTTCCCCTCCCGCTGCGGGGCCTTGATCAGACCGATGTCTTCGTAATACCGGATGGCTTTAATGCTCACCCCGGATTGTTTCGCCAATGCGCCGATATACATATGAGCTCCAATATCCTGATAAACAAAGCCGCAACCCATCGTTCATCCATGATCCACCATCAGTTGCGGAACAAGTGACACCACCGGCTAGCCGCGCTGTGCATGCATCTCCCCAACGTCGCCTTGCTGTTTTTCTTTCAGATACAGATATAACGGCAGGCCGCATGAGACGCCGACGGTGAACGTCCCGATCAGGGCCAACCAGCGAAACCGCACCCCATGGGCTTTGCCGTCTGTGACAATGAATGTCGCGAGCGCCAGTGCAGCAACCACCACATCCAGCCAGGCAAAGATACTAATTGGGTTAGCGATAGCATCCTGGATCAGCCGGATCACATCCAACCCGTGTGTCATCAGCCAAGGTAGAAATGCCCCGTAAGGCAGCAGGATCCCTAACAGCGTGAAGATAAGATAAGTTCTTGCCATGTCGACCTCCTTGTCGAAAACGGTATTGGTCACAGAATACACAGGTACTATACACAAAAGAGCCGCTGAGTAGACAGCGGCTCTGAGAAGATCACAGCGAAAATCTGCGTTATACCGCGAGCTCGCCACCATCCTGGCGACGGATCACCACGATCGACGCCCGGGCACGAACCGTCGTTCCTTCCGGCGTTGCTTCTGCCGCATTGTCACTGTACGGCCAGTTCCCCGGATGCTGGATCGACACAAACATCGAGCGATGATCCGGGCTGATGGTAAACCCGGTCACTTCACAGCCGTTCGGACCGACAAAGAAACGCTTCAGTTCCCCTTGGTTTTCGGCACTGATGGTTTTCTGCTTGCCATCGGCATCCTTCAGGTTCGACGGTACCACGGCCAGCATCTGATCATTGGTGTAATTCTCCACTTCATCCGCACCGTTATCGGTCTGGATCCAGAGAATCCCGCGTGAATCAAAGGCGAGGCCATCCGGGCTGGCGAACTGGTTCATCTCATCCAGGCCGGACAGGTTAATCTCTTCCGAGGCATCGGCCGCCGAGCCGAAGACGAAGATATCCCAGGTGAAGTCGGTGTGGTTTTCGGCTTCGTCCCAACGGATCACATGGCCAAACTTGTTCATCAAGCGCGGGTTGGCCGGGTTGGTGCCGGTTTCTTCAGTCCGTTTGGTGTTATTGGTCAGGGTCAGGTAAACCGAGCCGGTGATTGGATCGACCGCACACCACTCCGGACGGTCCATCGGTGTCGCACCAACCAAGTCTGCCGCGCCAGCGGTATTGAGGATGATCTCAGCCTGGGTGCTGAAATGATCGGCCAGTGTGCCGTTATCCTTCGTGATACCATCCAGCGTCAGCGGCAGCCAGACCCCTTTGCCATCCGCATCAAAGCGCGCAACATACAGGGTGCCTTCATTCATGTATTTATCGCCCGTTCCCAGACGATCAACTGAATCAGCATCAGCCGGATCCCACACCGAGTCTGAGACGAACTTATACATATATTCAAAGCGTGAGTCGTGGCCTGAGTAAAACACCAACGGTTTGCCCGCTTCCAGCGTGCCAAACGTACAGCCTTCATGACGGAAACGGCCCAGCGCTGTACGTTTCACCGCTCGGGAGTTGGCGCGATATGGATCAATTTCTACGATATACCCGTGGCCATTGGCTTCGTTGCGATAATCGCTCAACTCGCTGTCACCGGTTGGGGTGACATCAAAACGGCGGAACTCGTCCAGACGCTCATCCGCGTTACCCGCCAGCGTTTCCCAACGATAGCGTCCGGTCGCATCGGCACCGGATGAAATGCCAATCCGGTCCTGATCAGCAGTGGTGACACCCTGATTGACAAAATAACCCGGCCAGTTTTCTTCACAGGTCAGATACGTGCCCCAAGGCGTATAGCCATTGCCGCAGTTATTCAAAGTGCCGCGCGCCTGGCTGCCATCCGGCGAAAACGGGGTCACTACGTGCTTAGTCGCTGCCAGCGGCCCGGCAATATCCATCGTGCTGGCCCCGGTATAACGGCGGTTGCGAGTATCTTGTTTCACCACCCACTGCTCACCTTCCAGGGCGATGTGGATCACGCTCACCCCATGGGCAAAAATCTCTTTTCGCACCGCATCGACGTCATTGCGGCTGCCATCCGGATCAAAGGTCGCCGCCATATCCGGGTGGAGTTCATCCATTTCAATGTATTCGTGGTTCACGCACAACAAGCCGTCTGTTGCACTGTCATTGAGCGGGAAAAAGTGCAGGCCGTCATGATTCATGCCGACGGCATTGGCCTGATCCATCGCGGTATTGCTGCCATCGTTTTGCCAGGCCTTGGCAATCCCGTTCAGTGGCGTGCCCCATGGGGCCAGCACCTGCGCGGTGTACCCCTCAGCAACATGGACGGCATCGGTCAGCGCGCCGGGGATCGACTCAAACTTTAAAGTCACAGGTTGGATGGTTTCTCCGGTCTTGGCTGTTGTGCTATCCGACGATGAGTTACATCCGGCCAGACCAAACGCCCCCATGGCCGCCATGGCACTGAGCCCCATCCCGCCTTTGAGGATTTTTCGGCGAGAGACAAAGGCATCGAGCACTTCATCAAAAGAGGTATTATCACTGCGGTTGTAACGCTTGGGATCAAAAACTGCCTTGCTCATTTACTTTCCTTGGCTATTAAGTTGTTGTTTTAAAGGCATCTAGGCTGAAGTAAATGTGTGACGGATTGATTGATGTTTGATGAAGAAAATATGCACATATATTTATATGAAGTATTACCCGAAGACTGCGCTTTCCTGACATGAAAAAGCCGCTGGGATCCCAACGGCTCAGTACCATTGATGACAGCGATTTCAAACGATGCTATTGCAAGATTTCCGGCTGGATTTCTGCTCTCGAATCACCGGCTGCAACATTGCGGTAATACACCACTTGCGTCGGTACCGTGTCTGTATTGTGGTAGCGCTTGTAGCGTGAAACATGGGTCCGATAAATTCCATATTTGAAATAAGCCCGCTTGTTCTCCAACGTGCGGCCATGGAATTTGACTTTCAGCTCATTATTCACCCAAACATAAAAAATGCCGTCATAATCACTGGACCACTTGGCATGAATTTCGATGCGATGCCACTTCCCACGCAGATCTTCGTCTTTTAACAGCTCCCACATGGTGTCGGTTTGCCCGCCGATTTGGTAGTCGAGGTGATAGCCGCCCTTGGTAATTTGTTCTGTGAATTTATGATAAGCCTGATTCTGAAACATGAAGACCGGCGGCGCTTTTTCCTGATGAAATTGCCCCATACCGCTCTTGATGGGATACAGATTTTGGTAATCCACGGGGAAATATACCTCCCAGGCGTACCAAACTTCATCACCATTCGCAACGCGACTGGTGCGTTGGCTAAGTTCACTGCGTTCCCGATCATGATGACAATCATCCCAGTCTTTATCACGAGAACAATCCCCGCTACGCACTTCAAACCGCTCTACCGGCCTCGGGTTATTCGGATCCAACGGATCAGTAACTAAGGTATAACCGTAACTCTTGTCGTTGAGCGAGCGCTGAAAATTGCCGAAGTCACCCCGATCAACTGACGAGCATCCTGCCAACATGCTCAGCGCCAGACATACGCCACCAAAATATTTCATGAAGATGAGTCCCTGCTTGTTATTTAACAGATATTTAACCACAGTGGAGACAAGCTTCAACGCAAAATAATGCTAAGCCTCAAAGTCAACTGACGCCCCCGTCGAGATCTCAAACGTATCCATATGAAATACTTAAAAAACCAATCACGAAGAGAGCAAAGAAAATATTACGAACAGACCACCTGGAAATGTTCTAACACCAGAACCATCTGCTCAGAGGGTTCGATGCCGACTTCATCACATTCGGCCGAGAAAAAATCCCAATGGGCTTTACGCCACCATGCAAGACTGAGATCGCCTTCCCCTTCGGCGCGGGCAAAGTCTTCCCCAACATCAGCAAAACGGCATTCACAGATGGAAGTAATTTTAATAATTGCTTTCGGATTGCCGTGCCAGTCAGTCACCACCTGGAGGTGCCCGGCCTGCGGCATGGTTTCGCCACCGTCCTCATACCAATACTTCATACTGCACGTAGCGGTTTTAGCACCACTGGTGACCAATTCGGCGCAGAGATTGGCATTGACTTCATCCGCGCAGAAATAATCCGCACTGAACGAGTTATGACGTTGCCGATCTGCTTCAGACAGCGTGTTGAGGTAGCTGTCGAGATACTGCTGCGCTTTTACTTCCATGTCGTGTGATTCCCTGAGTTGTACATTGATCAACCTGGAAGGCTATCACAACCCGAAGACCTATCGATATATTTTCTTTGATAACAAATAGATAGAAATCAATAAGCGAGAGGACACGCCCGAGAACACCATCTTCCCGGACGTAACAACACATGCCTACCCGGCGTTGTATTGCTGCTCCAACGCATTGGCACGCTGGTAGCCCGGATGCGCGCTCAGCAGCTCGCCGTAATGCTGAATATTCGGGAACTGCTCGCCCAGGCCGTACATCTGCACCAACTCAACAATGAAAGACATCATGACATCTGCCCCGGTCAGGCGCGCTTCCACCAGGTAGCTCTTCCCGGCCAGGCAATCATTGAAATAGTTCAGGACCTTCATGGTTTCTGCATCCGCATAATCGGCCAGGAAGTTCGTTTTTGCACCATCTTTAGCCACGAACATCTTGAGCAATAACGGCAGGATGGCCGAACTTTCGGCGAAATGCAGCCATTGCAGATATTCGGTATAGGCCCGGGTGCCGCGCGCCGGGGCCAGTTTGTCCGCGCCGTATGTGTCAATCAGGTACTCAGTGATTGCGCCTGATTCGGTGATCACCTGCCCCGCATCTTCAATCACCGGCGCCTTGCCCAATGGATGAATGGCTTTGAGTTCCGGCGGCGCCAGGAACGTCTCGGCATCCCGCTGATACGGGATAATCTCGTAGTTCAAGTCCAACGCTTCTAAAAGCCAGATGATGCGTTTTGAGCGTGACTGATTGAGGTGGTGGAGTTTGATCATGTGAATTCCTGTAAATTGCATGGTTGTCGGCAGCACGATATGCCCTGCCGTGATATGAACACTGCATCCAATACGTTGCACTTTCGCAATGAGATCAACCCATGAAAAAAAACGGTATACGAACGGACTCTGAGCAACGCTTCATGGTTCAAAAATCATTTTTTTTCAGCCACTTAAATTGCGAATAGGGTCTATTATGGTTCATAAGGCTGATTAAACGCCTTACACCAACGTAAATAAGGATCGGCAAACTTCACCTTTTTGCATTTAAATAATTCCGGCTTATACGGCCAATAATTTTTTGCATGACCTTTCAGCCACTCGACCATATCAGCATAGTCCTCATGTTCTTGATCAGAGAGGACTTCTAACAGATTCTGATATCCGAACATCCCGCCACAATCTTCAGGTGGACAGGCTCTCTCGCCAATTAAACACTGAGGATAATCAGAGTCCATTGGCGCTAAAAACATCCCAACCAGCATGACTTCATGATGCCAGTTGTCACCAAAGTCATAGATATAATCAATCGTATTTCCTAACGTGGTAAAATATTTTTTGACAGGCAAATCCCATGCAGCGATCAGGCTGTCATCATGCTCTGACTCAGGAAGACCAATGGGCTTGCCTTTCGTTGGCCCTTGCTTTCTCGGTGAGAATGTAAATAGATGGTAATCTAACCAACCCATCGCATCTTGAATTGCGACGTGTAGCTCCCAAAATTGATAATGGTCGGGAACATCTATCTCACGCCAAATCTCAGGCTCACTCCCCGATAATGAAATTCTGAACCGAAGAATTTTTTGATACACCACTCACCCCCAAACCTTAATCATAAATACACCGAGCGGCACCAATTCTAACCACAGCCATTCTCACTGTGCCTCGCTCCCCATCACTGCCGAAAAGTAACTATGCCATTGATGCACATAGATTTAAACGCCTATCACGACGCCGCACGAATAAAAAAATCCCTCGGTGTCAACCGAGGGATTTACGAGTGAAAGCTGGCGAACAACCAGCGCTTATTTCACTTCAAGCAGCCTTCCGGTCAGAGCCGGGACGGTGATCGCCGTTTCCGGAGTTTGCACCGTAATCACCTCACCGCTCATCAGATCCACTAGCTCCGTGGCCGGTTTCACCTTGCTCATCTCTAGGTTCAGGGTCTGCGGCTCAGTCGAGACGTTCAGCACATAGACCACTTGCTGCTCCCCGAAGGTTTTCAGATCGGCATACAGTACTTCGGATTGCGCCAGATTCCGGCGCTCACCTTTGTACAGCGCCGGATGCTCTGCGCGAACAGCCATCAGTTGTGCCAGCCACTGTTTCAGCTCAGCCTGCTCAGCGCTCAGCGTAATGTCCGTAACGCCGTCGACTTTGGCACTGGAGCGCGCGACATGGTCATCGCACAGTCCCAGGTTGGCACAGTTCTCGGTCACTTTGGCGGCAAAGTCCGGCACTTCATCACCAATCTCATCACCATAGTAGAAAGTGATCGGACCGGACCAGGCAGCCATAAAGCTGAACGCGGCCTTGTGACGCTGGAAGTACTCGCCTTTGTTGCCCCGCTGGATCAGATCTCCGAAGCGAACCAGGTCATGGTTGCCCAGCATCAGGTTCGGCATTGCATGGTACGGGTAATTCGACATCGCATTCCAGAACGCATTCAGCTTGGTCGCATCCCCGGACGCGCCGGATTCCTCAACCGCCAGCGCCTGCACCAGACCATAACGCAGCGGGAAATGGAAGGCAGACGACAGGCCCGGCGCTTCATCCGTCCCGTATGTGGTCCGGGTAATGGCTTCCGCACCATCCCAAGTTTCCCCGACCATATAGCCCAAAGTGCCCCAGGTTTTTCCGGCCGCTTTGTTCTCCGCAGCGGCCGCGTCGACCGCCGAGCGGATCTCGCGCCACTGCGCCAACGGCAGCTGGTAGGCCTGATCCAGGCGCCAACCGTCAATGCCGAATTCTTTGATCCAGTAAATTGCGACTTCCTGGAAGAACTCAACACTATTGCTGTCCGGATAGACCACCAACTGGCCCGGATAACCATCTGCACCGGCTTTCAGCGTCGGCTGTTTTCCTGTCGGTGACGGTTTCACACCGGTGACGTTAGTGTGGCCGAATACCCCGTCGAGCAACACGTACATCCCTTTGGCGTGCGCCTGATCAATCAGGGTTTTCAGCTGCGCCTTCGTCCCGAAGTTCGGATCAACATTGAAGTAGTCGCAGGCAAAATAGCCGGTTGCATCCAACTTGAGATTGCCGCCTACACCGGCACAGGAGTCAAACACCGGCGTCAGCCAGATCGCATTGACATTCAGGCTCCGGATGTAATCCAGGCTATTGATAATCCCCTGCAGGTCACCACGGTGGTGGGATGAGCCGTAACCGTCGGTATAATCGGCTTGGGAGTCACCGTCGACAAAGGATTCCACCATGACCTGATAGATCCGCAAATCACAGGCCGGATCGTCACCGCCGTAACAGGCATAGTCCTGCCCGGTAGATTTCACCGTCAGTGCCGGCTGAGATGTCTCGCTGGCATCCAGCTCAAACACCCAGACACCCTGCTCGGTAACCGTCACTTTGACGTTCTCGCCATCAACCTCGAAACTCACCGAACTATCGCCTGCCGTCAGCTGCGCATAACCCAGGTTCACGGAACTCCAGTTTTCGCTGGCAATCTTGAACGTATACACGCCCGGCTCGAAATAACGCTCCAGCTTGTATTTACCGTCGCCGATGTACTGCATGGCTTCATCGGCGGACCAGCTATTAAAGCTGCCACGCACATAAACCACTTCGCTGCCGTACGGCGCAGGCACCACCGGTGCCAGGTTGCCGCCCAACCCTTCGCCTTGCTCGCCCGCCTGCGGCTTCACGAACACCACGGCAGTCAGACCAGGAATGGTAAACGTGCCCTCGGTAAAGCTGGCTTGACCGATTTTGCTGTCGTCCGAGTTTGCCAGAACCGGATGCAGCTCAAAGCCGCTGGTCCCGTCAATGGTGATCGACTGAGCATTCAGGTTGGCATTGACCGCCACCACCAGCGCCTGGTAATTGGCATCGAGATCAGCGCCGGCGTTCACGCCGTCATCCACACTCATCACAATCATTCCCGGCGCGGCGTCCGGGCCGGTATTGTGGAAGCGGACTCGATTCAGAACTGCCTGTTCATCGTTCAATTTCAGCAATGGCGTCTTTGAGCGAATCTGCAGCAACTCCTTGAACCGGGCATCGGTCCAGGTGATTTCCTGCGGCCCTGCCATAGTGTTCGGGTTAGCAATGATCTGCTTGATTGCATCCCAGTTGGCCTGGTCTTTATCCGCCCGCGGCAGCCCGACATTCCAGTTGTTGGTTTGCTTGCTGAAATCAACCCGGTTCACCCAGTCGCCGGAATCATAGCTATCCCGCGCCATGGATTTAGAGCGCAACAGCTCTGAGCCCATATGCAGGAACGGGATCCCCTGTCCCAGCATCACCGGCGCCAGGCCGACAATCTGCATCCGCGCCCGATCTTCGACCGAGACATCCGCCGCCGCTTTATACTGGTTGAAGTCCCACAGAGTCTGGTTATCGTGCTTGGACACATAGTTGATCGACTCTTGCGGATCCAGGGTATAGGCCGCGCCCTGATCGCCGTACTTGAAGTCGCGACCAGAAACCGTCATGCCACTGTAGGTCACCAGCGGGTAAGATTGCAGGTTCCCCGCCATGCCGTAACGGATCAGATCCATCCGCGACATCAGCGCCGCATCGAATCGATCACCGGCATTGGCAAAGCCCGGGGTCTGCAGCAGTGCATCACCGCTGTCGAAAGGACCGCCGCCGCGCACGCCGTCACGCAAACGGTCATTGTAGGTGCCGATCCCGGTGCCGGCCATCGGCCACTGAGTGGCATTCTCACCCCGGGTGCCGTTCACGACTTCCCCGAAGTTCCAGCCTTCGCCGTAGAACCAACTGTCCGGATCGACCGCTTTCACCTCGGCATAGACTTTCTCCATGCTGGATTTCATCAAGTGACCCATCAAATCGAAACGGAAGCCATCGATCTTGTAGTCCTGAGCCCACATCACCACACTATCTGCGACCAGTTTTTCGAACATCCGGTTCTCAGAAGCGGTGTTGTCACAACAGGTAGAATTCTCAACCGCGCCGCTTTCCGCATTCAGGCGGTGGTAATAACCGGGAACGGTTTTATCCAGCACCGACTTGTCATACAGACCCGAAGAATAGGTATGGTTATAGACCACATCCTGCACCACCCGGAAGCCCAGTTCATGCAGTTTCTGGATCATCTGACGATATTCTTTAATCCGGGCAATACCATCACTGGCGACCGCATAGCTGCCTTCCGGCGCGCTGTAATGGAACGGATCATAACCCCAGTTGAAGCTGTCAAGCGGACGGATATCCGCCATCAGCGCCTGCGCTTGATCTGTTGCCGGATCGGTCTGCTCCAGCAGCGCCAGAATGGTGGTGGTGCGCGGCGTACCGTCCTGACACAAGTTGGCTTTTGGGTTCAATTCACACAGTTTGCCGACCGTATCGTTCAGATCGACTCGTTTTTCTTCATCTTCGGCAATCGAGGCCAGATCGTAACTCGGCAACAGATGGACCGTGGTCAGCCCGGCTGCTTTCAATTGCTTCAAATGGCTGACGCTGTCGCGATCTTCTTCAGTAAACGCCAGGTATTTGCCGTCATATGCCGGGGTCCCTTTACTGTCACTGGCACTGAAATCGCGAATGTGGACTTCATAGACAATATTATCTTCCGGGTTGGTCAGGGTCGGGATCACTTGTTCATCCCATCCCGCCGGTTTGGTGGCCGGATCGGACAGATCCACCAGCTGCGAGTAACGGCTATCGGTGCTAATTGACAACGAATACGGATCGGTAGTGCTCATCCACTCCACCTGAGCGGTTTTCGGATGATAGGCTTTGATCCGGTAACGATAGAACACATGTTTGAGATCCGCAGTGCCGGTATAGCGCCAGATCCCGGTCGTCGGATCTTCAATCAGCGCCAGCGGCGTGTCCGCCAGCGGGGTCTTGTCTTCGCCGTAGAGATACAACTCGACTGCGGTTGCGGTCGGTGCCCACAAGGCAAACTGGGCCTGGCCATTCTCCAGCCACGAACCAAGCCGCGCTTCATCAGCATCCTGTGCACCTGCGGTATACAGCGCATCCACCACACCCGGGATCTGCACTTTGGTCGCCGCCAGGACTTTGCCGTTCTCAACCAGCGCCACGGCAATCAGCTGCTGTTTCAGCAGGGCTTTGGCCTGTGCTGCTTCCACGTTCAGGTGAAACCCGGTGCGGCCAGTCAGGTGCAGGAAGTCGCCATGGTTGGTGCTACCGGCTTGTGTCAGCGGTAGCCGCTCAAACTGCGCTGGCTGATTGATATCGCCATTGCCTTGCGGGTTCGCCCACAGCTCATAACGCGATGCACCATTTTGTTCATGCCAGGACAGCTCATTGACGCCCAGCCAGTGCGCGGATGCACCCGAGAGCATCACCGGCACTTCCGTCACTGGCTCGTAATACAGGGTGCTGTTGCCATCAAAGGTATATATTTGGTTCCCTTTGGTGAGATCCAACTGCAAATCGTTGCCACCCAGTGCTTTGGTATCCCCTTTGTGGAGAATAAAGTTCAGGCAGCTGGCATGTTCCGCTTTAAGCGGCAGGCGATAGACGGCGCCGTATTCATCGCTGATTTCAGAGGCGAGGAAAGGCGTGCCCCAATCCATCCCTTCCAGAGCACTGTCAGCAATACTGTCACAGCTGGCGTTGTTCCAGATATGGAGTCCCCAGCCTTCGTAGTTACCGTCATCCCGCTTGTAGTGGATCACCGCTTCGGTGTATTGCGGGGCCGGCTCATCGGTATCAGTGGTATTGTTCGGGCTTTTCGGCTCCGGATCGATACTGTCCGGGATACCGTCGCCATCATCATCACTGGAGGCAAAATCCCCCAGACCGTCGCCATTGGTATCCTGGCTTTCAAAGCGATCACGCGGGAACCGATCTTGTTCGTTATTCGCCCCGTCACCGTCAACATCAGTGTCCTCGACGTCAGCCACCCTATCTCCGTCCAGATCTGCCGGTGCTACGGATGGATCCTGGCTATCGGTGCCGAGTCGCACTTCATCAGCGTTCGACCAGCCATCGCCGTCAATATCTTCGTCATCGGCGTCCGCGATCCTATCGCCGTCCAGATCCGCCGGAGTAGACTTGACATCATACGGATCGCTGCCGAGGCGCAGCTCATCTGTATCATTCCAGCCATCGCCGTCATCATCTACATCCGCGTGATCACCAATCTGATCCTGGTCGAAATCCGCACTTTCCAACGGATCATTCGGGAATGCATCAATCTCATCGGCAACACCGTCACCATCACTATCGGTCGCCAGCACCGGTTTGCCACCGGCACCCGGACGAAGGGTTTTTCCGTTCAGGTCCGGTGCTTGATTGTTCTTGCGCTGCTCAGCAATGAGTTGCCCCAAAGTTTCCGCCCCCTGAGACAGATTCTCCAGATGCTCGGCAACGCTGTTATTCCCCAACTGCTCCGGCAGCAACTGCGCCAAAGCCCGAGCCGAGTCCGCCAACAGGGTATTTTTCTCTGCGATATAGTCTTGCTCAGGCAAGAGATCCGGCTGCGCCAGCTCACTGCGCACGGCAGCCAAGGCTTCTTCTGCTGTTGCACCCTCAGCCATTTTCAGGCCTATCAGCGTCGTCACCGGACTGATTTTCTGATAGCCCTCGGGCGCCATCATCAGATAGTCCCGGGTCACAGCAACACCCGGATTATCTTCATCAATCGTCTGACCTTTCAGCACCCGGGTCATCAGCGGATACTGCGCCGGATCGCCGTTAAACTCGCTCAGATCGAGCGTCGCTTTACCCTGCTTCCCCGTCACCGCCTGCGGCTCCCCGGCATCCAGAGCGAAGTTACGATTCACATCCAGCCATACCTGCGCCTTTTGCAGATACCCGTCCATCGCCTGAACACTGAGTTCGGTTTGCATCTCGACCTTCGGTTGCGAAGTATCAGCATTGTTCTGCGTCGCATCATCACCGCATCCCGCCAGTGCCCCCACCGACGCCAACGCAACCGCAACCGCCAGCTTGGTTAGATTTGTCTTCATTACTATCCCACTGATTTATTGAACATAATCCTTAAACAAATCGAGGTGATTGCACGCCAAACCCAACCCACTACACCGGATCACGCGCGCAAGCCCCCTTTCAGACAGGGTAAATAAATCAAGGATGGACTCGCCTCACCCCGCCCCCTCGCACCAGGGGGAGGACACGGGAGGCGTAGAAACGAGCGTCATTGATAATCATCACACTTTGTTTGGGCGAAGCATTATTTCACTTTCTTTAGGGGCAACAGAAAAGGGAGAAACATCACAATCGGCGTAAGCTCATCGTCAGTTCATGAAAGTTAATGACATCTTTAAGAGTTTGGGGAGAAATTTAAAAATTAGTACAAAGTCACAACATGTTTCATCAACCAGGTCGCTGATTAAATCCAGCGGCCAGTTAAATTACAACAGCCACTAAAAACCTGACCATGCGGCTGTTCCGGTCCCCGGAATGGATTCGGCAGGTTCACCAACTCGCACATTCGATCAATATCCAATAAAACGACGATATTTCCTTTTCCGCTGATCACTTCTTCCTGCTTTAATTTCTTAAATAAGCGCGATAATGTTTCTGGCGCAATATTGAGCTGACCCGCCAGAATATGATGTGCGACGGGTAAATGTAACCAATCCGTTTTTTGCTCCTGGTAAAGCTCGAGCAAATAGGAAACTAATCTTTGGTTGCCGCCTTTTAACGTCAGTTGATCCACCCGATTCACCGCCTGGCTCAACTTCGATGCCATCGCGCTTAATAACTGAAAAGCAAAATCAGAATTTTGAGTGCAAAATTGCAATAAAACTTCCCGGGAAAATGACAACATCACACAATCATGCTTAGCTTTTGCATTCAATGGATACACGCTGGGCCGCATAAACATCACCGCTTCTGCCAGTGCATCACCTGTGCCTAAAAGCTGAAATACCTTTTCATCACCTTCCGGAGATAAACGATACAAAGTCACTTCACCCGACTGAATAATATAAAAGCGTTTGGCATCACTGCCTTCATGAAACAAGTGCTTGCCCTGCTTGAAGTTGACCACTTGCATGCCTTTACACAGCGACACTTTTGTTTCAACACTCACCCCGGAAAAAATAAACGATCGTTCAATCAGCTGATGCGTCAGTGTATCCATTCCATTCTCACCGTTGACAAATATCATTTGCGAATCCAACAAAAATGATAACCTAATTGAGAATCAATATCATATAGATTTATCAACTATTCCCACTTCGGAGCTGTTATGTATTACGGTATTCTTGTGAGTTTACACCTACTTTGCGCTTCCATTTTTATCGGCATTGTCGCATTTGAAGTCCTGATCCTGGAAGGCATTCGGCCTTACCTTCCGACCAAAAGTATGTCGCTGGTCGAACAAGGGATTCATTTACGTGGCCGAAAGATCATGCCCTTTGTGATTGCTACGCTGTTTATCACCGGAGCAATGATGGGATACCAGCACTTCAGTCCGCTTCCTTCCCCCTTCGCGACTTCCTTTTCTACCTTGCTGACAATCAAAATCACACTCGCCCTGAGTGTGCTGGTTCATTTCATACTCGCCATGAAATACTCGATCTGCGGCAATATGACGTCAAAACGCTTCAAATATACCCACCTCAGCGTGTTTGTGCACATGTTGGGCATTATTATTCTGGCCAAGGGCATGTACTACATCCAATGGTAATTTCACTTTTTCAGGGCCGTTGACATTTGTCATTTGTGAACCGTCATTCACCACACATAATGCAAATGATTCTCAATAACAACTAAGAGGTTCATATGAAATCGACTATCGCCTGCCTGGCCCTGGCCTGTTTTTCTGCCATTTCGTCGGCCGGCACAGCCAACCTATCCGGAACTTATGCCGGAGAATACAACCTTGAAGTACGGACAACAGCCAATGAGTTGATGGCTAAAAGTGTGCAGTCATATCAGTGGAAATGGGACTTCGATAGCCAAACTGTGACAATCAACTCTGGGTTTATCCGCAGCCACCTGGCGCCACTACCGATTGGTTATGCCGCCCATCCACCCATCAACCTGACAGATAACGGTGACGGAACTTATACCATCCAATATATCTTTCAGGCATACAACCCGTTATACGGATTCCCTCAGGCCAACACCTCTTCAACATTTGAAATTACAGACACGGGTTTCGGGTTAGAAATAAAAACCCTGGACGCCGATGGTGACGGGGTCGCTGGTGAACCCATCACCGGTATTTTCCCGCGGGATATTGAACTGAACTGGATCGGTTTAGCGAACTAATCAATTGCAGGCGGATTGCCGCCTGCTCCTGAAGGATCTTCTCATGACACAGAAAACTGCTTTCATCATGCCGGCTGTCATCACAGGCGCATTATTTTCGACCACAACATTCGCCAGCCCAATTACTGGGACTTATGTCGGCCAATATCAGCTCACCATGAACGCCCATGATGGTGCCGGATTCGGGGGAGTGCCCTTAAATTCAATTTTCAAAGGAGAGCTCAACGGCCAACATTATAATATTCTGGGGCGCACTTTTAAACACGGGATCTGGATTTGGGATTTTGACAATCAACAGGTCACCATCGGTGGCGGGATCCTGCGAACTTTTATCGGCCTGCATGTACCTTTCCAGGCATTCAACCTGGCCGAAACCGAAAATAAACGACCTGATCAATCTGTCCTTATCACAGACAAGACAGAGATCACGATGCCGTTTACATATGATGAGGCAAGCGGATTGTTCCGGGTGGAATACGCCCATAAGAAATACCTGCAGTTACAAATGCCACCCGCAATTGATGTGAATTATCCCATTGGTGAAACACAAACCTATTTTAACATTATCCCCAATCAAGACGGTTCGCTTTCGATTACAACTGCGGATGTCGAAGTTGGCATTGAGTCAGATAATGTCCCCGGAACACGGATTGAAGATGTTTTTCCGGCGACGGTTCAGGTTGAATACCAATCCCCGCAGATGATCGCGGACGATCTGACCGACACGAATGAAGACGGTATCTCCGATCAGCTCGCCAAGTTACTGCGACTGGATCCGACCCTCAGCGATAGCGATGGCGATGGCCTGAGCGACACCATTGAA
Source organism: Photobacterium sp. TY1-4 (assembly GCF_025398175.1). NCBI lineage: Bacteria > Pseudomonadati > Pseudomonadota > Gammaproteobacteria > Vibrionales > Vibrionaceae > Photobacterium > Photobacterium sp. TY1-4. Next base: position 1,053,310 of record NZ_CP099735.1, read on the forward strand.
GCGCCGGCAATCGTTCGGGCGACAGACAGCGATCATGATGGTATTGCCGATCTCTTTGAACCCGGCGCCAGCGCCACCGATGCCAAAGAGCTGGCCGGAGTACCATTGGGGGGCTACCACCGGGTGACGATCCGCTCAAAAGACGACATTGACATGCTCGAAACCCACTACAGTCCTTATCAAACACCCGAAAGCCTGGGGCTACTTCTACAAAGTGAGCCGATCCCGCAAACCACCGCAGATGGCAAACCCCTCTATTGGGATTTAGGCGAAGTTGCTTTCAACCTTGATCCACAAACGTCAATGATGATGACCGAGTATCAGTTCGAACTGACGTTTGATCAGCTCCCTGAAGATCTGACGATCTATCGCAAACAGATCAAAATCGATGTAATGGCGAAAAAAGAGGCCGTCAGTTACGAACCGCTTGAGTACCAGATCAATCAAACCGGTCAACTTGAGCTCACCATGAATGCCAAAGCACTGGATGAGTATTTTTCCGTTGGCCTCGTCTTCGGTACCACGGAAGATTTCAGCCCGGCAGAGCCCACAACCCCAGAAACGCCCTCAGACAACGGGAGCGGCAAAAACCAGGAAGCACCTGTGGCACAGACCAGCAGCGGCGGGAGTCTGGGCTGGCTAGTACTCACATTCCTGAGCTGGCTGGGTTACAGACGAACTCACGGAAAAGTATAACCTCATGAAAAAAGGATTATTTTTCACCTTTGCTGTCATGGCGGCTGCCACGCCATCAGAGGCGGCGCAGGAAACTATGGTGGTAACATGCAACTCGCCGGAAAACCATCAAGCCGAGCTCATGGCGCAAGAGCTGGCTACGGTGCCTGGCGGAACCAACCTGATCGACACACAAACCCTAAGCGGAAGCCAGTCTTCGCTGGCCCGGGTCCTCAGTCAGCAACAGGGGATTGTCGTACAGGAATTTTTCGGCGGCAATGATCAACCACGAATCAACATTCGTGGCTCCGGCTTACAGGATAACCCGGTCAACCGGGGGATCCAGCTGTTATCTGATGGGCTGGCTCTCAACCAAGCCGACGGCTCTTTTGTTATCGGCCTGATTGACCCGGAGCAAGCGCAGCTCATCTCCGTCTATCGGGGGGCCAATGCCATGCGGTACGGAGCAACAACGCTGGGAGGCGCGATCAATTTCCATCCTAAAACCGGGCTGAACCATACCAGTGAATTCTCTCTCGAAGCCGGTTCATTCGGCTTCTATAAAGCCGGTGCCATCTTGGCTCAAACGATGCGGGGTTGGGATATGCTCCTCAGCCTCAACCATAGCGAACAGGATGGCTACCGAACCAACAGCGGTGCAGATCGACAGTCTGTGGGAGCTAACTTCGGCTATCGCACCGAGAACTGGACCACACGGACAGCCCTCAATTTCACCGAAAACAAGTTCGAAATCCCCTTCCTGTTGCCCAAGGCACGGGCTCAGTCCAACCCTGATCAGGTGATGGGGGAAGGTCATGAGCCGATGGATGAGCTACTCAACATTCCGGTCCGACAGCCTTTCCGGCATACCCGGCAAATTCGGCTCGCCAACAAAACAATCTGGCAACAGTCCACCAGCGAGCATCAGGTTGGGCTTTATGCTGAACAGCTCGAGGATACGTTTCGCAACCCGCTGACCCAGGCAGAAACCGATCACCTGAATATCGGTGCTGATCTCAGCAGCCGATTTGAAACCCTGCAGGAAGATTACCGGCTAACGGAGTATCTGCTTTTTCTGTCGGCCAATTATGGCACCATGCCCCGCACCTTCGCGTCAGTGGATCCAATCGACGGCACGTTAATGGATCCGTTCGCCGACTTGGATTTCCACGCCAGCAACATCGTTCTCGGTGCTCAGGTTCGCCATGAACTTTGGCCGGATCTATTCGTGATCGGCGCCCTGCAATGGGTTAAAAACGATCGTGACATTACCGATAAAATGAACGCCGGTGTACTCGACAGCCATTTTGATTACCAGAGCTTCAATCCTAAAGTCGGCCTGACTTACCAGACCAGTCCGACCCTCCGGTTGTACGGTAACCTCAGCGGCAGCGCTGAAGCACCGAACTTCTGGCAACTGGCAACAATTTCCGCAAACCCGACCGACCCGTTAAATAACCACGTGTATATCAACCCGCTCACGGTTCAGCGTGCGACGACCGTCGAACTCGGGTTACATTATGCCCCCCAACCATTTCAGTTGAACGCATCCTGGTACTACGCAGTCGTTGAAGATGAGTTGATTGCCGTCGTTGGTGACTTCGCCGTCAACGGAAAAACCATCAACTACGACAGCCACACCATCCACCATGGCTTAGAAACGACCCTGCGCTACGACACTGAATTTGATCAGGCTAAACTGTCTGGCCAGCTCCTCTACAACTGGAGTGACTTTTTCTTTCAAGAAGGCCAGTATCAAGGCAACCTAATTGCCGGGATCCCGGAGCACCTCATTCAGGGACATCTCGATGTGCTTTATCAGGAGCGATGGCGCGTGGTGCCCAACTTTACCTGGCAACCCAAGGAGACCTTCACCGACCACTTAAATAACAAGGACAATACCCAGGACGATTATCTGCTGTTTGGCCTGCAAGTGGCTTATGAGCCATCGCACAGCTTCAGCATCTTCCTGGATATTCAGAACCTGGCCAATACCAGCTATCAAACCGCCTATGTTATCCGGGGACAGGGAGCCCCTGACCTGCCCACATTCATTCCCGGTCCGGGGTTCAACGCAATTTTTGGAGCTAAATATACATGGTAATTAAAACACTGAAGCTGATTGGGTGTTTATACTGGGGGCTCGCTTTTTCCGGCCAGAGTCTGGCAAACATACCAGATACCGGCATTTTTGAAGGCGAGTACCAGCTCACCATGCGGGCAGCACCAACCGGCAGTGTATTGGGCGTTGGTGTTGAGCGTGCCAAATGGCGATGGGATTTCAATACCGATCAGGCTCAAATCAGCGGGACAACCCTCTCGGTCGGATTTAACTATGCCTTACATGATCCGAATAACGCCGATCCGGAAGCGGATATCTTATTGTTTGACCGTAACCAAGACGGTACGATCACCCTGCACTACGCGCTCCAGATCTACCACCCCGGACTTGGCAGTCCGATGGCGAATACCAGCACGACCTTTCAGGTGACCCGTAATAATGCCGGACTTCAGCTCACAACCATAGACAGGGAAACCGCAGGCGGCGCAGATGGCATTCCGGGCACCCAAATCCCCAATGTATTTCCCTTAACCGTCGAACCGGATTTGAATGGTCATCTGTTTGAGCTTGGCAAAGATACGGATCAGGATGGATTGGACGACGCGCAAGAAGACCAACTCAACTTAGACCCATTCAATCCCGATACCGATCGGGATGGCATACCAGATCGCACGGAGGTGGGGCCAATGCTCACCGCACCGTTAGACACAGATCAGGATTCAGTCATCGATGCCCTGGAATATGGTGACAACGCCAACAACGCAGCACTTGCTTCCGGACTAAAAACAGAAAACCAGCAAGGATTGACCCTTGCAGCCAGCAGCGGCCTGTCTCTGAGTCAAATCACCCTGGCATCAATGAAACAGGCAATCGACAACCAGCATAATAGTGATGATTTTCCACAACGGGATTCCACGCTGGGGCACCCGGGTATTGACTATCAATGGGGCAGTATCGGATTCAATGTGACCCTCGACACTGGCACATTATCCGGCCATACCGTCCGGTTACGATTCAGCGAGACGCTCCCGGAGTCTTTACTGGTCTATGGCTACAACACGCAGGCCCAATATCAGTATGAATTACTCCCCGAAGGCGTCTGGCATCAATCCGATGCCCACACGCTATCATTGCAGCTCAGCCCCGATCCCGGCTGGATCGCCTTTGATCCCGAGACACAAAGCTACCGGCTCACCCTCGCGCTCGCTGAAAACAACCTAGGCAATGTCAATGTCGACGATTCAGGCGGCAGTCTCACACCATGGTTACTCCCCATCCTCCTTGTCATCACCGGTGTCCGGCGACGCCCCTTATACCATGACACCACACGCTCGCACCCGACGTAACGACTTCACGAGGCTCATTTGCTCGCAGGGCAAACACAAATTCAAGACATACAAAAAAGGCCTAGTCCTTCGACTAAGCATTCGTTGTAGTGGCGGAAAGGCCGGGCTGGCGCTCCAGCAGACTCGATGATCCGGCACTCATGCCCGCGAAAAAGTGCGCAGCACTTTCGAGAGCGTTAAATACAAAAAACCCAAACCTTCCGGCTTGTATTTTTGTAGTGGTCCAGTCCAGTCAGCCAAACGGTGATGAGATATGGATCCACTGTACAGGTAAGATGTGTTTTAATAAAAATCAGAGTCCGGGACCCGGGACTTATACCAATCAAAGTAAGTGATCAGAAATAGCGCAGGAATAATGGTTGAGAACAAGGCTGAGTTTTTAGATAAGTAGTTATTCTACAATCAAAAATTCTAACGCAGTTATCGAGCATTTGAACAAGCTAGGATAACCAGTTATTTACTGCGATTGGTATTACTTAGGGTATTACTGACTACAAGCGCCATGAGCTAAGGCGCAGCTGCACCTGTCCAGAGGCGCCTCACTCGTCATGAGCCACGACAGGTCAATGAAGGAATGTCGCCAGAATACTGTTATTCAATCCAGCACAGGAGAATGAAACGCATCGGGTTTGAGCGTGAGCACTGAACAACTGAGCTGATCGAGCATAGACTCTGCGGTGTTACCAATCAAAAAGCCGGCAATTCCGGTCCGAGACAGCGAACCCATGATCACCATATCGATCGCTTTATCCTTCACAAAACAAGGGATGACCACTTTTGCTTCCCCTTCCAATAGCTTAATTTGCTGCCTCACCGGCAAGTGGGTATACGGTGCCAGGAGCGATTTCATTCTCTCGGCGCGCTCTAGCCGAATCTCCTTCGAAATTAAGTCGACATCCAGATCACGGTAACTCCCCAGTTTCCGAATTAATCCCTTGAAATCGATATGCCAGGCATGAAGCAAAATCAGCTCGGCCCCGGTTAATGTACATACTTCTAAGGCAAGCGAAAAAATTTTCTTGTTAAAGACGCTCTGCTCCGGAAAGGCGACATCCACAGCCACAGCAACCCGGCGGATCGGTGACTGATGGTAAATACCGGACCAAATTGGGAGAGCCGACTTACGCATTAGATGACGGGTGGTACTTCCCTGCTGACAGGCTTGTGTTTTATTCTGACGGTGCGTATCAACCACAATCATACTGGCCTGAACCTCATCAGCCGCCCTGATGATTTCAAGAAATGGTATCCCTAGCCGGATAATCGCCGAGAACTTGATACTCGGATATTTGGCTTTCAACAGCTGGACTTGCTTTTCCAGGGCATGGTGAGATGTTTTCGTCGCCTCATCCAACAAGCCCAAAACCTTGCTGGAATACTGGGAGATCACTTTCAATTCATCAAAATTTTCAATGACCGTCACCAGAGTGACCTTGGCCGACTGGGCATCAGCAATTTGCAACACATCCTGAAAGAGATCGCCCAGCGGTTGATCCGGGGCAATAGGAAGCAGCAGGTGACGAAAAATCATAGGACCTCCTCAGATATTACTGGAGCCTTCAATAGCATAGACAACTATCGGAAATAATGGAGGGATTGTGCATGTAACGGTAATGTTGTCGATACCACCAGTAGGCTCTAAGATTCCAGTATCACATCTTCAATGGCATGAATCCCAACGTAGAGACCATTGTAGTGGCATAGTTAATTTGGCCACCTGATTAGAGGTGATGTCACCACACCGGACTCCGGCAGCACCACATGCACAGCGCCCAGACCATTTCCTGAACGCCCGCCGGACGTTTCAGGGGGGAGTACTGGTTGATACACGAAAAAAAGAGGTGTAAAGCAAAGCGCAAACAAATGCTAGCTTGGGCCTAACTATTCACGGCCTGAGCACCTCAGCCAAGTTATACCGACCCGAAACGACTGGGCTCAGGCCTGCTATCCACAATTTCAGGGGATAACCCTCAACACTTGCAAAAAGAGCTGCCACAATTCTTCCGTCTGAATCCCCCATTCTTTGATTCAGAAAGGCATCGCGTTTTTCCCGGCGTATTACAATCACCGCTTTGTCTTCACCGAGCCCCCGGCATGAGCAAGAAACCCGACAGAATCACCGCCATGCAGCAAATCATTGATGCTGTACAGACCGAGTTTCCTTTATATCAGGAAGATACCTTCAAGTGTGGCCCGGACAATACCTGTATCGGGTGCCCGAAAAAGCTCATGGAGCTGGTCGACACGGAGCTCAGCTACTGGCAGCACCAGTTAAACCAGGGACGGCCCCCCACCTTTGATGAAATCTACCGGTTCGGTAAGCTGTGCAAGAACGTACGCCGGGGCCTGATCAGAAACGGACGGATTCCCGGGTGAGCAAACTCGCTTGCGATTAGGAGCAGAAAAGGATTGTGGTCACCTTACGTGACATACCTCACATTCAAGGACAATTCAGTTAGTCGGGCTATAATAGTGCTTCATGGTAATAGACCTACTGCTGCAATTCGTTGTTCGAGTTTTTCAGCGAGTCAATGGGCTCGTTTTTTTGACAATCTTACCAAACTTTCTCATGCCAACAAGGCATAAATGGCAACAGTGGCACACCCGGTGCTCAGAGCAGACACGATTTACATTTTATTTCTTCGGATAACAGGCATCGTTATCTTGCTATGAATCTTCAACTGAGAGTAATACTTGAATGGCAGAGAGCTTATTCGGCGAGCAAACCACACAAACAACTGATGGCGCGCCGAGACGGTGTACGGACAACTGACAGCGCCTGAGAAGCCTAGTGGCTTACCCGAGTGTTCTCAAAAACCTGGCGGTGTCTTGCTCCATGGATACCCTGTCACCGCCATCTCATAACCGACCTGAAACAGCGACCGCATAAACACGGTATCAAACTCCTCACGGTGAGGCGCCTTAAAACTTGCCGGAATAAAAGCCAAGTTGAAATCCACACCGTCACGCTGCGTGGTCAGATAGACCCTGTACAAGTCACCGACCCCTTGTGTCTGTATCAGCGAATCTATAGCTCGCTCCGCGATGCTCATGGTCTGACGCTCGACTGAAGCCCATTTCGGATCCAGCTTGGCGTTCCGGATGATATAAGCATATCTGTCCCGAGCTACATGGTGCTTTGCAGACATCTCTTTCACGTGCAGGCCAGGTGGATAGATAAAGAGCTGTGACATTGTCCCGCCATCCACATGCATTTCCTGGTATGAGCGGCCCTCAGCCTGAACATCAATCATGACTGGCGGAAAGCCGCCCGGGATCGATGCTGAAGCAATGAGAATCGAGCGAAACAAATTGAGCGCCTTCGGATCACCACTGGCCGCAATCTTGGTCAAATTCCAGATCACAGAGTGGCGCGCATCCAGATCGACCGTCGCGACAAAGAGCATCCGCCCTTTCTCATGCTCAGCAGCCACAGCTTCAAGCAGAGACTCATCAATCTCTCTTTCTACAAGTTGCCACAAAGGAGAAGTATCAGCCATGGCATCAGAGGTCAGTGCTGCCAGAAACCATCGCTCCTTGATAATGTCTGCAGATGAGATATTCGTATACAGATTTCTGAGCTGCAGATCATATGCAGAGCCCAGGAACGCAAATGGTGCGATCAGGGCTCCTGTACTCACCCCAGTCACCAGCTTAAATTCCGGTCTGTCCCCCGCTACAGACCAGCCATTTAACAAGCCGGCACCAAAGGCTCCCTGATCACCGCCACCGGAAATCACAAGAAAGTGCACAGGCGGCATCTGTCCTGTATGACCACTTGCTTTAAGATGAGCCGCTTCCCGCTCAAACGATTCGATCGCATCCATGGTCAGCGCATCAGTATCGATACCTAAACGATACCTGACATTTTCCATCCCCGGAACGACAGCCTTGGTAGTTAAGTGCTCGGGAACCGCATCCTTCCGAAAGACCCCGGCACAGCCAGCGAAAATTAAAATAGAAACGATTCCAACAGCCCGGATCTTCATTCGCATGGCGTACGTCCCGCTTATGATTCAGCCACAGAAATACCTTGATGAATATTATAGGTTAGTCACTTATAAACACAGTTGATGATTTTAGTTCAATACAACCATCAGCTCGCGCAGAATGAATACTGATCACGTGCCTGAACGAACGGATTGCTGACAAATTCTTACCGTCAGCCTATTGCTCAATATCATGTCACTGCCTGGTTGAATCCGCAATGAATTAAGGTGGTTTACGGCCCCAGCAAACTATCATGCAGGCAGCAAGAGCGATCATGTTTATAATTTGAATATTTATGCTATGGATCTTACCAGGATGGGGGCTTTGTTGACTAAATCGGCGTGAACTTTTCTTGCAGTCAGTGATCTGATCTTGTGACGTTTACTGACAGGCCACCCTCATGGGAAAAAGCACTTACCGAACAGATAACTGGAAAGAGTACAACCAATCACTGATTAACCGCGGCTCGCTGACATTCTGGATCGACGAAGAAGCGATAAGCGGCTGGTTATGCTCTGAACATCACGGTAACCGTGGACGCGGCTATCAATATTCAGACACTGCGATCATGACTGCTCTCATGGTGAAGCGACTATTCAACCTGTCACTTCGTGCTGTTCAAGGTTTCATGAACTCGGTGTTTTCTCTGATGAAAGTACCACTAACATGCCCGAACTACAGCAGCATCAGCAAGCGAGCGAAAACGGTCGATATCCCTATCAAAATGCCTGCTCGGGGTGAAATTCGTCATCTAGCTATTGACGCAACTGGCCTGAAAGTATTCGGCGAAGGTGAGTGGAAAATGAAAAAGCATGGCAAAGAACAACGTCGTGTCTGGCGAAAGCTCCATCTTGCTGTTGATGCTGATACCCACCAAATTATCTGCGCAGAACTCTCGTTATCAACCGTCACCGATGGTGAGGTCATGCCAACATTACTTAACCAAACTTATCGTAAGATCAAATCGATATCAGGTGACGGCGCTTATGATACCAGGCTGTGCTATCAAGCGATTCAACGGAAGAAAGCACAGCCCCTTATCCCTCCCAGAACTGGAGCAGCATACTGGGAGCACGGTCACCCCAGAAATGTTGCGGTTGCAAACCAGCGTATTCACGGTAGCAATGAACACTGGAAAAAGACCAGTGGTTACCACAGTCGCTCAATCTCGGAAACGGCGATGTCGAGATATAAGCGACTGCTTGGTTCAGCTTTAAGCCTGCGTGATTACAACGCTCAGGTCGGAGAAGCGCTTGCTGCCGTCCGTGCGTTGAACAAGTTAACAGGGCTCGGCATGCCCGTAACTCGTAAAGTTAGCTAAAACATGGCTTAAATTGGGTCGATCTGTTGTTTTCCTGATTTGATCAACAAAGCCCAGGATGGGTGACATGTTCGCAAAACACCGCTCTTATGTTCTCGCCAAAAAAACACATCCAAAAGCGCAGGTTACCGTCAATCCCACCGAGACCCTTCATATCGATGTCAAAGATGAAAAGAAAGCACTGGAGGGTGATTTTGAAGATTTATTATTTAAAAAGAATGGCAAAGTCACGGCCCTCTTTTACCTGAAACACGGCCAACAAAAGATGCCCGGCAGCGTCGTGTCCCGGCGCGAACCGGGACACCCAGTGAATGGAGGTTTGGGCCTGTCTCCCTCGCCTCGCCGGTTTTAGTCACTGACCCTGTTTTTGCAAAAACTGACTTGGTTTTTAGGACACTGGTAACTATAACGTTTTGCTTTAATCGCATCCGGAAATGCGTGCACAGCGGACATATCGGAATCATAAGATTCCAGCCCGCGCTCACAGAAATACACAAAGCCTGGTTTATCTTTGCGTTTCGACGTAAATGCTACCCGACGCGCGGAGCTGGCATCGGTACAACGTACATACGCCAACGCCTTATTAACATCAGGCTCCCCCGTTTCTAAGTTTTGCAGGGGCCCATCACAGAACCAGTACCCCTGGTCGTTCTGAAAACAATACGCCGTCGCTTCAACCAGCGTACGAAGCGCCTCTTTCTTCTCTCGTTTGGCCGCCAGCTTCGGTACCGATTGACTGGCCAGTTTTGCGGTCCCGGCCACCGCCGGTGTGGCTAAACCAGCCCCGGTCTGAGGGGCCGGGCGGGACTTCAAATTGTTGCTTCGGTTATCTTTCAGGGACTGCCAGAAGGCATCACTACGCGCCTGATGCGCAGCTGCCGTGCGCTCCTGCTCCTTCGCAGCCAAAGCCTTCAGCTGTTGACGCGTGCCGGCAAAAATTTGATCAATATCTTTACCGTCACTGAAGCTGACAGCCTGCATCAAATTGGAATGGAAAGCGCGATCCCGAGCCATCGTCCAGTTTCTCATTCCCTGTTCGATTGCACGGCGTTCATCACCCGCAACCTTCGCCAGGGACACCGCTGTATACGGAAAAACTTTGTTTAAGTTGTTTCCATAACGCTGGCTTCTCCGGTTCACAAGCTCCTCTATGGCGCTAAGTTGCAGGCCGCTGAAGTTGTTCTGAAACGCTTTCTGAAACTGGCTTTTTTCCGTAGATAAACGGCGGATATCCCGATCATAAGAGGTACGGAGAGATTTCTTCAGTTTTTTACACTCGGGCAAAGCCGTATACAAATGATCCGTCGCAGCGCTTCTGAAGCCGCATTGTTGATTCACGATTTCCTTCCTGGCATCAACAAGCTTCTGATGGAACATTTTGATTTCCGCGGCCTCATTGATAACCGCATTTTTACCGGCATCACCTCGAAGAGACCGATCGAGCTGATCAGCAAGTGCCGCAACTTCAGCAACCCGACGTTCTTTTTCCTGAAGACGATCAATGCGCTCATACCCGTCATTGAGAAACGTCTCGATTCTTTCCCGATACACACTCTCAGGTTCGTTCACAAGCCCCTGGAACGCTAACATTTTCCACTTCAAGCTATTTCTGCTGCCAAAGACCACGCGATACGTCACGTTCATTTGATCTGCAACTGCCGGTAATTGATATTCATACGGAGCAGACGAGCCGGAGTAATTGGTATAAAACGGAGTCAACGCCGAGTCCGGTATGTAGTTCCTCTTCCAGACAGAATAGTCCGTGTGGCCCAAAGGGATGATGAGTGGCATGAAAATCTGCTTCCCGGGCAATCCCGCATCGGATGCATCCATTGCAACGGAGACTGCAGCGACATACTCACTCTGATAACCATAAGGTTCTTTCCGGATAAAATTAGCCGGAAGCACCTGCGTCAGGCCCTTGAACGGAAATATCCCCGCCCTCTTGTGACCCGGGCGCAGATCGATATCGACCACACGAGTTTTGATATCGAGACGATCAGGACCGTACTGCACGGTTTCAACGACCCCAACCCCATCCACGTTAAATGTCTTCCTGATGATGTCAAAATCACCCGCTTCCCCGTTCAGCACACGTCCATTACTGGCCTTTTCGAACAATTGCTCACTTTCTTCCGGCCGATAAAGATGAATAACGACGTCATTCCCGATCATCTTTTCGTAGGATATATCCAGGTGTTCAAGAGAATCATTATGAGCAAGGTAAGATCGATTGCCGGAAATCTCCAGTGAAAACTCACGATAAGGTGAATGCCGGCGGAAAGAAATTGCATACTCGTCGTACGGAAAGTTCATAACCCGTTCAATATCATCGTATGTTCGAGCTTTTTCGAGGCAACTATCCTGATAAAATCCTGCCCAAAAAGCACATTGCTCGGCCTGGCCATCCGTCCGGTAGTAATGGGAGCCCAAAAGAGCTGCTTTTGTATACGGTGTAACTTTCGACAGTCTCACACGCTCAATCGTATACTGTTGATCATCGAGATAGGTCCCTTTCGGGGTAGCCAAAACGTCCACTTCCATCGGAAGAAAAATACTGCAACCGGATAACAACACCGTCACAATAAATCCCAAACAGACAAGTATTCTCACTTTGCTCACCTTTTTTATTTTAAGAAGGAACTTAACAACGCCAGATTGGCCGAAGAACTGCGTGTTAGTCGGAAAACTTGACATTTTTGTACATTATGCCCTCATGAAACTTATATAGTAGTCAATTTTCAAGCATTTAAATGACTGGCACAGGCTTTCCCCCACTATTTCGCGGGGCACCCGGGTGGGCGGGGGTCGTGGTGGCCACCGAGGCGCTTGCGCCAGGTGATTGGCCGGCACGGCCAACATGCCGGAACGACCCGCGATGACAGACGGCCCGGTGTATGCGACCGTGACCGCATGAAAACACGCCGTTTGTGTTTTGATGCGCCGAACAGCCCAGCCGGTGGCTTGCCACGGGCCGATAAACATCGCCGGCTTGCCGGCAGCCCTATCCGCGTGACTTACCGCAATAGCATCACTTTAACGAGGTGACTAAACTAACCGCACGGCGAAATCCGCGACAAACGAGACTTCAATACACCGGGCCTAATATTCTTCCCACCGCTTCCTCAATGTTCCGATTCTTGCATCTGCTCGTAGCGAACGCTTATCCGGGCCACACAAGGCCACAGATCCTTCAGGCAAACCAAAGACTTCTTCAATAGTACGGCGAATGGAGCCTACCCTGGCATCAGAGCGCGCGGCACGATAACGAATATAAGCAGCTGACTTGACAATGTCCTCATCTGTCGGGGCATCGGACTCATCTGACAGGTTATCCAGATCTCGAGTCAATTCATCTAGATCCAGGTCGCTAAAGTCAAAAAAGTCGTCTTCAAGATCATCATCTTCAACATCAGGCTCATCTAAACCATCTTCAAGCTGAGAATCACCTTCATCTATGGGATCAGAGCCAACAGAATACCAATTGACCGCGTCTTCCTCCTGCCATACCTCACCGTCTTCAATATGAATCTCACAACGAGCTTGCGAGGGAGAAATTGCATCACTATAACGGGCATTAACCCCGGTAATATTATCGAAAGTTTGCTTGATCAAGGCAAGGGCCTCATCACTACCGGCAACACCAATAAAAGCTGAGAAGCACGGCACCACAAAATTACAGCTCGTTGTTTGATACACATAAACAGTGGCTGTTAGATCGGGAGAGTGAGCAGCTAAAGGCTGAAGGCAATTAACGACTAAATCAGTATAACCATGATGCTCTTTAGGAATGCTATCTAAATCAACTTCAACAGTATTGATTAAAGAACGAGGACAAACAAATTTAAGTTCTGCTATAGAACGATCCAAAACACTAACCTCAGTGGATACATAGTAAATAATGACAATATCACCAATACTAACCAAGTAGCTTATATAAAATCACTATTTGCAACAAAAAAACTCGAGCCCAGCCCAAACTAATCTGCCGCAGAACAACTGGGCCCGATAAAGCACGTTGCTGAAGAGCCACACAAGGATCCTTGATAGGAAGGAGGAGCAGCCAGCCCTGGCAGCAACCCACCGAAACCCCGCCGGATATCCGCCCGTTCGAACTGCCGGCGCTCAAGAGCGCGCAGGTGATCGACCCCGACGTTATCTTCACCGTCGTCAATCGCTGCTACCCGGAGAAGAGTAAGTTCAACATCAACTTTCTGAATTTTCACCTGCGGTTTGATAAATGTGACACAACTCCACCATCGTGATTATCTATACTGTCCCTGTAAGGCCCGTGCGAGTACGATACGAAATAGAATATGCATGCTGCAGAGACGTGTCTCTGCGCTTCAAACAGGCCCGCCGGTATAGCGAGGACACATTGGACTACTTAAAGTTGGTGCTCGGCCTGCTCCTGCTCATTGGCGGGGCAGACGGCCTGGTGAAAGGAGCCACCCGACTGGCAGAAAGAGTGGGGGTCCCCAGCCTGGTGATCGGTTTAACCGTGGTCGCATTCGGAACGAGCGCGCCTGAGCTGGCAGTCAGCATTCGCGCTGCGCTCACGGGCCAGCGTGAAATGGCCATGGCGAATGTTGTAGGGAGCAATATCTTCAACGTCTTGTTCATTCTGGGCCTCTCGGCCGTGATTATTCCCCTCACCATTTCCAGACAACTGATTCGTCAAGATGTGCCGATAATGATCCTCACCACTGCACTCGTGCTCTCTATGGCAATCGATGGGCAGCTCAGCCGGTGGAATAGCGCCGCACTGGTTGTGCTGCTCATTGGGTATACGGTGTTTTTATTTGCTCAGGGCAAACGAGCCGCACACGTGAAAACGACAGCATCAAGCAGCGAAGCTGTCACCGAAACCATTAAAAAGAACGCTCCCGCCTGGCACAGCTTACTTTGGCTGGCAATCGGACTGAGTTGCCTGATCTTCGGGGCGAATGTGTTGGTCGATAGTGCGGTGAATATCGCGAGAGTATTTGAGATCAGTGAAGCCGTCATCGGGCTAACGATCCTGGCCATCGGGACCTCGTTACCCGAAGTCGTCACATCGCTCGTGGCCAGCCTCCGGGGCCAGCGTGATATCGCAGTGGGGAATGTGGTGGGCAGCAATACCTTTAACTTATTGGCTGTGCTTGGCATTTCAGGCTTAGTCAGTGAGCAGGGGCTAACTGGTAGCCTCCAACTCGTACAGCAGGATTTTCCTATCATGCTGGCCGTCGCTTTGCTGTGCTTGCCGTTATTTTTTACCGGTGCATCCCTGAGCCGTATCGAAGGCGGGCTATTTTTGAGTTTATATCTACTCTACAGTACATTCTTAATCGGCGTGACAACCCATGCCCACTGGCTGAGTTCACTCAAACTATTCATCTTCTATCTCTGTATTCCACTGACGGTATTGACGGTGACCGGCACACTGGTCAATGACTTGCGAAAAAGAAGACAGTGGCCCGGCACTAACAAAGGACCGGATGATGATACATGAAGAAAATATCGTGATCACCGAATCCGGCTGCGAACTGCTGCACGAGCGCACCTGGCACGACATGCCGGTGATCGCGTAACAAGGTTACCATGAATACAAAGGCGCAGCGGTGGCATCGCAGCACCCCTACCGAACCGCGAAACAGCCTTGAAACCCCTGGCGATTTCAAGCTGAAGTCACCTCACAAAACCATTATATCCCATGCATTTAAGTGCGATATTTTCTTGATGAATGCTACAGGGTGTGAGTCGCACCGTTTATACCGAAATGCATGAGTATGAAGCCTTAGCCCGATACATGACCGCTTTGGCCGAAAAAACATCGATCATTCTGCCATCACCGATGTAATTCAAAACGCAACTTTGCATGACACCTTTCAGTTGGTTGGCGGCGGATTGGAAACTGACGGTAAGCCTATTGCCGGTGTGGCTCGCTGGAATCCTGGTGAAAACTGGGATGCCAGGAAACGTCTCTGGTACATCGATGCACGAAATGTCGACGAATAACATCGACAAAGTCCTGCAAGTGATTAATGACATTGCTGAGCAAACCAACCTGCTGGCCCTGAATGCTGCGATTGAAGCCGCGAGAGCCGGTGAACATGGTCGAGGTTTTGCGGTGGTCGCCGATGAAGTTCGCTCTCTGGCAAGCAGAACACAAGACTCAACCACAGAAATACAAAGTATCATTGAGCAACTTCAGTCCCGCTCACGCGCAGTGGTCAAAGTGCTGGACGAAAGCCAGGCATCCTCAACGAGCACCGTTGAAAATGAACAGAAACTCGAACAGACGCTTCATGAGATTTATGAAAAGATTCAACACATTAATATGATGAACCTGCAGATCTCTTCTGCGGCTGAAGAGCAAAGCCTGGTGGCTAAAGAAATTAATACCAACACCCTGAAAATCAAAGCGCTGAGTGAGAAAGTCTCGAACGATGCGCAAGCGTCTAATCAAGCCACAGAGAGGCAGGTTCACAGCGTTCGGCAGCAAACTGAAGTATTAGAAACATTTACAGTCTGACAGAAACCATCACGGTACAGGCTCATCTTTTGATGAACCTTTCATATTATGTCAAAGAGGTCACGGTGAGATCCAACGGCCAAAGCCAGATATGCGGGCAGGGTTAGGCATAGTACGGGCAAGCGGCCTACGCCAGATCGTAAGTGTGTCCCAACGCCTGAAATTGTTTTGGAAAAATGATTTATATCATCGGGTTAAATGTGAATTTTGCGTGGTAAAATTCAGGAGATTGCAGAAGGAGGGGAACTCAACGCACCCGGCCAATCAGGTCTGGCCTTCCAGACGAGACCAAGAGATCGAAGGGCTCTCGGGAGCGGTGACCAAATACAAAAAAACCTTCATCTTGTGATGAAGGTTTCATGTAGTGGCGGAACGGCCGGGCTGGCGCTCCAGCGGACTCGATGGTCCGGCATTCCGGCCCGCAGACTAACGACCGAAAGGCGTTCGGGAGCGGAACATATAGCAAGAAACCCTGCCATTTCTGACAGGGTTTCTTATATTGGCGGAGCGGACGGGACTCGAACCCGCGACCCCCGGCGTGACAGGCCGGTATTCTAACCAACTGAACTACCGCTCCAATTCTTTAAGAAATCCGGCAAATGCCTAACTTCTGAAATGTGGCGGAGAGATAGGGATTTGAACCCTAGATACGCTATAAACGTATGCCGGTTTTCAAGACCGGTGCTTTCAACCACTCAGCCATCTCTCCGTAAGCGGGATGAATAATATTGAGCAAACTCAAGGTTGTAAAGCAGTTTTTTCACGATTTTGCACAACTGGGCAAGCTTTAGACACAAGCGTGCGACTCAGCGCACTTTTCATCCTTCAGCCAAAGTCTGCGACTGACTGGCCGCACGACAAACGTCAATCACCGAAGCGATCAACGGATCACTTTCCCGGCCTGCTTTATATGCCAATCCAATTCGTTTCTGTAAATCGAGCGAGGCCACCTGCCGCAGGACGATTTCCTGCGCCTGACAAATCTCCTGCCAGTCCGGAAGCAAAGCCGCCCCGACCCCCGCTCCCACCAGCGGCCAGGCGTATTCGACAGTCCGGATATTTGCCCGGTGCTGTAATTTCACCCCGGCTTCGGCCATCATCAGCTTGAGTTTTTCCAGCGCGTCACACGGGGTACGATGAATAAACGGCAGTCCGTCCAGCTCCTCCAGGGAGATCTGATCCTGCGCCGCCAACGGCCAGGAACGAGGCAGTGCTAGCAGGTAATGATCATTCCAGATCGGAACAAATGCTTCACTTTTCGTCGTCGATTGCGACAGAATGATTCTGGCATCACACGGCTCATCCGGATCCACCAACGTCAGTTCCAGATGCTCGATCTGGTTGGTCAGCGCGGTCAGTAAGCAGCTCATGCGCTGAGCACCCAACGATCGCATCAACCCCAACCTCAGGGGCACCGGTGCCGGACCTTCCCCAAACAAGTTCAGGATTTGCTGCTCGCCCGCACTCATATTTCTGGCCAGCGGATACAACTTCTCGGCCGCTGCCGTCGGCAATACCCCCCGGGCATGACGGACAAATAAGCTGGTCCCGAGAAGGTGCTCTAACTGCTTGATCGCAGCCGTAATGGAAGGTTGCGACACATAACACTGGCGCGCCGCGCCGCTAACACTGCCTTGCTCATAAACTGCCTGAAAATACTTTAAAGCCCGCAATTCCATTGCCACTTCCCTGAAAAATGCGCCCAAAACGGCCGCGCGATGGACACACAACCGTGGTGTGTCTAGGTCTAGCGCTTGTCGAGGTTTCACTTTCGTCAAGGTATAGCCCTGACCTATAAGCAACATAAAAATAACATATTTCTCAAAACCAGCGAGCATCTCTAAGGTAATAACCATCAAAAAAGTGAGGTAAATACCGAATACAGGATGAACAGATGAATATGCCAAACGCCGCTGAACACATTGCTGTTACAACCCCGACGACATTCAAAAAGCACCTGGTGGTGACCCCAGACCAGGTCGTTGAAGCCATGGCACGCCATGGCTACAGCCCGGAAACATCCGCCATCATCGCCCAGGAAAACCTGCTTCCGGCCGGACTGCTCAGTCGGCTGCATGCTTCTTACCCGCAGCACTCCGGTTTGCTGGAATCTCGTCCGATGTTGTTTACCGACAAGGCTCATTACACTGGGTTATCCGGATTTCGGGAAGTCGTCAGTATTTTGCTGAAAAATGGGATTAATATCGGCGATATTGAAGAAAGAGAGCTGTTCGTTGAGGTTTATCGCTTTCTTGCCACCCGCCATACACTCAACAGCATCAACTGGGACGACTACGAAACCGATTCGGTGTTTCAGCTGGTGTTCCCGCAACCGGGGATGATCAACCCGGAAACAACCCAGGCGTACTTACAAGCCGAAACCCGCGAGCAACGCACTCAAGTCGCTGTTGCTTATATGGAAAAAACCAACCCGCATGACGGTAATCAGCAACTGAACAAACCCTGGTTTGAAAACGAACAGGGGGGGATCGAATTTCTCGACGGCAGCCAGCACAAGTACCCGCAATGCCAGCTGATCTTCGATAAAACGACGCAGAACTGCTTCTCGTTTTGTACTTACTGTTTCCGCCATGCTCAGGTTCGCGGCGATGAAGATATGTTCATCCAGAAAGATATCCAGCAGATCCACCAGTATCTGCGCCAGCACACGGAAGTGACCGATTTGCTGATCACCGGTGGTGACGGCGGCTATATGCCGGTGAACCGGCTCCGCCAGTATGTAATGCCGCTGATCGAAGACCCATCCTTGCTGCATGTGAAGAATGTCCGGCTGGCAACCCGCGCGCTGACTTTCCAGCCCGAGATGATCCTGAGCCACCAATACGATGCCATGCTTGAGCTGTTTGATACCCTGCGCGACAACGGCATTCAGCTGGCCTGGATGGCTCACTTCTCGACCCCGCGCGAGTTGCTGAATCCCACGACCATTGCCGCGATCCGCCGCCTGCAAAACCATGGGGTCACGATCCGCAGCCAAAGCCCGATGATGAACCACATCAGCCTGTTCACCAACGACCATGGTGACGTCGATATTGAGCGCTCGGCACAAAACTGGATCGATCTGGCCAATATCCTCGGCATGCTGTCGATCGGTTTTCACTCCATGTACTGTGCCCGCCCAACGGGTGAACACCATTACTACACAGCACCGCTGGCAGCGGTCGAGCAGATCTTCAACCGCATTTACCGCTCGCTGTCGTCAATCAACCGGCCATCGCGTCATATCTCGATGACCATCTCTGCCGGTAAGCTGGCGATTCTCGGCACCTCGATTATCAACGGCGAGAAATGCTTTGCCCTGCGGTTCACCGAAGCCCGCAACATGGCCTGGATGGATCGAATTTTTCACGCCAAATACGACGAGCAGGAAAACAAGGTGGATTTCCTGACGCCCATCGACGGCGACAAATTCTTCTTTGAAGACGAACTCAAGACTATCGAAGCCGAACTAGCCAATGCCATTCGCCAGCGACTGCGCTGAGATCTTTCCGACAACTATTCTCCGGGTCACCACAGCCGCTGTGGTGGCCTCTGAACCATACAGAGATACGTTTCATAAGGCGTGACTGACATGATAAATAAACATTTTGACTCCCCCGCCCGGGCCGTCGCCGATATCTTCGACGGCGCAACCGTCATGATTGGCGGCTTTGGCGAAGCCGGCAGCCCGATTGAGCTGATCCATGCCCTGATCGACCACGGCGCCCACAACCTGACCGTGATCAACAACAACACCGGCAGCGGCCATGTCGGCCTGGCGGCGCTGATTGAGAACCGTCAGGTCGGCAAAATGATCTGCTCGTTTCCCCGCACGGCAAATTCCACGGTTTTTCCGGATTTATATCGCGCCGGTGAAATTGAACTGGAGCTGGTGCCACAGGGCACCCTGGCTGAGCGCATCCGGGCCGGCGGCGCCGGGATCCCTGCGTTCTACACCGCCACCTCGGTCGGCACCCCCCTGGCCGAAGGCAAAGAGCACCGCATATTTCATCAGCGGGAGTATGTACTGGAAACCGGCCTGACTGCGGATTTTGCCCTGCTCAAATGCCAGCAGGCTGATCGCTACGGCAACCTGACTTACAACAAAACGGCGCGCAACTTTGCCCCCATTATGGCGATGGCATCCAACACCACCATCGTGCAGACCAGCACCTTGGTCGAAGCCGGTGAGATCGACCCTGAAGTGATCGTCACCCCGGGTATTTTCGTCGACCGGATTGTGACCGTGTCAGCACCCGCCCAGGAATCCCAACTTGTTGCTGAGGGGAGATGTTACCCATGACCAGTCCATCATTACCAAAGTCTCAATCACAACCTCAATCGCCCGCAATGGGCTGGAGCCGCGACCAGATGGCCCAGCGTGCGGCGCTGGACATTCCCGATGGCGCCTACGTGAATCTGGGGATTGGGATTCCGGAGCAGGTCGCCCGTTATGTCCCCGAAGGCCGTGAGGTGATCTATCACACCGAAAATGGCCTACTGGGGATGGGTGATGCGCCAGCGCCCGGCACAGAAGATTGCGAGCTGATCAACGCCGGGAAAAAACCGGTCACGGCGATCCCCGGTGCTGCATATTTTCACCACGCCGACAGCTTCGCGATGATTCGCGGCCACCATATCGATATTTGCGTACTGGGCGCAATGCAGATCTCCCAGTCCGGCGATCTGGCCAACTGGTCAACCGGAGCAGCCGACGCCATTCCGGCGGTCGGTGGTGCCATGGATTTAGTTGCCGGGGTCAAAACCATTTATGTCATCACCCAACACACCACCAAAACCGGTGAGCCCAAGTTGGTAGAACACTGCACCTACCCACTGACCGGTCGCCAGGTGGTCAATCGTATCTATACCGATCTGGCGGTGATTGCCGTGACGCCTGAAGGCTTCGAAGTGCTGGAACTGGCACCCGGAATCTCATTTGAAGATGTGCAGCAACGTACAGGCGGCACCGTGTTTCTCAGTGAGCAACTGAACCAAGCTGCAAAGCAGGCGCCAACAACCGCAATAAAAATCGCCGATTGCAATTCCGCAGATTACGCCCTGAAGTGAGCCAATCCCATGATGAAACAACACACTCAATCATCTAAACAGCCGTCCTCACAGCGCAGCGCGGCACTGTATCAGAAAGCCCTCCAGCTGATGCCCGGCGGCTGTAGCAGAAACACTGTGCTGCGCCAGCCGCACCCACTCTATGCCGAGGCGGGCCGGGGCTGCTACGTCACCGATATTGATGGCGTGCAGCGGATCGATTTTGCCAACAACATGGCTGCGCTGATCCACGGTCACGCCCATCCACAGATTGTCGCAGCGGTCACCGAACAGCTCCACAAAGGCACGGCGTTTACCCTGGCAACCGAAGTTGAAATCGATTTTGCCGAACACCTGTGCAGCCGCAATCCCGGCTTCGAGAACATTCGCTTCGTCAATTCCGGCACCGAAGCCATCATGAGCTGCCTCAAGGCCGCCCGCGCTTTTACCGGACGCCCGAAAATTGCCAAAGTCGAAGGCGCCTATCATGGCCTGTATGATTTTGCTGAAGTCAGCCAGACCGCCAAACCGGAGAACTGGGGCGCTCCCGATCACCCGGCGAGCGTGCTGGTGGCCCACGGCACCCCCCTTTCCACCTTGAATGACGTCATCGTGATCCCGTTCAACGATCCGGAAACCGCCCTCGCCATCCTGGATCAGCACGCTGACGAGCTGGCCTGTGTACTGGTCGATCCGATGCCACACCGGGTCGGGCTGCTCCCGGCCTCGGAGTCCTTCATCACCGTCCTGAGTAACTGGACTCGCAATCACGGCGCGCTGCTGGTGTTCGATGAAGTGATCACCTTTCGCACCCGGTACGGTGGCGCACAGGAGCGCTATGCGGTTCAGCCGGATTTGACCGCGATGGGCAAATTGATTGGCGGCGGCTTTCCGGTCGGTGCCCTGGCCGGACGCCGGGACGTCATGGAAGTAATGAATCCCCGGGCAGAGAAACTGCTGTTCCCGCACTCAGGAACCTTCTCGGCCAACCCGATCACCATGACCGCCGGACTGACCGCGATGCAGCTGTTCGACCGCGATGCCGTGTGCCGACTTAATGCCCTGAGCGATCAGCTCCGTAGCCAGATCTCCGAAGCGATCCTACTGGCCGATGTCCCGGCCTGTGTCACGGGCGAAGGCTCGATGTTCCGCATTCACATGAAACCGACGCCACCGACGGATTATCGCTCGGCTTACGAGACCCCACAGGAAGCCCGGATCAAATCCGCCCTGCTGGATCACCTGTTCGACCATGGATTCATGATGATCAACACCTGCTCGGGGACATTGTCGACCGCCATGACTGAGAAAGAAATCAGCGCTTTCAGTGAGGTCCTGTTAAACGGCTTCCACACCATAAAGCCGCTCTTTGATGTAAAAGCCTGAGACATGAACCTGATGAATGCGCTTGATGGCTTGGGTTTCTGAAAGATTGAGCGCTTCAAGCATGAAACAAGGAAGGAATTTGAGTGATGAATGACGTTTATCTGTGCGATGCGGTGCGGACCCCCATCGGTCGCTACGGCGGGGCGCTGGCTTCGGTACGTGCCGATGATCTGGCGGCACTGCCGATTAAAGCGCTGATGGCGCGCAACCCTGACGTGAACTGGCAACGCGTCGATGATGTGCTGCTCGGCTGTGCCAATCAATCCGGCGAAGACAACCGCAATGTGGCAAGGATGGCGGCCCTGCTCGCCGGACTGCCGCTTGAGGTTCCCGGCGCGACCGTCAACCGGCTTTGCGGCTCCGGCCTCAACGCGATTGGCGATGCTGCCCGCGCCATTCGATGCGGCGAGGCCGATTTAATCATCGCCGGCGGCGTCGAGAGTATGTCCCGCGCGCCGTTCGTCATGCCGAAGGCCACCAGCGCCTTCGCCCGCTCGGCTGAGCTGTACGATACCACCATGGGCTGGCGGTTTATCAACCCCGAGTTCGACCGACAGTTCGGCACCGAAACCATGCCGAAAACCGCTGAAAACCTGGCGGCCGAGTTTGGCATCAGCCGCGCCGATCAGGACAAGTTTGCCGTCAGCAGCCAGCTCAAAGCCGCCACCGCGCAGGAAGACGGACGACTGACCGAAGAGATCATCGCCGTCACCCTGGCCAACCGCAAAGGTCCGCCGACGATTGTCGATCAGGATGAGCACCTGCGCGCTACCAGCTTCGACAAACTCAGCCAGCTCAAGCCCCTGTTTGAAGGCGGCACTATCACCGCTGGCAATGCCTCCGGGATCAACGACGGTGCCGCTGCCCTGCTGCTGGCCTCTGCCGCCGGACTCAGGCAACACAACCTGACGCCTCGAGCCAGAATTCTGGGAATGGCCGTCGCTGGTGTCCCGCCACGCATCATGGGGTTGGGGCCGGTACCAGCCACCCAAAAACTGCTGAGCCAGCTCAACATGACCCTGAGTGATTTTGACCTGCTGGAATTCAATGAGGCATTCGCCGCCCAGGCGCTCACCTGTACCCGCCAGCTAAGCCTCGCCGATGACGATCCGCGGATCAACCCCCAAGGCGGTGCGATTGCCCTGGGCCATCCGTTAGGGATGAGCGGCGCCCGTCTGGCAACCACGGCGATGTATCAGTTAGAACGTACAGGTGGGAAACTGGCCCTGTGCACCATGTGTATCGGCGTCGGCCAGGGGATCGCCGTGGCGATTGAGCGGGTCTAAGATTAAAAGGTGAACTGCCTCACCACGATTAATCGCGAAGAATCCGCTGGCTGTTAAGCTTTTATCAGCCAGCGGTTTTAAGAGATGAAGATACGATGATGAAGCTTCATAGGGCCAGTTCCATCTGATATACAGGCCACTCCCGGCCATCAAACACTTTGACATGCGGCGCTTTGTTCGTCACTTGAAACCCAAATGACTCGTAACAGTTTTTCGCCACGACATTCCGCTGAAAGACGGCCAGCGTCACCAGAGTCACATGCGGCAATGCTTTGATTTTCAACAAAGATAACTGAATCAGCTGCCTGCCGAGCCCTTTTCCTCTGACTGCCGGGTGGATCGCGACCCGACACAAGCGCACCTCCGTGAGCGACATCCGCTGAAATTCAATAAAACCGAATACTTGCGTCCCTTCAACCAAGGTCAAAAATTGCAGATTGTCTTCAGTGGCGCGCTGAATGATTGAGCTTTGATTTAACGGCCAGTCAAATACCCGACCACCCCACATTAAAGATTCTTCCTTGGTTTGGAACCAGTTCACCAGCTCTGATGCGTGTTCGTCCTGAAACCGCATAAGCTCCATATTTATTTACTCCTTGTCCATGACACTGAGCGCAGTGTACGTATCATCCCTGAGTCTTGCCCAAGTCCACCGTCATCTTCAAATACGGGATGTCGCCTTTGTAAAACCGCTCGCCTTCCGGCTGCATGCCGAATCGCTGGTAAAATCCCAGCGCGGACTCTCTGGCATCACACCAGAAGTGATTCACGTTGCGCTCGGCCAAATCTGCCAGAATATGCGCAATCATCGCGCTGCCAATCCCCTGACCCTGATGATCCGGCTCGGTCGCAAACTTTCTCAACCGCGCCTGATGAGAAGATAAAAACACCGACGCCACGCAAACCAGGCGGCCATCAATAAAGGCACCAAAATGTGCGGCGTCTTCATCACCTTCAACGTGACAAAACTCAGGTGGTTTTTCCGGCCACAAGACCTGGTGACGTAAAGAAATGGTTTGTTGCCATAAAATAGGTTTGATTTCCATGTGAGCCATTGTTCTCAAGCGATGTGACGATTGTTCGTCTTTCGTATTCATCAGTTCAGAATCTAAAAACATTCAACTGCTGACTCCCTCAATAGAACGGAGCGACCTGTTGCTCCTTTTTTGTATTACGAACCAGTTAGGTCAATACTTTTTGGGAGCCATTCTCTAACATGGCCAATATTTCAGCCTGGGCCGCATTCAGTAAGCGTTGTCTTTCATCGTCATTGGGGATCATTTTTGCAATGGTCACGGCGCCAACGAGTGACGCCATCATCGCCCGCGACTTATCGCCAATACATTCTGCCGACAGTTCTATTTTTCGAATTCGGCATAATGCGACAATCCGCTTTTCCAGCATCGTGCGGACATTATGATAAGACTCCTGAAACAGCTGCTTAATGCTATCGTTCTCGGTGCCGGACTCATTAAATAAGACACTCTCTGGGCCCGGTTGCATCTGGGCCGATTGATGCAGCCCCCAGTAATTTGCCGCCAGTGCCAGCAATTTATTCATGCTTAACGGAGATTTCACCAACCGAGCGCGACTGCTCTCTTTCAACAACTCGGAAAAACACGCGGCATATAAGGCTGCCTTGGATTCAAAATGGGCGTAGAATGCGCCATGGGTCATGTGTGCTTCTTTCATCACCTGACCAATGGAAACTTTATCGAACCCACCGCGACTAAATAGCGTGGTCGCGGCTTGCAGAATTCGCAACCGAGACTTTTCTTTATGCGTTTTCTTATAAGGCATCCAACTGCTTCCTCGCTCTAGATATTATCTTGATCATATTTAGACCATTGCTACCGTGCTCATGTCAATTTAACACATGATGGAGACGGAGATGAATTCACCAATCGTGATTACAGGCATGGGGATTGTGAGCCCACTCGGATGTGGTGTCGATGCCGTATGGCAGCGCCTGATTAACGGCCAGTCGGGCATTCAGCTCATTGATCGTTTTGCGACCGAGGACTTCCCGGTAAAAATCGCAGGTCAGGTGCCGACAATCGAACAGGATGAAGAAGCCGGGTTTGATGTCTCCGCGGTGGCTTCGGCCAAAGAGCTCAAAAAACTCGATCGATTTACCTGCTATGCGCTGGCCGCCGCTCAGGAAGCGCTGACTCAGGCCAATTGGTTTCCCGAAAGTGATGCCGATAAAGAAGCAACAGCAACAATTATCGCATCGGGTATTGGTGGATTTACGACCATTACTCAGGCACAAAAGACGCTGGCTGAAAAAGGCTACAAACGCGTGTCGCCTTTCACCGTTCCGGCTTTTCTGGCCAACTTGGCGGCAGGAAATGTCTCGATCAACTATGGATTCAACGGTCCGATAGGCTGCCCGGTTACGGCCTGCGCCGCAGGGATCCAGGCCATCGGGGATGGCATGCGGATGATCCGCAACCATGAAGCAGAGATCGCCCTGGTTGGTGGTGCGGAAGCGTGCATCGATCCATTATCCATGGCGGGTTTCAACGCGCTGAAAGCCCTGTCCACCAGCGACGAACCCCGCAAAGCGTCTCGCCCGTTCGATCAGGCACGTTCCGGGTTTGTGATGGGAGAAGGTGCTGGCCTGTTAGTGATTGAAACGCTGGAACATGCATTGAATCGAGGCGCAACACCGTTGGCCGTCCTGAGCGGTTATGGGACCAGCGCAGATGCGCATCATATAACTTCAGGGCCAGAAGATGGCGCTGGCGCAGCCCTGGCAGTGAAACGCGCGCTGAAACAAGCCCAGTTATCTGCTGGAGACATCCAGCATATTAATGCGCATGCCACCTCAACGCCTGTAGGGGATAACGCCGAAATCGCCGGTCTGCGGAGCCTGTTTGGCGATAGTCTGGCCGCAACGCCCATTTCGGCAACGAAGTCAGCAACAGGTCATTTACTGGGGGCTGCCGGCGGTGTCGAATCGATCTTCACGACGATGGCTGTGATCTCAGATACTGTGCCGCCCACGCTGAATCTGGAGAACCCGGCAGAGACCGTTGCCGGGCTCGATCTGGTTGCAAATACTGCGAAAGCGCATCCGATCCAGCATGCATTGTGTAACGGCTTTGGGTTTGGTGGCGTCAACGCATCATTGATTATCAGTCAATATCTCAGCGAAGAATCATCACGCTAACGCTCAGGTGAAGCCCGGCTGTCGCCGGGCTAACTGCTGAATGCAAACCTCCCCACCGGAATCTCCCATCGCAAACCATCTGTGGATCACGAGAAAAGCGGTGTGGCTAGGAAACCGACTTCAGCACTCGGGCCGGATTGCCACCGATCACCACATCATCGCCGAAGCTTTTCGTCACCACCGCGCCCGATGCCACCACAACATTGTTGCCGAGGGTGACGCCGGGATTGATCGTCGCGTGGCCGCCAATCCAGCAGTTGTCACCGATTGTGATCGGTTTAGCATACTCTACACCGCTCGCTCGTTCGACGGGATCAATCGGATGTGTCGCGGTATAGATCCCGACCTGGGGTGCAATAAAACAATTCTGACCGATACGCACTTCGGCGACATCTAAAATCACGCAGCCAAAATTAGCGTAGAAATTCTCGCCCACATGAATATTTTCACCGTAGTCACAGCGAAAGGTCGGCTCGACCAGGATATTGTCGCCGGTTGAACCGAGCAACGATTTGATCCGCGCGGTGCGCTGCGCGGTATCCGCCGCACTGGTGTTGTTGAAGGCTTCCGTTTTCAGTCTGGCTTCGAGCCTTAATGCCATCAACTCTGGATCACTTGGATCATAATAAAGCCCGGCCAACATTTTTTCTTTTTCGGTCACTCAATTTTTCCTTCTTTAGTTATGCCGGAACGATCTTTTCAGGCGCAACCCGGACAGCAACTGGCTCAGCGGCTACTCGTTGAAACTGTATTGCCTTTTCACTTCGACAACCTGAACGGTGTATGACGCATACCACTTTTCACGGCCAAACTGCTGGGCAATCGCATGCTGGCTGTCCTTGTGCCAGCGCTGGATATCATCTTCAGATGCCCAATATGAGATCGCGATTTCCTGCTCCCCTTCGGTCACTGCAATAAAATCCAGACAACCGTACTTGTCGAAAGCCAAATCACGCATCACGGCGACCATCTCGGAATACTGACGATCCTGAACACCGGTTTTTGCTCTGAATATCACGGCAAACATTTGCGTCTCCTTTGCGAAATTTTTACACACTACCTTCTTTTTCAATGACCAAAATACGGGCTTCCCCGATGGGATGAGCGACATGCTCTGTCCCTATCGACGCATAAAAAATATCGCCCGCTTCCAATATAGCGGAAGATGTTTGCCCCGCCTGTTTAAAAAACATTTCTACACGGCCATGCAAAACGACAAAGACTTCTTCACCATCATTGACATGCCATTTGTACGGCTGATCAGTCCAGTGAAGTCGCGTGGTCATGCCATTCATATTGGCAATTGTTTTGGCGCCCCACGCTCGATCGGCTGTAAAGTTCTGACTTCTCGTGATTTCCATCTTGTCACCTCCTTGTTGATTCATCACCCGGCATCACACAACGCAAACCTGAGTTCAGCCATCGACGGAGCATCTGCATCCGGCAATTTCACGCCCAAGTCACGTCACATGCCTTCTCTTTTAACCAATCACACGCTCGTTGCGGCGCTGAGGTTCGGCAAGATGAAGGTGCCGACTGAGCACATCTGCCGGCGGCTGAATGGAACAGGTTGCCAGAATTCTGCCCACCGCTCCCCGGTGATACGTGCCATGCAACACCAGGTGGTTGAGCATTTCTTCAACACTCATGGTCCCAGGTGCGCCGTCCGTAAATTCAAAATGGATCACCCTCTGCATTGACTCCTGACTAGCAGTATCGCAGAACGAAACGAACCATTGATCAAGCGCTGTGACGTTATCCCGAAGATTGTCTAATGAAGGTGTCTCCACTGTATTTGTCGCGTCGTACCCATGGGCAATCCCAAGAATGTGTGACTGAAAAATATGATCAACGACGTAGATATGATTAAGAAGTCGAATCGCGAGATGCTTTTCTTCCGGATATTGTTTGCCATCCAATCGGGAAACGGCTTCGTAAATCTCTGTATTGGCCCACTGCTTATATTGAATTGATTTTTTAATCATCATTTTTCTCTTTCCGAACGATGAACGTCGGCCACATGCGCTATTTCTGCCGATGTGACCCGTGATTAACTCTGACCTGAAATCAGCAACTTCACGCCAAACAGACCAAATAGGCTAGCCGTCATGCGAGACAGCCATTTTTGTACATTTTCATTTACCGAGAGTCGATTGCTCACGGTTGAAGAAAGCCAGGCGAGGAAATGGCACCACAGCATACCGTTAAAGTTGAAAATCAACCCGAGTACGATAAATGCCAGCGCCTTATTGTCGCTGGATGCGGAGATAAACTGGGGCACAAAGGCCAGGAAAAAAATCGCGATTTTAGGATTAAACAGATTCGTGATGAACCCTTGAGTGTAAATCCGGGACAGTGATGTTTTGACCGGTTTGGCTACGGGTGCCTCACTGGCTTCATGGCGCTGAAGTAACATGGTGATCGCCATATAAATCAGATACGCACCACCAATTAACTTCACAACGGTAAAGGCCATCGCAGAGGTGGCCAGAATGGCCGACAGCCCGAATGCCGCGGCCAGGATGTGAATGAGAGTGCCCGTACCAATCCCCAGCGCCGCTGCAGAGCCGGCTTTAAATCCTTGGGTTGCCCCTCGCCCGATAATCAGGAGCGAGTCCGGACCGGGAATGAGGTTCAACAAAAGACCAGAAACGACAAATAACCATAAATTCTCAATACCGAGCATGTTGCAACTTCCTTATCACGACGTCACCAATCAGAACACAGGATCGTATTCAGCGCTTGTCGTTTTGACCAGCCGTGCGCCAAAGTCCACAACGGACACGCTCGACCAGGCAACCAGACGCGCCATTATGCATGAACAACCATACAAAACAACACGAGTATCAATAACACAGCCGCATTCACTGACGGACGCAAAGCGATTTCCCAGGCATAAGTGGCGTGAAGTAAACGGCCAGATTTTAGCAAAATAAAAATGCCGCAGTGGTACTGGCCCACTGCGGCAGAAAATGATTAAAACGGTTTGATTAAGCCGGCGTTAGTTCTGTACTCACGCAATCATCTGCTTGTTCTGCGCTTGTTTCCGATTTTTCATCAGCGCATGGTTCCGGCTTTTGTACTGTATTACTCACATAGCGAAGTTTCCCGCCGACCCAGGTTTGAAGAACACGAATGTCCCTGATTTGTGTGTCTTTCTCGACCGCGATCGGATCATCTTCCAGAATGACGTAATCAGCCAGCTTTCCTTGCGCCAGGCTACCGACCCACGGGTCAATATGACATTGCCAGGCGGCATCTAAGGTGATCGCTCTGAGCGCTTCCTCACGGGTGATTCGCTCTGAACCATTCAGCACAGACAGATCCGGAGATTTCTCCATCACCCGGGTGACCGCCTGCTCCATCATCCGCAACGGGCCTAACGGTGTAACCGATAAATCGCTGTGAAGCGTGATACGCGCGCCTTTATCCAGCATTGTCCGGCATCGGTCCAATAGCTGGGATTTTTCTTTAAAAATGACCTCTTCAAAAGCATAACCCCAGTAGCCCACATGCCCAATTAAGAAACTAGGTGAAATGCCCAGCGCAATCATTTTCTCCACGCTGGCATCACTCAGAAGCGAGCAATGCTCGATACGATGGCGCTTATCAAGCCCGGGCTTATCAAACTCAGGCTTATAAAGCTTGAGGGCCTTTCCATACACATCCAGCGTATAGTCGACCGCTTGATCGCCATTGGCATGAATCAGAATAGGCCAGCCTTTTTCCACGATGGTCGTGACCAGATTTTGATAATCAGGCTTCTGCGCTTCGCTGGGCTCTGAGCAACATGGGACCAGGGCCGAGTCCGGCTGATAACTGAAGTTAAAAATGCCGTAATTACCCTTTGGCTCACAACAATACGGGGTGGACTGAAAACCCGTTAATCCTTGATTGGAGCCATCGGACACTAACTTGACCGCACTTTGGAACAAAGCGCCCATGTCGTGCTCTGCCAGCGGTTTAAACTGAGGTAGAGCTTTCGCACTTTGTTCTGTGTCACATAGCAGCGCATAGCCCACCCGGACGTTATGCGCATGGGATGCCCTGAAATCTTCGAGGATTGAGATCATCTTAGATTGAATCCTGCCGTTTTCATCAACCGATTCAAATCGCATCCCGGCTTCAAACATCGTGGTGACGCCACGCTGATTAGCAGTATCGAAAATAGTCGCGATATGCTGATCCAACTCCGCCTTCATCGCCACTTTTTGTGCAGAAGGAATACAATCAAACCCGAGGGTCATTTGCTCTAATTCCTGCAATGCCCCTTGTTTCTGCACCTGTTTCCGAAATGAGTCTTGCTCTTCTATTGGCAGAGCATCAGCAATCAACTCCAGCGCCGCTTCGTTGATATAAGCGGTATGCAAAGATGCCGAAATCAGATAAACCGGACGAACAGGCTCCATTTCGGTTAACTGCTTTAGATCCAACTGATAGAGTTGTGGATCATTCTCACTGCCCACAAAGGGCATCAGCGCAGGATCCACACCGGTCCCTAAAATCCACTCGCCTTCTTGCGGCTGGGCAGATTGAATCACGGATTCCAGATATTCCAGGTCATACTCTAGATTTAAATCCTGACCAAGATACGGTCCCATATCCAGCCAACCCATGGTTAATGCCGTCGGAACAATATGGACATGAGGCTCAATCAAACCGGGTAACAAAGTTTGTTTTTCCTGGAGCACAATGTGATTGTCCGGGTGCATCCCTAAAGCTCGCATTTGCACGCTCACCTCAGCAATACTGCCGACCACCGCGACCTTACCGCCATCAAACCCGATGGCTTCCACAGTATCTGTGCTGCCATCGATCATCGGCCGAATGATGCCGCCAGAGTACATGACACTTGTTGTTGGCAGGAGATCTTCCGGAGATTGAACCTTGCCGGCACCAGTATCGGCTGAATTACCCAAGCTGGAATGATGTCCTGCAAACGAGGTCCATAACGGATTATGACAGGCACATTGTGCGCACCCTTGATGGCTATGATTGTGACTCATCTTGATTCCCTTATTCAGTGACTGGTGAAGTGAACAAATGAGCCTTCATTTTTTCTCAAGGTTACTGATAAATGTATTACACGGGATTACAGATCACTCACTACCGGGTGTATCACAACGATTCAAGGGCGTCTTACTGCGTCAAAGCCGGGGGAAACTATTCAATCGGCAATGATGGATGGCTGCCCCAATCCGACCAGGAACCGTCATACAACACAATATCTTTATACCCGGCAATCACCGCAGCCAATAACACGATGCATGCCGTGATCCCGGACCCGCAGGAAAAAATCAGCTGATTTGGATGACTGACGAGCAATCGGTCAAAGATTTGCGTTAACTGCGCCGGACTTTTCAAGCCGTGACCGTCAAGCACCTCAGTAAACGGTAAGTTTAACGCCCCCGGAATATGGCCCGATCGCACACCCGCTCTCGGCTCCGGAACCTGTCCCAAAAAACGGTCTTGCGACCGGGCATCCAGCACGGTGATCTGATCCCGATCCAACCGTTCTAGAATATACGGTGAATCACAGATCCGCCCAGGCAAGGCTTCCCCTTCAATATTGCCGAAATGCTTCGTTTCGGGTGCCAAGGTGCTGACCGTATCCCGGCTCTCAGCGAGCCACTGCGGCAAGCCGCCATCCAGCACAAAGACATTACCAAACCCCATGGCTTGAAAGATACACCAGGCTCTCGGAGATGAATACACCCCTTGGTTATCATAAATCACGACCAGGCTATCGGCGTTAATTCCCAGCGCCTGCGCCGCCGAGGTGAATTGCTGCACAGTAGGAAACGCATGGATTTGATCCGATGCCAAATCACAAAAGGTAGTTTCTAAATCAAGGCGTTGGCTCTTGGGGATATAAATAGGCTGATCGTAAACAATCGGCTGCTTCCCTACCACTTTCCCCATACTTGCATCCAGGATGACAAGATTCTCCAAATATAAATGTTCAGCCAGCCAATGGGTTGTAACGAGTGGAAATTCCATATTCACTCCGATTGATTAAAATTTGTAAACAACGGACATCACAAAGCGCCGCGGCCTTGCACGCTTGGTCACGACTTTGCTGCCACCAGCGTTTTGTCCGCAGGTTCCAGGGACTCAGGCCAGGCTCTGAACATCACGCCGAAGCCAAGCATCAAGATGAACAGCAGTGCTGCCAGTCCCATCGCTGCTGTTGAGAACGATCGTTCGAACAGCCAAGAGCAGTAAAACGCAACAAACGTATTGCCTGCGGCAATCACGATATTCTGAATCGCGGCGGTCCGTCCTGCCACGCCACTGAGCGTCCTGACCTGTAAAAACGAAGACAAACTCACTGCAGCTAATGTGGTTGACACGCCGAAGCAGAAGAGCAACAGCGGCAGCCAAACCAGCTGGTCGAAATATCCGTAACAGAAGAAAGCGAAGGCAGAGAGCATCTGATTGAGCAGCAAACGTCGATCAGATGATTGCTCTTTGAATCTTTGGCTCAGCTGTTTCATCAATATCCCCGAGACGATTGCGCCTGTCGCATAACTCACACTCAGCCAGGATAACCAGGTTGTATCGTCACCAAATTTCGCTGCGACTAAAGGTGCTAACAGCACGTAAAAACCGCCTAAGGAAACCGCAATTGAAAAGCTACTGACAAGGCGCACGGCAAATGCACGATCCCTGCCGGCAAAGTGGAAGAAATCCCGCCAATGCAGGGGATCACTTACCTCGCGCTGCACGGGTTTTCCTTGTCCGCTGATCCGAACATACAGAAACAGACTCAGCAGCAGGCAGATGCCGTAGATCAAGTCCATCAGGTAAAACACCGCAGCATGCGAGTACCAACTCAGAAATAAACCGGTTAAGGACAGGCCGATAATCTGTCCCAGTTGAGAGGCCGATGCGATTCGGCCATTCACGAGTTTAAATTCACTTTCGCTGGCGACATCTCTGACCAATACAAACAGTGCGGTCCGATAAAACGGCCGGGAAACATACACCATTCCCGCAGCCAACAACAAACTGAGGGTGGCAGACATCTCATACGTTGCGGCAAGAAAGCCAAACGCCGTCAAACTAAGCGTATTAATCGCGATCAGTATCTTGGCCGGGGAATATCTATCTGCGATTGAACCCGCATACAGTTGAATGAGGGTCACGATCAGAAACTCTCCACCATACGCGGTTGCAAAAGCCCACAGACTATTGGTCTGATCAAATAGCAACTTACCAAGGACAAGCGTAAAAATGGCACTCGCCATTTTCGTAAAAAACTCAATGATAACGGGGATATTTTTCAAGAATTCACCAACCGAAAAACTTTGTCAGGGAGGATTCAGTAGTGTGTGAATTGCCAACGAATCATGATGACCTTCACATTCCAATCTTCAGCGATTGTATTTGGCTTTGTTCAGCACTTCTTTCAGTTCATGGGTGCGCTCAAGATCGACCCCATGTACATTCGCCAATGCACACACGTAATACAGGACATCATACAACTCTTCGGCGACTGACCCTTTCAATTCCGCCAGTTCCGGCTGACCGGATTTTTGCTGATTGATCGCTTCAGACAACTCGCCGACTTCTTCGATCAGCTTCAGAAAATAGTGATGTGATTGTTCAGGCGCAAAATCGAACGATTGAATATGCGCCTGTAATTCGGAGATTTTCATAACTTCCTTTTTAATTTAGCGAACTCGTCCGTGCCGGGAGTTCATTCTTTTTGTTTTCATTGCGATTGCTCGGCTTTACAAGGTTACCCCCGTAACTGCTTGTGCATGATATAGCTATCCACATAACCCAGCTGTTTATGGCGATAAGCTTGTGGGATCGTGCCGATGATCTGATATCCCAGTGTTTGCCACAGCTTCACAGCCACTGCATTGGTTGAGACCACCGAGTTAAACTGCATGGCTTCAAAGCCTAGCTCAATGGCAATTTGCTGCGAATGCTCACAAAGTTGTCTCGCGATGCCTTTTCCCCGGGCAGCTTCCGTGACCATATAGCCGCAATTACAGATATGGTTACTCGGCCCCGTGCCATTGGGCTTGATGTAATATGAGCCCAAGACTTGCCCACCTTCAACAAACACAAATGCTTTCAGAGGCGTCGCACACCATAGTTGATATGCCGCCTCAAAGTTCATCTCCGGGTCAAAGGCATATGTTTCCTGCGCTTTGATCACTGACTCAAAACAAGGCCAAAATGCTGCAAAATCTGCTTTTGTCATTTCCCTGATCATTGAATCTCCTCCTACAATTTAAATCTTGCTTACAAGTAACGGTTAACCCTTTGATACTCGGATAAAGCCACTTGATCAGCCCGAATATCGATCGGTGCTGCCGAGATCGGATACCACTCAATCGTTTCGGCTTCCAGCGAGCGTAAACCCCCTTCCCAAGCATTCACCACATAATAATGAATAAGCTGTAATTCTTTGGTCGGATGGTAGAGCGAACATAAGAATTGGTAAGCTTGGGGCGTGACATCCAGTTCTTCTTTCATTTCCCGGCACAACGTTTGAAGTTGGCTTTCACCACTTTCAATGTGGCCGCCGGAAATGGCGATCAACCCCGGATCAGTTGCTTTATCTTCCGCGCGTTTTTCCAGCAAAATCTTGCCATCTTCAATGAGCAGAAAAGACACACATTCATGCACTTGCATTTCTAGTTCCTTTGTAAAACCGAATCAATAAGGTGCCACATGTGGCGGCCCGCTCAAGAAGGAAGAGCACGGCGTAGAAATCAAATATTGACTCGTCTGTGATTCAATCAACATCAACAGCTAAAACTTCGGAATCTACTTTAAAATGCTCGACTGAGCATAGTCCCGAAGTTTCCGTATCGAATACCGCAAGACAAGGTTGATCGAGAGGTAACTGACACAATACTTCACCTGTTGGACCGAAGACTTTGCTGCCACCCAGCCCAAGGTTTTCTTCACCCGCTTTATTCAACGACTGGGGCCAATTACATTGAACAACCACAGCTTTGAGAGTCGAAGCGATCTTCGAGGCGCCCTCATCATAGTATTCACCGACCTGCGTCGGAACAACTTCAGGCTGACTCAAATAGCCTGGCCAGATGATGTACTCTGGCCGATGAGCACTCACTTCTTCGATAAACCAGTCAAAGTCACTTGCTTCCCGGCAGATAAAAGTACTAAAACGCCCAAAGGTATGCGCAAAAACATCACGTCCCACGCCTGGTTCGAAGAAAGTTGCCTCACTCTCGGTGAGCCCGACTTTTCTCCAGGTCGCAGCAAGCTCCCCATGCTCATCAATCGCAGCATAGCCATTGTATATTTTCCCATGATCAATGATCGGATATCCGACAAAGGCCAGAGTCTGTGATTTCTTACAGTGCTCTCTTATCTGTGCTAACGCTTGAGAAATCCGATCTGGGCAGCTTTCCTGAGGAATTTTCCGATGAAATCCAGTGACGGCTAATTCCGGGAACACCAGAACATCAAGTGCAGCGTGCTTTGCTATTGTGCTGCATATTACATTTACGTTCGTCTCCAACGTCCATGCCATGGGCATTTGTACGATGCCTATTTTCAAGCAATAATCCTTATTCTTTTAAAAAGCAACGACAGACCCGACGTTGCACCCACCACTGTTTGCCGATCATCTCCATTTCATCGGAGACAATTCAATAGCAGTCACTTCATTCATGCCCGATAAACATCAGGTTGCCAGATTTGCATGAAAATTTCCGGGTTTTCGATGGCTTTAAAACCATATTGTGCATACAGCCCATGCGCATCCCGTGTCGCTAAAACCATACGGCGTAATCCTTGGAGTTCAGGATGCGCAACAATGTGCTCAATGAGCCACTTACTTAACCCCAGGCCTTGATGCGATTGAACAATAAACACATCAGCCAGGTAGGCAAAAGTGGCTTTGTCCGTGATCAGGCGGGCAAACCCGACTTGCTGTCCCGTGTCTTCATAAACACCAAAGCACAAAGAATTAGCGATCGCCTTGGCGAGGGTCTCCCGAGGGATTCCATTCGCCCAGTAGCTTTGTGAAATCACTTGATAAATCACATCAAAATCAAGGTCATCAAACGCTGTGCTGATTTTATATCCTTGCACGAAAACTGCCTCCTTTGCATTATTTTCAATAATGGTTAATAGTAAAAATCCCGGTCTGTTAAACCTGCCGTTATTACAACGTCGCCGTTTCTAAACCTGATGCGTTTCTTACAAAGAAATTTCAGAATGACCTTATTCAACACGCTACATTTCATAGACAACAGCGCTTAAAATCCCAATAAACAGTAATATCATTGTTGCGAATGCTGAGTATGTCGCCACATAATGAATTAATTTTGAGATCAAATAGAGCTTCCGTTTCATTGAATTGGTTCGATATGATAAATAAATTTCTTTTAAAAAACCAATTGGATAAATGAAATACTGAATTTTCCCGTACCCAAACGCTATGCCTTGGTATAGCTTTTTTGTATTCGTGAAGTTCCGAAGACAAGTGAATCAATATTCGCGTGAGAACACCTAAGACTAAAACAATCGAACCGAATGCCATCGATAACATCAATGAATAACAACGGATACCGTCAACAGAACAAGTCTCCGGCAGCCACCCGCCAAAGGTGAAAATAATAAAAGCAAATCCACCAGCTAGCACACACAATGAGAGAATGACATTGATGACAGGCACGAGAATATATTTCAAAAACAACTTCATTACGATAAAAATATTCAACATGAACTCTCAGTATAATAATCATCCGTAAATGGAAAACACGAGAAATAGCACCTGACACGGATAACCCCACGCGACCGTTCATAAGTCACGTTCTTATAGTCACCTCATGGGTACTGACCGCCCAGTGCGTCTCACAGAAAACAATCTCGAAAACATGCCATCAGTGTTTGATGCAGAGTAACTGAGACATCACTCCGAACTCTTCCCGGCACTTGAGTCACATACCACCGGCGGACCAACACAAAGTGCCCGAGGGCGACGCGATTGTAGATCGTGAGCCGCTAATGATCGTCGGCAAGCCGTTCTGCTTATACATGTCACTCGTATGAAGTGACTTGCAACCATCACTTTATTTAGCCGAGATGACTCAGTAGAATGTCCACAAACCACGCATACCGAGAACATCATGGCAAAACTGACACTCCAAGAGCAGTTACAACAAGCTGGCCTCATCAGCAAAAGTAAACTGGAAAAAGCTAAGAAACGCCCTAAAAAATCACGCGTTCAAGCCCGTGAAGTCAAAGCGGCGATTGAAGAGAAGAAGCGCCAACAACAAGAGCATGATAAAGCGTTAAGCGCACAACAGAATGAACAGCGCCTCACGAAGGAAATTCAGGCTCAAATCAAGATGTTAATTAACATGAACAAGATTGATTTGGGTGATGGCGACATCAAGTACAACTTTACTGACGGCACGCTTGTAAAATCACTGTATATGACGGGCGCCGTTCGGGAGCAGCTGATCAAAGGAGTGCTGGCCATTGCGCGCGATGAAGAGCGCTATGTCGTCATCCCAAGCACAGTTGCAAATAAAATTGCTCAGCGAGATCCCGAGTCGATTATCGACCAGAAAGTACCAGAGTCAGACGTCATCGCTGAAGACGACCCTTATGCTGACTTCATCGTTCCAGACGATCTCATGTGGTAATTCAGATCGAGCTGCCTCATTCACAGTTGGCAGCTCAATTCTCATCCCCTTTGTGCCAGCAAGCTGAGCTCATCACTCTCCCCCGTTCGTCACAACCACAGCCAGCCACAAACTCAGCCAGCCATGCTACCGCCCTTAGGTGACGCTCCTACGGTCGTATCGTTAATATTGATAACAAAATGCATCTCATTGAATACAATTTCGTGCAGACATTCAATCAATGATTGAGAAAAGAACCAGTTAGCCAGCATTCCGATAATGCTGCCAGGGGCGGAACATCAGATAAACGAAACCCCAGCTCAGTGGCTGGGGCCTTACATCAAGGGGAAGTGATTACGGTATATGGCAAATTGACCCAGCGATAAAACTGACTTTCAGGATGATCAGGTTTTCTGGGGCAGCCTTAACCGTGATGTTTGACGATACGATTGATGAAACCGTATCGTCGTCGCAAGCAAGATATTTTAGGTTTAACCCAATACCATTCTGTTATCTCGTTGAGTGAAATCCCGTCAAGCCACTAAATTTTGAAAGTATTGGCCAGTTTTCTCAGAGTTGTTGCTAACTCTGCTTGCTCTCTTGCTGTCGAAGCGATTTGAGCCGCCCCGGTCGTCGATTCTGTCGACTTGTCTTCGACTGTCATGATGTTTTTGGCAATGTCCTGAGTCACAACGGCCTGCTCTTCAGTCGCCGTCGCAATCTGCTCTGTCATACTGAAGATTTGACTGACAGATTCAGAAATTCCCTCAAGCGTCTGCTCTACATTTCTGGAATCTTGAACAGCCGCCATGGCCTTGGTCTGATTGTTCTCAATGAGATGAAATGCTGATTCAACATCGGATCGCAACGAATTAATAAAGCCCTCAATTTCAGCGGTTGATTCTTGTGTGCGCTGTGCAAGCTTTCTGACTTCGTCGGCAACAACAGCAAAACCACGTCCTTGATCGCCGGCGCGAGCAGCTTCAATCGCAGCATTCAAAGCCAGTAAATTCGTTTGATCTGCGACGGATTTAATCACATCCACCACGTTGTGGATATTGTTACTACTGTCGTGCAGATGGGTAATTTTCTCTGCCAAACCATCGATTTCTGCAGCCAACCCTTCAATAGATTGGTAAGAATGCTGTACCGTTCTTAAGCCATTGAGCGTCTGTTCGTCAGCCAATTTGGCAGATTCAGACGTTTGCTGCGTTTTGCTGGCCACTTCATTGACAGTGGTAGAAAGCTCCTCAATCGCCGTGGCTATCAATCCAATTTGCTCTTGCTGCTCAACCATGGATGTTGAGTTGTACTGACATGTCTGGGAGGTTTCCTCCGCCGCAGACGCAAGGGTCATACTTGAGTTTGAAAGATTATCGATGACTTGGGAAAACTGCGCCAAGGTCGAGTTTAAGGCTGAAGAAATCGATCCCAGTTCACTCGTATCGATATACTGAGCACGGGCGGTTAAATCATTTTCTTCTCTCACCTTTGCCATCACGGAAGTTAAGTCGTTGACCCGCGC
Source organism: Photobacterium sp. TY1-4 (assembly GCF_025398175.1). Classification (NCBI taxonomy): domain Bacteria; kingdom Pseudomonadati; phylum Pseudomonadota; class Gammaproteobacteria; order Vibrionales; family Vibrionaceae; genus Photobacterium; species Photobacterium sp. TY1-4. The sequence goes on from NZ_CP099735.1 coordinate 1,093,266, forward strand.
AGTGAGGTCTTTAATCACAACATAGCTCACAACCGCCACGGTCAGCGTAGTCAGCAGGAAAATGATGAGATTGACCGTCATTGATGTTTGAGCAACCTGATACTTTTCCTCTGTAAGCTTGATCAGAGAAGCCGCGACTTCATTTTCAATCTTTTTCAGCTGACCAATCCGTTTCGTTGCTTGTGCAAACCAGTAGACTGGATCAACATCGAATTGGCTGGACTGCGCCTTGGCTAGTTCGCGAAACTTATTAACTTCTTGAACAGACTTGTCATTCAGCAGCTCTGAAAAATACTGCTTGTTGGTGTCATTCGTCAGGACATTAAAATTATCGAAATAGGTTGCTTGTTCCGTTACTAAAGCAATGAATTTCACCAACATCCCGGTTGCAAACGCATCTTGTGAAAAAGTATTACTGAGGACAGCACGCTCGATCCCCGCGCGTTCTTTGCCCTGTAGAAAATTGTAATAAGCAACGGTTTCTTTCGTGATGGCCGGGTTTGTACTGATCTCCGCGATCAGGCCAGAGACGCTTAACAGCTTTTTATTAAGCCGGGTATAGTAGGCCAGCGCATCTGGCAGTGAGATCGACTGCGTCTCAACCCGGCGACGAATGGATTCGATGTCACGCAGGCCCTGATCGATGGTGTCATTCAGCTGCTGTATTTCACGCAGGTCGATGTCAGCAGATTGCCAGTAGTTGATACGTTGATTCCGTTTTCTATCGGTAGCTTGTTGCTGGGATCTGAGTTCATCGCCAAACTGGCTGCCATTGGAACCAAGATAGCCAGCAGTCATGCCTCGTTCTTTTTGTAACTCATGAACAAGCTCACTATATGAAACAGACAACCGAATCAGTTGATTCAGAGAAGCCATCTCACGGGTCGTCGACACACTATGAATAATTGAAGACCCGCTTAAAAAGAGAAAAGCGAGCACAGGTAAAGCAAGCAAAACAACTATTTTTTGCTTAAAGGAGAAGTTAGACAGATTCATTTATATTTCTTGTCGGTGTTCATGCGTTACAGACCTCGGTATTAATCCATATTCTTTGCATGGTTAAGCAGGCCGTATAGCTTGAATTTTTCAGCTTGGTTGTACATTACCAGTCATTCTATTCAGGCACATAAATCCCACCATAACTTGAAACAATATTTACCTCGTTATTAACAATATACTCAAATGAATTACGAGGGATTTTCGAAATGACCACCGCGTTGTTTATTTCTTATCCACATCCTCCTTTGAACAAAGGTGTTAACCTCGTTTTTATTAATTCTGTTACCAGACAAATAATGAGTTGCGGAAAACCATCGTCACAACAATGCCAATGCCCAGAAACACAAAACCCCAGCTCGGAAGCTGGGGTTGCAAATGTGGCGGAGTGTTCCGGGTATGGGGGGGTTCAAATCCCGACACTCAGCACCTCACCAGAAACGAGAAAAGCCCTGTCTGACGACAGGGCTTTCAAATGTGTCGGAGCGCTCTGGGTATAGGGGGATTTACTTCGCCCTTCGGGCCGTTGCTCTAAAGCGCCTTCGGCTGGCAACGTTGTCTCGCTGCGCTCGGCTGACCCCTGCTCTAGGGTTCGGCACCCTATCTCTTTCATTGCCAATTAACCAAAAACGAAAAACCCCAGCACAGTGGCTGGGGTTTCGAATGTGGCGGAGAGATAGGGATTTGAACCCTAGATACGCTATTAACGTATGCCGGTTTTCAAGACCGGTGCTTTCAACCACTCAGCCATCTCTCCGCAAGTGCGATGAATCATACCCAGTACAGCGGGCATTGTAAAACCCCAAGAGGCTCAACTGCTCAATTGTTCAGCGAATCTTTCAAACTTTTCTGATGTTTCCCGAGGTTTGACGAAAAAGGCACAACAACGCGCAATAACAGACCATCAATCTCGGCGAATCATTCCGTTTCTGCTGACTTTTCTTCAATACCTGAGCCCCAGAAAGCCTGCTCCGGGCTGGCTCCAGTTGCGATGAGATCCCGTAATGACACTGGATAGAGGTTATAGTGCGCTATTTCCGTCTGATGCGCCCAAAGGAACTCCAGATGCGGCTCGTTAGAGATGACCGGTTGCTGCGCGCGCAAATCCGTTTTCACCGCGAAGATCAGGTTGATTTCGGCATTGAGCGTATCCTGTTCGAACCACTCATTCTCCGCCGCGCCAATGAATTCGCCCACCTCAGCCTCGATGGATGCCTCTTCCCACAGCTCACGCTTGAGCGCCTGTTTAGCCGGCTCGGCAAATTCAATATGCCCGCCGGGCAGGAAGGTTTTGTCGTCCCCTTTGGCCCGTACCAACAACACATACGCTCCCGAGGTGATGATCCCTCGCGCCTGATAGTGAAACGTCATTCAAATTCCCCTGCTTTCAAACCGGGTCATGATATAACGTTCTTCCCGGATCTGCTGATCCTTTTTCAGTCCTGCCCCAAAGTTGTGCTAACCTCAGAGGTTCATCCTCCAATGACGCAAGATCACCATGAAAATATTCAGTAATTTCGAAAGCGGCAATATCAATGTCGTCACAGCCGACAACGCCAATGACATTCAACTGACCATCCCGAACGATAACCAGTCTGAGTTTTACCAATGGTTTCACTTCCGTCTGGAAAGCCAGCCGCATACCGAGCACCAGATCAAGTTGCTGAACCTGGCCAAATCCGCCTACCCGGAAGGCTGGCAGGGCTACGATGTCGTAGCGTCTTATGATCGCGAAGAATGGTTCCGCATCCCGGCGGAGTTTGACGGTGACACGCTGACCTTCAAGGTGATCCCAGAGCATCATTCGATGTATTTCGCCTACTTTGCGCCGTACAGCTACGATCGTCACCAGGATCTGCTGCATCAAGCGCAACTGCATCCGGAATGTCGCCTGGAAACTCTGGGCAGTACCCTGGACGGCAACGACATGAGCCTGCTGACCATCGGCGAACCGTCGGATGAGAAGAAGAACGTCTGGATCATCGGCCGTCAGCACCCGGGCGAAACCATGGCTGAGTGGTTTATTGAAGGTCTGCTGCAACGCCTGCTGGATGATACCGACACCGTGGGCCGTGCGCTGCTGGAAAAAGCAGTGTTCCACGTGGTACCGAACATGAACCCGGACGGCAGTATCCGCGGTCACCTGCGTACCAATGCGGTAGGCGTAAACCTGAACCGCGAATGGCAAACGCCGTCGATGGAGCAAAGCCCGGAGGTGTACCTGGTCCGTGAGCGCATGCTGGCCACCGGGATCGACCTGTTCCTGGATATCCATGGCGATGAAGCGATCCCGTATAACTTTGTTGCCGGAAGTGAAGGCGTCCCGTCTTACAATGCGCGCATGGCTGAGCTGGAGCAGGCCTTTAAACAAGCGCTGCTGACCATCACCCCGGAATTTCAGGACGAGCACGGTTACGACAAAGATAAGCCAGGCGAAGCGAACCTGACGGTTGGCTCGAACTGGGTGGCGGAGCAGTTCAAGTGCCTGTCTTACACCGTGGAGATGCCGTTCAAGGATCACAACCTGCATCCGGACAGCTTCTACGGTTGGTCCCCGGAGCGCAGCGTGGCATTTGGTCAGGACATGCTGGCCGCGGTTCAGGCCGTGATTGCCAAGGTGTAATCGCCCTTTGCACATCTAAACAGAATGAAAAGAGGCTCACCGAAGTGAGCCTCTTTTTCGTTGTATGTCTGTCTATTCGCCTGCTTAGAAGGCAACATCCATACCCAGCCAGTAACGACGACCATCTTCAACGTACTGGTATTCTTCGTACGTGATCGATTCATCCAGCAGGTTATAAATCGCCGCTTTCACTCGCGTATTCTCAGTCAGCTGATAGGTCAGGCCCGCATCAACAAAGGTCGAAGACGGTGCCACAAACGTCGAGCTTGATGGTGTGGTGACCGGCTGGCTTTCTTCGCCGCGATACGTCACTTTCAGCCAGCTGCTGGTCGTGTCGTTCATCAACCAGTCCAGACCCGCATTGGCCAGGTGCTCCGGCAACTGATTCAACGGCTGCCCTTTGTATTTCCCGGTTTTCTGCTCGGAATCGGTATAGGTATAGCTGGCGTTCATCGTCAGCGTGTCCGTCAGCGGTGCCATCAGCGAGGCTTCCACACCACGGGTGATCGCTTCGTCCACATTCACCCGGTACGTCGGATCAGAGCCCCACTGGTTCGGACCAGAAGTACACACGGTGTCCGGACACACCACGCGGGTGATCTTGTCATCAAAGTCATTGTGGAACAGCGTCAGACCGGCCGTCAGCCCATCCAGGTTCGAATACAACAGACCAATTTCTTTGTTGACCGACTTCTCCGGCTCCAGATCCGGGTTGCCGTAGATATTTCCGCCTCGGCTAACCTGGGCCCAGTCGGCTGTGATCTCACGTAACTGTGGTGAGCGGAAACCGGTCGAGACCCCACCTTTCAAGGTCCAGTCTTCAGCGAAGTGCCACACCCCGTACACACGCGGACTGATGTGGTCGCCGTAGTTCTCATCATGATCCAGACGGCCGCCCAGCGTCAGGGAGAAGGTCTCAGTCAGGCCCCACTCATCTTCAATAAAGGCTGCCATTTGGGTGTTTGAGATATGTGTCCGACTTGAGTTTTTCGCCTTGTTGGAGGACTCATCATCCAAAGAGGCGTGGCTCACTTCCGCCCCCAGCGTTAGCAAATGACTGCCTAATGGCATGAACATGCTGGCTTTGGCCGTGGTGTTGGCGATTTCCATCTGACGGCTTTTGTTGGTGCTGATCTCATGCTGCACATAAGCATCCGTACTCAACGCGTCCCAGTTGCCCTGGTGCGTCAGTGCGTAATGGGTACGGCGGTACTCGTTCAGGGAGTCTTCACACTCGCCACGACAGCCGGTCGTCGGTACCGACAGGCCCACATTGCCCCGACGATCCTGCTCGGAAACCCCGGCTTCAAATTGGATCAGGTTGGATTCATTCACCTGGTAGTTCAGGCGCCCGGTCACGCTGTTGAGTGATTTATCTTCAAAGCCTTGCGCAATGTTATCTTCGTCACGCTGCGTCGTCTGACCGTACAACTGCAGACCCAGCTTATCGTTGACCAATGGACCGTTCAAAAAGAAGTTGGCGCTGCGTTGATCACCGGAATGACTGTCTTCCTGGATGACGGTATCGATCTGGACGTTACCAGCCCATTCCTGGCTCACTTTACGAGTGATCACGTTAATCACCCCGCCTATTGCATCAGAGCCGTACAGCGTTGACATCGGCCCACGGATCACTTCGATGCGTTCAATGGCTTGCAGCGGCGGCAGCCAGCCCTGCTCAATCCCCGGACCATCACTGTTCGGTCGGGTTTCACGAGATGACTGACGCTTACCGTCGACCAGGATCAGGGTGTATTTAGAACCCATGCCACGCAGGCTGATATCGGTTGTATCGCCCCCCCCGGTGATCACCACCCCAGAGACGTCGCGCAGCGCATCCGTGACATCACGGTAATAACGCTTTTCCAGATCGCTGCGGGAAATCACGCTGATGCTCGCCGGTGCATCAGCCTGCAATTGCTCATAACCTGCCGCCGTCACCACCATGGTTTCCGTCGGTTCAGATGATTTCGCCAGTGCAGCTCCCGACATAACCGATGCAATTGCCGCCACTAGAGGCAATACCGCAGGCATAGATCTGGACATACACAACTCCTTAAATGATAATAGTTATTAATTCGGTTGCGGATTTTTCCCTAAGTTGTCGCAAAACACTAGGGAGGTATGCGGAACTGCGTTTTCCATTTATGGAACAGCCGATAGGTTGTTGTTTTCCATAATTATTGATATGAGAAGCAATGCATAATGCATGATCTTGCAGCAATCAAAGCCTTCGATGCCCTGTGTCAGTACCAAAGCCTGACCGCTGCGGCGGAAGCCCTGAACCAGCCTAAATCCACCCTGAGCCGCCGACTGGCCCAGTTGGAGACAGATCTCGGCCAGGCCTTGGTAACCCGACAGGGAAACCGGCTGACCCTGACCCAAGCCGGACATGTCTTTTCCCGATTTTCGAAACAAATGCTTACACTTTCCGAGCAGAGTCAAGAGGCATTACAAAGTCTGAACAATGAAATTTGCGGCGAACTGAACGTCGTGATCCACCCGAGCCTGATCCGGGGCTGGTTCTCGAAAGTCTTACACCCTTTCATGCAGGAACATCCGGATGTTCAAATCAATCTGCATAGCCAGATGGTGCCGGAAATCGGTCAGGATATTGATTTGATGATCTGGGTGGGTACGCCGCCGGGGCACCAGCTACGCCGTGAATTGCTGGGCTACTGGCAGTTCGGATTGTATGCATCACCCGCGTACCTGGCCGAAAACCCGATGCCGGACCATCCCAGCGAGTTGCCTCAGCATCCCTGGATTGATCTGATGGCCCACCGGCAAACCGGGCTGAGCCTGATCCATGCGCAGGAAGGAAGCTATGATTTACCGCCAGTAAACTGTCGCCTGCGTAGCGACAGCCTGACCATGCAGGCCGATGCGATCGCCAAAGGGAAAGGGATAGGCATGCTGCCGATCTGGCTGGCCAATGGATTTGAGCGCTCCCACCCGGGAAGCGTGCGTCAGTGCCTGAAAGGATGGCACCCACCCGCAACGGAAGTCGCCTGCTACTATACCGCCGGGCGACCGCCGCTGCGGGTGAAAGTGTTACTGGATACCCTGCGCAGCCAGTGTCCGCCGGAATGGCGAACTTACCTGAATACCTCGCCCAAAGAAGGGATCGCCGGTGAGACGAAGGCCCCTTTTGAAGCCAGGGCCCCCTTCACCACGGCTCTGCAACCCATGGCCCTGAGCGCCGAATAAGCGTTACACCGGCTTACGGCGGTAACGGGCATTGATGAGATCTTCCAGCTGCCTTTGCACTTTGCGGGCTTCCTCAAAGCGCTGTTTCGCCTGCCAGCGTTCGATCACGGTCTCGAGCCCCTTCACCCGGGCGTGGCTTTTTTCCAACAGCGCCTTACTCTGCTGACACTGGGCATCCATCACCGCTTTTTCATGCTGGTGATGGTTGAGCAGCCGGGAAAGCTGGGTTTGTACCGTAGCACTATTTTGCAAGGTACTGCTCGACAACGACGTTTTCCCCACGGTGCTGCCCCCCTGGCAGCCGGATTTGAGCAACTGCAACGCATCCAGCTGGCGCTGGTAGTGCTCGCTCTGCTGTTGCTGCTGAGCAAACAGCTTGCTCTGGCGATCACGTTGCTGTGTCGCCAGCTGCTGGAGCTGGCCAGCCGCCTTGAGTTTTCCTTTCATGTTTATCCTCCGTGCTGTCCGCTATTCAGCCCGCTCCCAAACAACTGCGCCAGCTGAGTCAGGCTTCCCGGATAATCTGCCGCTTCATCCACCTGCTGCTGCAGATACGCTTTCAGCTGCGGTTGCATCGTGACCGCCTGATCCAACTCCGGATCCTGACCCGGCTGATATCCCCCCAGCGGCAGCAGCTCTTTCACCTGCTGATAGTTGGCGTTCAGCTGGCGGAACTGATTCGCCACCAGCGTATGGGATTTATTCGTCACGCTGCTCATACAACGGCTGATCGACGCATTGATATCAATCGCCGGATAGTGCCCCTGCTCGGCAAGATTTCGCGACAGGACCACATGGCCATCCAGGATCGCCCGGGCCGAATCGACCACCGGATCCTGTTGATCGTCGCCGTCCGCCAGCACGGTATAAATGGCCGTCAGGCTGCCGTTCGGATGCTCGCTGTTCCCGGCACGCTCCAGCAACTGCGGCAACAGGCTGAAAACCGACGGCGGATATCCCCGGGAAGCCGGTGGCTCTCCCAGCGACAACGCGATTTCCCGTTGTGCCATCGCATAACGGGTCAACGAATCCATCAGCAACAAAACATCCTTGCCCTGATCGCGAAAGTATTCCGCGGCCCGGTGACACAGCTTGGTCGCCCGCAGCCGCATCAGTGGCGATTCATCAGCAGGCGCGGCGATGATCACCGCCCGCTTGCGTCCGGCTTCGCCGAGGTTCTGCTCGATAAACTCGCGCACCTCACGGCCACGCTCCCCGATCAACCCGACCACGATCACATCTGCGGTGGTGTTTTTGGTGATCATGCCCAGCAGCACACTTTTCCCCACGCCACTGCCGGCCATCAGGCCGATCCGCTGCCCCTTGCCCAGGGTGATCAAGCCGTTGATTGCCCGGACCCCGACATCCAGCGGGGTATCGACCGGACGGCGTTTGAGCGGGTTGATTGGCGGGGTATCCAGCGCGACCCGCTCTCCGCCTTTCAGCGGGCCACCGTCATCCAGCGGCTCGCCCAGGCCGTTCACCACCCGACCCATCCAGTGCGCTCCGAGCTGTACCGTGCTGTCGCCGTCAAGCGGGATCACTTTGGCTCCGGCAAACAGGCCACCCAACTGGCGGATGGGCATCAGGTAAGCCACGTGGTGATCAAATCCCACCACCTGGGCTTCAATCATCTCACCGTCTGCCGCCTCAACCAGGCAACGTTGCTCAAGCCTGAAACGACAACCCACGGCCTGAAGCATCAGGCCGTTGACTTTTACCAGTTGTCCGGTTACCCGGGCGACCGGAATGGCATCGAGCGAGGCCATGGCCTCGCTCAATCGTTCAGTGAGGAGGCCTTTATTGCTCACTCACCACCTCCGCATTGTCACCGCTGTCATCGCCCTCGGCAGGCGCTACCGGGGCATCCGTCGGGACGGCATCAGCCTGCGTGATATCAACCTCACTGGTGTCTATCTGAATCGCATCCGGCTGAGCCTCTAGGCTCACTTCCCCCGGTTCCTCATCCAGCAAATGCCCCCGCACAGTTTCCATACAGGCCGCCAGACGGGCATCGCAACTGGCATCCGCCTCGGCGTGATCCGTCATCAGCTGACAACTGCCAATGGTGAGTTCCGAATTCGCCACCAGCTTCCAGGCTTGCGGCAAATCCGGATTGATATTGGTGATCCGCTCAAGATCCTGCGGATTCAGATGCACCACCACCTGCTCGGTTTTACCCGGCATCGCTTCCAGGGTTTCATCCACCAGGGCCAGAATTTGCTGCGGCATCAGGGTCAGCTCCGCCCGGATCACCTGCTGTGCCACTTTCTGCACCAGCTCGCAGATTTGGATCCGCTGCTCACGCTCCTTATCGGCCTGCCACTGGCTCAGTTGGCCCAGCAAGGTACTGACCGGCTCAGCGGCAGCGGCAAATTGCGCCTGCCCGGCCTGCTCACCCCGGGCAACCCCCTGCTGATAACCTTCTTTCTGACCGTCCATCAGCCCCTGCTGGTGCCCCTGGACAATTCCTTGCTGCAATCCTTCCTGATGACCTTGCTGCAGGCCCTGCTGGAAACCGGCTTCGAGCCGCTCCTGCAATTCAAGCGGATTCTCATAACCGCCAGACACACCGGATTCAGCGGCATGGGGGATCGGCTGCTGCTCAGCAACCGGTGGAAAACGGTGCAACCGGTACTGACCGGGTTGTAAGCGCATCACGCTGCTTTTCTTCATCGCTTACTCCACCGTCTTTTCCTGGTAAAGCACCAGTTCGACCTCGCCCTTGTCGGCGAGTTTACGAACCTGCTGCATGATTTCCTGGCGGGCTTTCTCGACCTGACTAATCGCCAGAGCCCCTTTGACCGACATTTCATCTTCCAGGGATTTCGCCATCCGTTGCGGCATCGATCGTTTGACCGATTGCTGCAAGATAATTTCCGCACCTTTCAGGGCAACTGCCCAGGTTTCGACCGGCACTTCTTGCACCAGCCGATCGATGGTGGCTTCCGGTTGACGGCCCAACACCATGAAGTCGAACATGTTGTCTTCGATTTCTTTCACAACATCCTCATCGTGCAGCTTCAACAGCTCCATCAACTGAGCCCGGTTGCCGCTGAACCGGTTGATGATATCCGCAGCCTGCTTCGCACCCGACACTGGTGCCCGCTGGCTTACCGACACATGTTCAATGCAGCGCTCGATCAAGGTATTCAGATCTTCGGCCACTTCATGGTCAATTTCTTTCAGCCGGGCAATGCGATACAGCAATTCGTCATGGTAGTCTTCCGGCAGGCTGCTCAGCACACTCGCCGACGTATCCGGCGGCAAATAGGCCAGAAAGATGGCCTGCATCTGCGGATGCTCCTGAGCGATGAACTTGGCCAACAAATCCGGATCCACCCACTGCAAGCGCAGCATATTGTTGCGCAGTTCGTCACCGTAGATGTTATTGAGCAGCCCTTTGGCCAAATCGTTGCCGAGGGCTTTGCGTAACGTATTCGCCAGATACTGCTTCGACGCACCGCGGATCCCGCTATGGGATTTAAAATCATTGAAAAAGCGCTGAATCACCCCTTTGGCGTTCTCGCTTTTGATCCCATTCAGCTTCGCCATGGCGTGCGTTACTTTCTGGACCTCATCCCGGCTGAAATGCTTGAGCACCTGTGCGGCGGCTTCTTCGCCCATGCCCAGCAGCACGAGCGCAGTCCTGTCGATGTTATCAAGCGCCGCGGACGGGTGCTTTTTGCTTGCTTGTGTGCTGTTCATTTGCGTTTACCCATTGTTTTAATACTTCTGCAACCCGTTCCGGCTCTTCATTAGCAATCAGCTGCAAATGCTTCAGCTGGACTTCCAGCGGTGAGCCGGAAGCCGGCAATAGATCATGGTTGGTATCCAGCGCCGAGAGATTGGTCTCAATCCCTTTCTCAGCCAGACGCTTATCCAGGTTGTCTTCCATCTCTCGCTCGGCACGGGTCTGAAGGCCGTTCTCAAAGGTTTCTTCATCCTGAACCGGCGGGGCGATTTCCAGGTTTTCCTTGCGTTGATCAATGCCGATCAAATGATTGATCAGCGGACGCAGCACGAAGAAAATCATCGCCAGCCCCAACAGGCCACCAATCACATATCGGATCGGCTGCTGAATGGTCGGATCCTGCCACCACGAAATAGCCGGCGGCGCGTCAATTTCAATCGGCGTGAAGTTAAAACTCATCAGGCTCAGGGTATCGCCGCGGGCTGCGGTGATCCCGACGGCATCCGCAATCATGGTCTGGATCTGTTGCTTTTCGGCATCGCTCCAGGCCGTCCCATTCGGCGCAGCGGATGAATTGAGCAGCACCGACACCGTCAGCTTACGCAGTTGGCCTTGCTGATACTGGGTATGGCGAACACTGCTGCCCAACGCATACTGGCGATTGACTTCCGTACGTTCATTGGTGTTATTGCTGTCTTTCTCTTCTTTCCCGGCTGTCGGCGGCTTGTTGCTCATCGAGCCCGGGACGCCCACGGCAATCTGGTCGATGGAGTTATTCTCCACCCGGTGCTCGCTTTTCACGACCGGCGTCGAGTCGACAATCTCCTGGGTTTCCTGGATCCGGTTGAAGTCCAGATCCGCGGCGACCTGCACCCGGTAGTTGCTCGGGCCAACGATCGGGGTCAGCATATCTGCCGCCCGCTGGATCACCTGTTTTTCAAACTTTTTCTGGTAGTCGAGATACTTGGCATTCACCTTACCGACGTCGTCGCTGCCAATTTCAGCACTCAGCAACCGGCCGTACTGGTCGACCACCGAGACTGCGTCAGCTTTCATGCCGGTCACACTGCCGACGACCAGGTTGACAATGGCTTCCACCTGCTCGGACTTCAGATCTTCCCCGGCTTTCAGCTCCACCATCACCGACGCCGACGGTGCTTCACCATTTTGGGTCACAAACAAGGTTTTACGCGGGATCGCCAAATGGACCCGCGCATTCGAAACCGCGTTCAATGCAATAATGGTACGCACCAGCTCGCCTTCCAGGCCATGCCGGTAACGGGCGGTTTCCATAAACTGGCTGGTGCCCAGGGAAGCATCTTCCTTCAGCGACTCCAGTCCGGTCGGCAGCTGGGCCTTCACCCCTTTGGCAGCCAACAGCATCCGGATCCGCGCCACTTCGCCCTCTTCAACCAGCACCTGACCGTTTTCTTCCCGCAGGCGATACGGGATCCCTTCGGTTTCGAGCACCGAGATAATCTCGCCGCTGTCAAACCGCTCCTGCTGGCTATATAACGGACGATAATTCTGAGTAGAGCTCCACAGGGCAACCACAATCATCGCCGCCACAATGGCCGCCAATACTGCAGACAACACCAGATTACGCTGGCTGCTCTGCCACAAATGACGCGCCCGATCCGTCATGGCGCCCATGCCCCGAAATCCGGCACCTGAAGTGGTTGCTGGCTGAGAAATAACTTCTGACATAAATTACACCGGCATCTTCATTACATCTTCAAACGAGCTCACCACCTTGTTCCGAACCTGCATCAGGGCGGAAAAAGAGAGGCTGGCTTTCTGGCTGGCGATCATGGCGCCAACCAAATCATCACTTTGCCCGGTTTCGACCGCGGTCATCTTGGCACTCGCCACTGACTGCTGTTCGTTCACCACATCCAGCACCTGGCGCATCGCACCGGAGAAGGACATTGGGGTGTGCTGCGCGGCCGCATTCACTTGTTGATCCAGCGGGTTTGCCGTGACTGAAAACTCCGGTTGGACTTTCAGCTGCATGGTTTGCATCTTTGCCAGCATCAAATGCTCCGCAGAGATCAGTTGGGTCGTTACTTCACTCATGGTGTCATTCTTCCTCTTCTACTATGCAGCCGATCCCAACTCGGCCTGTAAATCGATACCCTGATCCCGCATCGCAGCCAGCTTGTATCTCAGTCCGCGTGTCGTCACACCAAGGGCTTTAGCGGTTTGGGTCCGATTGCCGCCGTGTTGTTTTAGGATGTCTATAATGTATTGAAATTCAGCCATTTTCTTGGCTTCCACATGGCCATTTCCGCGGCTATTGACCGACACCAGGGTCGGGGTGTCAGCGACGGATTCCACCGGCAGCATCAGATCCTGAGCCGTGATAAAATCGCCGTGGCGCATCACCAGCGCCCGCTGGATCACATTCTCCAGCTCACGAATATTCCCCGGCCAGTGATACCGCGACAGGGCGGTACGGGCATCCTCCGACAGGCGGCACTCGCTATTTTCCTGATACTTGTGCATGAAAAACTGGCTCAGCGGCAGAATATCTTCCGAACGTTCGCGCAGCGGCGGCCAGTGCAACGGCAACACATCCAGGCGGTAATACAAATCTTCCCGGAAGGTCCCTTGCTGGACCGCCTGGCGCAAATCTTTATTGGTTGCGGCAATCACCCGGATATCAAGCTTGATGGCCTTATGACTCCCGATCCGCTCCACTTCGCGCTCCTGCAACACCCGCAGCAGCTTGGCTTGAAGTGGCGGGGTCATTTCCGCAATTTCATCGAGTAATATGGTCCCGCCGTTGGCTTCTTCGAATTTGCCGGTTTGCGTTTGGGTCGCACCGGTAAATGCGCCCTTCACATGGCCAAACAACACCGCTTCCAGCATGGATTCCGGTATCGCGGCGCAGTTGACGGCAATAAATGGCTGATTGCTCCGGGAGGACTGCGCGTGTACGTACCGTGCCAGCACTTCTTTTCCAGTCCCGGACTCTCCGGTGATCAGCACACTGGCATTGGTGCAGGCCGCACGATGTGCCAGTTGCAACACCTGCTTGCTGCGCCAGGACTCCACCACGATATTGGCCAGCGGCTGCTCCAGGGCTTCCACCCGGCGCAACAGGCTCAGCAATTGTTCCGCATCAAACGGCCGCAACAAGTAATCAGTCGCGCCGGCACGCATGGCCTCTGCGGCTAGTAGCCCCTCATCCTGCTCGACAATTGCAATCGCGACGCCGCTTTGCGCCCGGCTGACTTCCTGATGGCGTTTAATCCATTCCGTCAGGCCCATGTCGCGCAGCGATGAACTGACCAGGGTGATGGCCTCGGTCGGATTAAACAACGCTGCCCGGCCCGACGTGACATGCGTCACCCGGTAACCGGACTGCTCCAGAACATCAATGACCCGCTGAGCCAGCATCATGTCCGGCTCAACCAATTGAATGTGTTTACGATACATACTTTGAGCCTTATGGATTATTCGTACTGCGGCGAACCACGCGGGCCGTGCTGTTTCGGATCACGCGAATAGTCACCCGGCGGTTTTTCGCCTGGCCTTGTTCGGTCTGGTTATTGGCCACCGGATAACGGTCGCCGTGCGCTCGGGTTTCAATGAGTGCGTGATCGACCCCGGCCTCTTCCAGAATGCTGGCGACATCATCGGCACGAACCCGGGCAATTTGCAGGTTGGCCAGCGATGAGCCCACATTGTCGGTATGACCGTCGACCAGCACTTTGCTGACGGTTTGATCCAACCGGATGTATTCCGCCAGCTGGTTCAGCACCAGACGCTGATCGCCGGACACAACCCGCTGCCCGAGCGAAAACGCTAACTGAACATCACGCGCTTGCTTGTAAGACAGCGCAGGGAGGGATTCACGGCACCGGTTAAATGCCCGGAGAGATGCCTCAAGATTGACACTCGGGACATCGACAGACAGGACGCGCGAATGAAACGAGGACGTAAATTGCAATTTGGTCCATCCCCCTTGCGCCACCGACTGGAGGACGTCATTCACATCGTGCTCAAACACCACTTGTTTCCGCCCCGTCCATTCACCATGGCTGACAAACTGCGCCTCACCTGGCGATATCCACGGCGAATTGAGCAAAAAAAGCCCGGCTTGGTCATATAAGTTTTGCAGTTGACTACTTTCCACTTTTAAGCGAACAGCGTGACTGGGTTCAGCAATAAAAGTCAGACCACCAAAATTTTTTATTTTTTGATTTAATGTGCAATAAAAATGGTCGCCTTTATATTCCCATTTTACTAAATCTAAAGGAATGGATACTTCTTGAGCATGAGCCCATTCAATATTGAAGACGAAAAAAAATACGATTTTGCTTAGACATAACCTTTTCAGCACGAGTATTTCCTACCTACCAACTACGTTCATAAACTTATATATCTATATATTAACGATCATATAATTTGGGATAACTATAGAACCATTTACATAAGACGAACTTTATTTACATTCATGAAACAAGCATATATTTGACACAGCCCTGACAAAAAAATGTCACTCGAACAAAAAACATGCCTCGTGAGCATAAAATGACATAGTACTTATTTTTCAATGATTTATTAGTATATAGTTTTAATCTAAGTTAAAACTCTGGCTATATTAATATATTTATTATTGATTTGTTTTTCAGAAAGATTGGAATGTTCATTAAAATACAACATGTGAACTAACATCACATTATTGGAAAAATATACTCAATAGTTATATTTTTATCAGGGTAGACTACGGCTGCTAAACCAATAGTAATACTTATTTAAATATGCGAAATATGGAACAAGTTTCCTACATTCACCAGAACATCCAAAGAATTAACCATGATGGAAAAAGATGCTTCCCGAGCCTATCCTGTTTTGGATGTTGAGCTTTTAGGTAAACCTATTCATAAAATTCGTGATGACTTGACTCGACTGCTCAGCCAGAGTGTTCCGGATATCACACTCCATATTCAGCACTGGGCGAGAGTCAGTGATCTTGCTCTGGAATTTAAAAACATCAGTACGGTGCGCTGTTGTGAAACAGCACCCGACTATTATTCGTCAAATTTCTGTCACCAACAGCAGGGCTTGCTGCGTCTTTCGATGACCAATCACCTGCTGATGGCGTTGTCTGATCGTTTTTACGGTGCTGATATCGCCCGTAAGGCTGAAGGCATACTGTCGCTTTCAAGCAGCGATAAAAGACTCCAGCAGCGGATCGGGCATCTGTTTGCCAAGGTCATTGCGCCGGAAGAGATGTGGGCCAAGACCGAATCACAATTGGCCCCGGGGGCCGGCTTGCAAGCGCAGTACACGGTCACATTCGGCGACCATCAGGGCGAACTCTGGCTGGAACTGGACGCAACCCTGATCCAAACCCTGCTCAAGGAGTTAGCTCTGACCCCGACGCAACCGATCAAGCCCAGGTTCGACGCGGCGCTGACCCAGACCCCGGTCCACCTGACCGCCGTCCTGAGCCGAAAAACCATGCCGCTCGATCAGGTTCTGGGCCTCAAGCCGGACGATATCCTGCCAATTGAACTCCTCAACCAGGTCCCCGTCACCATCGGTCACGAACATTTATTTAACGGACGTATCGCTGAACAAAACGGCCAGCTCGTTCTCATATTGCAAGACTCAAAGGAACAACAGCGATGAGCGAACACACTTCATTCAACCCAGACGATCTAAATTTTGATGAATTACAACTGGACCAGTTTGAACCTGAGCTGGAAGCGAAGCCGGTTGCTGAGCCTGAGATGCCATCCCGTGATTTGAATTTCTTCAAACGCATTCCGGTCACCGTCACCCTGGAAGTCGCCAGTACCGAAATTTCCCTCGGTGATCTGATGCAAGCCGGGGAAGGCTGTGTGATTGAGCTCGACAAACTCAACGGTGAGCCGCTGGATGTCAAAGTCAACGGTTCACTGATGGGCCATGCGGAAGTGGTGGTCGTCAACGATAAATACGGCCTTCGTCTGGTCGACGTGGTGGATTCCCCGTTTCATTCTGTAGGCAGCTGACCCGTTACCATGTCGAAATCTTCTTGCTTCACGGGGCGCGTCTGGGCGTGCCTCGGGTTGCTGGCACTTCTGGTCAGCTTTCCCACCGCCGCGGACAGCGGTCTGTCCTTTCTCACCGTCACTGATGGCCAATCCGAGCAGGAATACAGCGTCAAGCTGCAAATCCTGATCCTCATGACCGCGCTTAGCTTTCTGCCGGCGTTTTTGCTCATGGCCACCAGTTTTACCCGGATCATTATTGTGCTGGCAATTTTGCGCCAGGCGCTGGGTCTGCAACAAAGCCCGCCGAACCGGGTGATGGTCGGGATTGCGCTGTCCCTGACCATTCTGATCATGCGCCCGGTCTGGACCGACGTTTATGAAAACGCGTTTGTACCTTACGACGAAGGACAGATCACCCTGATGCAGGCGTTCAGCGTCGCGGAAAAACCCGTGCGCAATTTCATGTTGCGTCAGACCCATCAAAGCTCCCTGGAGCAAATGCTGCTGATCGCCAATGAACCGTTGGAGCAGCGCGTCGAAGACATCTCTTTCGCGGTGATCCTGCCTGCCTTTGTGATCAGCGAGCTGAAAACGGCCTTTCAGATCGGGTTTATGCTGTTCATCCCGTTTCTGATCATCGACCTGGTCGTCGCCAGCGTCTTGATGGCGATGGGGATGATGATGCTGTCGCCGCTCATCATTTCGCTGCCGTTCAAACTGATCGTCTTTGTGCTGGTCGATGGCTGGGCGATGACCGTCGGTACCCTCTCTGCCAGCTTCGGATAGCCAGGAGGCGCTGCCATGACCCCGGAACTTGTCGTCACCCTGTTCTCCGATGCCGTCTGGATCATTATCAACCTGGTGATGGTGCTGGTGATCCCGGGCCTGCTGGTCGGCCTGGTGATTGCCGTCTTTCAGGCTGCAACCCAAATTAACGAACAGACCTTAAGTTTTCTGCCGCGCCTGCTGGTGACCCTGCTGATGGTCATTTTCGCCGGACACTGGATGCTGCGTCGACTGATGGATCTGTTTGATTACCTGTTTCACAATATCCCGGGAATGATCGGCTGATGATGGTCACCTTTGCTGAAATTTCAGCCTGGCTCGGCCAATTCTGGTGGCCCTTCTTTCGCCTCGGCGCGGCAATGCTGGCCATGCCGTTTTTCGGCGACGCCATCATCCCGGTTTGGGTTCGTGCCCTGCTGGCGCTGTCACTCACCGTGATCACCGCCCCGCTGATGCCGGCCATGCCCGCCATCGATTTGCTGTCGTTCAAAGCCATTTTCCTGGCCCTGGAGCAAGCGGTCTGGGGCGTGCTGTTCGGCCTGATCCTCCACCTGCTGTTTACCGTCCTGACCACACTCGGGCAAATCATCTCGATGCAGATGGGCCTCGGGATGGCGGTGATGAACGATCCGGTCAACGGCTTGTCGGTGGCCATCCTGGCGCGGATGTTTCTGATTTTTTCCACCTTACTGTTCCTGGCGCTCGACGGCCATTTAGTGGTGATTGATATTCTGATCCAGAGCTTCACGATCTGGCCGGTCGGCTCCGGCTTAGCCGGTCCCTCGGTTCAAGGCGTGGTGAATCTGTTTGGCTGGATGTTCGCCTCCGCGCTGGCACTGGCGCTGCCCGCAATCGTCTCCATGCTGCTGGCCAACATCAGCTTCGGGGTGATGAATCGGGCCGCGCCCAGCCTCAATGTCTACGCCCTGGGTTTTCCGATGACCATGTTACTCGGTCTGTTCAGTGTCCTGTTATCCATCAGCGGCATTCCGAGCCGCTATACCGAACTGGTCCACACCGGGCTGGACCAACTCCGCCTCTTCACCTTGGGGGGATTATGAGTAACAACTCTGCGCAGGATAAAACCGAAAATGCCACACCCCAGAAAATCCGCAAAGCCCGGCTCGAAGGGCAAATTCCCCGAGCCAAAGAATTCACCACTGCGGTGATTTTTCTGTTGGTGACCGTGTATTTCTCATTCCAGTTGGACACGATCTGGCAGCATATGCAGGGCGTGTTCCGCTTCAACCTGGAGCTAACTCGCGCCGACCTGGACAACCCGTGGCAAGGCATTGAGCATCTGGGCAACAGCCTGGGGATGTTGATTGATCTGCTCTTTCCGCTATTTGCCGTGATTCTCATTACAACGCTCGGCAGCAGCCTGGTGCTCGGCGGCTGGCTGTTTCATCCGGCCAGCGTGATGCCCAAACTGAGTAAACTCAACCCACTGGCGGGGATCAAGCGGATGTTTTCGACCCGCTCGCTGGTCGAGCTGTTGAAATCATCGCTCAAGGTCAGCGTGATCTTCGCCCTGCTGTATGTCTATCTCGACAGCCACCTGGCCCACCTGCTGGCGATGCAGCAGCTCCCCCTGGAGCAAGGGGTAGCGCTGATCATGGAAATTTTGTTCGACGGCGTGCTGTTGATGGGGGTTGCCCTGTTGCTGTTCGGCCTGATCGATGTGCCGTACCAGCGCTGGGAGCATCTCAAACAGTTGAAAATGACCAAACAGGAAATCAAAGAAGAATACAAAAACAGCGAAGGCAGCCCGGAAGTGAAGCAGCGGATCCGTCAGATCCAGCAACAGTTTGCCCGACGGAAAATCGAAAAAAACGTCCCTCAGGCCGATGTGGTGATCACCAACCCGACCCACTATGCCGTCGCGATTAAATACGACCCGTCACTGTCGGATGCGCCGTTTGTGGTCGCCAAAGGTGTCGATGAAACCGCCCAGCACATTCAGCGTCTGGCCCGTGAGCACAATGTCGAGGTGCTCAGCTCGCCGCCGCTGACCCGGGCGATTTATCACACCACCCAGCTGGAGCAGGCGATCCCGAGCCAGCTTTACATTGCGGTAGCCCATATTCTCACCTACGTGCTCCAGCTCAAGGCGTTTCGCAGCGGGCAAGGTGAGACACCGCAACCGCTGCCGGTCTTTAGCATACCCAAGCATTTACAACACTGATGAACCCCACGGTTCATCACCCGAATTTATTATGAATCTGAGTACTTACCACCGTATGAAGGACAGTCAATGCAAAACTGGCTAACCACGCTTAAACATTCCAACAAAGGGTACATCGGGATCCCGTTTGTCCTGTTGATGATTCTGGCCATGGTCATTCTGCCGTTGCCGCCCATTCTGCTGGATGCCCTGTTTACCTTCAACATTGTCCTGGCGGTGCTGGTGCTGCTGGTCAGTACCACGGCCAAACGGCCGCTGGACTTTTCGGTCTTCCCGACCATTCTACTGGTCGCGACCCTGCTGCGCCTGACGCTGAACGTCGCCTCCACCCGGGTGGTGCTGCTCGAAGGTCACAATGGCGGGGCGGCTGCCGGTAAGGTGATTCAGTCCTTCGGTGAAGTGGTGATCGGCGGCAACTACGTCGTCGGTATGGTGATTTTCGTGATCCTGATGATCATCAACTTTGTGGTGATCACCAAAGGGGGCGAGCGGATTTCCGAAGTGGCCGCCCGTTTCACCCTTGATGCCCTGCCCGGCAAACAGATGGCTATTGATGCCGATCTCAACGCCGGTCTGATCGATCAGGATCGCGCCAAGCAGCGCCGCCGGGACGTGGCCAATGAAGCAGACTTCTACGGCTCGATGGACGGTGCGTCCAAGTTTGTCCGGGGTGACGCCGTCGCCGGTTTACTGATCCTGTTTATCAACATCATCGGCGGGATCAGCATCGGGGTATTCGAACACGGCCTGGCCGCAGCGGACGCATTCAAAACCTACGCCCTGCTCACCATTGGTGATGGTCTGGTGGCCCAGATCCCATCCCTGTTGCTGGCCACTTCAGCCGCAATCATCGTCACCCGGATCAACGACAGCGATGACGACATGGCGCAGGCCATGCACAACCAGCTGCTGGCTTCGCCGACCACGCTATTTACCGTCGCAACCGTGATGCTGGTGATCGGCCTGGTTCCGGGGATGCCGCACCTGGCCTTTTTCACCTTCGCCGCCGTGGTCGCCTTCGCCGCCTGGCGACAGCTCAAAGCCCCTGTTGCTGATACCCAACTGGAAGAGGTTCAGGCGCTGAGCAACGCCATGCAGCGGGAAGGTGAGCAGTCGCTGACCTGGGATGACATTCCCCATGTCCACAGCCTGTCGCTGGCGCTGGGTTTTCGCCTGGTCCATCTGGTCAACCCGGAGCAAGGCGCGCCCCTGTCCCAGCGGATCCGCGGGGTACGGAAAAACCTGTCCGAGCAGGTCGGGTATCTGCTGCCGGAAGTGAGTATTCGCGACAACCTGAGCCTGAAGCCGAACCAGTACACCCTCTCGCTGAACGGGGAAGTGATTGAGCAAGGATTCATTGAGCCGGATCGCCTGATGGCCATTGCCGTGGGTGAAACCTACGGGGAAGTCGACGGGATCCTGGGCCACGATCCGGCGTATCAGTTGCCGGCCGTCTGGATCCAGCACCACGATAAAGCCAAGGCGCTGAACATGGGCTACCAGGTGGTCGATGATGCCACGGTGATCGCGACGCACCTCAGCAAAGTGATGAAAACCCACCTGTCTGAGCTGTTCAACCACGACGATGTCGAGCAACTGAACCAACGACTGGCCCGCCAGGCGCCCAAGCTGGCCGAAGCCCTGAGCGGGATGCTCAATGCCAGCCAGCAACTGAAAGTCTATCGCCAGTTATTGCTCGATCAGGTACCGCTCAAGGATATCCGGACCATTGCCAACACCATGCTGGAGAGTGCGGAAAACAGCAAAGATCCGATCCTGCTGGCGGCAGATGTCCGATGCAGCCTGCGGCGGACGCTGGTGAATTTAATCAACGGTGAACGTCAGGAACTGAGCGTCTACGCACTGTCAGATTCGTTGGAGCAGATCCTGCTGAGCTCGCTGCAACAGGCACAGGCGGCCGGACCGGTGATGCTCGACAGTTTCCCGGTGGAGCCGAATATTCTGGGCCAGTTCCAGCAGAACCTGCCGCTGATCCGCCAGCAACTCAAACAACAGGGACTCCCCCCGGTGCTGTTGGTGATGCCGCAGCTCCGTCCGCTACTGTCGCGCTACGCCCGCACCTTTGCCCAAGGACTGGCCGTACTGTCTTACAATGAAATCCCGGAAAACAAGCCCATCAATGTCATTGGCAATTTGGGTTAAGCTGCCATTCCGGCTTTCTGGCGCCAGGCTCATCATGGGCCTGGCACCGGATTCACTGACGTGTGCAAGTACACCGCACCTGATGCTCCTTCCACGCTCCAATATCTGCCTCAACCTCCGCCTCACTATCCGCCCCAGCCCCGATTCAACATCCGTTTCACCATGCCGTCCCATGAAACATCTCAGAACCAGAAACCAGAAACCAGAAACCAGAAACCAGAAATATGAATATATACTCACATAAGGCGTACGTAAAAAAAGCCATCATGAACGCGAAATGAAAGTGGAAAAATCCGCAAATCAGAGCCACTCCACAGCAAAAAACAAAGGTCCGATCAGTCAACACCTATCCAAAAAAGCGTCATTTAAAAGCTATACTTCTGAATAATCAATAAGTTATAAAAATGAATATTTAGTTAATCTTTTGCATGTCATGACCGCCTATTTATAACGAACAGAAAATCCTCTGAAAGATAAACAACGTAGGAGAACACCCATGGCGCTGTCTATGCATACCAATATCGCATCGTTGATCACCCAGAACACGATGACTCAGAACTCCAACCTGCTGAACACCGCGATGGAGCGTTTGAGTACCGGTCTTCGCGTTAACTCTGCAGCCGATGACGCAGCCGGCCTGCAGGTGGCGAACCGTCTGGAAGCACAAACCCGCGGCATGACTGTGGCGATGCGCAACGCCCAGGACGGCATCTCGATGATGCAAACGGCTGAAGGGGCAATGGATGAAGCTACTAACATCCTGTACCGCATGAACGACCTGGCGACACAGTCTGCGAACGGCTCGGCAACGGATACAGACCGGGCTGCAATGGATGCTGAATATCAGGAACTGGGCAAAGAGCTGAAATCCATCATGGCGAACACCCAGTTCGGTGGCCAGAAACTGCTGAGCGGCGGTGGTTTTGGTGCCGGTGCGATTGATTTTCAAATTGGCGCCAGCTCTGCAGAAAAACTGAGTGTCGATGTTTCTGGAAACCTGGGTAAGGTTGCCACAGCATTTAACTCAGCGGCTGCCGGTGCTGTTGGCACAGCAACAACAGCAGGTGATCTGGGTAATATCATTGACCAGGCTAATGCCAAAACAGCCATGAATACCATCAATGTCCAGGCGGGTGGTACTGCTGGTGATCCATCACTGCTGGATCTGGTGGGTTCGGTCCGCTCTTCCCTGGGTGCCAACATTAACCGCCTGGAGCACACCATTACCAACCTGGGCAACATGGTTGAGAACACCACGGCAGCCAAAGGCCGGATCATGGATGCAGACTTCGCGGTAGAATCTGCCAACATGACCAAGAACCAGATGCTGATGCAAGCCGGGAGCTCCGTGCTGGGTAAATCTGGCCAGCTATCCGGTATGGCGATGTCGCTGCTGCGCTAAGCAGGCACTCCCCAAACCCGAAAGGCTGTCGGACAGGCAGCCGCGGCTACCTCAATCCCCGGGCCCTGTTCGGGGATTGTCGCAGATTCAACTGCGAACCATCCGCGTATCATCGCAATTCCTCAATACTCACAAAATGGCAGGTGAAGACAGCACATAAGAGCACCACGAATCGGCAAACCCCAGCCGGACTTCTTCATCGTGCTTGTTCAATGCTGCACAGCCCACGGCAGAACCACTGCCTTCACACCGCCGTAAACATTCAAGCATGCCAACAAGTGAATAAAAAAATCATTTCTTCGTTAATCTTTTTCCAATCCCTTCCGCCTTACTAAATCAAACCGAACATCTTCTGAAAATTGATAACACGAGGAGACCCCCATGGCGCTGTCTATGCATACCAATATCGCATCGCTGATCACCCAGAACACGATGACCCAGAACTCCAATCTGCTGAACACAGCCATGGAGCGTTTGAGTACCGGCCTTCGCGTTAACTCTGCGGCCGATGACGCAGCCGGCCTTCAGGTGGCGAACCGTCTGGAAGCACAAACCCGTGGCATGTCAGTCGCCATGCGTAACGCCCAGGACGGTATCTCGATGATGCAAACCGCGGAAGGCGCGATGGATGAAGCAACCAACATCCTTTACCGCATGAACGATTTGGCGACACAGTCTGCGAACGGCTCAGCCACCGCGACCGACCGTACGGCATTGAACGCGGAATATCAGGAACTGGGTAAAGAGCTGCAATCGATCATGGCGAACACCCAGTTCGGTGGCCAGAAGCTGCTGAGCGGCGGTGGTTTCTCCGGTACGATTGATTTTCAAATCGGTGCCAGCTCTGCTGAAAAACTGAGTGTTGATGTTTCTGTAAATCTGGGCAAAGTGGATACAGGCTTTAAGTCAGCCGCAGCTGCTGCCAAAATTGATCCCGCTACAGGAAAATCTGATACCGCAGCAACAGCAGGTGATCTGGGAGATATCCTGGATCAGGCCAATGCAAAAGTTGCCATGAATACCATCAATGTCCAGGCGGGCAGCACTGCCGGTGACCCATCACTGCTGGATCTGGTGGGTTCCGTCCGCTCTTCCCTGGGTGCCAATATTAACCGCCTGGAGCATACCATTACCAACCTGGGCAATATGGTTGAAAACACCACAGCTGCCAAAGGCCGGATCATGGATGCGGATTTCGCGGTGGAATCTGCCAACATGACCAAGAACCAGATGCTGATGCAAGCCGGGAGTTCTGTGCTGAGCAAATCAGGCCAGCTATCCGGTATGGCGATGTCACTGCTGCGCTAAACAGACACTCTCCAAACCAAAAAGGCTGCCGGACAGGCAGCCGCTGCTCCCTACATCCCCAACTCAGGTTGGGGATTTTTTTATGCGCCTCACCGAGCGGTACATGGGCATTGGCCCGCTCTCCACGCAATTACGCAATTACGCAATTACGCAATTACGCAATTACGCAATTACGCAATTACGCAATCAGGATAAATCCAAAAAAAAACATCAAGATAAAATTAATCAAAAAATACGGGCTCTGTAATTAATGTTTTCTGAACTACATCCGCCTTATTCATGAGAACAGATAATCTTCTGAAAGATAAACAACGTAGGAGAACACCCATGGCGCTGTCTATGCACACCAATATCGCATCGCTGATCACCCAGAACACGATGACTCAAAACTCCAACCTGCTGAACACAGCCATGGAGCGTTTGAGCACCGGTCTTCGCGTTAACTCTGCGGCCGATGACGCAGCCGGCCTTCAGGTGGCCAACCGTCTGGAAGCACAAACCCGTGGCATGTCTGTGGCGATGCGTAACGCCCAGGACGGCATCTCAATGATGCAAACCGCGGAAGGCGCGATGGACGAAATGACCAACATCGTTTACCGCATGAACGACTTGGCCACCCAGTCTCTCAACGGCACCAACTCAGCCACAGACCGGACAGCCATGAACGAAGAGTTTGGCCAGCTTGCAGCAGAGCTGGACAACATCATGGACAACACCAAGTTTGGTGGCCAAAAGCTTCTGGATACCGATGGTTTTGCTGCAGGTGCAGTCAATTTTCAAATCGGCGCTTCTTCAGCAGAAACGCTGGCAGTGAACGTAAAAACAGAGATTGATGCAGTTGCAGCAACACTGGCTCATGCCGATGTTGCCGGCGGTATCGATGATGCAACCAAAGCCAAAGCAGCGATGGATAAGTTAAGCGGTGCTGGCGGCCTGATCGAGCAAATTGGTACCACACGTGCCGGCTTTGGTGCCAATATCAACCGCCTGGAGCACACCATCACCAACCTGGGCAACATGGTTGAAAACACCACGGCGGCTAAAGGCCGGATCATGGATGCGGATTTCGCGGTGGAATCAGCCAACATGACCAAGAACCAGATGCTGATGCAAGCCGGGAGCTCTGTGCTGAGCAAGTCAGGTCAGCTATCCGGTATGGCAATGTCGCTGCTGCGCTAAGCAGGCACTCTCCAAACCAGAAAGGCTACCGGACAGGCAGTCGCAGATCCCTAAATCCCCAATCCAGGTTGGGGATTTTTTATATGCCTCACCGCGCGCACACCATGGGTATTTACCCGTCCCTCACACAAGCACACCTCAAAAAACTAAAATGAAATCAACAAGATCATCATAAAAAAATTATTAAAAAATACTGGTCCTGTAGTTAATGTTTTCAACATTGCATCCGCCTTATTCAAGCGTACAGAAATACTTTCGAAAATAAGCACACGAGGAGAACACCCATGGCGCTGTCTATGCATACCAATATCGCATCGCTGATCACCCAGAACACGATGACTCAGAACTCCAACCTGCTGAACACAGCCATGGAGCGTTTGAGCACCGGTCTTCGCGTTAACTCTGCAGCCGATGACGCAGCCGGCCTTCAGGTGGCCAACCGTCTGGAAGCACAAACCCGTGGCATGTCAGTCGCCATGCGTAACGCCCAGGACGGCATCTCAATGATGCAAACCGCAGAAGGTGCGATGGACGAGATGACCAACATCGTTTACCGCATGAACGACCTGGCCACCCAATCTCTCAACGGCACCAACTCAGCCACCGACCGGACAGCCATGAACGAAGAATTTGGCCAGCTTACAGCTGAGCTGAAGAACATCATGAGCAACACCAAGTTTGGCGGCCAGAAGCTACTGGAGACCGATGGTTTTGCCGCAGCAGCCGGCGTTACGTTCCAAATTGGTGCTTCTTCAGCCGAAACACTGACAATTAAACCTGAAGCTGAGATTAAAGCTGTTGCTGATGCACTGGCTGCAGGCACCGCAGTTGCCGACGGTATCGGTGATGCGGCTAAAGCCGGGGCTGCTATGGCTGCACTGAGCGGTGCTGGCGGCCTGATTGAGGACATTGGCACGGTCCGCGCCAGCTTTGGTGCCAACATCAACCGCCTGGAGCACACCATCACCAACCTGGGCAACATGGTTGAAAACACCACAGCTGCCAAAGGCCGCATTATGGACGCTGACTTCGCAGTGGAATCTGCCAACATGACCAAGAACCAGATGCTGATGCAAGCCGGGAGCTCTGTGCTGAGCAAATCAGGCCAGATGTCTGGCATGGCGATGTCGCTGCTGCGCTAAGCAGGCATCCCGTTCACACCACGCCATCAAAGCCGCCTTGTGCGGCTTTTTTATATCCGCATGCTCCTTTGCAACACCGCCTCCGGCTTCATCGCAGTGACGCATCCCCCGCTTGAGCAGCATTGTGTTTCTCCCCCGGCTACCGCGCATCTCTCGGTTAATGTCTTCACTCTTTCCGTCGCCTTGTTAGAAAGAGTGCCGTCTATCACTCAAATGCATCCCAGGCGCAATGTGGCTTTCTCCCGGTGCTGCCGAATCGGACATCAAACGGAAGAGCGGAAAGCACGGCGGAAACACAAAAGGGGAAGCTGCACTTCCGCCACCCATACCATGGGTGAAGAAAGATGCATAAATCATTAATTTTACAGGATTTACTATCTCAAATAACTGGCATAGAAATTGCCATAACAGCGACAGCATTAAGGAGTACTCATGAGTTCTATGGATCCGATCAGCATGGCAACCAAGCTGGCCACCATTGATGTTCAGCCTTTTCAGCAACGCTACAGCATGCAGGCCAACCAGTTCCAAAGCGAATTAACGGCACTGGGCAAAGTTGAATCGGCCTTGCGCAAATTTCGCACAGCCGTTGAAGACATGAACAGCAGCACCGCCGGTATCATCAAAAATACCGCCACGCTGTCGCAAGAAGACAATTTTTCAGCCAGCGTTAATGCCAATGCCCTGAGCGGGAATTACCAGGTCTTTGTTGAGCAGATCGCCACGGCCCACCAGCTGTCAGCCGGATTACCGGTCGGCACGACGGCCGATACCGAGGTACCGCTGACCGGTAGCCTGGATATCATCATCAACGGCGAAGCGATGTCGCTGGATCTGACCACCATCGACAAGAATGGTGACGGCAAAGGCACCTTGGCGGAACTGGTCAGTGCGATCAATGCCGACAGCACCAATCCGGGCGTGAACGCGACCCTGGTTCGGGCTGATGGTGCAACGCACTTCATGCTGTCGAGCTCCGAGACCGGCACGGCCAACAGCATCAATGTCAGTGCCACGGGCACCGGCCAGGCCTGGTTTGAAGATGCCTTTACCAACGTCACGGATATCAGTACGCCGCAGGATGCCAAAATCTGGCTGGGCCCACAGGGGACCGGCCTGGCACTGACCAACAGCTCCAATACCTTCACCGGTGTGATTGAAGGGGTAGATTTGACCGTCTCCAAAGCCCAGACCGCCGGCGAACAGCCCATCAGCATGGGTATTGGTGCCGATCAGGAAGGGACCAAAGAGCAGCTCAATGCACTGATTGACGCTTACAACAGCCTGGTCTCCACCATCGACAGTCATACCCAAAGTGGTTCGAAAGATGAAAAGCGCGGCGTCCTCGCCGGGGATCCGACCATCCGTTCGATTGAAAGCCAGCTCAACAGCGTTCTGCGAAGCCAGTACAACGGCCAGAGCCTGATGAGCATGGGCCTGAGCCTGAACCGTGAAGGCAAGCTGGAACTGGATAGCAAGCGCTTTGAAGCAGCACAAGCCAACGACAGTGCCGGTTTGGAAGCCATGTTCAATGGCGACGGTAACCTGCTCGATTCCCTGGAAAAAAACCTTGAGCCATTCCTGAAGTTCTCCACCGGCCTGCTGTCCTCGCGTAAAGATGTCCTCCAGCAGAACATTTCCCGCATCGACGACAAGCAGGCCACGCTCGATCGCAAATTCCAGATGTCTTATGACCGTTATCTGGCCCAATTTACCCAAATGAACACGCTGATGTCTCAGATGAACCAGACCAGCACCCTGTTCATATAACCAGGAGCCCCCCATGTTAATGCAAGATTCGGGTTTTAACTCATATCAACAGGTCGACCTTGACGCTCAGGCCGCCGCCGCCAACCCACATCAGCTGGTGCTGATGCTGATCGACGGTTTGCTGGATGAGCTAATCCGTGTCAAAGGCCATATCACCGCCCAGCGCCTGGCCGACAAAAGTGCCGGGATCAACAAGTGCATGAATATCCTGATGGGACTCGACAGTGCGCTGGATATGGAAAGTGGCGGCGACATTGCGGCTAACCTGCACGATTTATATGACTTCTCCCAGGTTGAGCTGTTCAACGCCAGTGTGCATAACGACATTGAGCGGATCGGGAACGTGGAGCTGGTGATGAGCAATATCCGTGAAGGCTGGGAAGGAATGGCTCAGCATGGCTAACCTGACGCCCCAGCATTTGCTTCTGCTGGCTGACAAACTCAATGCTGCTGCCGGTTGTCACGACTGGCAGCAGGTCAAGCGCATTGACCTGCAAATCAGACAACTGTTCCCGGCGTCGAAATCGCTGCCTGCAACCCCGGCGCTTCAGGACAGCCTGAGCCAGCTCAAGCGCGCCCATCAGCATGCCTTGATTTCGCTGTCCCAGGCCCGGGAAAAGCTCAAACAACAGCTGGATTCAGCCACAGAGCAAAAGGAACGCCTGATGGCCTATCAACTTGCGATGGATATGGAGTAACGCATGCAACCAACGCCTCACTTTCCCCCGGGCAACCTGAGCCAGACTCAGCAAAACGGCAGCTCGGCTGAACCCGGTACCAAAGTACGCGCCGCGAATGCTTCAGCATCGGAGCAGGCCGGTCAGTCGCGTCCGGGAACGTTCAAACAGGCGATCGGCTGGATGCAGCGCCAGGGAACGTCGGCCGATCCCGAAACCCAGGGATCCACCGAGGAGACGACAACCGAGGGACTGTATCATCCGGTCGGTGGCGAGTCGCCCCTGCAAGATGCCATGCTCCCCCTGAATGCTACTGCGATGAGCCAAGGGAGCCCCCATGCCGCGGCATCAACAACCGTGTCATCAGCAACCCGCCTCGGCGGCCAGTCGATTGACCGGGCGACCTCACTGACCGCGCAACTCACCCGCGCAGAGCCGCACTTGGGTTCCGAGCAGCGCACGGCAGTCCTGCAGCCGGAAGGCACCGGCAAAATGACGTCGCTTTCTCCGATCCCTCAAGAGCTGTTCAACTTTCGGTCCGAAGGGCTAGCCCCGTCGCTGAGCGCCGCTGCCGGCGCTGAGCAGGCAGCTTCAACCCAGTCCCACCCGTCGACAGCACCTGCGGGCACCCGCGCCGTATGGGCAACCGTGCCGATGGATGCCGCGCCCGGCAAGTGGGGGGAGCAAATGCTTCAGGTGCTGCAAGATCGCGTGTATCTGCAAGCCAGTCAGCAGATGCAGGAGGCCCGTATCCGTCTTGATCCGCCGGATCTGGGCAAGCTGGACCTGGTGGTGCGCGTTGACGGTGATCGCCTGAACGTGCAGATCAACGCCAACCACAGTGCCGTGCGTGATGCCCTGGTTCAGGTATCGGATCGACTCCGGGCCGAGCTGGCGCAACAACAATTCGTCCATGTGGATGTCAATGTGGGCTCTGGCGAACAAGGCCGCGGCGAACAGGCACACACCCAACACGAAGAGGACCACTATCAGCCTGTGATCCACCAAGCCAGTGAGCCATCCACGACAACCATCACTGGCACCCCCGATGAACACTGGTTATCGACAACCGCTTAATAGGTTATATCCATGACAAAAAAGCAACTTTCCGTAATTATTGCTGTGATGATCCTGGTCAGTATCATCATTTCTGCCGCCACCTTTACCGGTGCCGTGCTGTACATGAAAAACAGTGACCCGAATGCCACGGATAGCATGTCACAGATGTTCTCTTTCAACAGCGAACCGAAACCCGCTCAACCGTCGTTTCACCAGCTAGAAAAGCTGGTCCTGAGCGTGAAAGGCCAACGTCAAACCCACTTCGTGATGTTGGAACTGGCAGTCGAAACCCGCTTTCCCGAGGAAATTCAGGAAATTGACAACTACATGCCGGTGGTTCGTAACTCGCTACTCAAGCTGTTCAGCAATAAAACCTACGAGCAGTTGCAGCAGGAGCGAACCATCGACAGTCTGCAGGAAGAAGTCAAAAACACCCTGCTGGACGCCTTTGCTGACACCCAGTTTGCGAAGCACATTGATGATGTGCTGTTCACCAAGTACGTGATCCAGTGAGGCCGCCATGCTTGATATGAATCCAGACGTTCACTACAACACGGCGCCGGTGTCGAGCACACCGGCCGCGCCTTATAATGAAGAACGGCTGATCCAAAAGCACCTGATCCTGGTGAAGCGCGTGGTCAACCAACTGCGCAGTCACACCAGCACCCATTGCAGCCTGGAAGATATGCAGCAAATCGGCCTGATCGGGTTACTGGAAGCGGCACGACGCTTTGATAATGTCGAGGATCCGAACTTTCCTTCCTTTGCAGTCTGCCGGATCCGCGGGGCGATTCTGGACGAGCTGCGTCGCCTGGACTGGCGCTCGCGTCAAACCCGACAGCAAGCGCATGAGCTGAACGACATTACCCGCGATTTGACCAAGCAACTGAAGCGACAGCCGAGCGAAAGTGAAATTATCGCCGCGCTGGGCACCGACAAGCACGACTACCAGCAGCGTCTGCATGCCTCCATGGCCAGCGAAATGCAGAGCCTGGATCAAATGCTTGAAGCCGGTGCTGATATGCCCGAGCCGCAACAAAGTGATTCGATCAACCATGAGCACACCCGCCGCACGTTAGAAGTGGCCCTGAGCAAACTGAAACCGCGTGAGCAGCTACTGCTCACCCTGTTTTACCAACACGATATGAACCTACACGAAATTGCACTGGTGCTGGAGCTGACGCCGCCACGGATCTGCCAGCTGCATAAACAAGCCCTGAAACAACTTAACCAATACTTGTCTGCTTAGGAGTCCTCATGCAAAAGCTTATCGGTGCACTGGTCATCATTCTCTGTGTCTTCGGAGGCTACCTCTGGGCAGGCGGCTTTCTGAAAGCGATCTGGCAGCCGGCAGAGATCCTGATCATCGCCGGTGCCGCCCTTGGCTCATTGATTGTCGGGAATCCGCCGCATGTGATCCGCGAACTTTGCACCCAACTGCGTTCGGTGCTTTCGGCCCCGAAAGATGAAAAAGAATTTCACCTGGAGTTGCTGGCCCTGATGCAAGCCCTGCTGGAAACCATCCGCACTGGTGGCTTCAAAGCCCTGGATAAACATATAGAAACACCAGAAGACAGTGAAATTTTCCAGCGCTACCCGAAAATCGCCCAGGATGAGCACATGATCGCGTTCATTACCGATAACTTCCGCCTGATGGCGATGGGACAAATGTCTCCCCATGAACTGGAAGGCCTGCTGGAGCAGGAAATCATGGCGATTGAAGACGACCTGCTGCTGCCATCCCGTTCGCTGCAACGGATGGCCGAAGCGCTGCCGGGATTCGGAATTCTGGCCGCGGTGATGGGGATCATTATCACCATGCAGGCAATTGACGGTGCGATTGCCCTGATCGGCTATTATGTGGCAGCCGCCCTGGTCGGGACCTTCCTCGGCATTTTCGGCTGTTACTGTATTTTCGATCCGCTCAGCAACGCTATGGCCCAACGCATCAAGCGCTACATCTCCGGGTTTGAGTGTATTCGCGCCATCATGGTCGCCAGCGCCGCCAAAAAGCCGACCCTACTGGCCATTGATGCAGGCCGGAAGCACATTCAGCTGGACATCAAACCGTCTTTCAATGAGATGGAAAAATGGCTGTCTGAGCAGGAGGCCTAATGGAGAATCATGTACCGGTCATCATCAAACGCTCAGCGCGCCGCCATCACGAAGAAAGCCATGGCGGTGCCTGGAAAGTTGCGTTTGCCGATTTTATGATTGCCATGATGGCGCTGTTTCTGGTGCTGTGGATCCTGCAGGTCTCGAACCAGGAAGAGCGGGAAGCTATCGTGTCTTATCTCAATAGTTCGAGCATCTTCGATCAAGGCTCTTCCGGGAATCCGTTCGATGCCTCCGCCGGCCTGTCACCGATCGATTTCGGCGGTGATGCGTCCGACCTCAGCTCCCATGATGCTGCCCAGACGATCACTTCGTTTTTCGACGGCAATGGTGATGGTGAAGAAAGTGATGCGATGATCCCGGGTCAGTTTGAGACCCAGGAGCAGCTCAGTGTGCTGGCGAGAGTCGTCGAGGAAATGGCCAAGCAGGTTTCGGCCCAGGGAAATGTGATGGTTGATGTGACCCCGCAAGGGTTGCGGATCATCCTGCAAGACGATTATAAGCAGAACATGTTCAGCCGCGGTGGCGACGAGCTGACGCCTTTCTTTGAGGATCTGCTGTTGGCAATTGCCCCGGTGTTTGAGCGGATCAGCAACCAGCTGATCATCAGCGGCCATACCGATTCAACTCAGTTCAAAAGCCGGTTTAGCGATACCTCGAACTGGGAGCTCTCAGCCTCGCGTGCCAATGTCGCCCGTCAAACCCTGATTGCCGGCGGGATGCCGGAGCAACGGGTACTGCAAGTCGCCGGGATGTCCGATCGGGCTCTGCTCAATACCGACGCGCCGCGTGCCAGCGAAAACCGCCGGATCGAGCTGTTTGTCCTCACCACCCCGGCAGCACAGGTACTTGATGCCCTGTTCGGCGGGGAAAGAAACAATGAACTGGATAAAGCTCAGCAGCAAGCCAAGTTCAACCAGCCGGTACTGCGCCGGGAACAGGCCGGGGCTGCAACAGGCGCAGACAGTTAAGTAAAACGGCATAATTGGGTGGTGATAGCAGTAACCCATAAATGCAAGATATTGCTATCATCACCGTCTGTTGATTGTCAGTGAAGACACGGATACCCATGCAACCTACGACAAGAATAAGAAAACCGGATAGCCTGCAGAAACTCTTTCTGTGGCTCATTATTTTCGATTACCTGCTCTTAACCATGTTCCTGGTCAAGCTCCACACGCTGCCTCTCAATACAGGCAGCGCTATCAGCTTATTGCTCGTCGTCTATAATACCCTGTTGGCTTTTCTCTGTTTTCGACGCGCCAGACGCCAGACGGATTATTACATTGTCTATCCGGTGATTTCAGCGACACTCCTGGCTTTCATCTGCTTCCTGTACTTCTTTTTCCTCCTGCCGTAACCCCGATCCGTTCAGGCCCCTTAAGCTCTGATCGGAGAAGTCCCGGAATATCGCGCGCAAGCGACTGAGCTCAAGCGCTCCCGGAACGACCCAGCGCTGGTTAATCAGGAGGGTCGGAGTCGACGAAATACCATATTCCTGCGCCAGCTGTTGATCCCGCCGGATTTCCTGATGCCGTCTCGGGTCGGCCACATCCCGGATAAACCGCTCCCGATCCAGCCCGATGGCGACCGCGACATCCACCAGCACATCCGGATCTGCGATATTTCGGTTCTCGCTCAAATGCGCATGGGTCACGGCATCAAAGTAATCCCAATAGATATCGCTCCCACCCTGTTGATGGGCCGCCTTACATGCCACCAGCCCCGGTGTCGAAATAGGATAATCAAAGCGCTGCTTGCGCATCCCGGCCACGTTGATCCGCTGCTGATCATCCGCTTTCGCACACTGCTCCCAATGCCCCAGAATAATCTGCTTGGCCTGCTTCACCGAGCCAAACTTTCGGATCTGATCGGCCCGGGTCGGCGACAAGGCGAATGCATGGTGATGCACGTCTAAATCAAACTCGGTGGCCAGCCGACGCAATCGTGGCGAGATGACATAACACCAACCGCAAATGACATCATGAAAAAAGTCGACGCGAATTTTCTGGCTCATGGCTGTTCTCCTGAATGTGATGGCCACCAGCTGAGCTCCGGCCCGGCCGGCACAATACCGTACGGGTTGAGATGCCGGTGTGAGACGTAGTAGTGCTGCTTCATGTATTCGATATCAATCGTCTGCCCGATGCGCTCAATGCTGATCAGATCCAGCATATAGCGATACAACCGGGTAAACGCACTAAGCGGTTGTCGATTGGCCTTAAAGTGAAGCGCATACACCGCTTCAAAACGCACCAGCGTGGGCAATAAAAACAGATCGGACAAGGTGATCCTGTCCCCGTGCAGGTAACGGCTTTCACCAAGTCGGCGATCCAGCTGCGCCAGGGCCGAAAACAGCGTGTCACTGGCCGCATCATAGGCTTGTTGATCCGTGGCAAATCCAACGTGATAGACCTTGCGGTTGACGTTCTGATGCAACCACAGATTCATCGCCTCGATCGCTTTGCATTGCTGCGCCGGCACCAATGCCACCGGGTACCTGGCGAGCGGCAACCAATCTGTGGCCAGCATCATCGCCAGTGCCGACGAGTCATTCCCCCGAATGGTGTGCGCCTGTTTGTCCCACAATACCGGTACGGTCACGCTCCCGGTGTACGTCGGCTTCGCCTGAAGGTAACGTTCGGCCAGATGGGACATGCCATCCAGCGGATCAGGATGCGCATCATCAAACTGCCAGCCGGCCTCAAACCGCTCAGCCGCCACCGAAGAGACCGTGATCGCTTCCTCTAATCCCAGATAGCGGATCACCAGATAGGGCCGGTGGGCAAACGGACAGGCGTAAGACATATACAGGTGATACCGCCCGGCCTCTGCGACGGTCGGCAGGGCGAACTGATCCTCAGCCACCAGATCGGCCGCCACTTTATCGGGATACCAGATCCCCTGCGCCATTACTGCCATGATTCATTCTCCTGCGCCGGTGAAATCGCCTGCTCAAATGCCGCAATCAGATCTGCCAGCGCCGCTTGTGTTTCCGCGTCAAACGCCCCCTCGCGGAACTTCTCCTGATAACTGCCCAGGCTGAAGGTGGCTTTGACGTCCCCGCCCCACCACGGCATCAGGGTTGCCATATGCTTGAGATTCGTCGCCCCGCCATTTTCCCCCGATGAAGTGCTGGCCAGCAGCACCGGCTTCTTCGACGCACCAAAGTAAGATTCACCCGGCTCGGCCACCCGGGAGAGCCAGTCAATCACATTTTTCAGAAACGCCGGCATCGCGCCATTGTGCTCTGGCGAAGCGATGATCAGAGCATCATGGGCGTGCATCATGGCTTTTAACTTCATGACATTGGCGGGAATGCCCTCGGCCTCCCGATCAAGTCCGTACATAGGTAATTCATAATCACGCAGATCCAGCACCGTGACTTCAGACTGGGTCACTTGTGCCGCCAGGGCATGGATCAAAGTGTTATGAATCGACTGGCTATGGTTACTGCCCGAGAACGCTAGGATTTTTTTCATCACGTATTCCTGTCTGTTAGTAAATTCGAGTTTTATGGTGAAACAGTTCACTCACGGTGAAGCGGTTCATGCACTGTGAAGCAATAAATTCATCCTAATTGACAGCCATTGGTAGATAAACAGCGCATCAGTTGCTATATAGTTCACTATAAGTAAACTATTAAACCGACATCCTCAGGGCAGCGGAGGCAACATGGATAAACTCAGAGCACTGACAGTGTTCAGAAGAGTGGTAGAGCTGGGCAGCTTTAAAGCTGCCGCGGAAGATCTGGCGCTGTCCAAAGCGGCAGTGAGCAAGAACATCAACGAGCTGGAAGATTACCTGAAAAGCCCGTTGATCAACCGCACCACCCGAAACATGCACATTACTGATCAAGGGCAGCACTATTACCACCGGGTATGCCATATTCTCGATGAGCTGGCCTCGGCCGATCTGTCGGTGATCGAGTCTTCCCACAACTTGAGCGGCTCGCTCAAGATCAGTGTCCCGATGTCGCTCGGTCTCCTTGAAATCAACCCGATCATCTGTGCGTTCATGCACCAGCACCCGGAGTTATCGATTGAAGTGGTGATGAACGATCAGTACGTGGATCTGATTGATCAGGGCATTGATATCGCGATCCGCGGCGGTGGTGAACTCAGCAGCTCCAGCCTGAAATCGCGTAAACTACTCGAGATGCAGCGTGTGTTGTGCGCCGCCCCGGATTATCTGGCCGCTGCACCGGATCTGCGCGAGCCCCGGGATCTGATCCAACATCAATGCTTAATCTACAGCTTCTCGTCCTCCGCCCGGCGCTGGTTGTTCACTCATGTCGTCGATACAACAGATGGCGCAGCGCAAGTGCAGGAAGTCGACCTGCCGCCCGGCCCCTATGTGGTCAATAACGGCATCGCCCTGAAGCAAGCTGCCTGCGCCGGCCATGGCATTTTATTGCTACCGAAATTGTTCGTGGATGAAGAGCTCAAATCCGGCCAACTGGTCACCCTACTGCCAGACTGGCAGGCTGAGACCCATTCCCTGTACGTGGTGTACCCTTACCACAAGGAGCAATCGCAAAAAGTCAGGGCTTTGATTGATTTCATGGCCGAACATTTTGCCAAACCGCAGCCCTAATCCGCGCGCCTGGGCTCTCCGGCCGCACTAGCAAGATCAGATGAGCGCACCCCGACCTTCGCCGCTGCGGAGTTTGTTCATATCAATCACACCCCATCAGGAGTCAGCAAGATGACGGAGACAAGTGTTTCACCAGCGCAAGGCCCATGGATGATTTACGGTGCCTATGGGTACACCGGCGCGCTGATTGCACGTGAAGCGGTCCGACAAGGCATGCGCCCGATTCTGGCCGGACGCGATCGCCAACAGACGGAAACCCTGGCGCAGGAACTCGGCTTACCGGCGACTGTATTCGGGCTGGATGATCTCGAAACCGCCGCAGTAAACATTGGAGACGCTGTCGCAGTGCTCAATTGTGCCGGGCCATTTTCGACCACCGCACACCCCATGATGGCAGCTTGTCTGAAAGCAGGTGCTCACTATCTCGATATTACCGGGGAAATCGCCGTCTTTGAGCTGGCGCAATCACTGAGCGAGCAAGCCCGGTCGGCAAATATTGTCCTTTGCCCGGGGGTCGGGTTCGACGTGATCCCGACCGACTGCGTGGCGGCAGCACTCAAGGCCGCCTTACCGGATGCCACGCATCTGGCGCTCGGGTTTGACTCCCGCTCCGGCTTTTCGCCCGGCACCGCCAAAACCTCGGTCGAAGGCTTAGCCCAGGGCGGAAAAGTCCGTCGGGAAGGACAGATTGTCCCGGTACCACTGGCCTACAAGGTCCGCCGGATCGACTTTGGCGATGGTGAAAAAGACGCGATGACGATCCCCTGGGGTGATGTCTCCACGGCGTACTACACCACGGGTATTCCGAACATTGAGGTGTACCTTCCGGGCTCTCCCGGGATGATCGCCAATGCGAAACGGGCCAATTATCTTCGCCCGCTGCTGGGACTTCGCTGGGTCCAGCGGCTAATCAAAGCCCGGATCAGCAAAACCGTGACAGGACCAGATGAAGCAACGCGTGCCCAAATGCCGACCTTTGTCTGGGGGGAAGTCACCAATGCCCGCGGTGAACGCAAAACCGCCCGCATTCAAACCGCAAACGGCTACAGCCTCACAGTCTCGGGCGCACTGGCAGTCATGGGGCATGTACTGGAAAACCCACCCGCAGGCGGTACCTATACCCCGTCACAACTCGTCGGGGCCGATCTCATTACCCAGCTTCCGGGCTCAGGTGAGCTTCAGATCACATCATAAGCATGCAGCTGCAAACGACATTGCCCGGAAGCGTCGGCCACCATCAACCCACGCAGCCCTGACTTGTAATGGATTTGCTCCCAACGCGCTTCGCCCCCGTATTCTGGGGCGAGCGTAGCCGGGTGCGAATATAATCAGCGCCCAGGCGCCGATTTGGGCGTTGTCAATTGCAGCACGACAGTGGAGACAATCGAAAGAAGGATCCCGGGATAGACAGCAACCGGGATTGCTTTTCCTTCCAACAACAGCATCAACACCGCGACAAAGACCGGACTTAAATAGATATAGGCCATCACTTTTGCCGGTCCCAGAACCACGGTGGTTTTGTGGATGATAAAGGTCGAGACCAGGGTGGCAAAGAAAGCGAGATAGAGCATATGACCGGTCAGCCTGGCATCAAACCGAGCCCAGTCCAGCGGCTGCTCCAACACCAACAGCGCCAGTGCCATCCAAAGCGCGCCGCCGACCAGGGTACAAAAGACAGTCACCACGCTGTCTTCTCCCCGGTGAAACAGTTTCATCGACAGCCAAAAACAGACCATCGACACGCATCCGAGCAGAAATAGTCCATCGCCCTGGTTGAGATCCAGGCTCAGTAAGGTTGCCAGATCGCCACGCACCACGACCCAGCAGGTCCCCACGGCCCCGATCAAATAGACTCCCAGTCGCTGCAACGAGATGGTTTCTTTGAACAGCAACACACTCGCCATCGCCGTCATAAACGGAACCAGGGTATATAACGTGCCGGTATTTAAAGCTGTGGTGGTTTCCAGTCCTTTAAACATGCAGATAAAAAAGATCGCAAAGAACAGACTCATCACCAAACTTCTTGGAAAGACCCGTATCGCCATCCGGATCCGCGGCTTGGCCAGCAGAATATAAGGCAGTAAGACCAGGGCCGCCAGCAAGAACCGGAGCAACGTCAGGGAAAACGGATTCATCACGCCGGAGAGCTGCGCCGAAGAGAGGAAAGAACCAGCCACCAGCGCGGTAACCAATACAGAGAGTAAGTGATATTTCAGGGTGTTCATGTCCAGCCTTCCTGTGTCAGGGATCCAATGGGTGCATCACAACACCGGCACTTTATCAACCCCGGGCTGTAGATAAACACAGGTTGGGTAACTTCACTATTTACCAAAACAAAACAATCAAAGGCAAAAAAGTAACTCCCTTCCGAAATATGACCAAAATAGTGAACCAACAGTGAACAATCTATTCACCTGAACCCTGTTTATCCCCGTCCGCACCGCCTCTACACTGATTCGTGAACTCACAATTCAACTTTTTACGAACGCGGAGAGCAAACAATGAACAAATGGATCAATCTGGTACTTGCCGGCATGCTGGCTGCCTTACCCATCACTGAGAGCGTGGCGAAAACAGGATCGACCGAAGGGCAACTGACCCTGTCATACAGTGATGGCCGGGCAGCCTCACATGGCCTGCAGGAAGTCAACAAGGTGCTGAAAACCGTTGGGGTGCGGGTC
The DNA here is from genome assembly GCF_025398175.1 of Photobacterium sp. TY1-4. NCBI lineage: Bacteria > Pseudomonadati > Pseudomonadota > Gammaproteobacteria > Vibrionales > Vibrionaceae > Photobacterium > Photobacterium sp. TY1-4. Next base: position 1,132,842 of record NZ_CP099735.1, read on the forward strand.
AGCCAGACAAGCATTCCGAGCGATGCGGCACCGCTGCTGAAAGTCTCTGAGCAGCGAGCTCTGAACAGTGCAGAATCGAGCCAGTTAATCTCGCTGTTCCACCTGCACCGGGGCGAGCTGTTAGATCAAATCAAACTGGCAGGCCGTGAGCCGGAAGCCCATCGCGGTGGATTCCTGTCGACGTTGGAGATCGGTGTCGCCCCTTACCCGAAAGTCTATGACATGAAAGCCATGAGCCCGGAAGTGATGCATTACTTGCAGGAAAAATTCGGCAAACTCCACGTCAACAGCGCCGATAATGGCGTCGGCATCGACGAAGTCATGACCATTGTCTCAGGCGGGCCATGGACCTGGTTTTTCGTCCTGCCGGATAACGTGATCGGGAAACTGACGTTGGGTGAAGTGTCCTACCCGGGTCATGCATGGCGGATCAGCTACCCGGGTCTGGTGCCTCATGGCGGGTTCCTGGATGCCCCCCACGGATTGGTGGTGGCCTTCGCACACGGACCGGAACACTTTGTGATGCGTTACGAAGAGCCCAGCGTGATGGGAACCGAAGTCCTCGGCACCAACAGCTGGATCGACTTCAGCGGCGAAGTCCCGCAACTGCTGGACTAAACCCTGAACGAAGCGTCGTCCCCCGTTTTTCAACGGTTGGCTTTAACAGATGACATTCGTCATGAAATCCGATTCACAGGCCCCTTCACCGGCGCCTGTGAATCGCCCGTCGTGGCATGACAGCGACATCGCGCCGTTACGACCGCTCGTTCTCGGTGACGAAACGCAGCGCTGCATCGACATCGAGATAATTCGGCAGTTGCTGATGATGCTCAACGCGGTTGCCGATAATCACCAGGTTCACGCCCAGTGCCAGACAGGCATTCACATCCCACTGCGCATCGCCAAAATAAGTCAGTGCTCCCTCACCCACCTCGCCGACCTGACGTCTGGCAATCTTCATGATCTCGGTCCTGGCGTGGTGATCATTCGAGGAGGAAAGCTGTAGCCGACTGGTATCAAATCCGGCAGACTGCAACTTGAGCAGCGCCGTCTCTCCCCATCCGCCGGTCGCCAGGGAGACCGTAAACAGGTCGCTGTCGAGCAGTTGCGTCATGAACTTCCGTGCCCCTGCGATTTCGCGAACCGGGTTGTCGCTGATATGTTGTTTGATATTGCGGATGAACACGGCTTTCACCTGCTGCTCCAAGCTGGCCAAATCATATTGGGGTAATTGGCGTTCAATCAATGTCATCAAAATACCGCGATCGGTCGCATGAGGATAACGCTCCCAGTTGCTGTTCACCGACAAGCCGGTCACTTCCTTGATTGCCGCAACAAAGCAATCACTATCGAACTGATACGACTCAATTAACGTACCGTCGATATCAAACATCACATAATGCATGCATTTCCTCTCCCTTGTCCCACGGAATGATCTCCCGTGACTGTTCTGGTTGATCCCAGAGAAACCAAACCATGTTCCCTTTTGCCAGAGACCACGGTAACCTGAAACACGCGAAAGGAAAACAGCCTCTATTCATTTGAAAACAAATACATGGAGAGTTCATCATGTTCAACGGTCTTTGTGCATTTCCCCTCACGCCACTCAATCAACACGGGGTTGATGAAGCGGCTTTCATTCGACTGATCGAGCGCCTGGTCGCTGCCGAAGTTGATTCTATCTGCGTCCTCGGCTCCACCGGGAACTACGCCTATCTCAGCCGCGCCGAGCGGGCACAGGTGATCCAATTGGCCGTGCAGCATGCCGGACACATTCCGGTAATGGCCGGGATCAGCGCCTTGGCGACGAGAGATGTACTGGATCTGGCACAAGATGCCCAGCAGGCTGGGGCCGACGCGGTCCTGCTGGCACCGATGTCATATCAGAAGCTCACCGCGGATGAAGTGTTCGGCCTGTATGAAACCGTGGCTCACGCCCTGTCGATACCCCTGTGCGTCTACGACAATCCGGGAACGACGCAGTTTGAATTCAGCGACGAACTACACGGCCGGATCGCGCAACTGCCGAATGTCGCCGCCATCAAGATCCCGCCGGTGCCGGCCGCTCCCGAAGCCGCCAAAGCCCGGGTCGATCGCCTGCGCGCGTTGGTCCCGCCTCACGTCAGCCTGGGGATCAGCGGTGATGTCTGTGCCGCCACCGGGATCGCTGCCGGGTGCGAGACCTGGTACTCCGTCATCGGCGGGCTATTCCCGCACACCGCCTTGACCATCACCCGCGCCGCCCAAAACGGAGACACCCAGACAACCGCCGAACTGTCCGCACAACTGGAAGGCCTCTGGGCGCTGTTTCGCCAGTACGGCAGCCTGCGAGTTGTCGCCACGGCCGCCGAAATTCTGGCCCTGGCCGATTCGCCTTGCTTGCCGGCACCATTACAGGCATTGGAAGGACGCGCTCGGCAACAACTGGTTATGGTTCTGGAATCCCTATCACTGGAATAAGCTGCTGGCTGTTCCAGACAGAAAACAACCAATGTTGACACTGAGGTTACAAAACCGGGGCAAAAGCCGCTAAGATTGCAGCACTTTTTTCTGCCACACCTCCGGTATAGGTCCTGCGTGGATTTACATATGTTGTTTCCTCTGCGTTTCTTCACGCACCAACGCTGCTGTCGCCTGGCCGCCTTATTGCTGTTGCCGGCTTCAGCGACGGCAGCCAGCGTGCAGGAGAACTGGCAGCAGTTTTACCACCAGGCCTGGCAGGCCGCAGAGATGAAAGTCCCCCAAGCTGCGCTGAGTACATACCCCAAAGCCCTGCTGCACAGCGATATCCGCTATCCGGATTTTAATCACTTCAGCTGGCCGGAGATCCAGCGGCTATGGCAGGTCCGAACCCAATGCCGGCCGAGCGCGACCGAACTGTCACCAGCCCTGGCGGCCGCACAGGCCTTTGAGCTGGCCCTGTGCCGTCACCAGCCGCTCAGCGAGTCCTGGTTTCGCAGTCACGCCGTCCGGCACCCGGCCGGGGGCAGTTACGCCGAGCGGTATGTCGAACATTTCCGGGCCCGGTTTGCCGACCAACCGCTTCCCCGCGATTTAGCCGAACGCCTGACGCTGAATCATCCGCGCCATCCGCTCTATCCGGTCCTGAAAACACTCAGTGAACCCGGTCGGGATGCCTTGCTGGACGGCTATCGGGCCTATCTCGATCAGAACGAGCTTTGGCTGAGTGGAGAAAGCGGCTGGAAGTCTCTGCCCGCAGCACGCTGGCAACCCCTGGCACAACAGTTTCATCTGGTGATCAGCGATGGGGCGCAACACTGCAGCTTTCGCTACAGCAACTTGTGTCTCAGCGAACCAACCCGCCAGACACGCGCTGCACAAATCGCTCTGGCCGTCACCGTTGCGCTCTTGCTGTTGACACTCGGCTACGGCGGCTACCAGCGCCATCAGCAAAAGAAGGAAAGGCGCTTTATCCTGCAGTTGCTCACCCATGAGCTGCGGACCCCGATCACCAGCCTGGGACTGACGGTGGAGATGTTCCGGACTAAATTCGATGTGCTCCCTCCGGTCGCGCAGCAAGCCCTGTGGCGACTGATATCCGATCACCAACGGCTGACCCAACTGACCGAGGCCAGCAAAGATTATCTCAGTACCCGAGCCAGCCGGCCGTTACAGCGTCAACCGGCCGATCTTCAAGACTGGCTGGCACATATTGGTGAAAAGCATCCGGTGACGGTTCAGTGTCATCCAGCGCAAGATCCAACGCTGGCACTTGAGCTGGCGCTGCCCTATTACTGGCTGACCCTGTGCGTCGATAATCTGATCCGCAATGCCCGCCAGCACGGTCAGGGCAACATCACGCTTGATGTCTCCGTCTCGGAGCAACCACGCATCCTGTGCATTATCATTGGCGATCAGGGGGACTTCCCGTCCGGGTTACAACGCTTCTATCAACGCATCAAACAGACAATCAGGCCGGTGCAACGCCTGGAAAACATGGGGATCGGACTGGATATTGTTGCCCGGCTGATGAAACAGATGGGCGGCCGGTTGCTCCTGCGCCGTCACCCGACACGCTGCATTCTGGAGTTACCCTTGTGAGCCACATTTTATTGGTTGAGGATGATCCCTTGATTGGTGAAGGTCTGACGTACTTTCTGAAGGCCCGGGGGTACACCTGTACCTGGCAGCAGACAAGCGATCAGGTTGGACCGCACTGGTACCAGGCCGATTTGGTGATCCTGGATCGGCAACTGGCCGACGGTGACAGCTTGCGCCACCTTCCCCACTGGCTGACCTTGAAGGCGGTGCCGGTGATCATTCTGACCGCGAAAGTTGACGTCGAACAACGGGTTGAAGGCCTGATGGCCGGTGCCAAAGATTACGTGATGAAACCCTTCGCCCATGATGAACTGCTGGCCCGGGTGATCGCCCAGCTGCGTCCGCTCGGCGAAAGCCGGCTCAGTTACCGGGGGATCAATATCGAGCTGGCTCAACGCAGGGTCATTTATGACGGGGAAAACATCCTTTTGAAGCCAAAAGAGTTTCAATTACTGCTGCTCTTAGTCCAGCATCAAGGACGGGTGTTTCACCGGGACGAGCTGCTGAATAAAGTGTGGGGGTATCAGGCATTTCCCACCACCCGCACGGTGGACAATCATATTCTCCGGTTACGGCAAAAGCTGCCGGACTTAGCCATTGAAACCTTGCGCGGGGTAGGCTACCGGCTGGTGGGACAATCATGAAACGCAAGATAAAGGTTTGGGCTGCAACCCTGACACTGCTGACTTCAGTATCCGGTGTCAGCGCCAAAGAAGCCGACTGGTTTGTCGACTCCCTGCTTCAGGCCACGTACACGGCATTAGCACAGAACCAACCGCTGCTGGCCTGGCAAGAGCTGCAACTTGCGCTCCATCCGCCGCAGCTTTCCCAACTGTCTCGTTTGAAGGCAGCAGCGACGCCACGACCAGCGAGCCTGAAACCTCCGGCCCCCCGGCACTGGTTGCCGGTCAAGGCCGTCATCCTGAGCCAAACCGATTGCGGACGGCAGCTCCATCAGGGGCCTGCACTGCCCGCACGTTTGCAGGTGGATTTCATCAGTAAATCCGGCGCTTCCGATCTGGGTTATCAAATCAAGCTGGCGGCAGAGTCGGTCAACCAGACCATGACAATCCGACTGCTTGGCCCCGGCAACAAGACGCTGCTCAGCGCCCGCTTTTCACCCCAGGCACAGTACGCGGAGGCGGAAAGTGAGGAGTTCCTTACCCCGCCTGCGCCTGGCCTGTATCAACTGGTGATCAACGACCATCCCTATCCGCTGATCATTGCGGGACTCAGTGACAACCCCTGGCTTCAACTGGAAAACACCGCCTCGCCACGACTCAAACTGGATCTGCCGCCAAGCCAACGCGGCTGCGCACCGGCGTTCGCCCACTGGCAGTGGTTTGACGATCAATACAATCTGGTTGGTCCGCGTCAGCCCGTCATCGCCAGTGGAGCTGAACCAATCGCCGAACTGCCCGCAACCATCCTACCGAAGGCCGTTCGGCTCAGCGCCGCCGTCAGCCAGTACGAATATCAGTCCGGGATCAAAGTGGCTTACATCCAGCGGATCGCGCTGCCCTTTCCTGCCTGGCAGCAGAACGCAGCCAATTCGGCCAACGTCAGATAGGCGCACGGTGAAATAGAGACATTCGGGTGACAAATCGGGCGGGAGTTTGCGGCTTAATCGCAGACCTGTTTCCTAGATTCATAAACATGAAGTCATAAACATTGACTCATAAACATTGACTCATGGGCATGAACCATAGGCCAACCCCTGGAGAACCTGATGTCCCTTTTTATCCCGGCGCTGCAACGCGGCGTCTTCCTTTCACTGCTGCTTGCCGCGGTTGCAGGCAGCACCCAAGCGGCTGAAATTACCCTCTCTGGCGGCGATCAAGCCGTCACGCTTGATCCACAAACCCTGAGTATCCGCTGGGGCGATGTGCAGGTTAATCAAGCTGCACTGCGCATCGACGGCAAGCCCCAGAGCGTCACCGCACTACATCAAAACGCGACACATCAAGCCAGTTGGACCCTGATGCCGGCCAAGATCCGGGTCAGCGCCTCGCTGGATCAGGCGTTGTCGCTCACCTTTACCATTGATGACACCGTGACCATTGCGCGCAATCACCCCGTCACGCTGGCGTGGTTCGATCTGCCGCATCAGGCGACCCGTACCCTTTATCTGCCATTCAGTGAAGGGATGCGGGTGCCGACCGACCACCCGGTTTGGGCGAAATATCTGCAACAGCACCATTCCGGTGCGAACACCACCCAGGATTTGAAGATGCCGTTCTGGACCGCCGAGCAGGCTGATACCTTTGTCAGCTATCATTTGGTCACGGCCACCAGCAACCTGTTGACCTTTACCGAGGCCGCAGGCGCTCTGCCTGGCTTGAATGCAAGTGCTGGCGTCGGTGCTAAGGCGAGTGCTCAAGACGGGAAACCACAGCTGGATATGCAAGCCAACCATCAGTTCACGGCACTAAACCGCGATCAGGCCTTTGTGGTCCGGATCAGCCTGGGCAAGGATCCGCTTTCCGGTGCCAGACAATATCGCCAGTGGCGAGCTGAGCATCATCAGGCGCAGCCGCTGGCGGCCAAGCTACAGCGTAACCCGGCGCTGAAAAAACTCATCGGCGCCAGTCAGGTCTACCTGTTCGGCAAGGATGTGCTGGCCGAACAGGACGTCAAAGACTGGTGGGGACTGAAAAACTGGCTGACAACCCACCCGGAATTGCCACTCAGCAAAGCAGCCAGGCAAGAACTCGGCAGCCTGAAACAGGGACAGGACTGGCTAAACCGCTATCACAAGCAATTGCTGGTCGACAGTCTCAACGCCGCGCTGAACCAGTTGTTTCCGGCCGAGCCCGTGCAGCTCGACAACAACACCATTGAATCCCAGTTCAATGCCGCCCAACTGCGTAAATTGTGGCTCAGCAACCAGGCCGGACAATTCCTGACGCCCCCTGACCGCTGGGGACAAGGGCTGGCAAGTTCGATGATCACCAACCTGCAAGCCGCCGGGCTGAGCAAGCTCTGGCTCGGCCTGGATAACTGGATGCCGGCTTTCTATCAGCCGCAAGTGGTCGAACAGGCCAAATCCGCCGGGTATCTGGTAGGCACTTATGACTCTTATAATACGGCGATCCCGGCCGGGCTCAATGACGGCTGGCTGACGGCACAATTGCCGGATGAAATGCGGATCGGCTGCGCCATCGAACAAGCCGACGGGACGACAAAGAAAGGGTTTCGCGGCCATGGCTTTTACCTCAACCCGAACTGCCGGCGCGGTTATGTCGAACAGCGGATCCGCGATATTGCGCACTATGGCCGTTTCGACAGCCTGTTTCTGGATGTCGATGCCACCGCCATGGCACGGGAAGATTACCGTGATGGCACCAGTGAGCAGCAGATGCTACAGGCCTTCAACGACCGCATGCAGTGGATCGCAGATTCAACATCCATGATCCTCGGCTCAGAAGACGGCAATAGTTTAACCACCCGGGGCATTGCGTTCGCCCACGGGCTGGAAACCGTCGGTTTTGGCTGGAGCGATCCGGACATGAAAAACAACCGCCGATCGCCTTACTTTTTAGGTCGCTGGTATCCCGAGCACCGGCCTGAGTTTTTCTTCCAGCCGGCGAAAGTCAAGGCGCCCTATCAAACCCTGCTGTTTGCCCCGCAGTTCCGGGTTCCGCTGTATCAGGCGGTGTTTCATGATGAGGTGATCAACAGCCACCACTGGCATTCTGACAGTCTGAAGTTCAGCAATGTCCGGTCCGAGCGGGATCTGATCGGTATGCTCTATAACACCCCCGCGATGGTGCACCTGAGTCGGGAAGATGCCAGCTCGCCGCACAGCCCCCGCATCAAAGCGCTGAAGCATTACCAGGACGGCTATCTCCCGCTCCATCGCGCGCTGTGGGATCAACCCTTGGTTGACTTTCGCTGGCTGGACAATGAGGGCTGGCTGCAGCAAACCACTTTCGGTGACGGCAGCCGGGTGATCGCCAATTTTTCCGGGCAAGTCCGGCATGATCAACAGCTGGCGCTGCCACCGCAATCAATCATCGCGCTCCTGAGTGACGGGACCGTATTTCGCTGGCAGTCACAGCCAGCATCCTAGCCCAATCAAGAAAAAAGCCGACACGATGTCGGCTTTTCCCTTGGGATTTTCGCAACATTTGGTGATCGCAATTGTTGGTGATCGCAATTGTTGGTGATCACAACATGAGATTAGCGCAGCAGAGCCACCACGGTCTGACGCCGCACATTGGCCTGGGCAGACACGGCCTGGAACGTTGCGCGAAAATCCTGCTCGCCCAGCTGGCGAACGCTCGTCAGCTTACTTTCCAACACCTCGCCCCCCAGCGTGGCCGCAGAAACTTGCTGAGCACGACGGTCGATAGCGCCCAGGTAAGCCTGCGTTTCAGACAGGCTGGTTTGTACCTGCTGTAAGTACTGATTGACCTGACTGAGGCTGTTGCGGATCCCTTCCTGGCTGCCGAGATGAATCGCCAGCTCTTCCACTCCTTCCGGCTCCGGCTGGACCTTAATGGTATTTGGCTGACCAGCCGGATAGCGGTGCCCCTGCCCGGTCACCATCACCTGCTGTTCCAGCTGGCGGTAGGCCGACTCTTCAGCCCGGAACATCAGGGCGCCGTTGTCACCGGCCTGCAGTCGGATGCTCAGCGGGATCAGTGCCCGATCCAGTTGGTTCACCAGGGCTTTGTCACTTTTCTGACTGTCGAGGTTCAACACCACACTGCCCAATTGCGGGAAGTCGATGCGAACCTGCTCACTTTGATCACGTTGTCGCGTCAGGTTCAAGCCCGGGATCGTAAACGTCCGTTGAACCGGCTGCTTGTGCTGAAAATGCAGTTGCGCATCGAGCACACGCCCTTCTTCGTTCCGCGCCTGATCCAAAGACTGACGGATCCGCTGCTGACTGGTTGACATCTGATCGGCCAGTGAAGCTGCGCTTTGCGCCCCTTGTAATACCCGGGTCAGCCCCCGCTTCACCGTAAACAGATCTTGCCCGACCTGCTTCAACGCCTGTTGGGCGATCTGCGCCGCGCTGACCTGCTGCTGACCCTGGGCCAGCAGCACATTCATTGACGAATACCCGCCCTTCGGCATCGCGGCCTGGTCAAAAGTACGTCCCGGCAACGCTTTCGAGCCCGTTTTTTCCGCCACCATAGACGGAACGACGCCGGCCTGGCTCTGGCCGGTTAACCTGACATCATGGGCTCTGACTTCAGTTGTTGCACTTACCATGGGATACCTGACCTGCTAGATCCGTGAAAAGAGGGACAAATCATTGATCTTGACGTAACTGGCCTGCGTGGCCTGCAGCGCGCTCATATAATTGTTGAGCCGTACAGACGCCTCACCGTAGTCCAGCGCTTCAATATCATGGCTGACTTTATCCACAAACAGTTTATTATCCGTGTGGCTGCTGGCCATCAAATCCAGGTTGTTGAAACGACCACCAATGGTGGTCATCGCCCCCAGCACATTCCCCAGGGTGGTATCGACAGCGCCCAGGGCCGAATTCACTTCCGCCTGAAAGTTCGCCGTCGGCTGGCGAAACTCAGCCAGCAGTTGATCAATCTGGTTGATCACATGGGTCCCCCCTAAGTCGAGGATCTCCTTAGCGGTCACATTGGATTCCATGGTCACGCCTTTCGCGACGGTGACCACACGCTTGTCTGCATTGCCACCGAGGCTCAAGGTACCGTTGTTCTCCACCAGGGACGGGGTATCGGTTTGCGTCCCGGAAAAGACATAATGCCCCTCTTCATTCTGGGCATTAAACGTCGACACCAGTGAATCCCGCAGGCTTTCCAGCTGGTTGGCAATGCCCGCGCGGTCAACGTCGGTCAGCGAGCCGTTGGCCCCCCAAACCACCAGATCACGCATGCTCTTGAGCGTGTTATTGGCCGCATCCAGATACGTTTCCTGACCAGACAACGCCGTTTTGACATTGTCAATGTTACTGTTGTATTGATCGATCGCGCGACCTTCCCGCGACAGGTTCAGCAGCTTGATGGCATCAATCGGCGCATCAGACAACTTGGTTAATTCTTTCCCGGTCGACATCTGCGCCATGACTTTGCCAAGCCCGGCATTGTTCGTTTGCAGGCTCTGCAACATCATCTGACTAAACTGGGTATCACTGATTCGCATGCGCCCTCCTTAAAACGTTTTCAAAACGGTATCGAACAGCTGGTTGGCCGTACTGATCACTTTCATGTTGGCTTGGTAGGCATTGGCGAACTGCATCAGGTTCGCGGCCTCTTCATCGCTATTGACCGAACTCAGGTTATCCCGGGCTGCAATCGCCTGTTGGTTCAGACTTTTCTTGGCCGTATAGTCAGTGCTGGCCTGACGGGACTTGATGGCCGTTTCGCCCACCATCGCGCCGAACGCATCGTTAATGGTGACATTCCCCAGCCCGGTGATCGAAAACGTCTTGTTGCTCAGGGCAATCAGCTCAGTCAGGACACCACTGTTGCCCGGACTGCCGTCTGCCGAGAAGGCCAGCTCCCCGGGCTTGAGGCCGGTCACATCCAGGCTCGCGGCCGGGTTGGCCGGATCATATCGAAATAACGCCTGTCCCGGCTGACCGTTCAGATCCTTACCGCCAGCAAGCGTGGTATTCATCGCATCCGCAATGGATGCGGCCATTTCATCCAACATATTCCGGTACGGCTTCAGCGTCTCTTGCTGGTAATCGGCAATTGCACCGAGTTCACCGCCCACATCTGTATTGATCGGAAAGTTCTGACCCGCAAACGACACACTGAGCTGGGCCGAGTAGGCATCGTCCACATCCGGAATTGCCTTCAGCGTTGCGGCATCCCCACCGATCACCAGCGGCTGGCCGGTCGCCAGCGTCAGCTGCAAACTGCCGTCCGGCTGCTCGGCGGTCTGAATGTCCATCACCTGCGACAGCTCACCAATGAGCTTGTCACGGGCATCCTGCAACTGGGCCGGGTTGCCCGTCGTACCGGACAGCTCAACGAGCTGATCATTGATACTGGCAATATTGCTGAGCAGGTTATTTGCCTGGTTCAACGCGGCACCGCGCTGATCATGCAAGGCTTTGTGTTGTTCGTGCAGAGATGTGGTCAAGGTATTGAAACGGCGGGACAACGCCTCCGCTTCGTTGATGATTTGCTGACGCAGCGGGGCCGATTCCGGCCGTACCGATGCATCATTCAAGGCTGCATACAGCGTGTCGAGACCCGCCGAAATACTGAAGCCGTCGGCACCGAGCATGCTTTCCAGCTGGCTTAAGTTTTCCGTATAGCGGGACGAATAGGCGGCCTCGCTGGTCGTCGACCAGGTCTGACGCACCAGATATTGATCACTGACCCGACGAATGCTGGTGACTTCGACACCGCCACCGGCGCTGTAACGATCCAAGCTGCCAGAGCTCACCGCGTTCATCACGGCCTGTTGGCGGCTATACCCCGGGGTATTCACGTTGGCGACGTTTTGCGCCGTCGCATCCAGGGCTGCCTTGTTGGCATTCAACCCGGTTAACGCAATATTCATTAAACTCATCTGCGGCTATCGCTCCATTCTGCGGATCAGCGGCTGCTGAAATGCGACCTGACTCAAGGTGGTTTGGATGCGCATTCTCAGTTCCTCTGGTGATTCCATGGCGACCACCGGTGTGCTTTCATTAAGGCGGATATCATTTTTCACCACAGCCTCGTCAGATACCGCAGCGTTTGGCCGGGTATCCGCGGCAGCGGTGTTCACCAGATCGGCAACCGGCGCTTGAACGGCACCCGGCGCTTGGGCGGCAGGCGGGGCTGTTTTACCCGCAACAACTGCCGCTTGGGGTTCATTGGCAGATTCAACAGCCTGAGCCAACACTTGCTGAGACTTGGGTCCCAATTGTTTGATCAGCATATCGGCAATCCCGCTCCGCTGATTCTTCGCCAGTTCAATCGCCAGCTGGCCGTCGTAGAAATCCCGGTACACCCCTTGCTCTTTGCTGGAGAACGGGTTGTCATCCGCCGCCAGCACATCACTGCTGCTGCGCATCTGGCGCAGCACCATTTGCAAGAACATGGCTTCAAACTGACCGGCAACGGTCTCCAGCGCCTGCTGCTTGTCACTGCTATGACGGATCCCGGCCAGCGCGCTGTTATCGTGATACAACATCGCAGATTGATAAGGCTGATCGGCTTTCGCGTCTAATTTCATTACGGCTCCTTAAATCACAACCAGCTCGGCATTCAGGGCACCGGCTTCATGGAGCGCCTGAAGAATTGACATCAGATCATCCGGGGTCGCGCCCAGGCTGTTCACGGCGGTCACAATGGTGTTGAGCTCGGTCCCTTCCGGCCAGATGTACATCTGCGCTTCCTCCTGGTTAATATCAACCGCGGAATCGTTCACCACTTTGGTTTCTCCCCCGGCGAAGGCATTCGGTTGGCTGACCTGCTGCTTCTCGGAAATCGTCACCGTCAGGCTGCCGTGGCTGACCGCGGCCTGGCTGACTTTCACGTTCTGGCCAATCACCACCGTACCGGTCCGTGAGTTAAACACCACCCGTGCCGGCTTGCGCCCCTGAACCACGGTCAGCTCTTCGAGCATCGACATCAAGATCACTCGCTGCTGGGTATCTTTCGGCGCCTGCATCTCCACCCGGCCCTGGTTAATGGCTGTCGCGACATTCGGGCCAAAGGTGCGATTGATCACCCGGGTAATATTTTTGGCGGTGGTAAAGCTCGGTTGACGCAAGTTCAGCGTGATCACCGGCTTGTCATTGAAATCCGACGAAATCTCCCGCTCCAGGATGGCCCCGTTCGGGATCCGGCCGGTGGTCGGCGTGTTAATCGTCACTTTCGAGCCGCTGCGCCCTTCGGCCTGAGCCCCGCCCACGACCAGGTTCCCCTGGGCGACGGCGTACACTTCCCCGTCAATCCCGCGCAGAGGGGTCATCAGCAGGGTGCCGCCACGCAGGCTCTTGGCATCCCCGATGGAAGAGATCACCACGTTCAGCGACTGTCCCGGTCCCGCCATGGGATCAACCATGGCCGTGACACTCACCGAAGCGACATTTTTCAGTTTCGGATCGCTGCTGTCCCCGATCTGCACGCCGAACTGGCGCAGCATATTGGTGATCGACTGGCTGGTAAACTTGACCTGATTGCGGTCCCCAGTCCCGTCCAGGCCGACCACCAGTCCGTACCCCACCAATTGGTTTGAACGAATGCCCTGGACATCCACCAGATCCATCATGGGCGTGGCCGTTTCGGCCCTGGCAGTAACGCTCATCGCGGCCGACAGGCTCAGGGCCGCGAACAGAAAAAATTTTGCACTAGGGTTCATTATAATGGCATCCAAGGGCTGTTGAAGAACTGGGAAAGCCAACCGGCGGCATTGCTGTCTGCCAGCGCCCCGCGGCCGGAGTAGGTGATCCGGGCATCGCCGATCCGCAGCGACGACACCTGATTCCGACGATCGACATCATCGACCCGGACAATCCCGGTCAGGCGGATAAACTCATCTCCCTGATTCAGGCGCAACCATTTTTCACCACTCACCCGCAGGACCCCGTTCGGCAACACTTCATGCACGGTGACGGTAATGGCCCCCTCCAGCTTGTTCCCCTGCGAGCTGGCTGATGAGCCGTCGAAACTCCGTGCCGCGTTAATCCCAACCGCCAGATCATCAATGGTATTGGTCCCGAACGTCGGCGCATCAAATCCGACCGATGAATCTTTGCCGTATTTGGTATTGGCTTTCTTACTCGACTCGGTTTCCTCGTTGAGCAACACCGTCAGGATATCGCCGACCCGGTAAGCCCGGCGATCCTGAAACAAGGTCATCATATACTGATGGCGATACAGGCTGCCGTCTTTCGCTTCAGGCAGCGAATAATCCAACGGCGGCGGTGCGTAAGCTTCATCATCCGGCTCGGGCGGAACAAATTCCGGCCGCATCCCGCAGCCGGTCAGGAACACGGCTGCGAGTAAGCAAAGCTGCAAGGAGGTTGGCCATTTCATGCGTCACTCCTTACACTGACTGAGCAACGAACTTCAGCATGTCGTCAGCTGCCGAGACGACTTTGGCATTCATCTCGTACGCACGCTGGGTTGTGATCATGTCGACCATTTCTTCAACCACCTGTACGTTCGAGCCTTCAAGTGCCCCTTGTTTGATGCTGCCGGCACCATCCAGTCCCGGAACCAGCTCATCGGCCTGGCCGCTGGCGCCCGTTTCACGGAACAGGTTGCCGCCGACGGCTTCCAGGCCGGCCGGGTTGATGAATTTCGCCAACGTGATCTGTCCCAGATCCTGCGGCTGCGGGTTGCCCGCAACCACGGCGGTCACGGTGCCGTCCACGCCGACAGACAGGCTGTGCGCATCTTCCGGGATCTGAATTTGCGGCATCAGCGGCAGGCCCTGGCTGTTCACCATCATGCCTTCGGAATTGACATGGAACTGGCCGTTGCGGCTGTACATCAGCTCGCCGTCCGAGTTTTCAATCTGGAAAAAACCCGCTCCCATCACGGCCAGATCCAGTTCCTGGCTGGTGTTTTGCGTATTCCCCTGGGTAAACACTTTCTGCGTACCGACCACCCGTACCCCGCTGCCCAGCTGCACACCGCTCGGCAGCTCATTGACCTGATCCACCTGGGCGCCCGGCTGGCGCTGAATGCTGTAGAACAGATCTTCAAACACCACGCGATCGCGCTTAAACCCGACCGTGTTCACGTTGGCCAGGTTGTTGGAAATAGCGGTCATCTTGGTATCTTGTGCCGCCATCCCCGTTTTACTTACCCATAATGCCGAGTGCATTACTCTCTCCTTAAACTGTGAATTTGATGTGGTTCCGACGGAAGCCGTTAGCGCTCACTGATCAGACGGTTGCCGGCCTGGGCCAGGGTTTCCGCGGTTTTCATCATCCGCACCTGCATTTCGAAGTTTCGGGTCAGGGACATCACCCCCACCAGCTCATCGATTGCCGAGACATTACTGCCTTCCAGGTGCTCCGCGGCCACCATCACGGTGGCATCGGCCGCCAAATCACCGCCATCAACGGCGTGCAGCAAGCCATCGCTTTCTTTTTGCAGTTGGTTGTTGTCCGGTTTCACCAGTTTCAGTTGACCGACTTCAACCTTGGCACCGCCCCCCGGCGGTACCACGGACACCACCCCTTTATCACTGATTTCAACCTGCTGGTACTGCGGCAGCACCAGCGCATTGCCGTCAGCCATCAACGGGAAACCATTGACCGTCATGTTGCCTTCCTGATCGACCCGGATATTCCCGGCGCGGGTATAGGCTTCGTTACCGGCCGGAGTCTGGACGGTGAAAAAGCCGTCGCCGTTAATCGCGATATCCAGCGCGCGGCCGGTTTTGATTAAATCGCCGGAGTCAAAGCGCGTTGAAGCCGAGTTAGTTGCCACCAGGGTTCGGCCGTCAAAACCCGCGCCCTGGATCTGCATGCTCTGCACCCGCTCCATATCGGCCCGGAAGCCGGCGGTATCGGCATTCGACAAGTTATTCGAGCGCACATGCTGGGCCTGCATCACCCGGCTGGCGCCGCTGGTTGCGGTATATAGGAAGCTATCCACGATGCGGCTCCGTTACACTGCGTTAAACAGGGTCTGGGTCAGCTTGTCTGACGTCGAAATCGTCTTGGCGTTGGCCTGGTAGTTCCGCTGCGCCGTCATCAGGCTGACCAACTCTGTAGTCAAGTCCACGTTCGAGCCTTCCAACGCGCCCGAACGCAGGCCACCGAAGATGCCATTGCCCGGCTCACCGGTCACCGGCGCCCCGGAGCTGAAACTTTCCATCCAGGACGTGTTATTGGTTTTCACCAGCCCCTGAGGGTTGGCAAAGTTCGCCAACACCACCTGACCTTGCAGCTGCGACTGCCCGTTGGTGTAGGTGGCAAACACCATCCCGTTATCTTCAACCCGGACCCCGGCCAGCTGGCCTGAGCTATAGCCGTTCGGATTGTTGGTGCTGACACCGAAATCTGCGCCATACTGGGTGGAGCCCTTCAGCTTCAGATCCAGCGTGACGGCCTCGGCCCCCGGCGGTGCAAACGCGATATCCACCGCATCCACCGGCGCGTTTAAGGAACCGTCCTGTTTAAAATCAACGTCGTAAGTGTAGGTCTTCTGACCATTGACCTGCACTTTGCCGCCATCGACCTGAACATGCACATCCCACTCGTTCTCACCGCTTTTCACGAAGTACTGGGTCACGGTGTGCGGATTGCCGAGCGAGTCAAACACCTTGGTGGTATAGGATGAGTTAAAGGTTTCCGGATTGTTTGCATCAAAGGCCAGCACGGTACCGTCCGCTTTCACCGGCTGGGACACGCGGGCATCAAAGTTCGCCACGAAATCCAGGTTATCCGTCGCTTTCGCTGCCAGCGAAGAGGTAGAGATTTTCAGATCGCCGACCGCACCGGTCTGCAACCGGTTATTGCCGTCGACCCCGTAGCCTTGCAGCTTCATGCCGCCATTGCTGATGATGTTGTTGTCTTTGTCGGTGTTAAACACCCCGGAGCGGGTGTACAGGGTCTGGCCGGCAGCATCTTTGGTCATGAAAAAGCCACCGCCGCTGATGGCCAGATCCAGCGCCCGGCCAGTCCCGCTCACCTGGCCGTTCTTGTCAAAGTTCTGCGAAATCGACGCAACTTCCACTCCGCCCGGCTGCATGCCGTTGTACACCGCGGAAAATTCGGTCCGGGCTTCTTTAAAGCCGGAGGTGCCGACATTGGCAATGTTGTTACTGATGGTGTTCAACTGAACGTTGGTTGCGCCCAGACCACTTAGTGCAATATCAAAACTCATAAGATCCTCTGTACTCGAAAAAGGTTAAGCGCCAAATTGACTGATTTGATAAAAAGGAACGCTCCCCACCCCGGCAACATTGACCAGCGCGGCGCCGCCGTTACTCGGCACACGGACCTGAGCCACTTCACCACTCATCAGAATGTTCGGCTGCGTCAGCCCCTCATCCAGTTCAACCGCAACGGTGTATTTACCCGGTTTCAGGCCGAGCGTCGCCGGATCAATCGTAAAGTCGACATCGCCGGGGGCACGGCCACCCATCGGCACTTTGGTGGTCTGACCGTATTCATCTTTGATCAGCAGGTTGACCTGGTTCGAGGCATGCTGCAGTTCAAGTTTTCCCTTCTGGACCTGTTCAGACAGCTCGAATGCTTCGGTATCCACATACACGGTCTGCCCCACCAGCCCGGCCGTGGACAGCACCTGCATGTTGTCCAGCAGCACCATGCTGTTTTGCATCACCTTGGACATGTTCTCGGTACTTTCAACCTGGGAGAACTGCGCCAGCTGTCCGACATACTCGGTGCCATCGAGCGGGTTGAGTGGGTCCTGATTCTGGATCTGTGCCACCATCAGGGTAATGAATTCATTGTGCAGCGATTCCGCGCTGTTCATCTCCGTCGGGTTGGCTTTCACCTGATTTTCCGAAACGGTGCTGACCGGCTTGTCGGTGCTCATGGCGTTAAACGGGGCCAGACTCATCGGTTACCCTCCCCCAGACGCAGCAGGCCCTGCTGCATGCTTTTCACATTGCTGAGGACAGACACATTGGTTTCAAAGCTGCGGGTCGCCGACATCATGTCCGCCATTTCCGCCACCACATCCACATCCGGGTAATAGACGTACCCTTCCTCATCCGCCAACGGGCTGTGCGGCTCGAACCGCTTTTCCGCGTCGCCCTGGCTCTTCACCACATCGACAATCCGGACTTCGGCATGCGGGTAAGCCGTATTGCCCTGCGACAACTGGGTGCTGTTGTAGACGGTGGCAAACACCGGCTTCATGGCCTTGTAAACATCATCCGGGTTGGCTGAAACCGCATCGGCATTGGCCAGGTTGCTGGCCACGGTATTGAGGCGAACCGTCTGGGCAGTCATCGCCGAACCGGCAATCGAGTAGATATCAGTAAATGACATAGTGCTTAACGTCCTTCTATCGCTTTTGCTAATCCGCTGAATTTCATATTCAGAAAGGTCAGACTGGTCTGGAAACTCATGTTGTTCTCGGCGAATTTGGCTTGCTCGACGCCCAATTCAACCGTGTTACCGTCTTGCGTGTTCTGGTACGGCACGGTGTACTGCGATGACATCTGAAGCTGAGGTACCGGCTTGTCAACCTTGTTTCCGCCGCTATTTTTCATTACGGTTTTAAAGCTCAGGTCTTTTGCGAGATACCCAGGTGTGTCAACATTCGCCAGGTTACTGGCCAGCACCTTGGTGCGTTGCACTCTGAAGTTCAGCGCATCGGGGTGAACGCCTAACGCATTTTCAAAACTGATCGCCATAATAAGGTCCTTAGGTCTGGCTATTACCCGTGTCGTCATCCAAAATACGTGCCATAAATTAATTTTATATTTTTCAATGAATTATAGTTACAAACGGAAACAGCACTTCCGCCCGGCGGAAGAAAAACGGAAACACGGGAAGCAAGCACGCGTCGGCTTTCACCTGGGCCTGATCCTCGGCCTGACCGGGCTGTGGGCAACGCCGGGAACCAGTGCGTCGGAAGACACCCACGTCGACCCGACGGTTTTGCATGCGCAACTGCAGAGCGAAATCACCCGCGAACTGTCCGTTGCTGCCGAACGCTATCAGTGGCAAGACTACCGGGCGGAAATCGACATCACGCTGCCGACTTCCGTGAAGCACCTGCCGGCTTGCGCAACGCCGATCGTAATTGCCGTCGCCGATCAACAAAGCCAGCCGATTGGCAATCTCAAGCGGAAAGTCAGTTGCCAGAGCGGTCCGCAAACCTGGGATCTCAACACCACAATCAGTGTGGCACTGACACTTCCGGTGCTCGTGGCGAAATCCACCATCAACCGGGACACCAAAATTGACGTGACAATGCTGTCGCATCAAACCCTGACCTTCCGGCACGACAAGGCGTTTGCAACACAGCCACAGCAAGTGATTGGCCGGCTCGCCACCCGGCGGATCCGGACCGGACAGGTGATCAGCCCGACCTATCTTGAACGCCAGTGGCTGGTCGAAAAGGGGGAGGAAGTGCTGATCATCGCCAGCAAACACGGTATGCAGGCAACCACCAAAGGGATTGCCCGGGAAAACGGTGCCCAGGGAGAGCAAATCAGTGTCCAAAATCAACGCTCGGCCAAAGTCATCCGCGCCATCGTCAGCGACCGGGGCAAGGTCCGAACTATTTTTTAATTTTGATTTAACAACGGCGGCGAACCCGTCGTTCCTATTAAGTATCAATCATCACTTTCACACATCGGAGCCAGCATGAAGATCGATAAAATGTCGGGCACGCACATTCCGCACACCCCAGTCAGCACTCGGGACACCAAGCCGGAGACGGCAGAGCCGGTCCGTCAATCGCAATCACCGACTGTCTCCGTCAATACCCGGATGATTGACCAGGCGCAATCTGAACTCGGCACGCTTCCGGATGTTGATCTGGCCAAAGTTGAATCGGTGAAGCAGGCACTGGCCCGCGGCGAACTGAATTTAGACATTCGCGCCCTGGCCGGGGCCGTGATGCGTTTTCACACCGGACACGAATAACAACCGATACCCGCCATCACCAGAGACACGTTTTCAAAGAGGCATTCCAGGTGACGCAGTTCAGTAACCACACCACTGAGCAGGCGCGCGCAGGACTCGCGCAGCCAGGGCAGAAACAGCCCAACAAGCAACAGGCATTACTGCTGCTGATGAAAGGGATCCAAAGTGATTTGGCGCATTATCGCCAGCTCCATCAACTGATGTATGAGCAGCAGCGCAGCTACCTGCACTTTGATGGTGAGCAGTTGTTGCAACTCACCCGGCAACAGCAACCCCTGATTGACCGTTTACAGCGCAGCGCGGCCGAGCGTCACGTCCTGCTGGGCCAACTCGGCGTACCGCAGAATCAGACCGGGATGCAGGCACTCCTGAATGCCTTGCCGGACAAGATCAAGCGACCGATGCAAACCTATTGGCAGCAACTGGCAAACCAGGTGCAGGCCTGCCAGAAACTGAACCACAGCAATGGCCGACTGTCAGCATCCTTCCGGGAACTCCTGAAAGATGTCGGTCAGGGTCAAAGTTACGAAACCGACCGGCTGATGAGCTGACCATGCTTCACGCGATAACATCTATCCCCCAACACCTGCCGGATGCCGCGCCCGGACAGCGGTGGCTCCGGGCGCCGTCCAAGCTCGCTCGCATCCTGATGCTGGCAGGGAGCATCAGCCTGGGGCTGTTACAACCGAGTGCAGGTTATGCGGCGATGGCTACGGCTACGGCCGAACAGCTCTCTATCTTGCAGATTGAAGATCACTATCAAGCGCTGTATCCGCACAAGCAGCTCATTGAACAGCAATACCAACACTACCCGCGCCAGGTCGCGCAGATCTTTCGCCTGCTCAAGCAACACCATTTACCGTCTGAGCTGGCGCTGATCCCGATGATGGAATCCTCATTCAACCCGCAGGCGGTCTCGCCTGCCGGTGCCGGCGGCTTATGGCAGCTGATGCCCGCCACCGCCCAGCGCTTCGGCCTGACGGTGAACGATCAGGCCGACGAGCGTTTTGATCTGGACCGAAGCACCGAAGCGGCCGTGCGTTATCTGGCGTTTCTTGATCAGAAGTTCGACCAGAACCTCCCCCTAATCCTGGCCGCGTACAATGCCGGAGAAGGCCGGGTTCAGCGTACCCTTGCCCAGCAACCGGACACCCCGTTCTCTGCGTTAGAACTGCCGCAGGAAACCCTGTCCTATGTGCATAAATTCTATGCGTTGAAGGATTTGCTCAGCCTGACGTCGCTTGCCGAGCACTCCCCGGCGGCTGAATCCATTCGCCCGCTAAACACGCGCCAGAAACAACAGCTGGCAGCCCTGTTCGCCCGACGGGAGATCATCGATATGTCCCCCATTGCCCCTTTGGTCGCGCTGTAAACTCAGCGCGACACTTTGATCAGCGGCACGCTCATGATCAGCAGTACCGCAGTCCACAGCAACACCGGATAATTCAGCGCACCCGGATCTGGCACTGAGCCTGTGACCGAGTCTGATATCGAGTCTGTTACCGAGAGTAAGGCGGCTCCAGCTATCCCGGCCGCGCCACTCCCCAAATGCTGCAATGCATTCTGAAAGCCGATAAACCGGGCCCGCAACGCGTCACTCAGCGCGCAAGTCACTTCTGCAACGACCACGGTGGTGCGAGTCGCACTGAGGATCATAAAGCCGATCAGGCCAAGCAATGCCAACTGAGGCAGCTGGGTATGAAAACCGGCCAGCACCGCCAGCACCATGCCCGCGGAAAGCCCGGCAATCAGCTGTTGTTTCCGGACCCGGTGATGCCACCGGCCATATGCCTGAAAAGCCAGAAAACATCCGGCGCCCCCGATGATATACGCCCAGCTCAGCGAGGTGGTCGGCACCTGTAACCCGGCAACCAGATAGACCGGATACTGAGTGACAATCAAAAAGGTACTGAACACCGCCAGAAACACCGCCAGCAGCGGCCGGGCCAGTCCCCAAACCGAAGGCGGCTCCGACGCAACTTCCGGCCCTGCCCCTTGGGTCGCCTGCGCGCCAGCGACCTGTTCAGTCATTTGCTCTGTTGCGAGTTCCGAGCTGGATTCCGGTTTCAGCGGACGCAACATCGCCAGGACGCTGGTCAGCAGAGTGCCGCCCCCCAGCCAGATAAATACCCGCTGCCAACCGGCATCACCACTGAGCTGAAGCAAGGCGGGCACTCCCAACGTCAGGGCCAGGGGGAACATCCCCATCACCAACGCCACCGCTTGTTTACGTTGCTCCGGCGGCAGTAAAGCCATCAGCAAGTTCAGATTCAGCGCCATCACCACGCCGGCGCAACCACCTGCCAGGCCCCTCATTCCCAACAAGGCCGCAAAGCCGGGGGCATACGCAAAACCGACCGTAACGACGCCCAATCCCACCAGGGCCAGACACAGGACACGTTGCATGCCGCCGGGCGTCGCGGCTGGTCTGAACATCACACTGGCCAGCGCCGCGGCCAACGCGTAACTGCTGTTGAGATAACCGGCCTGTGCCGGAGACACCCCCATCGACAGCACCACCTCGGCGCTGAGCGGGATCACCACCAGGGCGTCCAGCGCCACGAAAAATTGGATCAGGCACAGCAAGCCGAGTACAGTCCGGGTGCGACGGCGCACCTGTTCAACAATGACATCCATTTTAATTCTCCTTCTGAACAACAGCGGCCACCTTAATACCTGATACATCTGGGATAAACATGCTAAATTGGGAAGGATAATTTCACAAATAGGGATAGTAATGAGGAAAAGTCATGATGAGTGAGCTGGATCCCCGCTGGCTACGGAGCTTTCACCGCGTCGCGGAGTGCCGGAGCTTCAAGGCGGCGGCCGAACAACTGGAGATCCCAACCTCCAACCTCAGCCGGTATATCGCCAGCCTGGAAAAGCACCTCGATACCCGGCTGATTGAACGGACAACCCGGCACATGCAGCTCACCCGGGCCGGTGAGCAGCTCTATACCCGAACCTTGCCCCTGCTGGCAGCGCTCGATGCCGCCCTGGAGGATGTTCGCCAGGAAACCCGGCAGATCAGCGGTACGCTGCGGATCCTGCTGCCGGACAGCCCGCAGTTTGCCACCCTGCTGACTAATTTTGCCCGCCGCCATCCGGGACTGACGATCCACTGTGATACCAGCCTGAGCGGGCGCGATCTCATGCAGGATTTGGTCACGGACGGCTTCGACCTGGTGCTGACCTTCAATCGGGGCCAACTGGCCGACAGTGGTTGGGTAGCCCGCAAAATCGCTGGCTGGCCGAGTCTCGTGGTCGGTTCGCCCGAACTGGTCCAAACCTACGGTAAACCGGAGACCCTCCAGGCGCTGGCGGAATGTCCCTGCATTACCACCCTCACCGCGCTGAACGGCTCCCCTTGGCAGTTTGACACCGGCGGGCCAACACCGA
Source organism: Photobacterium sp. TY1-4 (assembly GCF_025398175.1). NCBI lineage: Bacteria > Pseudomonadati > Pseudomonadota > Gammaproteobacteria > Vibrionales > Vibrionaceae > Photobacterium > Photobacterium sp. TY1-4. The sequence goes on from NZ_CP099735.1 coordinate 1,155,832, forward strand.
CCGTGCTCAAAGTAAACAGCCGGTTTAAGGTCAACAGTGGCCCAATGGCCACCGCCGCAGCCCTCGCCGGACTTGGTTTTGCCCTGTTACCGGCAGATGCCTGCCAGCAGGCCATTGACGAGGGCCGATTGATCCCTCTGGCCCTGGAAGCGCCGCCGGTTGAACTGGCGCTCTATGCCTTTTACGCCGGACGCGCCCACTTGCCGAGAAAGGTCACCCTGTTTCTGGACGAGCTGCGCGCACACTTTCCCGTCGACAATCTCAGCTGAGCGTCAGCCGCCGTGCTTGGTCCGCCACTGAGCTTGGTCAGCCACTACGCTTGGTCAGCCAGACCGCCGCCAGGATCAGCAGGACGCCCAGCAGCTGAATGGCATTAACACCGCGGCTCATCGCATCCAATGCGACTCCGGTCAGCAGCTGGCCGCCAATTACCAGCAATGCGGTGAGCGACGCGCCCAGCCGGGGCAATACATAGCTGTTCAGGGTCACGAACAGCGCGCCGATGATGCCGCCGGTCCAGGCCAGGAGCGGCGCATCAAGCGTGGCCGCAATAGACGCACTCGACCCGGATGTCGCAGCCATCAGCCAGACCACCAGACAGAGAAAACCAAAGCCGACCAAGTGATTCCACAGGGAGGCATTCAGCGCACCGGTTTCCTGGCCCAGGCGGCCGTTGATGATTCGACAAATGCTGATACAACCACCATTGATCAGGGCCAGCAAAATGGAAGTGATCATTGCGCGTTTCCTCCAAATAAAATCAGCATGCCGCCAAGGGCTATCAAGGCCAGCACTGTCGCATCCTGGCGTTTGATCGCCCGCTTAGGCAGGCCAAACCAGCCGAAGGCATCACTGAGCAGCCCGAACAGCACTTGCCCGGCCATGATCAGTGCAATGGTGCCGGACAGTCCCAGTGGACTGTTCACGGTAACTGCGGCCAGGATCACCGTCATTGCCCCGGGGATCCCCCCCAAGTAGGCCCAGAACGGCACACCGGCCACAATGGGTAAACCCAGCTTGGTCCGATGCCATAGATTTGCCGTGACCACCAAAATCAAACTGGTGATCGCCCCCACGCCATGGGCCAGCCAGGACGCCAACAACGGCGAGCTAAACGTCGCGAGATAGCTGTTAATCGCAATCATACTGGCCAGGGTGATCCCGCCGCTTAGCGCCAATACCACGTTCTTCGGTCCGAGACGCGATGCATGTGAGTGCTCTGCATTTGGATACTGTACATTTGGCCGCTGTGCATTTAGATCTGGCACGCCGGAATGGTTCGGGACCGGGTTCTTGGCCCCGAAAGGCTTGGCCTCGGGATGCCTGGCGTCTAAAGATACCGAATGTGATTTCATCAGAATTTTCCTTCCTTACTGCATGGCGGGCACTATAGTTGGTTTCTTATTTTCTGATAATCACCTATATTTGGATTTCTTTGTTCCCCTGAAGTAAACAATCAAGCATCACATATGGATAACTACACCACCATCCCGGTCTTCACGACTGTGGTCGAACTGGGCAGCTTCTCAGAGGCCGGGCGAAAACTGGGGATCAACAAGTCTGCCGTCAGTAAGCGGATCTCAGCCCTGGAAACCCACTTGGGGGTCAAACTCATTCAGCGAACCACCCGCAAGCTGCGCCTGACCGAAGCCGGCGAGCAATATTACAGTTACGTATGTCGGGCGCAGGCCCTGATCCAGGACGGGGAAGCCGCGATCAGTAGCCTGCAGGGCAGTCCCAAAGGCCACTTGAAAGTGAGTATTCCCATGGTCTTCGGCCAGCGCCACATTGCGCCGCTGCTCAGTGGGTTTTTGCAGCGCTATCCGGAGATTAAGCTGACGTTATCACTCGATGATCGGGTGGTGGATTTGTACGAAGAAGGGCTGGATATGGTGCTGCGTATCGGTGCACTGGCCGATTCGAATCTGGTGGCCCGCAAGCTCTCCCCCTGCCGAAGCGTCCTTTGTGCCTCGCCCGAGTACCTGGCACGGCACGGAATCCCGAGTAAACTGGCCGATCTCAAACAGCACAATTGCCTGTACTACTCCTATTTCCGGGCCGGCACCGAATGGACATTCGAGGGACCGCAAGGTACCGAGCGATTCAAACCGGAAGGAAACATTCAGGTCAACAACAGCGAGGTGCTGAAACAGTTAATGCTGGAACATATCGGGATTGGGCAGATGCCGCTGTTTCTGGTCGAGCCGGAGCTGGCCCGCGGCACCCTGGTGCCAATGCTGGAAGACTATACCCTGCCGAAGCATGGCATCTATGCCGTCTACCCGGAGCGTGCGTTTATGCCGGCCAAACTCCGGGCCTTTATTGAGTATCTGGAAGAAAAGCTCTCGGCCAAGCAGCACATCTGGTAGGCATGGATGAAAACCCGGGTTGTTGAGCCGCCGGGTACCGGCGGCGTGCGCTCGGGATCCCGAATGACTATACCGCGAACTTCTGCATGGCCTGATTCAGATCGTCCACCTGGGCTTTAATCGTTTCAGCACGCTGACGCGCTGAGTCGCAGTGACCGGAAACATCGCTGGCCGAGCCGGACAGCTCATGCACCAGACTTGCCAGCGACGCGGCCACTTCCGACTGCTGCTCTGTCGCCACGGCCATATTGCGAACTTTCTCCGCCACGTCATCCATCGAGCGAATCGTCGCCTGCAACGTCTCGCCAGCGGCGACGGTGTGCTCAGTGCCGGTCCCGACCAGGGTCTGGCTGGTCTCGATCACCGACACCACCTGACGGGTCGACCCCTGAATCGCCTGAACAATGGCGTTAATCTCCGTGGTTGAATCGGTGGTGCGCTGCGCCAACAGTCGCACTTCATCAGCCACCACCGCAAACCCACGCCCCTGCTCACCGGCCCGGGCTGCTTCAATCGCCGCATTCAATGCCAGCAAATTGGTTTGCCCGGCAAGGTTTTCGATCACTTCCGTCACCCGCTCGATGCGATCGCTTTCCGCGCTGAGGTGCTCCACCATACTGCTGGCCTGGCCGATCAGGGTATTCAGCTCTGCCACCGTTTGCCGGTTTCGTGCCAACGCCTGCTCACCATCAGTGAGTAATGACACGGCTTGTTGCAAATCCGCAGCAGCCGTTTGGGTATGCCGGGCCGTCTCATCCGCCGTGACCGACATTTCCTCGATTGCCGCAGCCATCGAACTGACTTTCTCCGCCTGTTTCACCGCCTCGCCGGCCGTACCGCTGTTATTCACCAGCAGTTGATCCATGCTGAGGTCAACCCCGGCCGCTTTCTCGCTCACCCCGGTCACCAGGGACGACAGGGAAGCTGTCATTCGGTTCACCGCAGTTACCAAGGCCGCAATTTCATCGCGGCCTTCTTCGGCCAGCGGCTGTCCGGAAAAATCACCGTGAGAGATTTCATCGGCCCGTTTGACCACCCGTGACAAACGGGTACCGATATGACGGCCCAGCCAGGTCGCCACGAGCAAAGCACTCGTTGCGGCCACCAGCACGACCGCGATCAAGGTCATGGTGATTTGCGCCATGTTCTCACCGACCGCCACGCCGTCCTGTTGGGCCTGTGCTTGCCGTGCAGAGACCACGCCATCAAGGATCTCAGCCAGCGTTGCCGCAGCCGGAGCTGTTTGTTGCGCCATCATATCGTTCGCCCGATTCCACTGCGGTGACTGACGCAACGTAATCACTTGCTCCGCCAGCGGCAGATACAGCTGCTGCATTTCTTCAAACAGTTGCCATAACCCCTGATCACTGCTGCTTAAGCTATGTTGCTTGCGTTGGATCTCAGCCACGGCCTGTTGATGACGCGTCATCAGCTCCTGGTATTTCTCCAGCCGTGCCGCCTGGCCATCAAACAAATAATCGCGCAGCACGCCCAGCGCATTTGAGAGTGACGTGTAGCTGTCGGCATACAACTTCATCAGCCGTTTCCGCTCACCCCCTTCGGAATTGGTCACTTCTTCATTGATCAGGCTTTGCAATTGATCCAGGGCCACTTCCGCGATCGGTGCCGCTTCATTTTGCATCAGGGCATGCGCCGGTAAATTCTCTTCGCTGTGGCTGATGGCAACAATCGCCTGCTCGCTGGCCTTCAATGTCAGCCAAACGTCGTTGAGTTGCCGAGATTGCGCATCGCTCACCAGCGGGCTCAACGCTTCCAGTTGCTGTTCGACCTGTGTGAAAATCCCGTTCATCTGCCGGGTTAAAGCCTGTGCTTCTTCCCCGGCACCATCGAGCAACATATAGGCACGCAGTGTCAACAGCGACGCCTGGACGGATTGCTGCAACGAACGGCTGACTTCGACCGTCGGTAAATCATCATGAAGCAAAGAGCGGGCACTCCGCTCGACCTGGCCGATTTGCTGATAGAGGATCACGGCAGCGCCGATAAACAGCGCGATGATCAACAAAAAACTCATCCTGAGTTTTCTGGCAATAGAAAATGTCATGGGCAGTCAGTCCGTTGTTACACCACAGAAAGATTAATATAGTGTTAATAAACCAGGGAATAAACAACAAACGCCGATTGTTCTCTCCAAATGGTGATCAACCACTCCTTGATACGCCATCACCAACATATGCAACCAAATCATTGATTCCATCAATGTGAAACGGCCAATCTCGTTCACGTAGCATTCACCCCAGCCAAAATAATATAAATATCAACAAGGCGGCGGGGCAGAAAGACTTCCCCGTTGAATCACAGCCATAACCAAAATAATAAGGGGATAAGGGATGCAGTGTGAGCATAAGCGTCTACAGCGGATCAAACGGACCATTTGGCAACGAATGATTTATAAAGAAGTCCATCGCTGTCAGGAATGTGGTGAACGGATTAAGATCTAACGCTGTAGCGCCTGGACGTTTAACCAAAAATACAAAATCAAATGGCGTCCGTGCACTCGAAGGTCAGCAAAGACATCGTCAACGCTAGGGATAAATAAAAAGGAGGTCACTCTGGGTGACCTCCTTCTTATTCTGAATCGCACGCTCCAGCGCCGCACCATAATTCAATCGATAAATTGAAACTCAGGCAATTTATGTAATGTTAATTCGGTTTTCACAGGCAAATTCCAGCATATCGCGTAATTTAATCATGGCGTCGATATCCTGGCTCATTTCTTTTTTAATTTCTTCCAGCTCATTGGCGCTAACTTTGCCATCTGACAGCGCAGCCCGAATCTCTTGCTGCACCTCGCCACGCTCTTTATCCCAGTTCATCCAGGCATTAAGCACATTGCGGTAAGTGACTTCATGCTCCTCGTCAATCTCGCTCCGCTCACATTTCAGGCCAAAAAGCTTCAGCATTTCATCCAGAATGAACACATGGCGCTCTTCTTGTTGCAGCACTTTCACCGTCAGCATGAATTCTTGCAAGGTGAGTTGGTGGCCCGCCTGAGCCGGGTTGATTTTATTGGAAAATGTCCGTGAGCTAATGTTTTTACCGCTCATCGCTTTGACTTCATTGAACAGCTTCTCAATGCCGAATTCCTTGCTCTGGAGATGAAGGGAGCGTGAAAAACCAGTCAATAACGCATCTTTGTCCATTCGGGTTGCCATGAGGTTCAGGGGTTACAAAGGTGGGGCAATCATGGGGGAATACCGATAAACATCCAGAAAAACCGTGATACTGCTCCAGAAAACCAATCCAACTGATGAATTCATCAACATAGATACCTTATCGGTATCAGAAAAACATGAGAGACATCCCGAATTTCATGCACGCCGCTGTGATTCTCCCCTCCCGAATGTGCACTAAGTTGCAACATGTCAAGCAAATCTGCATCAAAATTTTAATGATTGAATAGACGTGGCATTTTTATGCACATATGATTCACCACACATATGCAATCATGCTCAAATGACCACCCTTTTGATGGATCTTTACACAAACAAAACAATGATTGGGTGACACAATGAAGAAGGAACTCTTTTCACTAACCGTGCTTGCTGCCGCTTTATTAAGTGGCTGTAATAGCAGCAACTCCTCCGGTGAATCAAAAACAGGCCCCGGACAAACGCCGGATCCAACCCCCGCCAAAACCACATTCAGCGGGACGCTGGTGACGCCGGAACCGGTTCAGGCCACGACACAAAAAGCGCTATTCAGTGCAACCCACGGCTTTACCACCCAAGCGACGGATACCCCTTGTCCGAATGTGCCCACCGGCTACTATCCGCTCAGTAATGCTTCAATCTCGTTGGTCGCCAACAATGATGCGGTCTTCAGCGAAACCACAACAACTGATACCTGTGGCCAGTTCTCGCTGGAAGTTGAAGGCGAAAACACAGCCTTTGAGAACTCCAAACTGGTCGCCACCTCCGACAACTTCAAAACCCTCGAAGCCAATGCCCAGAACTTCGTGCAAGTTGCCGATCAGCCGAACGATACCGTGGCTTCAACCATTGCCAAAAATGCCAGCTATGTGATCAGCGGGATCCAGAAAATCGATGATGACACCCTCGCATTCTCGATCACCGACAGCCAGTCCGGCAAAGCAGTGATCCAGGTGGCGAAAGGCGCGTTCCAGATCCTGGTCAATGCCAACGAGAACCCGATCGTCTCCCTCAACACCGCCGATCAGCTGCAAGTCAGCAACAGTATCGTGATGACCCTCGATGCCAGTGGTTCAATGTCTGGGAAAGTATATGACGAGCAGGGCGATCCCGTCACTGACAGTAATCACGTCACCTACAACCGCTTTCGCCTGACAGCGCTGGCAGCACATCAGTTTATGATGGAAAAAAATACCGAAGATGAAGTGGCAGTGATCCCGTTCAGTTTGGATGTTAATCTCATCAATAAAACACTCCTGGATGGGTACAATTTTCAGGACGAGAACGGACTAGAGACCACCATCAATTACAGTGACTCCGGCTTTATGAAAGATAAAGCCGCGCTTCACTTTGCAATCGATTTTTACAACATGCACGTGCCGATGTGGGAAGAAAGAGTGTTCGATACCAAACATGCCGACCGAACCGATAACGTTCACGCCATTCTTGAAAACTATCCTTGGGGAGGCGGAACTGAGCTTGAAGATTCAATTCATGTCGCGCTCGATACCACCAAGCAGGCCACGGGTGATGTCAACTCCGTGTTCGTGATGACTGACGGCGATGCCGGGTTTAACGATCTTGACGGCCTGATCACGAAAGCCAAATCAATGAACCTGCCGGTTCACAGTATTGCTATCAGCAATGACGCCTATACCCAGGATTTAATGCAGATCTCAGAGCAAACCGGCGGTAGCTTCAAGCACATTACCGATGTTCAGAATATCGCCGGCGTGTATTCTGCCCTGCAAACCACAGTGAAGTTTAACTATTTGGCCAACTTAACCCAACCGGTCAAGAGCCAGGATGTCATTAAAATGATCTTGACGCTGAACGGCGAAGTCGTGGAGCGGGAAGTGACCCTGAACTGATTGCGCGCCCGGACCGTACTCAACAACTGCGCCCTGCCCGCCACACCGGTGGGCAGGGTTCAGGGCGACAAGCCGGGACCGGCCCGGACCACATGGGGGAAGATCGCCTCCACCTCCCGGTACATGGCTTCCGGATCGCCTTCATAACGCCGTGAGAAATGAAACGGCACCAATTGACTCACATTCGCAGCCACGGCAATTTCCCCGCAGGCCGTCGTCGTCAGGTGACCGTTATTGCGCCCGCGCCAGCGATCCTGATGCGCAAATGCCGCTTCGCAGATCAGCGTATCGGCATCACGGGCCAGGGTGATCAGCTTACGTCGGTTCTCGGGAGTATCAGCCAGATCAGTCGCGTAAACCAGCTTCTTCCCGGCCTGCTTTTCGATCAGTTGTGCGGCCAAGGTACTGACCACACACGTCTCTCCGTTGGGCAAAGTGATCACATCATCCAGCTCACCGGCCAGATAACAATGCTTGAGTTTGCCCAGCCAGCGATCCGGCGGATACGGCAAAGCCTGCAACGCCTGTTCGGAAATCCGGATCGATTCGACCGGCTCATAAGCATAGGCAAGCACGGGGGTCCCGTGATCCAGCTCGACCGCCCGGATCAAAAACCTAGCTTCCTGATGAATGATCCCCTGATGAACCATGCGCTCCGGGAGCACATCAATGGTCCGGAAACCCGCTTTCAGCCGATAGCATCGCAACGTCAGCCCATGCAACTCAGCCACCTCAAACTCCGGCCCGTTCTCCCCGATACGATCCCATAAAATCCCGCTCAGCATCCCGGCCACATGCAGCGCCAGGCCGGGCGGTCCAAACAGCTTGCAGGGTGACGGTGAGCCGAGCCGGACCCGCAACAACCCCATAAACCCGCCGATATGGTCAAAATGCGCATGGGTAATAAAAATATGGCTGACATGATGGCTATGGCGCATCGGTAAACGGATCGTATTGCCTAAATCAAACAGGATGCAGCGACGACTCCAGTGGGTTTTGATCAACAACAGCGGATCTTCAAACAGACCGTTGACCAGCTCAGCAGTCATATCCCGTTGCGTGATCGGCGGACTGCGATCCACCACTTTGGTGCGGTGGGCATACACTAAGGATGGTTTGCGAGCAGGCGGGGATGTTTGGGGAGAACGTGGTTGACGGACGGTTCGCAGCTTGTGCCCGGGCAAATGCCTGGCATCGCGGATCAGCAGCTGGATTGGCCCACGCAGTGGCAACAAAGACGGCGGTATCGACGCGCCCTGCGGGCTGCGCAGTCGGATCCCCCGGGGCGTCAGCGCCACCACCTCCCCCATCACCGATCCACCTTGAGGATCCCTGAGTTGTACCAGCATCCCCGGCCAGCACTCAGGCTCAGCGCGCAGCGGCGGTGTTCCCAGCAATACCAGCGCCTGCCACGGCAACTCATACTCAACCGCACGGGCCAGATAGCACTGCCATAACCGGGTCCGCCAATCCAGTCGCTCACTGCGCAGGGGCAGTCGAGCCAGCGATGACGGCGACAACCAGCACACCGGGCACGGAAGCGCGGAAATCACCGACGCCAGTTCCGCCACCTGTTCACGCTCAGCCAATACCACCAACCGGGACGCCGCGGTACGGGCCACCAGCGTTTGCAACATTTCCGCAGCGGCAACCCCCTGGATCATCCCCGGCGCATCAATCAAACACGGGCAATCGTCCGGAACCTGCTGCATCAATTGTCCGACGGCTTCCGACAGCGGCAGGCGAAAACGGGCGGCATCGAGGCTGCAGAGGGCTTCAAATGCAAGCAACTGCCAGTCCCCCTGGTGGCTGTTCTCCAGACGCCACTGCCCCAGATTGACTGCCGCCGGGATCCCAAAACTCGGCGTTCCGGGGTCCGCGCTCAGGCACAGACATCCCTGACCGGCAGCCGACAAGCGCCGGGCCAGCTCGGCTGCCAGCGTGCTCTTCCCGGCCCCGGTCGGGCCGAAGATCAACACACGTTCAGCTTTGTGCAGCAGCTTTTCATACAGCAACGCAACACCCGCGTGATACGCAAACCTCGTCGTCAGCGCCTCCATGTTCCCCCCAGCGGTCCTGTGATGCCTCAATCTGTTAAGTATACTTAACCTTTGATGTTCACAATCTGCCGCAGGGTATGGACAATCTCGACCAAATCACGCTGATTGGCCATTACCGTATCAATGTCTTTGTATGCCGAAGGAATTTCGTCAATCACGCCCTTGTCTTTGCGACACTCAATCCCGGCGGTCTGGGCTTTGAGGTCGCTAACGGTGTGCAATTTTTTCGCCTGGGTCCGCGACATCCGACGCCCAGCCCCATGGCTGCAGCTACAGAAAGCGTCCGGATTGCCGAGCCCGCGCACCACGTAAGAGTTGGTGCCCATACTGCCGGGGATCACCCCGAGATCGCCCACCCCGGCCCGAATGGCCCCTTTGCGGGTCACCCAGACCTCGCGACCGAAATGGATCTCGCGTTCAATATAGTTGTGATGGCAGTTGATCGCTTCCTGAGTCACGGTAAAGGGGGGCAACAACCGCGCCATTCGTTTCAAGGCCGCATCCATCATCAGCGTCCGGTTCACCCAGGCATAGGCTTGCGCCCAGCTCACCGCTTCCACATACGGTTGGTAGTCGCGAGCCCCTTCCTCGAAATACGCCAAGTCCGCATCGGGCAGATGAAGATGATGGCGTTCCATGTCGCGCTTGGCCTGGGTAATAAAATATCGGCCTATTGCATTGCCGATCCCCCGGCTGCCCGAGTGGAGCATCACCCAGAGATCGTCGGCTTCATCCAGACAGAGCTCAAAAAAATGATTGCCGCCGCCTAACGTCCCGGCCTGGTAAGCCCAGCGGCCGGGTTTCACCATTTTCCGCAACTCAGGATTGGACTGAAAGATCGACTCAAGCTGGACAGCCAGGGGAGAATCCCCACGGATCCGGGGCCGCGGATGCTCCTGGCCCGGCCCGAGCGGGATCACCGATTCCAGCTCCTGACGCAGAATACGACAGCTGTCCGGCAAATCAGCCGCGGTCAGCGACAGGCGCACCGCATTGATCCCACAGCCGATATCCACCCCGACGGCTGCCGGAATAATCGCCCTGACGGTACAAATCACGCTACCGATGGTGGCCCCTTTGCCGAGATGCACATCCGCCATCCCGGCAACATGATGATAAATAAAGGGTAAGGACGCCGTATGTTTAAGTTGTAAGGCAGTCTGATCATCCAGATCATCGGTCCAGACTTTGACCGGATGCAACTGCTTGCCTTGCGGCGGATAGAAGGTAGATACCGGCATGGAACATGCCTCCACAAGAACGGGCATTGGCCTCTCTTGAGTATACGCACCTCACCAGCGCTGAGCGCGCATACTCACACCGACCTTCACCGCCCGCCTACATCCCATCCATGACGTTCCCCCCACCCCCCCGATTACTACGGTCGCATAATGATGAGCGAACCGAATGAAATCAAACGCCTTTAAGCCTATGATATGCCGACATGAGTTATGGGGTATGGGATATGAATAGCTCAGCGGTGGCCTCAGGAGCATATCAATGATCAGAAAAGCCGAGCAGCGGGATTGTGTTAATCTGGCGGCGCTGTCACTGCAAGTGTGGCTGGATACTTATACGGTTCAGGGCCTGCGGACGCAGTTATCTCAGTATGTGTTATCAACCTTTACCGAAAGTCATTTTTCTCAGCTCTTGAATCAAGATGTCATTGAGATCATCGTGTATCAAGCAGAGAACCACCTGGTTGGTTTTATCATGGTGGATTTATCTTCTCGTTTCGAACAGTCTGAACGTTATAGTTATGAAGTGGCCACGTTGTATATATCCCGACACTTTCAGGGGCAAGGCATCGGACGGAAACGACTCCAGAAAATCGAGTGTTTATGCTGCGTGCCATTTTGGTTATCCGTTTGGGTGAATAACGAAGCTGCCATTCAGTTTTATCACCAACTCGATTTTCAGTGGGTGGGTGAGCTTCATTTTCATCTTGAGGGTAAACGTCACCGGAATGACGTTTTTTCCTGTTTCGACAGAGAAGCCTGAATTCAGATACAAAAGGGAAAACACATGGATTTATTAATCGAACAAGAAATCGCTTTGCATCAATTTGACATTCGCCAGAACATGGCTGAAGTCACGCGATTGATCCATCCCGATTTCCGGGAAATCGGCCGTTCCGGAACGAGTTTTGATTTTACAGCGATTCTCGACATGATGGCCTCTGAACACCCCTCTAATGGCTATATTCATTCGCAGGACTTTGAAGCGATGAAACTGGAAGAGCACATCTTTTTACTACTCTACAAATCAGCATGGGTCGATGACGCCGGCAATGCCTGTCATTTCGCCAAACGCTCATCGATTTGGTCATTCGACGGTGAAAAATGGCAACTCAAGTATCATCAGGGAACCCCCTGCGCCGAATTTCAACTTCAAACAATCACATGAGTTTGGCAGCTTGCCTTCAGCACCCCCCCATAAAGCACAAAAGAATTTACTCAAATATCAATATTCAGGAGGCGTGAGTCAATCGATGAAAAATAGCACCATCACCATATCCCCAATCGGTCACGTTCTGTCGACCAGAACTGAAGCAATTGATGATCGCTGGTCTGAAGAAATCATGTCTGACTACTGGAAACCACAAAGCGAACAAGATGATGAATAACCTTTCAACTTATGTTTCCGCGCTCCAAGGGAAAGAAACCAAGGTGGCTATCGTTGAGCATCAATCCACCCAGCACCAATGTGAAGAGGACGGCGTCATTATAAACGCTGTCGAGCATATCGTGACCTTCAGTAATGGGGTCACCTTAGCCACGCGACAAGAATGGGATCATCCGGATACGTTCTCTGAAGGTGTATCTGAAGACGTCTGTACTGAGTGTTGGATCACCTATGAAATCACCGCCAACCTGCAACACTTGCCGATTCGGCCGAGAAAAAAGAGCTTTGCCAATCGCTGCCAGGCGGCATTCTGGTTAAAGATAAATGATGTGCGTGCGGCGAATTAACCGTACTCTTTCAAACAAACGGCAATATTAAATCGCCTTCACGAGACAACAACGAATTCCACAAGAACATGATTAAAATTGAGGTTTTTTATGTTTGACTTTTTCACACAACTCCCGATTTGGTTTTATGTCATCGCCATCGTGACCAATTTACCGCTAATTTTATCTGACAGCCCACAGAAAAAGAATAAATTCTGGCCCATCATCACAGTCATTAACGCCGTTAACTTTACCGTCATGATTAGGCTGTTCCAAGGAGAAATCTCACCTTCTTTTTATGTCATGATTGGGTTTGCAACCCTGGCATCAGCGCTCGCCGTCAGGTTTTGTAATCAATGTGGTGCTAAAAACCTCCGTACAGCCAAAGCATTCGTCTGTATTAAATGCAAAAGATTTAATGATTAACACCTGTCTAATCCAGTATTTCTCTGGATAATCGCTGATGCTGTTGGACAAGAAATGGCCAGCAGCATCAGCGTTCAAATTAAGTCATTCATATCATGATGACCACTCTGTGTTTCCCGCCAAGACTCCGAATATAAAACATGCAAATATTCCCAATAGGAATACATAAATACCACTGGACAAGGGATTTAGAGATTCATCCCATAATTTAAACATTCTACTCAATCAATAATTTTTCATTGCTACTATTTTCAATCACAACCGCCTTATTGAAATAGTGAATATAATATCCTGCTTCAATACTGCATAAATATAAATATCAATAGTCCATTGAATAAATAAGGGTCCACTTATGTTTTGGAAATCCACACTCACACTTGCCGCGTCATCCATTTCTTTCATCCTCTTCAGTGCCCAGGCACAGGCGCACGGATGGTCGGAATACCCTGAAGCCAGACAGCAAATCTGCTACAACCAAGGTGGCCTTTGGGATAGTACGCCACCCAACCCTGCATGTGCGCAAGCCAAAACCATTTCCGGATCCTATCCGTTTATTCAACGGAATGAATATTCCATCAACATTCCCGACTACAACAATATGCAAGCCGTCCGAAATGCAATCCCGGACGGCACCCTGTGTTATGCCAACGATGCACAGAAAAAAGGCATGGGTGCGCCGCATGACGGCTGGACCCGTACAGAACTCAATGCCGGGACATTCGAGTATGTCTTCAATGCAACCGCCCCCCATAACCCATCGTTCTGGCAGTTCTACTTAACCAAACCGGGCGCGGATCTCTCCCAGGCACTGGCCTGGAGCGATTTAGAGCTCATTCATGAAGCAGGCAACGTGCCAGTGAACGGCGGTAAGTACCGCATGAACGTGACCATTCCTGCCGATCGTGTCGGCAATGCAACGCTGTTTGTGCGCTGGCAGCGTGTCGATGTGGTCGGGGAAGGCTTTTACAACTGTAGCGACATCGTCATTAAAAATAGCCAAATCACCCCACCGGTGGAGCCAACACCTGAGCCAGTTGAGCCGAACCTGATCCAGGGCAATCCCTTTATTCCGACCCCGTTCTCCTTAAATTCGGCGACAGTGGGCGATACCGTTCACTACACGGTCTTCAACGCATACGGCGAAGAACATGCCTCGTTCTCGCTGGTGATTACCGCCGAGAACCAGCACGACTGGGACCGCCTGCTGGCCTCACAAGTCAATGGTTGGTATGAAGCGAATCATCAGGGTCAGGTGTTCATCGGTCGTTGGCATGAGGCCATGAGCCATTACATGTATTTCAAAGATGATCTGTATGGCAATTACTTCAATTCAACAGACGGACTTTTCTCCGGTGAGTTTTCGATTACCACTGAAACCAGCCCGGTCGATGCCGTGATCTCGCCGAAAGTCCTGAAAGCCATCAGCCAGGCGCAGGTTGAGCACGGCGACTATGTGGTGCTGACGCCGGAGCACAGCAATGGCGAAGCGATGGACATCACCTGGCTACAAACCAGCGGAACGCCGGTACAAACCAATATCGGCTCGAATCATGAGCTGATCATCAAAACCGGGCAGTTGCCGGAGACGCGCCAAGAGCTCACATTCAAGCTGGTCGTCAGCAATGACCATGCTGCGGATGAAGCCGTGTATTCATTCGTGGTCGAGCCGGCTTCTACAACACCAGTCGGGCCGGTTGAGCCTGTAGATCCCGTTGAACCGCCGGTAGATACGAATGCCTGGCAGGCAACAGAAACCTACACTGCCCATGATGTCGTGACCCACCACGGCAAAACATGGACGGCGCAATGGTGGACGCGCGGTGAAGAGCCGGGCACAACGGGCGAATGGGGGGTATGGCGTTAAGTCGCAACCAGCCTCATTCACCGCTCGTTCAGAGTGAAAAAAGCCGCTGGCACGATGCCAGCGGCTGATATTTCAACCTGTAAAGATCGTGAGCTCGGAACAAGTTAAGCAAGCATCGTGGCTTCTTCGCGAAACAGGGCAAATCGCCGATGGGCGTCCGGTTGGTCAAAATAGTGCTGCAACGCTTCAACGCACAGCGGATCCAATTTGCCATTGTCGACCATCACCTGAAGCTCGGTCAACGCCTGCTCGACCGACCAGGCTTGTTTATACGGCCGCTCGCTGGTCAGGGCATCAAAAATATCCGACACCGTCACGATACGGGCAAAGAGACTGATTTCTTCCCCTTTCAGCCCATTCGGATACCCGCTGCCATCGAGCATTTCATGATGCTCACCAATCATCCGCTGGATCATCTGATACGCTTCGTGCTGCTTGATGATGCCATCACAGGCGGCATCCACCATCGCCAGCCCATATTCGACATGCCGCTTGATCGCCGAATATTCCTCACTTGTCAGCCGACCGGGCTTGAGTAGTACCTGATCGGCAATTCCGATTTTGCCGATATCATGCAGCGGAGAGAACTTGATCAGGTAATAAATCTCCCGATCCGTCAGCGCATGGTAACGGGCCACGTGGCTGGCGATAATCCGGGTCAGGGTGGTCAGTCGGGCGCAGTGCATGGCGGTACATTCATCGCGAATTTGCGATGCTTTCTCCGAAAACTTACTCAGCGACACAATACTGTCGAACTGCGAGCGTTCGTGAATGATGGTTTCCCGCAGCGCGGTCACTGCATCATCAAGCACTTTCACCGTCAGCGGATTAAAGAACGCCTTGTTACAAGAGTTAAAAAAGATAAACCCGAGAAAGTTGTTCTGAAAAAAGATCGGGATGGTATACGAGGAATTCAGATTGCTGTCCCGCAACCAGGCATTGGCCTTTCCGCTGTGACGACACAGGTAGCTGGAATAATCATCCACAATCCGGGTTTTCTTCTGCCGAACCAGCTCACTCAGCGAAGGCGATTTGGCTAACGGGATACAGTGGTGTCTGAGCGGCTGGATCCCTTCCGTCGAGTCCACATAAGTTCTGAGGTAAGTTTCATCTACCAGGGCGACAGAGATACGGTGTAACCCCTCTAGCCCTGTGCTAATCAATTCCCTGTGCAACTGCCTCACTGTGTCCCTGAGCATCGCCCCTGTCTCTCCAACCGTGACTGACCAAAAATTCGGTTTTTATCATAAACCACATAATTTATGTGCAATTGTAGTCAGTGCGTTCGGTATTTAAAAATGTTCGTGGCAATTTTGTTAATTAGGTATGGTTTTTCCGTTTCGGATAATCGAAATAAATGGCACCGACTTGTTTCCGGCTGATCGCCTGCCAGCTATCAACCTCCAGGCCGAACACCACCACCCCACTGGTCGGGACATTGTCGGCGTGGCAGCCGAGCTGATTGACCAGCTCATTCATCGCCGGGTTGTGGCTGACCACCATCAAATATTCAATTTGCGGCGGCACCGCTGTGATCACTGCCAGTATCTCACTTGCCGAATCGGTATACAGCTTCGGACACACTTCCAGCTTCGGGCGGCTGTCGAGCCCGGCGGCGAAATACTCTGCCGTTTGAAAAGCCCGGAGCGCCGAGCTGGTCAGGATCAACTGGGGCCCGGTCTGCCAGACGTTGAGCCGGTGCGCCATATCCGGCGCATTTTTTCGGCCACGATCGTTCAGGGGCCGGTCGTGATCATCCAGGAGCGGATCCTCCCAACAGGACTTGGCATGACGAACCAAAAAAAGAAGCTTCATTTTCAACTCTCCTCCAGCCCCACACAGCATTCCTTGCAGAGCGTATGATGCTCATCTGCAAGTTCTGATAAGTATAGAAAGCGGCAAGGAAAAAAACGTCAAGGAAGAGAGACGCCCCCGGTGTCGTGATATCAGGGGCAATTGCAGGGGCTATTCACGCGGCGGTGAATGCCCCGGTGAATACAGCGGTGGAGATGACAGTTACAGTGCCGATTTTACCGCCCGGGCTAACCGCTGTGCGGCTTTGGCCGGATCGGGATCTTTGGCATTGAAAAAATCACTCACGACATCAAAAATTGCCCCTTGCACATAGCTGGTCAGCGCCATCCCCTGAGATACGCTCGGTACCAGGCCATGATTGGCGGAAGCCAGGTTGAAAGCCGCCTGAGAGTTCTGCGCGCACTGATCGAACGGCGCCATATCCAAGTCATTGCGCACCGGAATCGACCCTTTGTTTAAATTAAACTCAGTCTGAAAACGCGGGTCCAGAATGGTCCGGGCCAGCGCCGTCTGTGCCTGGCGGTTTTCTTCGCGACTCAGGCGGAAAAAAACAAAGCTGTCGATGTTGTAGGTGAACTTGCCCCGGGTACCCGGGGCGGCCACACATAAGTAATCCCGGCCGGGGATTTTCCCCGCCGCTGCGAACTCACCCTTGGCCCAGTCACCCATCAGTTGCATGGCGGCTTCCCCGTCGATCACCATGGCCGTGGCATCAAACCAGCTGCGTCCCCGGTAATGTGGGTCGATATAATCCCGCATCTTGCGAAAGTGAGTAAACACTTCAGTCATTTTCGGGCTAGACAGGGCGTCTATATCCAGTTCCACCAGCGCTTTCTGGAATCCTTCCGCGCCGAGAACCGCCAACGCCACGACTTCAAACAAAGTGATGTCCTGCCACGGTTCGCCGCCATGGGCCAGCGGAATATAACCGGCCGCTTTGACCTGCTCTGCCACCTGGTAGAACTCATCCAGGGTAGTCGGCACCTCGGCCCCCGCTTGCTTCAGTACCGCTGGATTAACCCACAGCCAGTTCACCCGGTGGATATTGACCGGAACAGCAACATAGTTCCCCTGATACTTCATCAGATTGGCAACGACATCAGGCAAAATGGTATCCCAGTGATCCGCCTTCGCCACCTCATTCATATCGGTCAAAAAACCCAGTTTCGCCCATTCCTGGATCTCGAGCCCTTTGATCTGCGCCGCTGTCGGCGGGTTCCCGGACACCACCCGGGTTTTCAGTACCGTCATCGCGCTGTCCCCGCCCCCACCGGCCACGGCGAAATTCTTCCAGTGGTGGCCCTGGGCCTCGACCATGGTTTTCAGTACCGAGACCGACTTGGCTTCCCCGCCGGATGTCCACCAGTGCAGCACTTCCACTTCTCCGGCCTGTGGGGCACCAGCGCAAAGCCACAAGCTAAGCGAAGCGACTATCTGTTTTAATTTCATCGGCTCTCCCGGGGATTATCCGGCGCTACGCGTCCAGCAGGCGCGGAATATAGACTTTCACTTCCAGCCCGCCCGCTTCGGCGTTATGAATGGTTAAATCGCCGCCATGGGCATGAATAATATTACGGGCGATCCCCATCCCGAGGCCGTGGCCTTCACCATCTTTCGCCAGGCGGAAATAAGGTTCAAACACCGCTTCGAGTTTTTCGTCCGGGATCCCCGGCCCCTGATCTTTGATAATCAGTGCCAGCCCGTCCGGATGATCCGACGCAACGACCGTCACTTCCCGGCCGTACTTGACCCCGTTATCAATCAAGTTGCTCAGGCAGCGTTTCAGCGCCAACGGCTTGCCCGTCATTGGGGTGATCGGCGTATCCGGCAGATGCACCTTGACCGTCGGATGGTTATGGCGCTCGGCAATACTGCGCAGCATCTCAGTGAGATCCACCCGGGTCAGGTTTTCATGCAAATCAGTATCTTTTACCGTCTGCAAGGCCCCCTTCACCATCATCTCCAGCTCATCGAGATCGCGGTTAAACTTGTCAATCTTGTCTTCATCATCGATCAGCTCCGCCCGGAGCCGAAGCCGGGTGATCGGGGTTTTCAGATCGTGGGAAATGGCCGAGAACAGGTGCTCCCGATCATCAATGTAGCGCCGCAATCGGCGTTGCATCCGGTTAAAAGCCCGCGTGGCCGTCACCAGTTCACTGGCCCCTTCTTCGGCCAGCGGCGGCTGGTAAATATCCAGACTCAGGGCATTGGCGGCATTAGCCAGACGCTTGAGCGGCTTGGTCTGTCGCCGGATCATAAAGAAGGTGAAGGCCAACAGCAACGCGGTGGTGAAAAGCAGAAACAGGATCTGCTGGCCGGTAATAATTTCATCCTCAAGGGTGACATACGGGGCCGGCAGGAGCGCGGCGATATAAAGCCACTCATTTTCAGCCAGCTCCAGCTGGACCACCAGGATCGGTGGATTAAACGGCTCCAGACTGAGGGTATAGTGCGCCCAGGAACGCGGTAAATCACTGAGCAAAATCCCGTTTTTCAGCACTTGCAGCGTTTCCGGACGGGAGAATTCCACCCGGATCACATCCAGCCGGGGCAGTTTTTCATGCAGCACGTCCTGAAATACCCGCACTGCGGTATTTTTCATTTGCGAGTCCGGGATCGGATCAATTCGGATTTCTTCTTCATTGAACGAGACAAAGAACCGGGTGCCGCCCATGTTGCGCAGCTGATCAAGCACAATATGGCGGTACTCCAGCGGCAGCGACTGGAAAAACGTGACGGTAGAGGCGAACATGTTGGCCATGCTGGCCGAGGCCGATTCCAGCCCTTCCAGATCCCGCTGCTTGGTTTGCCCGTACCAGATCAGGGTGGCAATCAGCTGTGCCAGAAATACGGCCAGCAAGGTGAACCACAAGGTCCGGGCCAGCAAGGATTTGGGCCACCATTTCTTCCAATTCATCGTATTGTGCCTCTTGCTGAACCGACGATTGCGGGGTTGAGCGGGGTTATTCTTCGTCAATTACTCTTCGTAGATCACTTCGGCGTTGAACACATAGCCGTTGCCGCGAATGGTTTTGATCAGCCGCTGCTGGGTCCCTTTATCGCCCAGGCGTTGACGCAGCCGGCTGAGTTGCACATCAATCCCGCGCTCCGCCGGGTGGGCTTCCCGTCCGCGAGTCGCAACCGAGATGGTGTCCCGATCCAGCACCTCGTTCGGGCGGGTCAGAAACAGCATCAACAGTGAAAAGTCACTGCCCGACAGCTCGTACTCTGTCCCCTTGTCCAGATCAAACAAGCGGTGGGAACCGGTTTCCAGTCGCCAGTTGGCAAAGCGGATCGCTTTCGGCGTGGCCGTCGGCGCCAACTGAATCTCACTGCTCGGCTTCACCCGGCGTAGCAGCGCTTTAATCCGAGCCATGAGCTGACGCGGGCTGAACGGTTTGGCAATGTAGTCATCCGCACCGATTTCCAGGCCGATGATCTGATCCATTTCATCAGACACCGCAGTCAACATGATGATCGGCACATCTGACGTTTTCCGGATATGCTGGCATAAGGTAAAGCCGTCGTCGCCCGGCATCATGACGTCGAGTAGGATCAGGTCGGGATACCCCAACGTCAGGCGGCGTTTCATCTCTTCGCCTTCGGCCGCCGTGGTGACGGAAAAACCCGCTTTGGTCAGATACTCTTCCAACAGCTCGCGGATCTCCTGATCGTCATCAACAACCAGCACCTTCTTGCTTGTACTCATGTAACTTTCCTTATGCCCGATACGTGTCGCCTGTCACCGCATCACCGGTGTTCAACGTCGCGGCTTGCTCTCGACGCACAGTGTCTGCTCAAGTTGTGCCTGATCACCAAGCCCCCGTCGGTGGCTGGTTGCACCTAAGATACCAGAGCAGACACCCAAAGGCGTTCATTATACCTCAGAATCATCCACTTGACGGCAAACATTGATAGTCCGGTCAATTTCGGTGCAGCCCAACGGCCCCCGAACCAACAGGCAAAAAAAAGCTGCCAACGGAAGTGGCAGCTTTTTTGTCGGGCCGGGCCGTTAAGCCACACCCATCTGAGTTTTATATTTCGCCACCGCGCGTTCAAAAAAATCGCGGTCATCATCATCGGCAATGTTGTTGCTCAGTTCAACAAACACATCCGGCCCTCGCTGGGCGTTCTTCACTTGCCAGACGGCATAGGCGGCCTGTTTATCCAGCTCAACCCGATTTTTTTCTACTTGAGATAACAGCGTTAAATTATGCATCACCCGAAGCCAGACCAAAAAACACGGCGAGGATACTAGCCGATTTTCAACCGGAGACCAAGCCGATCACCGACGCCAGGCACCACTCCGCCGCACGCCTGTTACAGGCCGATCCCGACACCGAATAAGATGGCGTTGTTTTCCACCTCACCCATATCGCGATATTCATACCCCAAGCTCAAGTCGATGAATGGCAGCAGTGTAAACATAAATCCGACCCCGCCGGTGAATCCCCAGCCGTCATCGTTGCCTTTGAGGCCATCCCGCTCAATATCGACATCGTAGTAGTTCGCCCCGGCCTTGGCATACAGGCTGCCAATCAGCAGCGGGAGATCACCACGGAACGTGACCGGCACAGCGGTATAGTCAATATCGTTATCCGAGGCCGACAAGTCAGACTCAACTTCACCGCTCCCCCGAACCACACCGGCATTGACACTGAAAAAGTCGTTGAGTTGATAACTGGCATTCACGCCGTACTCGTAACCATATTCACTTCTGCCGTCGTAATCTAATTGCGCCGCGCCCGCCGTCGCCCCAACCGACAAACCCAGAATATCTGCACTGGCCGGAAGTGCCGTCAACGCCAGCGCAGCTGCTAGCAATTGTTTCTTCATCATTACATCCCTTTTGTAAAACATGCCCGATTGCCGTGGTCTTTCTTATCTTTAGTCAATTCTTGCCGTAATACCAGTTTCGCGCGTCAATAACGTGTTGATGTTCACCACAAAAACGGACTTTCAACCTGTAAGCGCACCTTCGACCGAATCGGGCCGTTTCTGGTTTCAGTTCTGGTTTCAGTTCTGGTTTCAGTTCTGGTTTGCCTTCTGGTGCAGTTTCCGGGGCTCATCGGGCTGCCTGACAACCCGCTCAAAATGTAATCCATTACAAATCGATATTCTTTTCCCTTTGGGAAATCAAGTGATACAAGATGCATAAAAATGGACAAACCCTATCAATAATTGTCTGATAAATATCTAAAACACCAGATTCTTGCATTTCACACGCGCCGAAGCACTGCTCAAAAAGCAAACGGTTTCCATCTCATTTTCAACAGATTTGGTTATCAATGGGTAGATTTCAGCATCACAGCAAGTAAAATGTGATCAATGTCGCGAGATACGCCGGGCATCTTCCTTACACTGCTCTCATGACAAGGCGATGACGCAAGGGGCCAATATAGAGCCACCGCATTCGCCGGAGAGAATTCGAAGATGCAACACTTAGAGGGTAAACACATGAACGAAATTCTGCTTGCCACCTTTGCAGGCTTAATTGTTGGCTTGTTTTTTTCAGCCGTAAAACTGCCGCTGCCAGCGCCACCTGTGCTGCCGGGCATTATGGGCATCGTCGGTGTTTACCTGGGCGGTATTGCCTACCAGGCCATTGTTGAGCGCTTTTTCTCTTAACGCTTTCACTTTTCTTTTTTCATACATTCCTAGGAGTAAGCTATGGCTACCCCACATATCAATGCTGAACTTGGTGATTTTGCCGAAACGGTCCTGATGCCAGGCGATCCGCTGCGCGCGAAATTCATTGCAGAAAACTTCCTGGAAGATGTAAAGCTGGTTTGCGACGTTCGCAACATGTTTGGTTACACCGGCACGTATAAAGGTAAGCCGGTATCTGTGATGGGCCACGGGATGGGTATTCCGTCATGCTCTATTTATGTTCACGAGCTAATCAAAGATTTCGGCGTCAAGAACATCATCCGTATCGGTAGCTGCGGCGCCGTACATGATGATGTGAAGCTGATGGACGTGATCATCGGGATGGGCGCCTCCACAGATTCCAAAGTCAACCGCATTCGCTTTAACAACCATGACTTCGCTGCAATTGCAGATTTCCACCTGCTGGAAACTGCGGTTAACCAAGCGCGCCTGCAAGACGTGCCGGTTCGCGTCGGCAACGTTTTCTCTGCTGACCTGTTCTACAGCCCGGAAGCGGATCTGTTCGACAAGATGGAAAAACTTGGCATGCTGGGTGTCGACATGGAAGCTGCCGGTATCTACGGTGTGGCTGCTGAGTTGGGTGCCAAGGCCCTGACGATTCTGACCGTCTCTGACCACATCAAACGTGGTGAGAAACTGAGCGCTGAAGATCGTCAGAAGTCGTTCGCTCAGATGATGAATGTGGCACTGGAAACCGCCATCAACATCTAATCCTCGAAGCGGTTGTCGCCCCCCGATGCGGCGGCCGCGTTTTCCTTATCGCTATACGCTGAGCCTGTTGAGCGTATAGCAATGAGAAAAACAGGGACATTAGTGTCGACAAGGATGCAGTCACTCCGCCGGGTCGCGGCTCAATATTTTGTAAAATGTGGCGTCTTACACAATTTGAACTGGCGACGGGTCATGCCATCGCCAGCGAACCGACAGAATGAAGGCTGAGTTATCGTCTCTAATTACGCACTGAATAAGGGAAGCCTCTTTTATTCAGTGCCCTCCCTTCCCTTTCGATGTGGCTGCCGGGTACCCAGATGTAACCCAGGCACAAGGATAAGGTTAAGCTGGTATGATCAAACCTCTGCACACGGATTGCAATGATGCCTTACTGCCGCCCGCTTGCGGCCACCTACAGCTTAATCATTGCAAAACCGTCGGTTGTCCCAACTTCGGGTCGGAAGACACCCGCCATTATGTTCTGCAACGCAATAATCCGAACCGGCCAACCCTGGTCTGCCGTGAATGCGGCGCTTTTCCGCCCATCCTGAACAACCATGATGTCGCAGCCGAAGTCTCCCGCCTCAAACTGATGCAAAGCAGTGGCCTGCCAGCATGCAGCAATCCGGATTGTGAAAATCTCGGCCTGCCGGTCCTGACCCACCGCCACCTGTACCATGCCTTTGGCTACAGCGGTGATCGACAGCGTTATCGTTGTAAATGCTGCCAGAGTACCTTTGTTGATCGCTGGTCAGGATTTAACGGCAAGAACCAGGTGCAACAAAAGCTGCTGGCGCTGTTGTTTACCGGCTATTCCGTACGGGATATCTGCCGCCGCCTCAGTATGAACCCGAAATCGTTTTACGATCAGCTGTCCCATATCGCCAGCCGCTGTCGCCGCCAGTTGTCGATGTTTGACGCCCGATTATTTAAACACGCGCATCAGTTGTCGCTGGCCTCCAACCTGGTGCCGCTGCAACCGAAAAGCGACAACGGAGTCAGCTGGATTGCCAGCTGCGAGGCCAATTCCGGCTATGTGGTCGGCCAGCATATCAATTACCAACAGACGGATGTCGAGACCCCGTCGGATACCCACAACCCCTATCAGAATGATACCCGGTTCATGGCCGCGCCCGGAGCCCGCCTGGTTGAAGCCGCCCCACCCGCGCCTCAGGGAACACTGGCGCGCGTCGATGCCAAATACCGCGAGATCCTGTCCCGGCCCAATATGGAAGATCCACTCTCCAGCATGCCGCGGATCAACTATCCGGCCAAAGGCTGTCTGATCCGCCTGCAATACACCGTTTATGCCCACTACCTGCATCTGGCCCAGATGCTGGAGCACAATGAGTCGCTGGCGATTTATATGCCGCAGGAAACCTTGCTGCGCTCTGCCTGTATCTCGGTGTTCATGGCGCGGATCAAAGCCAGGACGGTCCATCCGGTGTACGTCGAAGCGGACCGTGACTGGGAGCAAGGCCAGAAGGCCGGTCGCATTGATATTGTCCTGGTTGGCTGGTGGCGCGATCGCTGGGCCTTTACCCGCCAGGATGAGGTCAGCAAAGGGATCTGCCACTTAGGTGGCGAGAAGGACAATGAAGCCAAATGGCTTGAACTGGCCAGCTGGGACACCATTGGCGACTATCAGGATCGGTTCCACGATCAGTTCTCGCAACTTGTTGACGAGCCCCGGCGTAAATTACGCCCGGCAGGCCTGCTGCCACTACTGGACATCTACCGGGCCTGGCATAACCTCTGCCGCCAGGACCGAACCGGCATGACCCCGGCCCAGCGGGTCGGGCTCACTTCAGCACCGCTCACCCTGGAGCAGTTGCTGAATTAAGTCATCAGCGCATCGTGGCAAGCACGGCTGCCCGATGCGCGCAGTTGCAAAAGAGCGCAGCCGGAACATCCCGGCTGTTGACCTGCTGCCAGTAGCCTCCCCCCCTCAATGTCACAACGGCAAGAGCCAGCTGCCGAATCTGAAACATGCAAATCGGCGCCAGTGATTATCCCCACCCGCCGTTTCTTTACAATTAACATTTTCTTTGCAATTGAGATCAACTTTCCTTCTCGAATCAGGATGAATCGAATTGATAATCCCCTAAGATGTATCTACAACAGATAAAAAGGAATGAATTGAGGGGAATGGAGTTTGAGTAGGTTACTCCCTAACAAAATTAAGCCAATTCTGATGGCCAGTATGCTGACCGTCGGCATTTTACCCGCCTTATTCTATGGCTGGGCCAGTAACGACAAAATGTCCTCCGTGGCGCTGTCGAATATTTCGCAGGGGTTAAGCTACCGCAACGAGTTAGCCGCCCATAATATCGAAAACTTAATTGCCAAACGCCTGCTCTGGCTGCGCACGCTGGCCAACTCACCCATTTCGGAATTCAAGCATTATCAAACCACCGACGGCCAATCTCTGCTCAAACACTATTTTACGGATCATACTGCCGTCGATCCGGCCTTTTCTGCGATCTTTCTGTTAGAAAACGGTCCCCAAGGCTATCAGATCACCGAATCCTGCCATAGTGCCAAGCTTCCAACCGTCCTCAACGATCTGAGCCGTACCAACGGCCCGTCGATCACGCAGATCCTGGCGCAACTCTCCGCCTCCGGGCAGCAGGTCTATCTCTCGCAGCCGTTTGACCTGAATCAGAAACCTTATCTGTATTTGATCACGCCGATCAAACAGAGTACTGAACGCCAGCCGACCTTACTGGCCGTGCGCTATGAACTGTCGGATATTAACGATAACCTGAAGCATCTGGACAACCAGAGTAAGGACAAAGATTACGTCTTTCTGATCAATGGTAACGGCAATATCATTCTGTCCGGCCATCACCAGGGCTTTAACCTGCAGGGGTTTGATGATTTTCACAAACGGTACAATCAGCAAACCCCAACGCCAGATCAAAGTCGGGTGCTGTCTTATGATGACTACTACAACGACGAGCAAATCGCCGTCATCACCCGCTTAAGCACCCAGGCAGACGCCCCCCAACTCAACTGGTCGCTGGTCTCGATCACTCCGAAAGATATCGCCCTGCAGGATGTCATTTATCTCAACCGGTATTTTCTCATCGCCCTGTTGCTCAATGCCGGGATCGTGATTGTGCTGTCTTTCGCGTTGACGCGCCGCATCACCCATCCTCTGGCCAAACTGTCCCGGATGGCTGCACGGTTCAAACTGGGCGATTACAGCGCCAATCCGCCGATCCAGGGTCCCCATGAGTTTCAGGTCCTGCATGATGCGCTGAACCAAGGCGCAGAGCGAATTTCTAACGACAACAAACGTCTCAACCAGGCACTGCGAAAAACCGAAGCCGCTGACCGCGCAAAATCAGCGTTTCTGGCGAACTTGTCCCACGAAATTCGCACGCCGATGAACGGCATGCTGGGACTGTCCCAGCTGCTGCTGAAAACCGATTTATCGGCGGAGCAGGAAAAGCATATCCGCACCCTGCTGGAATCCGGCAAACACCTGATGTCCCTGCTCAATGACATTCTCGATTTTTCCAAAATTGAGCAAGGCCAGCTCAAGCTGGACAGAACCAACTTTTGTTTCACCGATCTGGTCGGCACCGTCGAGAGTATCTTTTATCCGCTGGCGATGGAGAAAGGGATCCTGTTCGATGTCCATTGTCACTTTAATGCCAACAACTGGTATTTTGCCGATAAGTCCCGACTGCGGCAGATTCTATTCAACCTGGTGAATAACGCGATCAAATTCACCGAGCAAGGTCAGGTCGAAGTCATTCTCAACATGGAAGACGGCCGGGAAGCCGGCGAGTGCTGTCTGACGATTCACGTCAAAGACACCGGTATCGGCATTGCCCCAGAGCGGATGAAACAGATTTTCGATCCGTTCGTTCAAGCGGAAGCTTCGACCAGCCGCCGCTTCGGCGGCACCGGGCTGGGACTGAGCATCGTCAAACAGCTGACCCAACAAATGAACGGGGAAGTCCGGATTGACAGCACGCCGGGGGTCGGTTCGACTTTCACCGTCACCCTGATGATCCACGAAGGCCAGTACATCGAAACCGAAAAAGAGCTCATTCATATTACCCCCAGCACGTTCCAGGGCCTGAAAGTCCTGATTGTGGAAGACAATCACCTCAACGTCTTGATCATCGACGCGTTCCTCAAACAACGGGGATTCATGACCGAAGTGGCGGAAAACGGTGCCAAAGCACTGGAAATCCTAGAACGGGAGTTCTTCGATGTGATCCTGATGGATAACCATATGCCGGTGATGGACGGCATTGAAGCAACCGAGCAAATCCGGGCCATGGATTCGCCGGTCAGTCAGACGCCGATTTTTGCCTGTACCGCAGATGTCTTCGAGGAAACACAACGAAATATGATTGCAGCCGGAGTCGACTGCGTGATCACCAAACCGCTGGATGAGCAGAAGCTGCTGGACGCCTTACAAAACTTCAAGCACAAGATCACCTATATGGCGATGCTGCGCAAAACCCATGCACAGGAAACAGCCTTAAACGATGCACTGTTAACAGCCCCAGCCATCCCTGAGGCCATGTGGCAATCCGACGGCGCGAACCTGGCCGGACAAGGCGCACCAAACGAGCCCCTGACCCAGGTGACCCCAGTGGCCCCGGAGATTCCGGCAACCGTGCCGGTCGACCAGATGAATCCCGACAGTCCTCGTGAACCCGCTCAAATTGCGGCCAATTTTGCAGATCAGTTTGAGCACATCAACATTGATGAATTGCTGGATATGATGGATCAGGATCTGGACGTGATTATGCAGTTTTTGCAGATTTTTGCCGAAGAGCACAGCCAGGATCCAGAAAAGCTCCAGGTTGCATTGGATGACAATGATCGTGACCGTGCGATCCTGATCAGCCACTCGCTCAAAGGCGCATCAGGCAGTATCGGGGCGCAGTCTGTCCAGCAGGCCGCCCTGCTGATTGAGAAGAAACTCAAAGCCGGTGAGCAGCCCACGAGTGACGATTTGGCCCAGCTCAGCGACCGGCTGCGTTTGCTGGTCGACGAAATTCACCAGCAGCTGGAGATCACCCCTTAATCGCGCGCCGCCTCATCACAGCGTGAGATTATCACAGCGTGAGAAAGCGGCCCCGCAAAACTAATGAACATGACCCATTAGCCATGAACCATAAACCAAAGCGCGCCGGGCATTATTTCAGGCCCAGCCGCTTTGCCAACCGGTGCAGATTTCCGCTGTCCACCCCGAGCTGACGCGCTGTTGCAGCCCAGTTATCTTGATTGTGCGCCAGGGCTTCACGAATGAAATGGGTCTGAAAGGCATCCGTCGCCTCCCGCAGCCCAGTGCCGAATCCGTTCGGGTGCATCATGGCACTTGCTGAGGCCTGGCGGTTTGCGCGATCGGGCCAACGAACGGCACCGTACCGATGCCCGTCAACTTCAGCCGCCCCATGCTCACTTGCCGCAGCAGAAAAATTAAAATGCTGCGGTAAAATCTGTGGCGCATCAGTACCATACGCCGCCCGGGCCAGAATCGCCGCCCGGTGGATCGCATGCTCCAGCTCGCGGACATTCCCCGGCCAGTGATATTGGCTCAAACGTGCCAATCCCGCCGGGCTGAGTCGCAAGCTTCTCACGCCCAGCTTCACCCGGCACTTTTCGAGAAAAAATCCGGCCAGCAGCGCAATATCATCGCCCCGCTCGCGCAGCGGGACCACATGCAGCGGGAATACACTGAGACGATGGTACAAATCGGCCCGGAAACGGCCTTCCACCACTTCTTGCTTCAAGTCTTTATTCGTTGCAGCAATGATGCGAACATTCACTTTCAGGCTGCGATCATCGCCGATCCGCTGTAAATCACCATACTGGATCACCCGCAGCAACTTGGCTTGCAAGGCCAATGGCAACTCGCCGATTTCATCGAGGAATAAGGTTCCCTCGTTGGCCATTTCAAACTTGCCGCTCCGGTTGCTGATGGCCCCGGTAAACGCCCCTTTCACATGACCAAACAGTTCACTTTCCGCCACCGACTCCGGCAACGCGGCGCAGTTGAGATACACCAACGGCTTTGCAGCGCGATCGGACTGGCGATGGATCCCCTTGGCCACCAGTTCTTTGCCCACCCCGGTTTCCCCCAGGATCAACACGTTAAGATCAGAGCTGGCCACGACATCCATTTCGTTTTTCAAGGCCGCCATCGGGGCCGACTGGCCAATCATCTCCTGATGATCGGTGTCGCCCAGGTTGCCCAGCGGCTGCGGCGTCGGACTGCCCGCCGCCTCTTTCTCCAGTTGTTCCATCATCAGCGCATTACTCAGCGACACCGCCGCCAGCGCGCTCAGTGTCCGCAGGTCCTGATCGCTGAATTCCAGAAACGCCCGGGTATCGAAACTGTCAATGGTCAGCGCCCCAATCAGATGATCATCCGCCATCAACGGCAGGCCGATACAGGCGTGAACCTTCAAATCCTCATCCTGGTTCGGGATCAGGCCGTCAAACGGATCGGGCAAATCACTGTCGGCCGGAAACCGCACCACATCGCCCGCCCGGGCAATGGCTTCCAGGCGCGGATGCGCGGCCAAGTCAAACCGCCGTCCGAGTACATCGGGCAACAGGCCATCGATCGCCAGCGGGATAAACTGCTGGCCACGGAACGCCAGCAGGGCCGACGCATCACAGTTCAACGTCTGGCGAATGGTCCTGAGCAGGCGGTGAAACCGATCCTGGGTCGAAATACTGGTGGTCAGGTCTAAAGCGATGTGGGTGAAATCCCGGGGCGGCAGCACCATACGTTGAACTCCATTCATTGTTGAGCCGGTTCCCAGCTTAGAAGTCCGTGATGAAAGTGTCAATTAGACAATCTGGTGTGAAATTGACAAATATCAAAGAATGTCATTTCGACATCAATACAAAAATAAACCCCTTTAAAATCAATAAAATAAAAACTGGCACATTCTTTGTTTATATGAGTTCACGATCCATTCAAAAAGAGAACTCAGAGATGACGAAACAAAAACTATCGATTATCTCGCTACTGATCGTCTGCATAGCCTCCTTCACGGTTCTGCTCAGCATCGGCAGCGATATTTACCGGGAAGCGCCCCCAATTCCAACCCAGGTCGTCAGCACCCAAGGAGAGGTGATCTACACCAAGGCAGACATTCAACAGGGCCAGCTGGTCTGGCGTTCGATGGGCGGCCATCAGCTGGGCTCGATTTGGGGCCACGGCTCCTATATCGCCCCGGACTGGACGGCTGACTGGCTGCACCGCGAAGCCGACAACTGGCTGGAAATAGCGGCGCAGGAAACTTTCGGTCAACCCTTTGCGCAGCTCTCCGGCAGCCAGCAAGCTGGTCTGGAGCAGGCACTGCGGGAAGACATCCGCCCGAATAACTACAATCCGAACACCGGCATCATCACCCTTTCTGAACGTCGTTCCGATGCCATCGCACAAGTGCAGCAGCACTACATCGGCCTGTTTGGTGACGATCCGGCCTGGCAGCCCCTGCGGAAAGATTACGCCATGAAAGAAGGCACCGTCTCGACCGCTGAGCGCCGCCAGCAACTGACCGCTTTCTTCTTCTGGAGTGCCTGGGCTGCCGGAACGGAGCGTGTCGATCAAGATTACACCTACACCAACAACTGGCCTTATGATCCGGTGTTGGGCAATACTCCGACTTCCAACAACGTTGTCTGGTCGATCCTGAGTGTGGTCGTGCTGATCGCCGGCGTCGGTGCGTTGGCCTGGTATCACGCAGCGCTGAAACATGAACCACTGCCGACACCGCCCAGCGAAGATCCCCTGTTTGACAGCAAACCAACACCGTCGCAAAAAGCGGTTGGTAAATACTTCCTGACCGCAGTCGGCCTGTTCCTACTGCAAGTGTTCCTCGGCGGCATCACCGCCCACTACGGTGTTGAAGGCCAGGACTTCTACGGCATCCCGCTGTCTGAAATTCTGCCTTATTCCGTCACCCGCACCTGGCATACCCAACTGGCAGTGTTCTGGATTGCGACCGCCTGGCTCGGGACCGGCCTCTACATCGCCCCGGCGCTGTCCGGCCATGAACCGAAATTCCAGCGCCAGGGCGTCAATGTGCTGTGGGTAGCCCTGGTTGTGGTTGTCCTCGGCTCCATGGCCGGTGAATGGCTGGCGGTCCAACAATACTTCGATCTCGATACCAGCTATCTGATTGGCCATCAGGGTCAGGAATACATCGATTTGGGCCGGATTTGGCAGGTATTGCTGCTGGTTGGTCTGCTGATCTGGCTGGCGCTGGTCACCCGTTCCATTCGCCCGGCCCTGTCACAGCAAGGCGACATGCGCGCGGTGATCTGGGTGCTGTATGCCTCTTGTGTCGCGATTGGCCTGTTCTATGGTGCCGGTCTGTTCCAGGGCAAACACACCAACCTGGCGATTGCCGAATACTGGCGCTGGTGGGTGGTTCACCTGTGGGTTGAAGGCTTCTTTGAAACCTTTGCGACGTCCGTCATTGCCCTGATGTTTGTCCGCCTCGGCCTGGTTCGCGCCGCCACCGCCAACAGCGCCGTGCTGTTTGCCACCGTGGTCTTTCTGACCGGCGGTCTGATCGGAACCCTGCACCACCTGTACTTCACCGGGACGCCAACCCCTGTAATTGCCTGGGGCGCGATTTTCTCAGCGCTTGAAGTGGTGCCGCTGGCACTGATTGGATTCGAAGCCGTAGAAAGCTACCGGATGCGTAATGCCACCGAGTGGATGCGTCGCTATAAATGGGCCATTATGTTCTTCGTCGCGACCGCATTCTGGAACCTGTTCGGGGCCGGTGTCCTTGGCTTCCTGATCAACCCACCGGTCTCGCTGTACTTTATCCAGGGCCTGAACACCACAGCAACCCACGGTCACGGTGCATTCATGGGCGTTTACGGTATGCTGGGCATTGGATTGATGCTGTTCTGCCTGCGGGGCCTCGCCGGGGAAGCCAAAGGCTGGGATGACAAGTGGCTCAAGTGGGCATTCTGGTCGCTCAACATTGGCTTGGCTGCAATGCTGCTGATGTCGCTGTTGCCGGTCGGCCTGGTTCAGTTCTTCGCGGTCATCGACCATGGCTACTGGTTCGCCCGCTCGCCAGAAGTGATGCACAGCCCGCTGGTTGAGACCCTGATCTGGCTGCGGATGCCCGGAGATATGCTGTTCGGTGCCGGCGGGATCTTCCTCGGTCTGTTCCTTTTCAAGCTGGTCATGAGCGCCATCAAGCGAGGCACCGGCAAAGAAACGGAGGCCCTGTCATCATGAGCACATCTGTTCAGGCGACCATCCAAATGACCCTGGCCTCCGGCGGGATCATCCTGGGTATCGCGGTGATGGGCAGCCTGCCGCAACTGCTCATTCAACTGACTTATGAACTGGGGTGGAACGTCACTGCCTCTATATAACCTCCGCCCGGGTCGACACGCCGTCGGCCCGGGCTGTTTACCGGGAACCTGTATTTATGTATCTGACCCTGAAAACCTTCCACGTCCTCACTGTCCTGCTCAGTATCAGCCTCTTCCTGTTTCGCTTCACCTTAATCTGCCGCCGGTCACCGCTGGCTGCCAATCCGGTCTTGAAAATTGCCCCGCACGTTAACGACACCTTGTTGCTGACCAGCGGGATGGCGCTGATCGGCCTGACCGGCTTTGTCCCGTTTACCGCGGCCGCGCCCTGGCTCTCGGTCAAGTTGCTGGCCGTGGTCGCCTACATCTTGTGTGGTGCCTTTGCCCTCAAAGCCCGACATATCGGACTGCGCTGGCTGAGCTTCGCCGGCGCGCTGGGCTGGCTGGCCTTGATCGTCAAACTGGCCGTCAGCAAACATCTTGGCATATAAACCCGGGCAACACCGTCCGTCTCATTGCTCAAAATCCCACCCAATTTTCAACAAAGAACACCCCAAAACACAGAGCAAATGATCTCAACCTTGATCATTTGCTCACCCATATCACATACACCCATCACAAATCGAAAGATTCCCACTTGTACGGCGGGTATAAAGATGACCAACAAGCCAGGTAAAATGGGATCAAAGCACGATTTAGTTGTCATATTGATTGACAACTTTCAGTAAAAAGCTAATTATCATCACATCAATTGTTCTCTGGTGATCCATATGTTCACATCGAGCGTGATGCGGATTAAACATTTGGCTCGCCAACAGGTAAAACTACCTTTTCTGGCTACACTTTTAGCTAGCATCAGACAAGCCCCTAACACGTTGAAGGTCGAGAGATATGAGCACGAAACTGGAACAACTGCGCGCGCTAACCACTGTTGTTGCTGACACCGGCGACATCGAAGCGATTAGTAAGTATCAACCGGAAGATGCGACGACCAACCCATCTTTGATCCTGAAAGCCGCTCAGATTGAAGAATATGCTCCGCTGATCGATCAGGCGATTGAGTACGCAAAAGCACAAAGCGATGACAAAACACAGCAAATCGCAGACACCTGCGACATGCTGGCCGTGAACATCGGTAAAGAAATCCTGAAAGTGGTTCCTGGCCGTATCTCAACAGAAGTTGACGCGCGCCTGTCTTACGACACCGAAGGCAGCATCGCCAAAGCTCGTCACCTGGTGAAAATGTACAACGATGCCGGGATCACCAATGACCGTATCCTGATCAAGCTGGCTTCAACCTGGGAAGGTATCCGCGCTGCCGAAGTGCTGGAGAAAGAAGGCATCAACTGTAACCTGACGCTGCTGTTCTCATTTGCTCAGGCGCGTGCCTGTGCCGAAGCCGGTGTTTACCTGATCTCGCCATTCGTTGGCCGCATCATGGACTGGTACAAAGCCAAAGAAGGCCGTGACTTCGAAGCGTCTGAAGATCCAGGTGTTCTGTCTGTCACCAGCATCTACAACTACTACAAAGCACACGGCTACAACACTGTGGTCATGGGTGCGAGCTTCCGTAACACCGGTGAAATCCTGGAACTGGCCGGTTGTGACCGCCTGACCATCAGCCCACAGCTGCTGCAAGAGCTGAGCGAAGCTGAAGGCGAAGTTGTTCAGAAACTGTTCGCTGACGTTGAAAAGAAAGAGCGTCCGGCTGCAATGGGCCACGCAGAATTCCTGTGGGAGCACAACCTGGACGCGATGGCCGTTGAGAAACTGGCTGAAGGCATCCGCAACTTCGCCGTTGACCAGGGCAAGCTGGAAGCGATGATCGCTGAGCGCCTGTAAGCAACATCATGAATTCAGAAAGCGGCCGTCCAGCCGCTTTCTTCCTTTTCCGAATCCAACAAAATCAACAGTGGAAACCAACATGGAACAACAAGCTGTTTCTCGCAAAGATCTTGCAAATGCAATCCGTGCCCTGAGTATGGACGGTGTACAACAAGCCAACTCCGGTCACCCGGGTGCCCCGATGGGCATGGCTGACATCGCCGAAGTCCTGTGGCGCAGCCACATGAACCACAACCCACAGAACCCGAGCTGGGCTGACCGTGACCGCTTCGTGCTGTCTAACGGCCACGGCTCAATGCTGATCTACTCGCTGCTGCACCTGACCGGCTATGCGCTGCCAATCGAAGAGCTGAAGAACTTCCGTCAGCTGCACTCGAAAACCCCGGGCCACCCGGAGTACGGTTACGCGCCGGGCATCGAAACCACGACGGGCCCGCTGGGCCAGGGCATCACCAATGCCGTGGGTATGGCGATTGCTGAAAAAGCCATGGCTGCGCAGTTCAACCAGGACGGCCACGACATCGTCGATCACTTCACTTACGTGTTCATGGGCGACGGCTGTCTGATGGAAGGGATCTCGCACGAAGCCTGCTCCCTGGCCGGTACCCTGGGCCTGGGCAAACTGATCGCGTTTTGGGATGACAACGGCATCTCAATCGACGGTGAAGTGGAAGGCTGGTTCACCGACGATACTGCCAAGCGTTTTGAGTCTTACGGCTGGCACGTGATCCCGGCGGTTGACGGCCACGATCCGGAAGCGATCAACGCAGCGATTGAAGCAGCGAAAGCGGAAAGCGGCAAACCAACCCTGATCTGCACCAAAACCATCATCGGCTTCGGCTCACCAAACAAAGCCGGCTCGCACGACTGTCACGGCGCACCACTGGGCCACGACGAAATCGCTGCAGCCCGTGAATTCCTGGGCTGGAACCACGGTCCGTTTGAAATCCCGGCTGACATTGCGACAGCATGGGATGCCAAAGATGCCGGTGCTGCCAAAGAAGCAGCCTGGGACGAGAAGTTTGCAGCCTACGCGGCGGCATATCCTGAGCTGGCGGCTGAGTTCAAACGTCGCATGAACGGCGAACTGCCGGCAGAGTGGGAAGCGCAGGCAAGCCAAATCATCGCTGATCTGCAAGCCAACCCGGCCAACATCGCCTCACGTAAAGCGTCCCAAAACGCGCTGGAAGCGTTCGGCAAACTGTTGCCTGAATTCATGGGCGGCTCGGCTGACCTGGCGCCATCGAACCTGACCATGTGGTCTGGCTCGAAATCCCTGACTGCCGATGACGCGTCTGGGAACTACATCCACTACGGTGTGCGTGAGTTCGGCATGACCGCGATCATCAACGGTATCGCCCTGCACGGCGGTTTCGTACCGTACGGCGCAACCTTCCTGATGTTCATGGAATACGCCCGTAACGCCATGCGCATGGCTGCGCTGATGAAAGTGCAGAACATCCAGGTTTACACCCACGACTCGATCGGTCTGGGCGAAGACGGCCCGACCCACCAGCCGGTTGAGCAAATCGCGTCACTGCGCCTGACTCCGAACATGAGCACCTGGCGTCCTTGTGATCAGGTTGAATCTGCTGTGGCGTGGAAACTGGCGATTGAGCGCAAAGACGCGCCGACCGCGCTAATCTTCTCGCGCCAGAACCTGGCTCAGCAAGCACGCAGCGAAGCGCAGGTGGCTGACATTGCCAAGGGGGGGTACATCCTGAAAGACAGCGACGGCAAACCTGAGCTGATCCTGATCGCCACCGGCTCTGAAGTTGAGCTGGCGGTGAAAGCTGCCGATAAGCTGACGGCTGAAGGCAAGCAGGTTCGCGTGGTCTCGATGCCATCGACCGATGCGTTCGACAAGCAAGATGCGGCTTACCGTGAGTCTGTGCTGCCATCTGATGTTACAGCGCGGATTGCGATTGAAGCCGGCATCGCCGACTTCTGGTACAAGTACGTCGGCTTTGACGGCCGCATCATCGGCATGACCACTTTCGGTGAATCTGCACCGGCCGGTCAGCTGTTTGAGATGTTCGGTTTCACCACGGAAAACGTGGTGAGCACTGCCCAGGAGCTGCTGGCATAAGCCCTCAGCAAACACACAAAAACCGGTCATCATGACCGGTTTTTTTATGCCTGTATCGCGGGCGGGCAGGCCTTCCGACATCCGCCAGCAGCTTTATTACTGTTTCGCCTTGTCCGCATAGCTGTGTTGTTGCCCTGTCACCGAAGCGGGAGGCATTTCCATCAGGCGATCCAGCCCGATATCTTCCCGAAGATGCGCCGGGAGATCACTCAGGTAATACGCCCGGCGCCGTTGCTGTCGCCAGTTTCGATATAAAGAAAACCCACGCTTAACTGAAGCCACCACTTGCTGTACTGTTGGGAAGACTGGTTCAAACGTTGTCATACGCATATTTAAGCCCTACTATCGTGTAATCTATGGGCTTATCTTGGTTCACCACCGCAGTTTGCTCAAACGATCAATCCTGGCACTCAGTTAAGGAAAGCTTATGTCAAACGCTACGGAAGCACACAAACGCATGCCGCCGCTGCAAGGACTGTATTATTTTCATCAGGCAGCCCAGCTCGGCAGCTTCAAGGCCGCAGCCGATCACCTGTTTGTCACCGCAGCGGCGATCAGCCAGCAAATCCGGCTCCTGGAAGAGTGGCTGGAAACCCCTTTGTTCTACCGCCAGCATCGCAAAATCGTCCTGACGCCTGAGGGCCAGATGCTGTTTGAGCACACCCAGCAGGGCTTCACGGCCATTCAGAACGGGCTGTGGTTGCTCAATCATGATCCGGAGCCGCAGCGGTTGTCCTTATCCACCCTGCCCTCGTTCTCCCAGCACTGGCTGGTGCCCCGGATGAACACCTTTCGCGACGAGCACCCGGATCTCTCCGTGTTGGTCGAATCGAAAACCCAGCTGCAAACCTTTGCCCAGTCTTCCATCGATCTCTGCATTCGCTACGGGGAAGGCCGCTACAGCGACCTGACCAGTCAGTGGCTGATGGATGATTTGCTCTATCCGGTGTGTCATCCGCTTTATCAGGAACAGCATCAGATCCACTCCATCGAAGATCTGCAACGGGTTCATCTGATCGGCGATATCTGGCCGGACATGAACTGGCAGCGCTGGCTGTCGCTGGTTGGGGCCAAAGGCGGCACAACGGCGCTGGCCTACGACGGGGCCAACTATGTCCTGGAAGGGGCGTTGTCGGTGCAAGGGGTCGCCTTAGCCCGCCATACCCTGGCCCAGCGCTACCTGGCAGAAGGTAAGCTGGTTCGCATTGATCGCGTCGCCGTCAAACCTACGTTCCGCTACTACCTGTGCGCGCCGCAAGGGTACTTCCGGCGCAAAAAAGTGATCGCCTTTTGCGATTGGATCCGCCGCCAGGCCGAAGCCTTCCAGCAAACCTTACCGGCGGATCTGACGATCATTGAGGCGACGTCACGGTAATCCGCATGCCGCTCTGCAGAAGCCATTCATACAAAGCCCATTCATGCAAAGGCCATTCAGAGACCCAGGTCAAGCGGCGGGCGACAACAGGATCAGGCAAATAGCTCGGTATACTGTTCACCGACTTGGGCAAAGTCGGCGAAGCCCGCAATTTCAAGATTGGTCTGTGGGCTGCCCACCCGGCCAATCGACAGGCAGGCAGCGCCGCTGTCCACGGCCGATTGAATCCCCATTTCCGAATCTTCAAAGATCAGGCAGCGTGCGACATCAACATCCAGCAAACGCGCAGCTAGCTGGTAGCAATCCGGCGCCGGCTTGCCGTGCACCACATCATCCCGGGTGACGATCACCGAAAAGTAAGCCGACAAATCATGTGACTGAAGTACCGCATTGACTTTCTCCTCCCAACTGCTGGTCACCAGGGCCACCGGGATCCCGGACGCCTTCAACTTAGCCAGGACCGGCTGAACACCGGGGATCAGGGGATATTCGGCACGTTCTTCAAACTGTTCCAGCTTCTTTTGGATTGTCATGAGCTCCGCATCCGGCAGATGACCAAAGATTTGGTTCAGGACATCCATGCCGGGCCTGCCGTGGATCTGATGTTTCATCTCTTCCCGGCTCAGATATATCCCATATTCTACCGCCACCGAAGACCATGACGCTTCCACCACCCGGCTCGAGTCAATCACCACCCCATCCATATCAAACATCACTGCAGCAAATTTCATCCGTATCCCCACTCTGGCATTGATTAGGATTGCGATTAGACCATGGGGTACATGTCTTTTATAATGACATTTCATCATGGCTAGATAACCGGACGTTATGAACTTAGAAAGCGGATATTTAAGGGCGTTTGTTTCTCTGGCCAAATCGAAAAGCTATACCAAATCGGCCCATGAACTTCATATTACCCAGCCGGCGCTGACCAAGAAAATTAAGACCCTGGAACAGACCGTTGGCGCGGCGTTATTTATCCGACATCAAACCGGCACCCAATTAAGCCAGTCCGGGACGTATTTATTTCCCCTCGCCGAAGAAATTGTCCGGAAACTGGAAAACCTCGAGGAGCGGGCCGCAGAAATTGCACAGGGGATGACCGGAAAAATAGCCATCGGTTTTGGTATTTCGACGTATCGCCTGGTCCCTGATTTAATCAAACATTACCAGGCGCACCGTCCCCAGACGAAAATTTCGTTGCGCGACATTGCCTCCAGGCAGCAATTTCTATTGCTCGAATCCGGGGAGCTGCAAGTCGGGTTTACCCGGGTCCCGGACAATACCCAAAAGCTCTCCTATCACCCCATCACTACCGATCAATTGGTGTTAATCAAACCAAAACATGCAGCACGCCACAATGCAGAAAATCATCTCAGCGAGTTGACGCTTCTCCAACTCACCGATGAACACTGCCCGGGCATTACCCGGCAAGTTGAGCTGTTTCTACAGCAGACGCCCTGTACCCTGCATAAAGAGTATCAGGACATTCAGACGATTATTGCGCTGGTCTCCGCCGGTCTGGGATATTCAATCTTACCCCGAAGTGCCCTCCATGTGGCCGACGACCGGATCGACTACGCGCCGTTACATGGTGCCTTCGCCAGCTGGGATATTTGCATGACCTGGAATCAGGCCATCACCGACCCCGTCAGGGACGATTTCATCCAGGCGGCTTTACACCGGCTCCAACTGCCCCGACTTTGTTGAATTTGTCGCCAATCGAACCGGGTATGCTTGCTGTACCAACCGAGACAAACGCCGTATTGCTGGCCCCTGGCCTGATCCAAGCCCGTGGCAGAAAAATTACGCTTGTCCCCAGCCAGCAGGGAACTCCGCCGCCCAATTACAGTCAGTACCATCATAGACGCGACATCACCTCACAAAACAGCAACAAATCCTTGTCACGCTATAGAAATTTCGCAAGCAGGTTTCATAATATGAACCCTGTTTTTCATCTAAGACAGACATTG
Source organism: Photobacterium sp. TY1-4 (assembly GCF_025398175.1). Taxonomy (NCBI): domain Bacteria; kingdom Pseudomonadati; phylum Pseudomonadota; class Gammaproteobacteria; order Vibrionales; family Vibrionaceae; genus Photobacterium; species Photobacterium sp. TY1-4. Next base: position 1,195,357 of record NZ_CP099735.1, read on the forward strand.
AGTCACTAAGGTAGGAAACCAATATGACATGGCAACTCTCTGAGCTTCTCCCCGTCCTTTCAGGACATGAAGGCTGGCTGGTTCGTCAACACGAACAAGCCATTGTGATCCAAAATGAAGATAACATTGAAGCCTACCTGGCGGTGGCGGGTGAGCAAATCCTGGTTGAGGTGCTGCTATTCCCTCAACAGCAGGTTCGGGACGTCGCCGCGCTCAACGAGCACGTTTTACGCACCCACAAAATGTTCCCGCTCTCGACCATCGGGATCAATGAAATTGACGGCGACAGCTACTACGTCGCTTTCGGCTCGCTGTCTTCCCAGTCCAAGCAGGAAAGTATCCTGATTGAAGTCGCGACGCTGTTCCGCAATGTCGAAGCCTTTATTGACCTGTACCAGGAATATCTGATGGAGCGTGCCTCATGAGTGTATGGAAAAAACTGTTTACCGCCATCAAGGGTGGTGCCAACGAAGCGGCTGAGAGCATCGCTGACAACCAGGCCCTGCGGATCCTGGATCAGGAGATCCGCGAAGCGAAGCAGGAACTGCGCCGCTCGGATGAAGCCCTGGTCGGGATCGTCGCCAAACGCAAGCTGACCCAACAGAAAGTCGAAGCGCTGGATAACGGCATCGGTGAATATGAAGGCCATGCTCGCGCTGCCATGGAAAAGGGCCAACAGGATCTGGCGCTGGAATGTGCTCAGAAGGTTGCCGACCTGAGAAACGAGCAACAGACTGAGCAAAGCTACCTGGATCAGTTTATCGCCTCCGAGCAGAGCATGCGAACCAACATCGCGCAGGCAAAAGATAAACTGCGTCAGTTGGAGCAGCAAGTTGATGTCGTCAAGGCCAACGAAGCGGTTCAGAAAGCTCAATCTGCCGTGTCGGCCACCAATGTGGGTGCCAATGCCAAAATGCATACCGCGGTTGAATCCCTGGAGCGCATCAAACAGCGCCAGGCAGAAAAATCCGCGCAACTCGAAGCCGCTGCTGAAATGGCCGAAGCCCAGTCCGGCAGCAGCCTGGATAAAAAACTGGCTGAAGCCGGGATCGGATCCGCTCCAAAAGCTTCTGCCCAGGATGAGCTATCCCGCATTCTCGGAAAGACCAACGGATAAACAGACGTGAATGTTCGTTGCATGCCCGCGCCTCTTGACGCACCACCAGCCCCTCGCACTTGTTAACCGGGAGATTCCGCCGTGTCTTTATGGATCTTATTTCGCCAGTGGGCGGTGAAAAACCTCTCGGCTCTCAACAGCAAGAACCTGTTGCTGATCCTGCTGGGATATGTCGTGCTGAGCTGGCTGCTGCTCAAACTGGCGGGCGAGCATGCAATGACCGACTCGTTCACCAACTACATCTATTACCTGTTCGTGACGGCCTCAACCGTTGGTTACGGCGATATGTCGCCGGCCACCTCGGCCGGGAAATGGATTGTGTCCTTGCTGGTGATCCCCGGCGGCCTCGGCGTTTTTGCCGTCGGGGTTGGCCGGGTCGCCAGCTTGTTTCTTCAATACTGGAAAAGCGGTTTGCAGGGAAAACGGAGCGTTAACGTGAAAAACCATATTTTAGTGCTGGGCTGGAATGAGCAACGCACCCTGCATCTGATCAAAATGTTGCAACATGAAGAAAGCGGCCGCCGCCCAATCGTCCTGTGTGTGCGCCCTGAGATTGAAAATCCGCTGCCGGGCGAAATCGAGTTTGTCCGGGTGGGCAGCTTTACCGATCAGGAAGGCATGGCCAGAGCCTCGGTGGAAGAAGCCAGCTGCATCTTGATCGACAACCCGGAAGATGACATCACGCTCTCAGCGGCACTGTTCTGCGCCAGTAAAAACCCGCAAGCCCATTTGCTGGCCTACTTCAAAGATGAAGGCCTCGGCCTGTTGCTCAAGCAACATTGTCCGAATGCCGAGTGCATTCCGTCGGTTGCCGTGGAAATGCTGGCCAAAGCTGCCGTTGATCCGGGCTCAAGCGAGCTGCACCACGAACTACTCAGCACCACCCAGGGGATGACACAGTATTCCGTGCATTACCCGCAAGATGCCGAAGCCACCACCATCGACGCCCTGTTCAGCACCTTTAAGCAACGCTACGATGCCACGCTGATCGGGATTGACTGCGGCCAGGGTGTGGAACTCAACCCGGCGCTGAACAAAGCGGTTCAGCCCGGCTGTAAACTGTTTTATATCTCAGATGAGCGCATCACTGATTTTCAATGGTAGCCCTTTCGACTTTCCATATTTCACCCGGAAAACCAGCGGTGCCATCGCGCTGAGGAGCATATATGTTTAATTGGTTTAAAAAGAAAAATGTCGAACCCCAACAACCGGATGCCCCGGAAATCCTCGGACTCCGGCTGGGCGGCGCCTTCGAACTGGATGACTTGAAACTGCGCCTGATCGAGCCCGATTTGATTATCGAAGGCGCGGCGCGCACCCAACTGATCAAAGCCGTCGGGGAAGTGCTCCTGGATGAGCAAACCCGCCTGCTGCGCTACTACACCGACGATGACGGCTTTGTCCAGGTCCTCACCCATGGCACCGGCGACAGTGACGTCAGCGAGGTCAAGCTCTATTACTTCTACGACAGCAAACCAATCGATACCGACACCGCCTGGGAGCATCTGCTCAATGACCAGTTGGTTCAGCCGCACTGGGAACTGGAAGGCCACACCTTTGATAAAGTGTGGGAGAACACCCGCCCCGTGGTCATGACCGAAAAAACCTGGCAGGAAAACGGCACCATCACCGAGACCGACCAGTTCGTCATGATCTACGACCGCAGCATCGGCAACGATATCTTCGAGTCCCTGTTTGTGGCCGGTGAAGAGAAAATTATTCATCACCGGGCGGAAAGAGCACTGGTGCTCAGCACCGGCATGAATCTGACCCCGACCGATTTTAAACTGATTGGCTAAATCGCCAAGACAACTCAACTAGGAAGTCACATGGAAACACTCACGCAATCTTTGGCCGGCCTTGGCGCCTTTTTACTGTATTTTACCCTGTCTCTGGCCTTTCTCATGCTGTTCAAAGTGGTCTACGTCCGCTTCACCCCGCATGATGAGTGGAAATTGGTCAAAGAAGGCCAGAACATTGCGGCCGCCATCGGCCTGTCCGGTTCGATCATCGGCTACTGCCTGGCGATTGCCGGGGCAGCCAGCAACTCCGTCAACCTGCTGGACTTCGCGCTCTGGGGGATTGTCGCCTTGTTCGCCCAGTTGATTGCTTTCTATCTGCTGCGGTTTGGCTTCATGCCGCGTATTGTTGAGCGTATCGAAGCCGGTGAAATCCCGGCCGGGATTGTCATGGCCGCCACATCGATTTCCGTCGGGCTGCTCAACGCTGCCTGTATGACCTACTAGGAGATCGGCATGAAACGAAGCAAACAGGTCGTTTTGCCGAGCATGCGCAAGCTCGGCATGCAAACAAACTGGCGTGTGGGGCGTGCCGCACCGGTCACGGTCGCCTTTGCCGGCGCCATGTTATCCGGGTGTAGTGACAGCGAGAAAGATGCGACGATTTATCAGAGCCTGACTGACTGCGTCAATGATAACCCCAACTACAGCCAGGAGTGCCGGGCAGCGTATCAGTTCGCCCTGGAAGAAGCGGCCCGCACCGCACCCAAATACCGCACTGAATATGACTGTAGCGCTGAGTTCGGAGTCAATGCCTGTATTGAGACGCCGAATGATAATAACTGGTTTATGCCGGCCATGGCTGGGTTTATGTTCAGCCGCCTGATCGATAGTGATCGCCGATATTATTCCCAGCCGATGTTCCGGTCTTACTATCCCGGCAGTATTTTCTACGATCGCTGGACCACGGCAGACGGCTACGACTATGGCCGCAGCAGTTACCGCAAAACCAAGGTTCGGGTCTCGCAGGACCACATGAAGCCCAAACCGACGGTCAGCCGCACCATCTCGCGCGGTGGCTTCGGCTCCACCGTCTCGGCCAAATCCAGCTGGAGCCGCTCTTCCTCCGGCGGCAGCAAAAGCTGGGGCGGCTGACAGACCAGCCAGCCAACCCAACACGGCCAGCATGATTACTGGCCGTGTTTTATGGCATAGTTAGATCGCCGCCCTGAGCGCTTAATTGCCCTTCGGCGCAAACGGATCGCTGAAAATCGGATTACTCAGGAAGGTTTCGTCCGTCAGAGTCATGAGAAAAGCCACTAGCGCCTCTTTCTCCTCCTGGGTCAGATTCATTTTCACCGGCGGTCCGTTGGTACGGCCCCCCTGGCGTAAATCCGGACTGAGATTGGGATGGGACTGCACACCGCTGTTATAGAACTCCACCACCTCCATCAGGGTCGCAAAGCGGCCGTCATGCATATAGGGTGCGCCGACTTCGACATTTCGCAGCGAGGGTGATTTGAAGAACCCGCCACCGGCCCCCGCATCCTGACTATTATCCGCATCCAGGCCATTCACATGAGAGCGATCCAGGGTATGCGCCGAAGTCTGGTGACATTCAATGCAGCCCAGCGAGGCACTGTTACCGACGGGAAACCCGGAGAATAGCTGATGGCCCAGCATCTCCTGCTCGGTAAAGACAGCGGCAAAGTCCGGGTCATTCCACGCCCCGGCCGCAAACGCCTGATCGAATTTCGACTGGTAGGAAACCATCGTCCGGACAAACTGGGCCATGGCCAGGGCGATGCGTTCGCTGGTGATCGCCTCATCGCCGAAGGCCTGTTCAAACAGTTTCGGATAAAAACTGGTGAGCCCCAGTTTGACTTCCAGATCGAACAGGTTCATCCCCATTTCGACCGGATCCTGGATTGGCATCAGCACCTGCGCTTCCAGGGTATCGGCGCGTTCATCCCAGAAAAACTTGCCGGATTTGTAATACGCGGCATTGGTCAGGCTCATGGAATGGCGCCCGGTTTTCCCACCGTCAAACCCGGTACTCAGTTTGGCCGGATCGGTAAACCCATGCTGTTGCTGATGGCAAGACGCGCAGGAGACCGCATCATTCGCCGACAAACGGACATCATAAAACAGCATTCGGCCCAGATTGGCACCGGCATTGGTGACCCGGTTGGAGAACGGCGTGTTGTCCTGAGAGCGGACATCACCAAACGGCGAGGTAGTCGCCGTATAATAGCGCGGCTGCGCCATCAGATAGGCTTCATAATCGGGTATTTCGGCGACAGCTGGCAACGGCAGCCCATCGATATCAACCCGCGGCTCCGGCGGCGTCTCCTCCGCCGGTGGTGTCTCCGGTTCAGGGTCAGACGCAGGCGGACTTTCCGCTCCCGGCCCGGCCTCTTCGCCCACCACACTATTATCAACAGTCACTTCATCAACACCGGTATTGTCCCGGCATGACACCGCAGAGGTCAGCACGACGGCCAACAGCACCCACTCAGAAGTATTCATCAGAAACACTCCTACCTAGCCAAATTATATTTTTATTATGTATGGGTTGTTAGACAGAAAGCCTACGCCCCGTTGTACAAACTCTAGCAGGGGGTTGGGTGTCTCAATTCTGACTCATGAGAGGACGCACGACCGGGATCAGCAGAGTTCAGCGTCAGATCAGGGTGATATGTGGCAGGCGAATCGCCGATAAAAGAGCGGCGTGGCAGGAAATCAGGCTGAACGGCCCAGCCTACACCTTGGTATTGAGCAGCGTGCCGGTCATCTCGTTAGACCGCTGGAGCACATTGGCACCGGCCTGGTTATACAGCTTGGCCTGAAGCAAATCCACCGCGGCATTCACCGGATCGGGACGTTGGCCTGAAGCGCTGTGTTCGGCAGCAGATGTCTGAGACATTGCGGGATTTGCCAGTGCGCGAGTGTTGCTTGATGCACCAGAGTTGGCAGATGCGCCAGGGTTGGTCGATGCACCAGAGTTGGCAGATTGCGCCGCCGGCAGACTGGCATCATGGATATTTCGGGCTGCCGAATTGGCCATGCCTTGCGCCTGGTTCAGCAACTGAACCCCGGCGTGGTGCGCGGAAATCGTCATGGACGGTCCTTGTCTTACCGGTCAATGAAAAGAGTGTTCATGATGAGCCAGCGTCCGGGCATTGTCAAATCGCCCGTTCCAATAAACGATTCAGGTTAAAGGCTTTCTCCCAGCTCAATCTGATACCCCAAATCGATCCGGGCCGGCCAGTCGGTTTGCCCTTTCAAGCGCGCCAGCAACTGCTCGGCAGCCACCTTGCCGATTTGCTCCCGGGGTGTCACCACCGTGGCTAACCGTGGCAGCATAGTCTGACTGATATCATGACCGTGGAAACCGGCAATCGCAATCTTCCCAGGAACTGCAATGCCCCGGCGCTGGCATTCAAAGACGGCGCCAATGGCCAGATCATCATTGGTACAGAAGATCCCGTCGACATCCGGATGCTGTGCCAGCATCTGACCGAGCAGCCGCGCCCCCAGCGTAAAAGAAGAGGCTTCTTCGGTCTGAATGGTCAATGGCGCAATCCCTGCCGTTTCCATGGCCTGGCGATAGCCGGCCATTTTCAGTCGCGTCCGCTCATCCATCCGGGCGGCAAAATAGGCGATTTTCCGGCAACCGCGTTGCAGCATGGCTTCGGTCATCGCCTGACCGGCCGCCAGATTATCAAAGCCCACCGCCTGCTCGATGCTCGGCGAGACGGAATCCATAATCTCAATCACGGGGATTGCTGCGGTGTGCAGCATTTTTCGCGCCCGCTCGGTATGCACACTTTCCGATAGGATCATCGCATCCACGTTGTAGGACAGCAGCGACGCAATGCTCTGCTCCTCCAGCTCCGGGCTGTAGCCATAGTGCGCCAGCATGGTCTGATACCCGGCCGGAGCCGTGACCGATTCAATGCCGCGGATCACTTCAGCAAACACCTGGTTGGTCAGCGAAGGCACCAGAACCCCAATCGCATTACTCTTGGCATTGGAGAGAATATCCGGCGCGCGGTTGGGAATGTAGCCCAGCACTTCCACTGCGGCAGCAATTTTTGCCTGCAACGCTTCAGAGACCTGAGACGGGTCGCGCAGGCACCGGCTGACCGTCATCTTGGTGACGCCGACCTGATCGGCAATATCTTGTAAGGTGGGACGTTTTTTCTTAACCGCCATGATGCTCTATCGTCTTGATGTTACTGGTAACATTGTACCTGATTTTTATCCGGTTTTAGCATAGCGCGCAAGTTACCTGGATCAAAGAAACCAAATTAACTGGGCCAAAAACAAAACGCACCCGGATGGGCGCGCTGTCTTTACTGGGCTTGTTGCACGCGAGGCGTCGTGCTCCAGGTGAGATGGAACTTGTCCGCTTCCGGCTGATCCGTCCGCGAATAGGTGTGCGAGCCAAAGTAGTCGCGTTGCGCCTGCAACAGATTCGCCGGCAGCACCGCACAGCGCAGCGCATCGAAGTAGCTCTGGGCCGAACCAATTCCCGGCATCGGCACCCCTTGCAGGGCCGCGTTGGCCACCGCACTGCGCCAGCCCGTTGCTCTCTCGGCCAGCTCGGTCCGGAAGTGCTCGGCAAACAACAGGTTTTCCAACGCAGGGTTTTGCTGATACGCAGCGGTCACCTGCTGCAGGAAAATAGCCCGGATGATACACCCGGCGCGCCAGATCTTCGCAATCGCCGCGAAGTCGAGTTGCCAGCCCTGACGCTCGGAGGTGGTTTTGAGCAGGTCAAAGCCCTGCGCATACACCGCCAGCTTGGCACAATAGAGCGCATCATGCAGCTCACGCAACACGGCTTCTTGATCCAGTACTGTCTCTTGGCCCTGCGTTTTCACCGGGCTGGCATGCGTATTGAACAGCGCCGCGGCGGTGGTCCGCTGCGATTTCTGGCTGCTCATCGCCCGAGCAAACACCGCCTGCGCAATGGTTGGTGCCGGACTGCCTTCCTGCAAACTGTTGACCGCCGTCCACAATCCGGTGCCTTTCTGACCGGCCTTATCCAGCACCACTTCTACAAACGGCGCGCCTGTTTCCGGATCCCGGGTTTGCAGAATATCAGCGCTGATTTCCATCAGGTAGCTGTTCAACACCCCTTGGTTCCAGCGGGCAAACACCTGACCGATTTCCGCCGCAGGCATCGCCAGCACCTCAGACAGGTAATGATACACTTCGCAAATCAGCTGCATGTCGGCATATTCGATGCCGTTATGCACCATTTTCACATAATGACCGGCCCCCGCCGGGCCAAGATAGGCCGCGCATGCTTCGCCATCATCGAACGGCCCGACCGGCATGCCCTCGGCATCGACTTTCGCCGCAATCGCGTGCCACATCGGTTTCACATACTGCCAGGCGGACGCATCGCCGCTGGCCATCAGAGACGGGCCGAGACGGGCCCCGGCTTCACCGCCGGAAACCGCGGTACTGAAAAAACGCAGCTTACCCTGATAGCGACGTTCCCGGGCTTCAGTGTCGGTCCACAGGCTGTTGCCGGTATCAATCACAATATCTTCCGGCTGCAACCCGGCGGCCAGCAATTCATCGGTCACCTGATCAACGATCGCCCCGGCCGGGACGCTCAACGCAATCACCCGGGGCGTCGCTAACTTTGCCAGTAGCTCAGTCAGATTCACCGCTGCCACAAAGCGCCCTCTTCCCGGCGCGGCTGCCAGTTCGGCGGCTCCCTGCTCGGTACGGGCCACATGGTCTGGGTTGAGATCAAAACCGGCCACCTGAAACCCGTGATCGATCAGATTCAGCGCCAGGCTCTTGCCCATCACGCCCAGGCCAATCATGGCAATCTCTGCATTATGCATGGCTTATCTCCTCAATTGCGCTCAGGGCCGCGCTGACCACAGCATCCACATCCTGGCGGATATCAATAAACAGCGCTTCACCCGCCGCCGGCTCTTCCAACGCCTCGAACTGGCTGCGCAGCATGGCTTCGCCGTTGAAATAATGATTGGCCCGCTGTTGATGGCGTGACCAGATGGTGTCAAACGCCCCTTGCAGGTAAACAATCACCAGCTCCGGGTTGTTTTCACGCAATATATCGCGGTAATGCGCTTTTAGCGCCGAACACGCCACCACAGCGGTGTCCCGCTCGACAAACAGCTGATTTAAGGTTTTCAACCAGCCGTAGCGATCCTCATCGGTCAGCGGGATCCCCTCTCGCATCTTGGCGACGTTTTCCGGCGGATGATAATCGTCGCCATCAAAAAAGGTCAGTCCCAACGCCGCCGCAATCTTGCTTCCAATCAAGCTCTTGCCGCAGCCTGAAACCCCCATGACCAGAATTTTTTTTGGTTTCATTGGACAATACTTCCCCCGGTCCCTGACCAAGTCAGGGACACCGATGTCAAATTAAAAAAGAAAGTTCGAATGTGTTGCTGCTACTGCCACCACATGGCCAGTTGAGGGAACAGAATCACTAAGCTCAGCACGAAGACCTGCAAGGCGATAAATGGCAGCAGTGAGCTAAAGATTTCACCCAGACTGATGTCTTTCGGGGCCACCGACTTGAGATAGAATGCCGCCGGGCCAAAAGGCGGTGACAGGAAAGAGACCTGCATGTTCAGACAGAACACCACGCCAAACCAGACCGGGTCATAACCCAGGCTGGTAATGATCGGCACAAAGATCGGCATGGTCAGCAGCGCAACGCCGACCCAGTCGAGGAACATCCCCAGCACCAGCAAAATCACCATCATGATCATCAGCGTGACAAACGCGCTGCCGCCGCTCAGGGCCAGAATCGTTTCTTCGACAAAATCTATGCCGCCCATCAGGTTGTAGACCCCCACCAGCGCGCTGGCACCGATACCGATCCACATGATCATGCCGCAGGTCCGCATGGTCGCGACCGCACTGTCTTTGAGCATGTTCCAGGACATTTCTTTGCGGATCAGCGCACTGATCATAATCCCGACCACACCCAGCGCCGAGGCTTCCGTCACCGACGCCACGCCGGTATAAATGCTGCCCAGCACCACAGCGACTGACAGCAGCGGGAAAAACAGCGCCTTGAAATAGCTGATCTCTTCGGCAGGTTCGGCCTCGCCGTTCAGGCTGTCACTTGGGAGCGGTGCCAGCGCCGGATTGAGCTTACAGCGGATCAGCACGTAGCCGATGTAGCTGGCCGCCAGCAGCAGAGCCGGCACAAACGAGGCTTTAAACAGATCGCCAATCGATACGCTGGCCGTCATGCCGTAGATAATCAACACGATACTCGGCGGCAGCATGGTCCCCAATGCACCACCGGCACAGGTGGTGCCGATCGCCAGTTTACGGTCATAGCCCAGACGCAACATCTGTGGCAGCGCCAAAATCCCCAACAGCACGGTTTCGCCGCCGATCACCCCGGACATCGAGGCCAACAGCACCGCCACCAGCAGGGTCTGCACTGCAACCCCGCCGCGCACTTTCCGACCGACCGACTTCATCGCATCGAACAGGTCGCGGGCAATCCCGGAGCGATCGAGCAAGGCCGCCATCAGGACAAACATCGGCACCGCAAGGAACACGTAACCAGAAGCAAAGCTGTAGGTACGGCTCGCAATCAGCGGCAGCGCATCAACCCCGAACCAACCCAGGGTAAAGAAAATCGCGACAAAGCCGGTGACAAATGCCAGCTGCATGCCGGTCAGCAACAGACCGATCATCATGACCAGCATCAGCAGGCTGCCCCAGCCAATGCCCATTGAAGACAAATCAAACATCGTTATGCTTCCCCAGCCCTGCAATTTCTTGAATCAGGTGCAATACAAATTGGATCACGAGAATACAGAAGGTGATAAAAATCAGTCCTTTGAGCAACGCCGGATACGGTGCATTCAACACCGAGCCCGAGGTTTCCAGCCGCAATTCGCCCCACGGGGTAAACCAGGCTTCCTGAGCCATGACGAATGCGCTGTAGGCCATCATGCCCGCGAAGGCCAAACCAACCAGATGGTGGATCAGGTTGAGGTATTTACGCGTTTGGCCGGACACCGCATCGTAGATCAGCACCACACGGACGTGTTTATTGCTGGCAAAGGCGTAAATGCCGCCGATCACAAACAGGGAGCCGCCGATAAACGACGCGGTTTCATGCACCCAGGTGGTCGGCGCATCAAACACGTAGCGCATCACCACTTCGTAAAATGAGATGGCCACAGTGATCAGGAAGAACAGGCTGAGCAGGTTGCCGATTTTCAGCACCAGTTTGTCGAGCAGGTTACGCGGCTGCTCCTCCGGCTCAACCGGCGAATGCGGGGTTTGGTCGTTCATGGTATGGATTCCAAAAACAGAGGGCAGGACTGCCCTCTCTCGATTAACACGTTAACAGCGGGACACTTACAGCAGGCCGTTGGTTTCCAAGAAGTTCGTCACCGAGTTGTACACTTTCTCGGCATTTGGCGAACGTTGGGCAAATACTTTCCATTGTGTTTTGGCAATTTCACGGAACTTGCGACGCTCTTCGTCGGACCAGTTATGGATAGTGATGTCCGGATTCTGATTCGCCTCGGTCACCGCCGCCTGATCTGCAATCTTCAGTTGCGTCGTCATGTCGTAAGAAAAATCACGCACTGACGTCGTCAGGATGGTTTGCAGGTCAGCCGGCATCTTGTCCCACTTTTTCTGGCTGATTGAAATATCGATCAGCGGCAGGGAGTGGAAACCCGGCTGAACCGGATGCTGGGCGATGTCATTCATGCCCGCTTTCTGGTTGGTCGAAAAGACGGTGTAGTCCGCCGCGTCGATCACCCCTTTGCTCAGACCGGTGAACACTTCAGAGCCCGGCAGGTTCACCGGCGTTGCACCCGCAGCGGCAAACACCTGCTGTACCAGCCCTTCCGGCGCACGCAGTTTCAGGCCTTTCAGATCAGCCACGCCGTCCAGCGGCACTTTCGAGATGAATGATTCCACCCCGGTCGTAGAAGCGCCGACAAACTTCACACCATACGGCGCATACAGTTCCGTCATCAGCTCGTTGCCGCCGCCGTAGTTCATGTATTGCAACAGTTGCGTGGTATCGGACCAGGCACCAACCATGTTGCCAATCAGGCCGAATGCCGGATCTTTACCGGAGAAATAACCGGTTGCCGTTACATGACCATCGAGGATACCCATTTTGATCGCACCCAGCGTTTCGGTGTGTTTCACCACCGCGCCCACCGGCAGCAGATCGATGTCAATCCGGCCGTCAGACATTTTCTCGACCCGCTCTGCCCACTTCTGCTGCACTTTGAAGTTCAGATCGCCAGACGGATCCGATGACTGAATTTTCAGTTTGTAGTCGGCTGCAAACGCAGAGGATGCAAACAGACCAGTGAGGGTGACAGCGATGAGCGTTTTCGTCATTTTTTTCATCTTGGTGGGTATCCTTTTGAGTTTCACAACAACCGGCGGGTGACGCTTTTCAATCATCATTATGTTACCGGTAACTTGATGCGGATGTTACCGGTAACAACCAAGTAACGTCCATGATGATGATCACAGCTTGCGTGACAATTAACAACAGACTTGTCATTAAAATAAAAAGTGTGAAGTCGGTGGAGATCAGGATATAGAATCGATTGCGCGACATAAAAACAGGAGAATAGCCCGTGAATCATGAATGCTGTAACCTATGCGCAGGTTTTTCAATCCAAACGCCGATACATCATGTCCAGAAGCCAACGCCTGTTCGATCTGCTCCAGCTGCTCCGCTGCCACAAATATCCGGTCACCGGCGATTACCTTGCCCGCGAGCTGAATGTCAGTGTGCGTACCATTTATCGCGACATCGCGACGCTTCAGGGCCAGGGGGCGGAAATCGACGGCGAAGCCGGTCTGGGTTATGTGCTCAAACCCGGTTTTACCCTGCCGCCGTTGATGTTTACCCCAGATGAACTGGAAGTGCTGCGCCTGGGCGCAGAGTGGATCGCCCAACAGGCCGACAGCGAGTTCAGCGCCAGTGCACGGCACGCCATCGCCAAAATTGCAGCCGTGTTGCCGCAATCGCATACCTGGCAACCCGATGATGAGATCATGCGTGTCGGTCCGCTTCCGGCGATGACCGATCTGCCGCTCGACATGGCCCTTCTCAGAGCTGCGATCCGGCACCAGGCGAAGATCGACCTGGACTACCGGGATGGTCAGGGCAAGCTGAGCCAGCGCTGTGTCTGGCCGCTGCTGATTGGCGTCTTTCAGCAATGCTACGTTCTGGTTGCCTGGTGTGAACAGCGCGAGGATTTTCGTCATTTTCGCCTCGATCGTATTGCCCGCTTCGCCCCGCAGGCCGAGCGCTATCCGCACCCACGCAAAGTGCTGTTGCGGCAATGGCGGCAGGCATCCGGGATCCCGACCGCCCAACTCGGTTACTGACGGGGTCGAAGGCTCCTGACAAAAACTGACAGTCCGACGACGTATGCTCTCTCCGTCCCGAATCATCAAGGAGAGAACATCATGACAGCACCTCACACCACGATTTTATATGTCCGCGATTTAACACAGAGCCTGGCGTTCTATCAGCAACTGCTCGGCGCAGCGCCACTGGAAGCCACAGAAACCTTTGCTCTTTTCGCCCTCAATGAAGGCGCCATGCTCGGCCTGTGGCACCAGGACAAAGTCGTGCCGCCCTGTGCGGGATCCACGCAGGCCCGCAGCGAGCTCTGCTTCCCGATGAGGGATCGCGATACCCTCCTCGGCACCTGCGAGCGTCTGGCGGCTCAGGGCGTTGATATCGCGCAATCGCCGACCGAGATGCCATTTGGCCTGACATTTCTGATCACCGATCCTGACCAGCACCGTATTCGCTACCTGCTGCCGAACTAATCACACATCATTTGAATCTGTGCCCGCTGCGAAAGCGGGCGCTGAGGAGACACTTATGACCAGTTTTACCCACACCCAGGGGCAATCCCTTCCGATCAATGCGGCGGACATTTACGTCGAAATTGCCGGCAACCCAACAGGCGAGCCCTTGGTGCTCTTGCACGGCGGCCTCGGTAACATGATGGATTTCAACGCCATCGTGGAACACTTGCCTGAGCAGTTTCAATTGATCGGGATTGATTTTCGCGGCCACGGCAAGTCGACCCTTGGCAATGCGCCGCTGACGTATCGCCAGTATCAGGCCGATGTTGAAGCCGTGCTGGATCAGCTCGGGATCACGCACTATAGCGTCATTGGCTTTAGCGATGGCGGGATCACCGCACTCCGGCTGGCGGCGGCGCAGCCTTCGCGGATCCGGGCTCTGGTCACCATCGGCGCCCACCACCAACTGGCAGAAGACGATCCGGTGTTGGGGATGTACGCCGCGATGACCGCAAGCAAATGGCGCGCCCTGTTTCCGGACAACGTCGCCCGATATGAAGCCACGAACCCTGAGCCGGACTTTGATCGCCTGGTACCTGCCGTGGTCGCATTGTGGACAGAGACCGCCGCCTACCCCGGCGAGGCCATTCACCACATCACCGCCCCGACCCTGATGGTGCGTGGCGATCAGGATCATCTGTGTACCCGGGCGCATACCCTGGCATTAGGTGAGTCTGTGCCTCAGGCAGAGTTCTTCAACCTGCCGGGCACCGGGCATGACGTCCTCAATGAAGCTCCGTCGCTCTGCATGGCCGGTCTCACCCCGTTCCTGTTGCAACATTGCACTGAATCCGGCAACGCCATGGCGTTCAGTACGTCCCCCGCGTAATGGTTCAGCGCGCGGCACAAGGCATCACGGTCGTGGTGCCTTCAGTCATTTTCCGATTCTATTTTCAACGCTGAGCACAACACAGGGACAACCGGGATGCCAATGGCCCCGAAAATGCGGTATTTTAGGCGAAGTAACAACTGACAAAACCGGTAGAGAATGAACACAACCCGCAACAATCTGACCGAGGCGGCATTGCAACTCATGGCGATTCGCGGCGGCGCGCGATGCTATACGTTTAACCCGGAGCGTGACCGCTTCAACCTTGGGTACTGCGTCGACACCCGCGTCCGGGATGGGCTAAATGCCAACCGGATCGCCATTAACCAGCGCCATCTCGCCATTGCTTCCCAGTATCCGTTTGCGCACCAGTTGGAAGCGCATTTCCAGATGCTGGTGGAGAACCGCACCCCGGTGCTTGTGGTGCTGGCCAGTCTCAGCGATATGCAAAACAATGAATTGCCGGATTACTTTTCACAGGCCGCGACGTTCGGCCGCATTCAAACCCAATCAAATGCGCGCAATACCGAAGCGCTCGGCGACGGTATCGAAGCCCATTGCTACCAGCTCACGGTGGCCGGCTACGACGCCACGATTGAGATCCCGGTCGTCCATGTCCATAACTGGCCGGATCATCAAACCATCAGCCCGGCGGCAACCGCGAACCTGGTGACCCTGATTGAAAGCATCACCCGCGAAAAAATCGCCTTTTATGAATCCCGCCGCAGCCGCGCCGTACATGATGCGACCAAACTGCTGCCCGTCATTCATTGTCGCGCCGGCGTCGGACGTACCGGCCAGACCATTGCCGCCATGGCCATGCGCCAGGACCCGAACCTCCCCCTGCACGTCATTACCCACGACCTGCGGGCATCGCGCAACGACACGATGATCCAGACCCCGAGCCAGATGGAAACCCTGCTCGAAATGGCCCGGCAATAACGCCGACCGACAGTTCACGCCAGCGCCTGGAACCAGCAATGCGCCAGGTGCTTGCCTAAAGCACCGCGTTTTGAGTCCGCGCCACCAGAAAGTCAATGAACAGGCGGATCAACGGATTCGGATAGGCGCTGGCTTTATACATCGCATATACATGGCCGCTGGTGTTTTCACTTAGGCTCGGCACCCAGCCGTCTAACAACACCACAAGCTCCCCGCGCCGTACGTAATCCGCCACCATCCAGCTCGATAGCTGGGCAATTCCGCAATCACCGAGCAACGCCGCCAACAACGGTGTTCCGCCTTTCGAGGTGACATTACCGCACACCGGCACTTTGCGCTGCTGGCGACCATTGGCAAAGTACCAGTATGACTGACGGCGCCCGCGATTGAGCAGCAGACAATTATGCGACGCCAGTTCATCCGGATGCGCCGGAATGCCGTGAGCCGCCAGATAACCCGGTGTCGCGCACACCAGGGTGTGATTGGACAGCAGCGGCCGGGCCTTGAGTTGTGAGTCCGGCAGCACGCCGACCCGGATCGACACATCAACATCCTCGCTGTAGAGATCGACCACCTGATTTTCCAGCTCTAACGCCAGAGAAATACCGGGATAACGCTTCAAAAATTCGGGGATCAGCGGGCAAACGTGCAAGCGGCCAAAGCTTTCGAACACGGAAATACGCAGCTTCCCTTCCGGCTCGCCGGGGGTGTCGCGCAGCGCGGCCTGGAGGTGATCAACCTCTTCCACGATCCGGCCTGCGCCTTCCAAAAACAAAGCCCCTTTCTCCGTCAGTCGCAAAACCCGCGTACTGCGCACAAACAACGCGGTATGGAGCTCTTTTTCCAGCGCATCGATTTTTCTCGCCACTGATGACGGCGCCATATTCAGTACCGCCGCCGCTTGGCTGAAGCTGCCGGTTTCCACCACCTTGAGAAACACCCGGATCGAATTCAACATGCGCCACCTTTGCAATTTACGCAAAACTGATTGAGTTATTTTGTGGATTCTATTGAGATCCGGCGAAATATACAATGCAGAGCATGTTCACCAACAGGAGAAAACACCATGGCAAATATTTCATTTGACCAGATCCCGGGAAAACTGATGGCCTGCATGATGCAGTCAGAGAACTACATCAATGGGTTAACCTGTACCAACCACGCCCAGCTGGAGCTGATCCGCTACTATGCGTCCGTTCTCAATCAATGCGCCTATTGTATCGATATGCACTTCAAGGAAGCAGTCGCGGCGGGAGAAAGCACGCAACGCCTGTACGCCGTTGCCGTCTGGCGTGACGTTAGTTTCTACTCCGAGCAAGAGCAGGCTTTGCTGGCCTGGACAGAAGCGGTCACTGACATCCGGGAAAACAGCGGGACACGACAGGCATCTTTTGAACACCTGCTGCACTTTTACACGCGGGAAGAGATTGCCAACCTGACCCTGGCCATCGCGCAGATGAATACCTGGAACCGGCTGGCCAAATCATTCGGCTTTGAAGCCGGGACGTATAAAGTCGGCGCGTACGCATAATCATCTTTTACCCACATCGACCTGCCAGGCGGTTGACCCAACACCAACCTGTGCTGGCAGGCTCTCCGTACCCGGCGTGTTTCACTGCGCGCGAACCCATTCATTTGACCAAAGAAAATAGCAACTTCATCACATTCCACTATCAAAATGAGATTCAGGTTTGCATTTTTGTTAAAAAAAATGCGTTTGTCATAACCTTATAAAATTAGTGGTGTTAGTATGCACCCGATTTCACAGTCAATTTCACAAGTTGGTATGGAAGATAATGATTAAAAGAACACAAGACATCACTGAAGCACTCGACAAGCCGTTTTCGATCCAGGTCGACGGCATCTCGATTCCGGCAGTCGAAGGGGAAAGTGTATTAAGCGCGCTACTGGCCTCAAACATTCGTCAACTGATGAAAAACGATTATGGCGCCGAGTCCGGCGCTTACTGCGGAATGGGTGTTTGTCACTGTTGCCTGATCCACATTGACGGCCGACACAAACAACGTGCCTGTCAGACGATTGTCAAACCCGACATGAACATCGAAACCGGTCGGAACAACGTGTTGGAGCAAGAGGTGAAGCATGGCTAAGAAGGTTGTTATCGTCGGGGCTGGCCCTGCGGGCATGTCAGCCGCCACGGAACTGGCAAAGTTCGGTATTCACACCACTGTCCTTGAAGAAGCGCCGAAAGCCGGCGGTGTTATTTATCGTGGCCCATGGCGCAAAACCCTGGATATGCCGCACCTGGATGAAAAACTGCAAGAATCGATCGATAAGATCCAGCAGAACTATCAGCAATATCGCTCGTTCATTGATCTGAGAACGCAAACCCGCGTGCTGGGGCCATTAGGCAACAACAGCCTGTTGCTGACCCATGACCATCAACTTTCCACCATCGAATATGACCAATTGATTCTGGCAACCGGATGCCAGGAGCGCAGTGTGCCTTTTCCGGGCTGGCAATTACCCGGGGTCATGTTACTCGGTGGCATCCAGCTTCAGCTGAAGAGCGGATTGGTCAGACCGGGGCACAAAGTCGTGATCGCCGGAACCGGGCCGTTATTGGTGCTGGTTGCCTGCCAGCTGCATAAAGCCGGGTGCCAGGTTGAAGCCATCTGCGAAGCGGCGAAGTTTTCTTCTATCGCCAAAGAAACCTTAGGCTTACTCAACCGGCCACAACAGGCACTCAATGGGCTCTCCATGATGTTATACCTCAAGCAGCACAAGATCCCGCTGCATTATGGCTGGGGACTGGTGAAAGCTTCGGGGGTGGAGCAGCTCAATGAAGTCACCATGGCGCCGTACAACGATCAATGGGAACCGGATCGCACCAAAGCCGTGACCCAGAATGTCGACACGCTCGGGGTGGGCTACGGCTTCTCGGCCCGCTCACAACTGGCTCAGTTAATGGGACTCGATATCGCATATGACCACATGAGTGGCGCGATTCCGACCACGGACGACTGGCAACGCAGCAGCGTGGACGGCGTGTTCTGTGCCGGGGACAGTGCCAAGCTGGCCGGTGCCGATGCCGCAATGCTGGAAGGCCGGATCTCCGCACAGGCCATCGCTGCGGAACAGGGCAAGCTGAGCCACACCGAAGCCGAGCAACAGATCCACGCCATGCGCCGCAATTTAACGCGTTTTTACCGTTTCCGTCAGGCGTTTGATACCGCAGGCTACCGGGAATCCGGATTGCTGTCACTGCCGGATGAAGACACGGTGATCTGCCGTTGTGAACAGGTGAAACGACGTGCCATTGATGAAGCCATTGCACAAGGTTGCCGCGATATCGTGACCCTGAAAATGCGCACTCGCGTCACCATGGGCGATTGTCAGGGGAAAACCTGCGCCCATTACTGTTATGACCGTTTAAAGGAAGAAGGCTACGGTCAGGACCAAGGTCTGGTCCGCCCAAGGTTCCCGTTAGATCCAATCCCGTTCGCTGCTCTGGAGGATAATGAATGAAAGCGTATGATGTAGTCATCTGTGGGGGTGGCGTCATTGGCGCCTCGGTGGCGTATTTCCTCAGCCGTCAGAAAGATCTGAAAATTGCGGTGGTGGATTACAAGCATCCCGGCAACGCTTCACGGGCATCAGCCGGCGGCCTGTGGGCCATGGGCGAATCCACGGGGCTGGGATGCGGGGTTATTCTGTTCAAAACCCTTTCGAAGCAGATGCGGGAATCCGGCGCGACCGATGCACCGGAGCTGAACCCGCACATCATGCCCGAGCCGTTTTTTAATATGTCAATGATGTCGAATGCGATGTACCCGGCGCTGTATGATGAGCTGCTCGAAAACCATGGCGTGGATTTCAAGTTTGAACGGACCGGCCTGAAATTTGTCCTGTTCGACCAGTATGACCGCCTGTATGCGGAGCATATCGCTGCGGCCATCCCGGATCGTCAGGCGCATGTGCGTTGGCTTTCGCAGGCCGAGCTGCATGACGAAGAGCCAAACGTCTCACGCGATGCCGTCGGGGCCATGGAATTCGACTGCGATCACCAAATCAACCCGTATCGTCTGAATGAAGCCTACCTTGAGGCGGCGCGGCAAAATGGTGTTGAGCTGTTTCTGAACACCAAAGTGACCGGGATTGAGCGCAAGGGGAACCGGGTCACCGCAGTGAAAACAGAGCAAGGTGTGCTGCCGTGTAAGATGATGATTAACGCCGCGGGTGCCTGGGCAGAAACCATCAGCCAATGGGCGACCGGGTATGCCTTACCTGTCTTCCCGGTCAAAGGCCAGGTGATCATTACCGAAAAACTGCCGAAGCTGCTCAACGGTTGCCTGACTACCAGTGACTGCTACATCGCACAGAAAGACAACGGGGAGATCCTCATTGGCTCTACCACCGAGGAAAGAGGGTTTGATACCACCAACGATGTCAAATACATCAAGCAGCTGGCACAGGGTGCGATGAAATCGATCCCCGCACTGCGCGATATGAACATCAAACGTTGCTGGGCCGGCCTGAGACCGGGATCGCCGGATGAGCTACCGATCCTGGGTCCGGTTCCGGGGATTGAAGGCTATCTCAATGCCTGCGGCCATTTCCGGACCGGGATGCTGACCTCGGCAATCACCGGGCAGCTCCTGGATGAGCTAGTCCGGGCCGTGCCGACCACCATCGACATTGAACCGTTCGCTTATGAGCGTTTCCTCAATGAGGAAGGCATCATGGTTGCCGAACACAAGCTCGCCCATTCTTTATAATGGCGAGTTTGATTCATGCTCATTATTGGAAAGACAGGAAATTGAACCGATAAAATAAATTTCTTTGGGTCACCTGGTTCAATAGATATTGACTAAGGTGACCCACTTTCAAAGCACGACTCTTCATTCAAAGCACCGTTCTGAATAAGCAAAAGTCTTACTTGATACCAGGTTTATGACTTGACGCATATCCCATGAGCAACAAGCGAATCATCAGACAATTAAAATTAATTCAACTACCCCTTTGGCCGCACAAACTGGTAATTTGTCACCTTTCAAACGGAGCAAGGAAATTATTATTCTGGTAAACCAGAGCAGAATAACCATCGCAGGAATAAAGCTGTCACATCCGTTAGTTTTCCCTCTCAAACGACGCTGAATCATTCACGAAAGACACGCTTCCCAACAACCCCAAAAAAGTGGAACCAATCACCCACGAATTCACTCCTTTGCTTTTTTTCATCAAATACAAAAAGCAATATAGCCCCGCTTAATCTTTAAGCATTCACATATAAATAATCACACAATAAAAAGACTCATAACCTTCATTCGGACGCTATTTATTGATGAATGTTTATGAGCTGTTTAACAGGAAAATATAATGAATAATAAACACCTTTCTGTAAGTGTTGTTACCCTGGCTTTGCTTGGCGCTTTGGCGCCGGCACACGCTGAGGACACACTCAAGGCTTATACCTCTACCCTGCTGGAACTGGATGACAGTGACGCACGCGCAAAAAAAATTCGTCTAATCTATTCTTTAGAAAATGTCTGGAACCAGTCACTGCTACCAAGCGGCGCTAAGGAAGCAAAGCTGATCTTAAACGGCGGATCCGGATTCGATATGACCAACGTCCCGAACAAAGAGCAAATCTACGGTTTTTCGACCGGCGGGGATTACCGTTACACCATCCCGACAGCCTTTAAACTGGCCTTGAGCTACCTTAATGGTGCACCGCTGCGTCACATGAGCCATGCCCCGGAAAATACCATTGCCACAACTTCCGTTAGCGAATCGCTGGACTTCAATCTGGGCTTCACCGCTTCTCAGTCGCCTTCAATCGGTGGTGGGATCTCCTGGAGTAACCGGATAAGTTACGATCAACCGGAGTTCCAAACGGTAGCGGATTTCAGCCAGACCAATGAAAGTATCAGTTGGTTGATTGAGAATCAGACGATTCGTAACCATACCCCACCGAAAGACTGGTTGCTATACCACTGGACCAGTTGTGACATGGGCAATCTAATCGACTACAGCGAGTTGCCTGTCGTCATGCGCTCTGACTTTAAACCACAAGTGGGTGTGGTCTATCGCAAAGACAATATCAATGATGGTGAGGATGTGACCGACATCAAGCTGGTTGCCGGATGGCGCAAGACCAACTACTACTTCGGTCGCGACTGGTGCAGTTGGTACACTTCTCCGGAAAATACCTGGAAGAAAAACAAAGACAGCAGTCAGTGGACTGAGACCAGCCGGGCAGTGACGATCGCCTGGAACGACGAGCTCTACCACTAATCTCTGCGCCGGTTACCGCGTGATACGGATGCGGGGTAACCGGCATTTTCCAATGCCAACCGACAACAAGACAGATTTTATGGTCGCTAAAAAACAACTTTTTATCGGTACAATGCTGATGGTCGCCGCAGCACTCGGCGCCCGCCTGATCACCATGAGCATCAACGCTGATCCGGTCCCTTCTACAGTCACAACTGAATTTCCAGAGCAGCAAGACAACCAAATTGCTGAGGCGCTAACCGCCCCCCCAGCACAAGCAATCAGCTCAACCCTTGAACCCGACACCATCCAGCCAGGCAGCGGAGAGGATGCCTATCAGGCAGCAGACACACCATGGCTTTCGGCCCCGTTGAATGAGCTCAGCAACGCGCTATACGATTTCATTGAAACCGAGCAAGTCCGCTATATCAATACGACAGACTACCCATTTGATGCGCACAAACAGAGGCAGCTGCGCGCCCTGGCCAAACAAGGCGCACTGATCATGTTTGACAACACAGAGCCAGACTACCTGGACAGTTATGGCGTCAACGAAACTCAGGTAGTCTCCGAATACTTCGGCACGGCGTCTGAGGGAGACGTTATTATTGCAACCGGCGTTCCGACAGAAGACGGGGGCATTCATTATCTGGTTTTGCCGCTGATCAACAAAAACACGGCTGACAACAGTGCGCTGGTTGAAACGGTGAAAGAGGCAGTCACCTTACTGAAAGCGCAAAAAACTGATTTGGTGAAACCCAGACCACGGCAATAAACGTTTGGCAGTCGCGGCAGGGCCGCGACTGCTTATTTTCCTGGCCAGTCATGATGATTTAAAGTTGCTGATAATCACCCAGGCACCAATGGGTAATCAGGTCCAGGTATTCCTCGCCGGCATCTTCCGATGAAAAGTGGGATGCATGGTCAAATACCACCCGTTTGTTGGACGGGATCTGTTTCGATAAATCATCTGCATTGCTGACAAAAACGAATGGATCCAGTTTGCCCCAGGTGATCAGGGTTGGCAGACGAATGTCTTTGAGCCGCTTCTGAATCCAGGATAAGTCGTTCGGATAAGTGCCAAAAAAAGTGATAGCACACCGATGGGCTTGTTCATCGAAAGCAATGTCATAGTACTCTTTGATCGCTCGTTTGGTCGGCCGGTAACTGTGATAGCCATCTTTCACAGCCGTTTTGAAATTCGTTGCCATCACGGACTTTTTGTTGAGTCCTTTTGCCAGCCATCGCACCAGGCCAAAGTTAACTACCGCCTTGAGGATCGGCGACATTTTCGCCGGGTAATTCCCCGGACCATCAAAAATGTTCAGACTCTCGAATCGATCCGGATGCGCAATGGCGGCCGCGAGTGCGATCGGGACGCCCACATCCGGCCCAATGAGATGTGCTTTGGCAATCCCAAAATGATCCATCACCTGAATGATCACCTGGCTTAAATTCCGGGGCGACATGTCGCTTTCCTGTGCTTTTGACAAACCAAACCCAGGAATGTCGAATGCAATCAGGTTGAAGTGGCGGCACAGCGTTTCCCAACCGCTTTCCCACATGCGGATACTTTGGGGCAGACCATTGAGCAAGACCAATGTCGGCGCATCTTTCTTCTCATAACGGACATACCGGATGTCAAACTTGCCGATGTTGACGAATTGAGGAGAGAAAAGGTCGATATCTGATTCAGGTTCATTTGATGCGTATTGTTCCAACGCCTGATGAAGCAGGGAGTAAGCCATTGCCATACCTTTGGTTTCACGTTGTCGATAACGTGGGTTACTAATGTATACTAAAGTACATAAATGAGTGTTACCCTGCAATAAGGCAGAATATTCTGCCTTAGTTACCTTTTGATAACCTATGAGAACGAAGGAAGATGGCTGCGAGTAATCAAACGGGCAAAAGAGTCTTCGTACAAAGTGCAGACTGCCCTATTCGTGATGTCGTTGCGCAGATCGGTGATAAGTGGTCAATCTTGATCCTATTCAGCCTTGTTGACGGGCCTGATCGATTCAACTCCCTGAAATCAAGAATTGAAGGGATTTCGCAACGCATGTTGACACAAACATTACGGGACCTGGAACGGGATGGCTTTGTGAACCGGACGGTATATTCCGAAGTCCCGGTAAAAGTGGAGTATGAATTAACTGAGCTCGGAAAAGGACTAACCAAGTCGGTCTGGGGACTGGTGTCGTGGGCGGATGCGCACCATGACGACATTCGAGCAGCGCGCCAACATTATGATGCAAAAAAACAATAGCCCAGCAGCAAAAAGCCGGTGCGCAGCCGGCTTTTTCGTCTCTGCTCGCCAGATCTCTAAAACTTATTGCGCGCAGACTGAAAGGCTTCTTTCATGGTTTCAAACGCTTCTTCCGCCCCGGCTTTCAAATCCTGCCAGGCTGCGTCGCTGGACGCCTTGACCTCATCCAGTTTGTTTTTTGCATCCTGCTTTTTTTGCTTCAGTTCCTGGATTTCTTCACGATATTCCGCCTGTTTTTCCGCTTTGGCCTGATTGGCTTTCGCTTCAAGCTTATCAATCTCGGCATTCCACTCATCGAGCTTGGCATGAAGTTTGTCGATAAATGCTTGTCTGTCCATCCGTTCCTCCTCGCTATATGTATGTTCAGTACGTATTACATGCGTTGTCCGTGGCCGGATCATCGCTGCTATCGCTGGATTCATCCGCAATATTACCGGCTCATCCACTGCAATAACTCAACTACCAGTTGATAGCGGGACTGCAATTCCCGCAAGTCGGCAGCCTCAGTCACGGCATCCTGGCCAGAGCGCCAGATCATCTCAGCCTGATGACTGACCGCCTGTTGCTGCTCCGATGTTCGGCAATGTTTGGCAACCGTTGCCAGAGCTTCCAGCAGCCGGATCGAAACCGCAACATTGCCTCTCGCCCCCTGGCGGATTTGATCAAATGCCGCATTCACCATCCCGGTATAGCTGACGCTGCGAAACCGACAGCAGATTTGTTCCGCTTCCTGGCATCGCAATGGGTGCGGAAACTGGCGCCGGGTGAGCAAACTCAGCACCGCTCCCAGCCGATCGATACAGGTCATCGCGGTAAAGGGATCATTGATCCCGGGGGATAATGCCCGCAGAGCAATCTCGACCATCTGGTTGAGGGCAAATTCCGGATCTTGCTCGGCGGTACGTAGCGCGCCGCAGACAAAGGCCTGCCGGATTTGCCGCGCTTCCGCCTCCAGCGTTTCCGGATCTGATGAACACGCGTGTTCGGGATCACGCGGGATCGCCGCCACCAGCGTCACCCCGCAGGTGATGAAATCGCCGGGTCGAAAACGGACATCGTAAAAACAGTCAGATTCAGCCGCCGACTGCAATAAAGCCGCATAATCGACCGCTTGCAGGTAGCCGTCACCCGTGGCAGTGATCGGCCGGATCGCAGAGGTCTGTTCGACAAAGTCAGGGACCGCCAAGGGTTGCGATTCATACTGCAACGGCTCCGGAAAAAACAGTTCGATGCTGGCGACCAACTCATCATAGACGGTCGCCACCACCTGATCGGCCTGAATCGACACCGACACATGATGAATAAAATAGATCAGCACCCCGACATTGAGCACCGCCAGCCCCAGCGCCACATTCACGGACAGGTACGGGACAAATGCCTTCTCCTCTTCCGTATTGACGGCGCTGAGCACAAACAGGCAATAAATAAACGTGGCGATGAAGATCCCCAGCACATACTGAGTGCCGGTATCTTGCATGAAGTTTCGCAGCAAACGGGGACCGAACTGGGAAGACGCCAGCGTCAGTGCCACAATCGTGATCGAAAACACCACCCCGGCCACCGTGACCATCGACCCCGCCAGCGTGGACAAAATCACCCGGGCGCCTTCCGGTCCGCCAAAATAAAGAAAGCTGAACTGACGGAGCACCGCCAGTTCGATCAGCTGGTCGAAAACAATCAGGCTGTGGGCTGTCCCCATGGCGATCAACACCAGCCCGCCCGGCACAAACCAGAAGCTGGTCCGTACGCCTTCCCACCAATTTTGTAATTGTATTTTCACGGTGCGGCTGAACCTCGGGTGAAAAGCATCTATTAACAGTAGCAAAGCTGGCTCATCACAGGCATAAAGCTGGTCGCGGTCCGGCAAGAAGACGTTCGTGGGCACGCATCAGGCGCTTTTCGGCAAGCGAATGTAAAGGCGGGCGAAACTGCGGATAGAAAAAAGCCCGGTCCAATGCCGGCCGGGCCAAAAACTTGTAACTCAAAACACAATTAGCGAGAACTCTGAAGTTCAGGTTTATCCTAATCGGCCATACCTGAACCCAGGCTGGTCAGGGTGATACTTTTTCAAGCGGCTCAAGTGCCAGGCAATCCTGAACCCCCACGTCTGCCACAAAGTCAGGATCATGGCTCACCAGAATCATCGGGCCTTGGTGGTCGTGCAGCGCCCGGGCCAGCATCTGCTTCGCCACCAGGTCCAGGTGATTATCCGGCTCATCAAGCAACAACAAAGTCTCGCCCGGCTGATGACTAATCACCAACAGTGCCACTTTCATGCGCTCGCCGCCGCTGAGCCGCCCGACCGGTAATTCCGCCCGCTGCCGACGAAACCCGACCCCGGCGGCCATGGTGCGCAGCTCAGTCTCCGTATAATCCGGACACAGCCGCTGCAAGTTGGCCAGCACCGTCTGGGCTTCATCCAGCAAACTAAAATGCTGATCCAGGTAACACAGGCTGGCCCGGCAATGGGCCTCCCCCGCCGTGGGTTGCAACTCACCGAGCAAGGTTTTGAGCAAGGTCGACTTGCCGCAGCCGTTCGGGCCGGTCAGATGTACCCGATCGCCAAAAGTTAACCTGAAACTGATAGGCGCATGCTGTCCGTAGCGGAGTGTCAGTTGCGTCACATCCAGCACCGCCGAGAGCCGCTTTTCAGCCGCATTGACCTTCAGTTGCAGTGGTTTGTCCTGAACATATCGGGCCTTGTGCTCGCTGACGCGTTGCTCGGCCGCTGCCAATTGCCGGGAGAACTGAACCTTGCGCGCCGAGGCGGACAGCTGTGCGCCTTCTCGTTTACCATCGAGCAACATCTTGGGCTGACTACCGGAGCGCCGCTCCTTCTTGCCCGTCACCGCCCGTTGCTGGGCTTTTTCCTGACTGCGCTGGTGTTGGCGACGCAACTGCGTTACCTGGTTTTCCGCACTGGCCAGCGCCCGGCTAGCTGCGCCCTGCTGCCGCGCTTTCTCCTCGACATAATCCGTGTAATTGCCGCCGTACTGGC
Source organism: Photobacterium sp. TY1-4 (assembly GCF_025398175.1). Lineage (NCBI taxonomy): Bacteria > Pseudomonadati > Pseudomonadota > Gammaproteobacteria > Vibrionales > Vibrionaceae > Photobacterium > Photobacterium sp. TY1-4. The sequence continues at coordinate 1,222,381 of NZ_CP099735.1, forward strand.
ACATCCCTTCAGCCGTCAGTTCCAGAATACGATCCACTTCCCGCAGCAGTTGGCGGTCGTGGCTGATCAGCAACACCCCGCCGCAATACTGGTGCAACTGCTGGATCAACCAGCATCGCCCCGCCTGATCCAAATGGTTGCTCGGCTCATCCAGGATCAGAAAGTCGTAGTCGCCTTCAAACAACTGCCAGAGCTGCAAGCGGATCAGTTCGCCGCCACTGAGCGCCTGACAAGGCTGAAACGGATCCGGCGGCAGCCCGATGGCGCTCAGCCTAGCGCGAAGGACTTCGCGGATCTCCCAATCATCACCGACCAGTTCAAAATCTTCGGGCGCGCAACTGCCGTGCTCGATCCGCGCCAAGGCCTGCAGCTTGGTCTCTAACCCCAGAAAAGCCGCAACGCTTCCCATCTCGCGGCGCTGCGTTATGTTAGTGAGCTGCGCCAGACAACCGATGTTGGCTGAACTGCGGACAGTACCGGCATCCGGTTGGATCTGTTGCGATAAAATGCCGGCCAGCACCGATTTACCGGCGCCGTTTTTGCCGACCAGACCGGTGATCTGGTGTTCAAGTGAAAAACTCACGCCGGAAAACAGCGCTTCGCCGTTGTGATGATAAACCGCCAACGCATGGGCGGTCATGATTGAAGCAGACATCGCCATCTGCACCTCCTGAAAATCTTTTGCGGGTGCTCAAGGGACAATTCAATCAAACTCGAAAAACCTGTCACCGAAACCGGCAGGTTCTGAGTCATACGCCAGAGCACCAAAAAACAGATCAGGGGTAGTCGCGCACGCCATTGATGACGCAGAGCAGAGATCACACAAACCATAGTTCGCACAGACCACAGGTCGCAGCACAACCATCAGGCAGCCAACACGCTTGCGCATCGGTTTCTCAACCTGAGCACCAATCATCAGCAGCCACGAGCTTTGGTCGCGAACAATTTTATTTGCGAACACTTTGCTGCGAATACTTGGTTGCGAACACCTTGCTGCAAACATTTTGCTGCGAACACTTGGTTGCGAACACCTTGCTGCAAACACTTTGCTGCGAACACTTGGTTGCGAACACCTTGCTGCAGTGAACACTGAGTTGCGAACAAATGACTGGGAAAACATGCATGCCGCAATCGCGGCCAAGACGAAGTTACGCCCACTAACCCTGAAAATCCAAACTTAAAAAAGAATGTCAGATGTTAGTTGTTCATCGTGGCGTAAACTCCTGGGGAAATGATGGCGCTATTGTAGCCAGGCTTTTCCCCTCACTGCAAATCGACTGACCCGAACTTGCTCAATATTCGGCTCAGTTCACAACTTTGAGCCCACAATTGAGGCGGCGTCCAGCCATCGAACCGGAATTCCGGTGTGATGAGGCCACAGAATCAGCGTCTTTCCCTTCCCAAGCGCACCGAGTTTTTTTAATGTTTTTCTCAACAAGTTGAAAAGCGACGGAAAGTGACGAGGTTTAGACGGCCTTTTCACGACACAGAAGTACCAGACACGGAAGTACCCCACATGCCTTTACCGGATAACATACCGCTTGCCCTCATTGAAGATGATGAGATTGTGCGCCAGGCCACCAGCCAGTGGTTACAGCTCGACGGATACCAGGTGCTGGAATTTGCCGATGGCAATTCGGCCCTCAATCAGCTTCCCCCCGGATTTCCGGGGATCATCATCAGTGATGTCCGGCTGCCGGATATTGACGGGATGGCCTTGCTGCCCAAACTTCTGGCGCGCCATTCGGGGATCCCGGTGATCCTGATCACCGGTCACGGCGATGTGGATATGGCGGTCAGGGCGCTGCGTGACGGCGCCTTTGATTTTGTCGAAAAGCCGTTCGATCCGGCCCGGTTACTCGACACCGTCGCCCGTGCCTGCGAAACCCGTCAGCGCCAGCTTGAACAGCAGGATCGCGACCAGTATCTGGCACAGGCACAAGGACTGGAGAAAATCCTCATCGGCCGCAGCGATGCCATGGTTCATCTGCGCCAGCAACTGCTGAAAATCGCCGCTATCGATACCAATGTGATTATTTACGGCGAAACCGGCTGCGGCAAAGAGCTGGTTGCCCATTGCCTCCATCAGGTCAGTCCGCGAAACCGCCACGAGTTTGTCCCGCTTAATTGTGCAGCGATCCCGGAAAACCTGTTCGAGAGCGAATTGTTCGCCACGAAGCCGGGGCATTTACCGGGGCGGTCAAACGGCGGATCGGCAAGCTCGAATATGCCGATCAGGGCACCCTGTTTCTCGATGAAGTCGAGAGTATGCCGCTGAATATGCAGGTCAAAGTGTTGCGAGCCTTACAGGAAAATACCGTTGAGCGGGTCGGCGGCAATACACCGATCCACATCGATCTGCGGGTGATCGCCGCCGCCAAGGAAGATCTCCATCATCATCCGGAATTTCGCCAGGATCTGTTCTATCGTCTCAATGTGGCTCAGCTGTATCTGCCGCCGCTGGCCGAGCGCGGCGAGGATATCCTGCTGCTGTTTGATCACTACATTCACCAGATGAATCCGGACACCCGCTTGCCGAGCCCGAGTGACCAGCTTGCGCTGATGCGCTACGCCTGGCCGGGCAACGTCCGTGAGCTGAAAAATATCGCCACCCGGTTTGCCCTGGATGCCAGCTTGACCGTCGGAGAGATCCTGGCATCCCGGCCGAACCTGACCACTGAGCCTTCCAAAGCAACCCTGCCACTGGCCATCCAGGTGCAGAACTTCGAACGCAAAGTGATCCACGAGTGCCTGCAACGCCATCAGGGCAGTATTATCGATGCCATGGATGAACTGGATCTGCCACGCCGGACCTTGAATCAGAAAATGCAGAAATACGGCCTCAACCGCAGCGATTACACCTGAGCCCCCGAACCGCACGCCCGCGGTTTCTCTGCACCGGGCCGTCGGCAAAAAATCGCCGATGGCCCGTGACCCAATTTGCAAGCACCCTCACACTTTCGCGCCGAAAACACCAACAACTCTGTAACAATCCACCATGATTCCATGCAAGCATCGGCTGTTTTTTGCTTATCGGTTCGACGTCAAATGAGCAATTTTTTGCTCATCCGCGACGAAAAATTAATTTAATTCATATTTATCAGTCACTTAAATTTTGGCACCTGTTTTGCTATTCCTGTTTTGCTATTGAAGCTCAGCACCTGTTACAGAATTGATAATCCCAGGTCGGTACTTTTACGAGACCATTTATCCAATCCGGCCGCTTACATGGAGCGTATGTGTATGTTGAAAAAGACCTTATTGAAATCCCTGGTGATCGCGACCACCCTGGGCCTTGCGAGCGCCGCAACTCAGGCCGCCGAGAACCGCAGCTATATCATGGCGACCGCGTCCACCGGCGGTACCTATTATCCGGTCGGGGTCGCCATTGCAACCCTCAGTAAGATCAAGCTCGAGCCACAGCACCATTTTTCACTGGCTGCCATCAGCTCCGCCGGATCGGGCGAGAACGTGAAACTGCTCAATGAAAACGAAGCCCAGTTTGCGATTCTGCAAGGTCTGTACGGCGCCTGGGCCTGGAATGGCGAGGGCGGCTTCAAAAACAGCGGACCGCAGAAAGATCTCCGCTCCGTCACCATGCTGTGGCAAAACGTCGAGCACTTTACCGTCCGAGCCGATCTGGCCAAAACCGGCACCATTGCGGACCTCAACCAACTGGACGGCAAGAAATTTTCCATCGGGAAGAAGAATTCCGGCACCGAAGGGTCGGGACGTCAGATCCTTTCCGGCCTGAACATCAACCCGGATAGCTTTAACCTGGCCTACCTCGGCTATGGTGCCAGCGCCGATGCACTGCAAAACGGTGCGATTGACGGCATGAACACCCCGGCAGGCGTACCGGTCAGTGCGGTGACCCGCGCGTTTGCGGCCATGGGCGAAAAAATCAAGCTGCTGTCTTTCACCGACGCGCAGCTCAAGCAAGCCAACAGCCAGTACAACCTGTGGTCCCGCTACACCATTCCGGCCAATACCTATCCGGGTCAAACCGAAGCGGTCAACACCATCACCCAACCGAACTTCCTGGCGGTGCGCAAAGACATTTCAGACGATGATGTCTATCTGCTGACCAAGGCGATTTACGAGAACCTGGCGTTCCTCAACGGTATCCACAAAGCCACCAGAGCCATGGCGATTGAACAAGCCATCAACGGCCTTCCGGTGCCGCTACACCCGGGCGCAGCGCGCTTCTATCAGGAAATGGGGATCAATGTCCCATCTGAGTTGATTGCCCAGTAATTGCCGACCCAGTGTTCCCCGGCGGCGACGGCTCTCGCCGTCGGGGTTGAGGAGCCGACCATGAGCACGACCACAGAACAAGAACTCCAGCAGTTTGAACTGCCGACCCGAACTGATTTTCCCTGGCTGACCACGACAATCACGGTCATCGGGGTATTCCTTTCCGCCCTGCATATCTGGTTCAACACCCTGGCCACCCTGCCCGAGCTCTGGGTCTCGGCCACCCACTTCGCCGGTTTTGCGATTATCTGCGCCCTCTGGTACCCCGCCCATCGCAGCCTGAAACAAAGCAAGCTGGCCCTGGGCGGTGATCTCCTCATCGCTCTGGCAGCGTTGGCCTGCCTGATTTATATTCCGCTGGCGGAAGATGCCCTCTATGCACGCGGCGTGAAGTTTGTCGCCAGCGACTGGTTCTTCTCTCTGCTATCCATCGCCATAGTCCTGGAGCTGATCCGCCGCACCATCGGCTGGTTTATTCCGGTCCTGATTATCCTGTGTCTGAGTTACGTGGTGTTGTGGGGCCAGTGGGTCTCCGGGATTTTCCACTTTCCGGGCCTGAGCATGGAAACCTTGCTCTATCGCAGCTTCTTCAGCTCGGAAGGCATGTTCGGCTCAATCTCGCGGATCAGCTGGAGCTTTGTCTTCATGTTCATCCTGTTCGGGGCCTTTCTGGTACGCTCGGGCGTCGGGGATTACATCATTGATGTCTCCCGTGCCGCGGCCGGAAAAATCATCGGCGGTCCTGGCTTTATTGCGGTGATCGGCTCCGGCCTGATGGGCTCAGTCTCCGGCTCCAGTGTCGCCAATACGGTTTCAACCGGGGTGATCACCATTCCGTTGATGCGCAAAGCCGGATTCCCGGCCCGCTTTGCTGCCGGGGTCGAAGCCGCAGCCTCCACCGGCGGTCAGTTAATGCCTCCGGTGATGGGCGCAGGCGCCTTTATCATGGCCTCCTACACCCAGGTGCCGTATGTCAGCATCGTTGCGGTTTCTGTCGTTCCGGCGCTGATTTACTTCCTTTCCGTCGCCTTCTTCGTGCGCATTGAAGCCAAGCGCAGCGGCGTTCACCAAGTCACGACCTCAACCGAGCCGCTGCTCAAAGTGCTGCTCTCGGGCTGGCATAACCTGATCCCGCTGGCGGTATTGGTCTACCTGTTGGTGAGTGGCTTTACCCCGACTTATGCCGCCGGGATTTCCATCATCTCCGTGATTGTCGCGTCCTGGCTCTCGCCAAACAAAATGGGGCTGACCGCGATCATTGAAGCCATGGCTCAGGGCGCCCGGAATATGGCCACCACAGCCGTGCTGCTGATCGGTATCGGACTGGTGATCAATGTGATCAGCACCACCGGGATCGGCAACACCTTCTCCCTGATGATCAACGACTGGGCCGGCGGCAGCCTGCTGGTGATGCTGTTACTGATCGCCCTGGCCTCGCTGATCCTGGGCATGGGCCTGCCGGTGACCGCAGCCTATATTGTCCTCGGCACGCTGTCTGCCCCGGCATTGTATCAACTGATGGCAGAGAGTCAGCTGATTGAGATGATGGTCAACGGTCAGTTGCCGGAGCAGGCTCGCGCTATCTTCATGCTGGCCGCACCGGATCAGCTGGCAGCGCTGACGCAACCAATGCCCGCGGCGCAAGCCCAGGCACTGCTCGCCATGGTACCGGCCGATTTTATGGGGACTCTGCTGGAGCAAGGGCTGGGAATGGAAAAAGTCGCGCTGGCGCTGCTGGCCGCCCACCTGATCATCTTCTGGCTCTCACAGGACAGTAACGTGACACCGCCGGTCTGCCTGACCGCATTCGCTGCAGCAACCATTGCCCGGACCCCGGCAATGCGCACCGGCCTGACCGCGTGGAAAATTGCCAAGGGCCTGTATCTGGTGCCGCTGCTGATCGCTTATACCTCGCTGGTCAGCTGGGACTGGGTCTCGGTATTAAGCGTCGGCATTTTTGCCGTCTTCGGCACCTACGCCTTGATCGCGGCTATAGAAGGCTACCTGGAAGGCACGCTAAACTGGCTGTTGCGCATCGCCCTGATCGCCATCGGCCTGGCGCTGGTCTGGCCGGAAATTCCGCTGGTGATCCGCTTGGCCGCGACCGCTGCCTTTATCGCGCTGTTCGTGTTCACGGGACGTCAGGCACGGCAGGAGGCAATAACCGCTGCCCCGTCTTCGCCAACGTCATCAACCACATCGTCTTCAACGTCATCAAGCTAGACTGGCAGGGAGCATTGATCTGTGACTAAAATTTATGACTACATCATTGTCGGCGGCGGAATCGTCGGCATCTCAACGGCCTGGCAGCTACGCCAGCGCCATCCGGATAAATCCATCCTGATGGTGGAAAAAGAAGACGGCCTGTCCCGTCACCAGACCGGTCACAACAGCGGCGTGATCCACGCCGGGGTGTATTACGCGCCGGGCAGCCTGAAGGCCAACTTCTGTAAAGCCGGGGTCGAGAAAACCCTCGACTTTTGCCACAAACACCAAATTCCGGTGGAAAACTGCGGCAAACTCCTGGTAGCAACCAATGCGCAGGAAGTCGAGCGCATGCATGCTCTGTTTGAGCGTTGCCAGCAAAACGGCATTGCCGTCGAATTATTGGATCAGGCCGGATTGGCAGAAAAAGAGCCCAACATCACCGGGCTGGGCGCCATTTGGGTGCCTTCGACCAGCATCGTCAACTATCGCCAGATCACCGAGAAAATGGCCGAGGAATTTCTCGCGCTTGGCGGTGAAATTGCCCGGCGCACGGAAGTCGTGGGGCTGGCGGAAGACGACCGCCAGATCACTGTTTCGTGTAAAAGCGACGGGCAACCCCTGACGCTGCACAGCCGCTTTCTGATCAGTTGCTCCGGCCTGATGGCCGATCGCCTGACCAAAATGCTGAACCTTGACACCGATTTTCAGATCATTCCCTATCGCGGCGAATACTATCGTCTGGCGCCGAAATTCAATCAGATCGTTAATCACCTGATCTATCCGATCCCGGATCCGGACCTGCCGTTTCTCGGCGTCCACCTGACCCGGATGATCGACGGCAGTGTGACCGTCGGACCAAACGCGGTGCAGGGCTGGAAGCGGGAAGGTTACGGCCGGTTGAACTTCAGCCTGAAAGATATCAGCGAGATGCTGCGTTTCAGCGGCTTCTGGAAAGTCACGGCCAAACACCTGAAAACCGGCCTGATTGAAACCAAGAATTCATGGTGGAAACCGGGGTATCTCAAGCTGGTCAATAAATACTGCCCGCAGATCCAACTCGGGGACTTGCAGCCGTATCCGACCGGGATCCGCGCCCAGGCGGTGCTGAAAGACGGTACTTTGGTGCATGACTTTTTGTTTGCAGAAAGTCCGCGCAGCCTGCACGTGTGCAACGCGCCGTCACCGGCGGCGACCTCGGCGATCCCGATCGGCGAATACATTTGCGGCAAGGTCGAAGCCAAGGTGGGTGATATCCCAAAGGAAGCGGCAGCGGAGCCGGCGTCTGAATCGGCGGCTGAACCGGTCTGATCGCCCTCAGCTCCCATAATCAAGCGCTCAGGCGTTCAACCGTTCAGGCGGGCATATCGTCCGCCTGAACGTCCCGTTTGCTTTCGTCACGCTCTGATGCCGAGGGCCTGCACTCAGGCCGCGTATCGATTGAGCGGACAGCGATAAATCAAATCGGCATAGCGGCGACCACCAATCTCATAGGCATCCGGGATCCGCTCCACGAACGCAAAACCGCATTTCTCCAGCACCCGGCACGAAGCATCATTGCCTTCGGTCACCGTGGCCGTCAGCGCCGTCATTCCGATCTGCCGGGCATAACCGACCACCGCCGAGAGTGACGCCGTGCCATACCCTTTGCCCTGATGGTCCGGCAACAGCATAAATCCGACTTCCGCTTGCCCGGCAGCGGTTTCATCCGGTAAAAAGCCGGTGATCCCGACCGGCCGCTGCGTGTCCTTTTCGATCACCACCAAGCACAACCAGTGTGCAGCGCCGGGCTGCCAGGGCGGCAGGCGGCTGGTAAATTTCATTTCCAGCTCAGCAAACGGCAGCGGATCCCCGACATATTTCATCACCGTCGGTTCTTGCTGCAGCTCAGCAAACAAAGGCCAGTCCGTGGGTTGGATTTGGCGCAGATGTAACTGCGGCGTATTCAATTCGAGCATATCTTTCCTTGATTCAGACATCACAAGCGATAAATGATAGTCTTAACACGGCAAGGGCACTGAAATCCAGTGCAACCAAAGACATATCGGCAATCATATTTCTCCGGCCGCACCACTTCCGAGGTCAGGATCATCCGCCACCTTTACAGGAGCCCCCGTGTCGCATCTGAATCGCCTGTCCATCCGAGCCTATACCCACCAGACGCGCAGCCACTACCATGAGTACCACCAACTGGTACTGCCACTGCATGGCACGATTGAAATCAAAGTCGGGGCCTATCACGGCAAAGTCAGTCCGGGAGACGGCGTCACGATTCAGGCCGGTGAGCAGCATGATTTTCGTGCCCGGGAGCAGGCCCGGTTCCTGGTTGCCGATTTAGCCCGGTTGCCGGAAAATCTGCGCAATACCCCGTCAGCCAAGTTTACGGTCAGCCCGCCGCTGCTGGCGTATTGCCAGTATATCGGGGTGCAGCTGGCGCATCAGGTCAACCCGGTCTTAGAACAAGCCACCTTTGACTTGTTCTGCCTGTTACTGGCCGAGCAAACCTGCCCGTATAAACGCGACCCGCGGCTGGAGCCGGTGATCGAAGCCATCACGCGCGATCTCAGCGCCGAACATTCCCTCTGCACGCTGGCCGCTCTTGCCTGCCTGAGCCTGACCCAGTTTAAGAAAGTCTTCAAAGCCAGCACCGGCCAGACGGCGCAGCAATACATCACCCGACTGCGGATGGAAAAAGCCAAAGCCTTGCTCACCCACACCGACCTGCCGGTCCGGTTGGTGGCCGAGCAAGTCGGCTACCGGGATCTATCTGCGTTCAGCCGTCGCTTTCACCGCTATTACGGCCAGCCGCCCTCGGCATTCTCGACCTGACCTTTTGTAGCTGCGCTTCTTCAACGGGCCTTCTTAACTGGCTCTTCTCGACCCGCTCTTCTCAACCAGCCCTGCTTAGCCAGCTCTTCTTAACCAGGCCCCCAGTAACACAATCAGCTTTCCGGCCAACAAAAGCGGCTTTTCAGCACAACAAGATAACCCGAAAGGCCCTAAGATTTTGTCATCTTGAACACTTAAAGGAACAATCAGATGGCAACCATATTCGGTATTCTGGCCGTGCTGTTGTGGGGCATGCTTGCCCTGCTCGGCACCCTGACCACGGGGATCCCGCCTTTTCAGCTGCTCTCAATCTGTTTTTTCATTTCAGCGCTGCTGATGTTCGGCAAACGCCTTTGTCGTCGAGAGCCGGTATTTGCCCGGCCTCGTTTAACCCGGCCCCAGTGGCTCTTTGGCATCATCGGTTTGTTTGGCTTTCACTTTTGCTACTTCCTGGCGTTACGGCAGGCACCCGCCATTGACGTCAGCCTGATGGTCTATATCTGGCCGTTGCTGTTGGCCTTGTTCGTCGCCAACCGCCAAACGGCGGGCAGAGCTATGGTCGGCGGATGTCTCGGGTTTGTCGGGATTGCGTTGATTTTCCTCGGCGACGGCAGCCTGGCGCTGGATCAGGCCCACTGGACGGGCTATCTGCTGGCTCTGTGCTGCGCGCTGATCTGGTCCGGCTATTCCTGGTATCTCTCGCGCTCAGATAACTCAGTTGAGGACATTGGCTGGCTGTCGGCGGCTGTGGCGATCCTGTCTTTGCTGGCGCATCTGGGGCTGGAAAACGGTCACTGGGAATTGAGCGGCACAGAATGGCTCGGCGCACTGTTGCTGGGTCTGGGACCGGTCGGCGGGGCGTTTTACTTATGGGATCTCGGGCTGAAACGGGGGAACAAGTCCCTGCTGGCCTCACTCAGCTTCAGTGCCCCGCTGATCTCTTCAGTACTACTAGCACTGGCCGGGCTTCATAGCTGGTCGATTAATATTGTCATTGCGCTGGGTTTGATTCTGACCGGCGCACTGGTGAACAACTGGCCCAAGCGTGTCCGGCGTCTGTCCCAACCTGAGAGCGCTTAAGACGCAGTGATCGTGGCTCATCCGGCTCCCCTTTCCCATCGTCCAGCCATAAAAAATCCCCGGCCAGTTGACCGGGGATGATTTGCGGAACGCCAAGCGTATCGTCGCTTAGAACTGAACCTGGTAGTTCAGAGTATAAGTGCGGCCACGGCCTTTATAATCAAAGACTTCCGCTGGTGCGTAGTAAGTGTACCAGCCCCGTGCACGTTGTCCCCATACAGTACTGTAGTCTTCATCCAGCAGGTTCTGGATCCCAAAGCCCAGGCTACCCACCGGCAGCGCGACCGTCCCCACCAGATCAAACACGCTGTAGCCGTCAACCTTGCCTTTTGCATCATCGGTCAGATCAAACAAGGTCTGGTTCTGTAGTTTCACCGCGTAGTCGTCTTCATACCAACCCAACCAGGCACCGGCTTTTGACGAACTGGCGTAACGGATCGACAGCTTCTTCCACTCACCGTCGCTGTTCTGCTGCTCAGACTTGACGTAGTGACCATTCACCCCGGCCTGGAGTTGATCGGTCAGCCAGTAAGACGCCATCGCTTCCGCACCGTAAATGCGTTTTTTGTCATCCAGAACGTTCACGTTCAGGGTCTTCTTGTCAAACTTCACCACTTTGTCTGACTGAGAGTAGTACAGCGCCGCTTGCAGGCTCAGCGCATCCTCCTGCATCCGGTAGCCGATCTCGTAGCTGTTGGTCTTGATCCCTTTCATCTTGGAATCGTTGACGTTCACGCTCGCGGTCAGCGGGTAATGGCCGTTGGCATCCGCCGCGCCGTAAGTCCCGACACCGTAGTATTTCGCCGGATCAGACAGGTCAAAGCCCTGGGAGAAGTTCGCCCACACCTGACTTTGCGGGGTGAAGCGATAGATGGTGCCGACATTGAACAGACCAATGTTGTAGTCGGTTTCGCCACCCGGTACCGCGTCAGCTGAGCTGCCCTGGCCCAGCGCAATTTGTTGCTGGATATCGGCGCTGACAAAGTCATCAACCTTGTTATCCATGTACTGATAGCGATAGCCACCTTCAACGGTCCAGTCGTCCGTGATATCAAAACCTGCCTGAATAAAGCCGGCGACAGACGACACTTCGGTGCCCGGGTAACGACCAATGGTTGCCATGGTGCGATTCACCAGACCACCGCTTGCATAGCTGGTTTGCGGATCAAAAATAGCCTGGTTACTCTCCAGCTTGTCGATGTAGCTGTCGATCCCGTAAGTCAGGGTCAGGCGATCGAAGGATTTGATCAGCGCGGCACGTAAGCTCAGCACATCCGTGGTCTGCTCAGACGCTGCCAGGTATTTCCCGTAGATAAACGGAATAAACGACAGCTCTTCGCTACGGTAAGAAGCCTGCATGATCAGCTCGTGCGACAGGAATTCAGCGTCGTGATAGCTGGCGTTCAGCATCACCCGCTCCGTCCCGCCCTGGCGATCCGACTCGAAGCCTTTGCGCACATCAATCAGGCTGGTGTCCGGCTTATTCCCGGTAATATTTTTCGGCGCTCCGGCCAGATCTTCGCCAAAGTAAATGCCGTACGGGCTATCTTGCTGGCTATTGTAATATTGAGCTAGCAGGCTCAGAGTGCGGGTTTCTGACGGCGTGATGGTCAGGCTCCCCATCACATCCACCATTTCATTGTATTGCAGAGAGCCCTGCGTAATATCCGGTACCACGATATCGCCATTGGCATCGTAGTAACCGCGGGTTTCCCCGTAAACCACCGACGCACGGCCTTTCACCCGCTCATTGCCGCCGCTGATCGACTGTGCCAGTTTGTAATCAAAATCATCGCTGCTGTTCAGGCCCGAGGTGGTGCTGACATAGCTTTCAAACTGCAGTTCATCGCTGTCCGCCTGCTTGGTCACAATGTTGATCACCCCACCGGTCGCACCAGCGCCGTAAATCGACGTAGCTCCGGATAGGACTTCGATGCGCGCAATATTGAACGGGTCGATCGAGTCCAGCTGGCGGCTGATTGAGCGCGAAGAGTTCAGCGAAACGCCGTCAATCATCACCAGCATCGCGCGGCCACGCAAGTTCTGGCCATAGTTGGTGCGGCCCTGGCTGCTGACATCCAGTGAAGGCACCGCCGCGGCCAGGATTTCACCCAGGTTTTTACCGCCGCGGTATTCCTGTTCAATCTGCTCGCTATCGACGTACCAGACCGTTCCCGGAATATCCCCGATGCTTTTCGGTGCATGGCTGGCCACTACCACCATGGTTTCATCGACCGCTTCCTCTGCAACGGCCTGAAGGGAATAAGCCGAACCGGCCAGTGCCATGGCGGCAAGAAGCGGTTTGACCACGAACGTCCTTGATTGCTTTGATTTCATTTTGATCACTTCTTTTTAGAATTACATGAGTTGAAGAGCCCGCAGGAAACCTGCGTAAATCAGGCCGTCAAATTCGCAACGACCAATTGAATTTGTGCTTCGGCGGTGCGGCGATGACAGGTCCCGCACAGCTTTTCGCCCATACCGGGCAGGGTGTATTTCAAACAGCAACTCTGGCGCCGGGGAACACAGACATGGCGTTCTGCCACTTCCAGCGGCAGCCATTCCAGTCCCGATTGCAACGACGGCGAGAGGCTGCGGAAGAAATGGCTGACATCCTGGTGTACCGCCCGCCCGTCCACTTCCGGAAAGCGAACCAGCTGACTCCAGGGCGAGGCAATGGCCAGCGCGCAATTGCCCCAGAACACCTGCGGCGCAACACCGAACCGACGGCGAAACAGCGCGAAAAACTTTTGGGTCAAATCATCCAGCCAGGGCAGAAAATCGCGAACATCCCCGTTACTCGTGGCATGACGCCATCCCAATTGCCACTGCTGGGTGTCGAAAACCAGACGCTCTTTGCGCTGCAATGGTGAACGGTTTGTTACTCGGAAATAGGCCACCAGCGGAGAGAGAACTGCGGCCATCAGCCGTTTCTGTACCAGCGTGGCAGCCACTTTTTGTGTCGGGGCCTGCTCACGAACCTGAAATGCTTCGATCTGTTCGGCAATCCAGGAACCTTCCAGCAACGCTTCCAGGGTCAGGCAATTCGGGCTGCTGAGTGCTTGCCAAGTCCAGGCCGGATTAAGCAACGCCATCTTGTCATGGGTACTGTCGGCCTCCGCGAGCATAGGAAACACGTTTTCAAAACTGACCTGCATGCCGTTTTCTGCCCCCTGCTTACGCTGATACTCTCGGCTTTCGTTGATAGCTGCTTGATACTCAACAGCTTTACATTCTAACCTGGTCGCAAATGCTAATCAGTCTTATTTGTTAATGCAAATGATTTATAACCCTATTAACATCAAGATCATTGAACCCATCCTCGCTCAATCATCCGTTTCATCAACAAAAAAGCCGACAAGATGTCGGCTTTTGATAACAATTAATTGAATTATCATTTACTTTCGCAGCAGGTAGAGGAAATAGCCGCCGCCGATCACCGAAGCCAGTAACCCCGCCGGAAACTGCCAAGGGAACCACAGATTGCGCCCGACCCAATCGGCCAGCATCATGATATTGCCCCCCAGCAGGCAGGCCACCACCAACTGTTGCCGGGCAGAATACTGCCCCAGCGACCGCGCCATATGTGGGGCCAGCAGACCGACAAAACTCAGCGGGCCGACGACTATCGTCGCCAGCGCCGTCAGCATCGCCGCCAATAACATCAGGGCCTGACGGACCCGCTGACAGCTGAGGCCAATCGAGCCGGCAATCACTTCACCCAGGCTGATCACATCCAGCCAGCGCTGAAGCAACAAGAGTGCGCCGCCAATCAGCACCACGCCGGCAAGCATCAGGGCCACATCCTGATCGGCTACCAGATACGTCGAGCCGGACAGCCAGGTCAACAGCGCTTTGAGGTTCTCCTGCCCGGAAGACATCGCAATGCGGATCATCGCATCGAGTGCGGCACTGATCCCGATCCCGGTCAGCAACATCTGTGTCGGAGCGAACCGGTGACGCCGACCACTAAGCCAGATCAGGCCCATGACAATCAGGGCGCCTGCGGTGCCCAGCGCCATCTGCTCAACCCGCTGGACCGTCCAGCCGGCCATCGCCCCCAGCACCAACGCGAGGGCCGCCCCGGCGCTAATGCCCATCACTTCCGGGCTGGCCATCGCATTCCCGGTCACCCGCTGGATCACCGTCCCCGCCAGGGCCAGCCCCATACCGGCCAGCAGCGCCACCAGAACCCGGGGCAAACGCAAATCCAGCAGGGTCTCAGACACGCCCCATTGCCATCCGGCCGGACTGTTCCCTGCAAACGTCGCCAGCAGCAGTACACCTATAGTCACCCCACCCAATACCATCAGCATCATCCGGAACGATCGCGGGTGATAATGGCGGGTCGGCTCTTCTTCTGCTTTCAGGCTGGAGACAAACGCCTGACGGTGCAGCAGCCACAGCAGAAACGGCGCGCCAATCAGGGCCGTCACCGCACCGGTCGGCAACAGCTCACCGCCGACCCCGGAAAGCGGCTGGATCACCAGATCAGCGATCAACAGCAACATCGCGCCCACGCCGCTGCTGAACAGCAGCCGACTCCACAAGTGCCGCGCCCCCAACAACTTCGCCAACGCCGGGGCAACCAACCCGACAAAACCGATGATCCCCACCTGGCTGACAATCCCAGAGGTGATAAAGATCCCCAGTCCAAGACTGACCACCCGCAGATGCGCAACTTTCACGCCTACTGAGGAGGCGACTTCCTCCCCCAATTGCAGCACCGACAGCGGGCGCAACAGCAGCACCAGGATCCCGGCCGGGATCAGCAACAGGGGCAGCAGCGACATCACACCTTGCCAGTCGTTCTGATTCAGCGCCCCGGCGCCCCAGATAAACACGCTGGTTAACTGCTGCTCATGGATCAGCAGCAACATCATATTGAGCGAGCCGAAAAACAGGCTGACCACCATCCCGGCCAGCACCATCTGCAAAGGAGCAAATCCGCGCTTGGCCGTCAGCAGAAAGACCAGCAAAGTCGCCGCGACGCCACCGAGAAAGGCAAACCAGTAATGGCCGATCCCCAGTGATGCCGGAACAAACAACAGGCTGGCAGCCAGGCCCAGCTCGGCACCCGCCGCAACCCCAAGCGTGGTCGGCGATGCCAGGGGATTACGCAGCACGTACTGCATCAGACACCCGGCCACCGCCAGCCCGGCACCACACAGCAGTGCCATCACCAGCCGCGGCAGGAACGTGAAATGAACGATGATCTGGCGATAGTCCGTTTCATCGGGACTAAAAAGCGCATTCAACCATTGATCGGCACTGAGCGGATAAGGCTGGGCGCGATAGAGCAATACCCCCAGTACCAGCATCAGCCCGCCGCCGATCCAGCGTTGTTGTCGCGCCGGAGCAATCTTGCCCGGCGCCGTTTCGATTCCCTGCATCATCAGCCCTGCGATCCGGTCAGCAACAGCTGGGTCACCTGATCACTGAGACGCTCCGCAGCCTTCAGGCCGCCAAACGACCAAATCGCCGGCAACTCATAGACCCGCTGCTCCCGGCTGAAGGCCAGTGCACGCCACAACGGCGTTTTGAACACGGCTTGCTGCACTTTGGCATCAACCGGGCCGAAATACACCACGCTGGCTTGCTGCAACGGCGCTAGTTTCTCCATCCCTGCAGACGAAAAGCCCCACAGGTTGGTGTCCTGATGCCAGCCACTTTCAAGCCCCATGCGGGTGAGCGTGTTCACCGCCAGGGAGCCTTCACCGTGAATCCGCAAATGTTTATCGCCGATAAACCGCACCAACAGCAGCGGATGGCTGGCTTTGCCGGCCGCCTTCAGACGCTGGCCGTTTTGCGCCAGTTTTTCACGTGTGGCAGCAATCACTTGCTCCGCTTGCGCCTCGCGATCAAACAGGGCACCCAGCTGACGGGTCATGGCTTCCGCCTCCTGGTACGGCGCTTTTTTCTCGGAATAGACCGAGTACACCAGCGTCGGCGCGATGGCCGACAGCTTCTCGTACGCCGGGGCCAGGTGTTGACTCATCAGGATCACATCCGGCTTGATCTGGGCCAGCAGCTCCAGGTTCGGCTCACGACGCGAGCCGATATCAACCACGTTCTGCGGCAACACTGGCACGCTGACCCATTCCCGGTACCCCGCAACGTCGGCAATGCCTTGCGGAGCGACGTCCAGCGTCAGCAGGGTTTCGGTCAACACCCAATCCAGGGACACCACCTTTTTCGGCGGCGTTGAAAACTCCGCGGTTCCCAGCTCGTGCTGGTAGGTTTTCGCCGCAACCCCGGCGCTGAACATCAATAAAATTGCAAAAATCACACGCATTTGTCGTTTCCTTTCTTAGCGTACATAACTGATGGGCTGACCGGTTTCCGGATGGGTAAACAGTCCGAGCGGCACCCCGTAAACCGATTCCAGGACCGTCTCTTTCATCAAATCCCCCGGCGCGCCGGAAGCCAGCACCGCGCCCGAGTGCATCGCGATGAGATGGTCGCTGAACCGCGCTGCCATGTTGATATCATGCAGCACCATAATCACCGTCAGCCCGAGGCTCTGGTTCAGTTCGCGGATCAGCGACAGCAACTCATACTGGTGCGCGACATCCAGCGCCGAGGTCGGCTCATCCAATAAAATACACTGACTGCGTTGGGCCAGCAGCATCGCCACCCAGGCGCGCTGGCGCTCCCCGCCGGACAGGGTACTGACAAACCGGTTGGCAAATTTCACCAGCCCCACTCGCTCAATGGCGTCATCGACCAGTTGCTCGTCTTCCGCAGAGTAGCGCCCCAGCGCCCCTTTCCAGGGATAGCGACCAAAGCGCACTAATTCGCGTACCGTTACGCCGTCCGTCAGGGGCGGATGCTGCGGCAGATAGGCCACTTTCAGGGCAAACTCACGGGCATTCAGTGCCCCAACCGGCTGCGATTGCAACAACACCTGGCCCTGACTGGGTGCCTGCTGGCGGCTGAGCAATTTGATTAATGTGGATTTCCCACTGCCGTTATGGCCCAGCAGGGTGGTCACCTGCCCCTCGGCAAACGACAAGGATGTCGGATGAAGAATGGTTCGCTCACCGGCCTGGAATGCGGCATCGACTAAGGTAAACATCTTGGATTTGTGTTCTCCGTGTCTGCTTCAAGGAGCCGGTTTTTCCCTTACGGCCTAACAACCTTGATATAAATAGCAATTATTTGTATTTTCATTGTAAAAAATATCATTACCGCTGTCATTCACTGACTGATCAAGCTGAGATCTCTCCACCATGGCGAATGCTCCTACAACCGATACTCCCGCCACGGACCTCCCCCGTGGAGCCCGACCTTTGTTCATTGCCGCCATTGCTGCCCTGATGGGGATCGGCCAAAGCAGTTTGCTGGTTTCTCTCCCGGTGCTGGTCGAACAGTCCGGGCTCAGCCTGAGCACCTGGTCGGTGTTGATTGCCCTCGGCAGTGTCTTATTTTTGCCTGCCGCGCCGTTCTGGGGACGGATGAGCGATCGGATCGGCCCCAAGCCGGTGGTGCTCACGGCATTGTGCGGGTTACTGGTGAGTTTCGGCGGGTTACTGGTCGGAGTGATTCTGGCCGGGCAGAACCGCTGGCCGGAGGCTGGGATCATTGCCGGTCTGGCGCTGGCACGGGTTATCTACGGCTGTACCGTGGCCGGAATGGTCCCGGCCGCTCAGCACTGGGCCATCGCCAGTTGCGGCGAAGTCCACCGGCTACAGGCCGTCACCACCATCAGCGCCGGGCTGAGCACCGGTCGCCTGGCCGGTCCGTTGCTGGCGATGCTTGCCATTACCTGGCATCCGCTGGCGCCGTTCGCCCTGATGACGGTGTTCCCGGCGATCGCGCTGGTCCTGGCACTGCCCTTGAAGGCACCGGCGCTTCCGAGCGCCCCGTCACCGGCCGACACAGCCAACAGTCGGCCCGGCCGTGCGTTACTGCCTTTCCTGCTGACCGGCGCTGCGCTGGGCTGCACAATTTCCTTGCTGCAATACACACTCTCGCCGCTCCTGGCGGCGCTCACGACATGGTCGACCCCGGAAATTACCCGCGCGATCGGGCTGTTACTGACCCTCAGTGCCGCGGTGACCCTGCTGGTACAGCTCACCGCGCTCAAGAAACAACACCTGCACAGCCACACCCTTTATCGCGGCGGTGCGGTCGCGCTGACCCTAGGCTTTGCCCTGTGTCTGTTTCCGTCCTGGATGGCCCTGATCCCGGCCATGGCCATCCTGTCGGCAGGCGCCGCCATGCTGGTACCGGCCTACACGACCCGGGCCACCCAGGTCCAATCCGGCGGGCATGGCCTAGTCGCCGGGTATCTGGCGATGTCCCATACCGTAGGCTACGGGCTGGCCGCATTGCTGGCAGCAACCAGCAGCTATTCAGTTCAGTTGCCGATCGGGCTCTGCCTCGGCTTTGCCGGCCTGATCCTCGGGATCGCCATTCGAGCCAGCCGCTAAGGCCTGTTGCAGGACCAGCGTAAACGTCATCCCGGGTTGGCGCACACCACGCGCATCCGCGTTGTTTGCCGCGCTGATACTGCCTTGCATATCCCGCATACTGTTGGCGGTGATCGACAGCCCCAGCCCCAGACCTTCACCCATTTTTTTGCTGGTCTGGAATGGCTCAAACATACTGCCCAGCTTGTCCTCGCTGATCCCGGTGCCGTTATCGGTCACCTGGATCACGAGCTGAGCCCCTTGTTCGGCCGCCGAGACCACCAGGCTCGGTGCCGCCGTTTCGGCCATCGCATCCAATGCGTTGCTGATCAGGTTGCCCAGCACCTGCATCAAACGTTGCGGCTCCCCCAGCACTGCCGGCAGCTGAGCCGGGATCCGGATCCGAACCTGCACCCTGTCCAGCCGCTGCTGATGAATGCGCAGCACTTGCTGCAACGCTTCGGGCAACGACGTTGGCCGTAACTGTTCCGGCCGGTTGAAGGCAAACGTCTTCAACTGGCTGGTCATGTTCGCCATTCGATCCAGCAAGATATTCACCAGTTGGGTGTTAGCCATCAGCCGCTGGGTCTCCCCCCGCTCGATTAGCAGCGCGTTGCTCGAGAGCAAGGTTTTGAGCCCGGTCAGCGGCTGGTTCAGCTCGTGGGTAATGGCGCTCGACATTCGGCCCAGAGCGGCCATTTTGCTGGTCTGCACCAGCTCTTCCTGCGCCGCCTGCAACGCTTTGGTCCGCTCCTGTACCCGTAATTCCAACGATGCATTGGCCGCCCGCAAGGCAGTTTCGGCCTTCTTCCGTTTGCTGATATCGATCACGGTGATCAGCGACTGGGTCTCGCCATACCAGGGCAACGTACTCAGCGAAAACAGCACCGGAAAGCGAGAGCCGTCGCTGCGCTGGGCCATCGCCTCCACCCCGGAGATCTCCCCCCACTCCTGGGGTTTGGTGAGATTTTTCAACAGCAGCATGACCGTCGAGTTACCGGTATGGGTTTCAAATAACTGCCAGGCCAACAGATGGCGGATCATTGAAGGCGACAGGCTGAAATAACGCATGGCCGTCGGGTTGATTTCACTGATCTTGCCCCGGCTGTTGACCAGCAACAGTCCGACGTGGGTTTTGCTGAACATCCGGCGCAGCCGGGCTTCAGATTCAGCCACCAATTGCTGCAACTGCTGCCTGGAACGCAGTTTCTGCCGCCGCTCAGCCACGAACAGTCCAAGCCCTAGCAGGGCAATAAAAATCATCGCCGCACTGATCCCGAACCAGAACACGGTTTGATTCAGTTCGGCCAACGGGGTGAGGTAGTAAATATTCCAGTGCAGATCATCAAGCGCCACCGTTTGCACCAGATACGATGCCTTACCAAGTTGCCAGGTTGCCAGATTGGCCCCGCTGTAAAGCCGGATCGCCTGCATGGGATTGTCGGACCAGCTTTTGGCCGCGTCATTAAGCCATGCGGCACTGAATTTCTGGCTGCTGGAGAGGAAAAAGGTATGGGCCGGATCGCTGATCAGCACCAGCTCATTTTCTGCCAGCCAGGACTCCGTCAGCGTGCCGAGCCCCACTTTCACCACCGCAATACCGATGATCCCCGACGGCGTGTTTACCGGGGCGGCGAGAAAATACCGGGCCTGGCCGTCCACCATTTTGCTGAGGGTCACCACATCCCCACCCTGCTGGCGCAACGTGTCGGCTATCAACCGGCCGTCGGCATCCCGCCAATGAGCCGGCTGCTGGCTGGACGCGACCAGATCCCCCGCCGCGGTCAGGATATACCAGCCTTTGGTGTTGGCGGCTTTATCGAGCTGAGCCAAATACAGCGAAACCTGCGCCCGGACTTCCTGCTCACCGGCCAGCAAGCGGCGGCTGTCCTGGTGCTCAGCCACCAGATAAGGCAAATAGTGATAGCGCTGCAATGCCCGGCGAATATCGCCGACATAACTGAGCAGCCGATCCTCCCCGGCCGTCTGCGCTGCTTCCAGCAACCATTGACGGCACAACTCACGGGTTGCCTGAACACCGGCGGCCATCAGTAACACAACCGAGACAACCACTAGTAATCGTTTCATTCGACGGGACAACATCATTCCTTGATCCACGCAATACCATGCCCCCAGTGTGCTGGGCGGAGGGCGTAAAGTCGAGCAACGCCCGGCATAACAACAAGCTAGGTCACTGTCTGTGTGTCGAGAAACGGCTTACCGGGGGTTTGATACACTTAACGATGACACAAAACCGAAATCATCATGACGCTGCACATCCCGGCAGCAGTCATATACCCCACAGTCGGAGGCGCTCGCACATGAAACGACGACACTGGTTGCTCCCCTGCCTGCTCTGGCTCACCACGCCGTCCTGGGCTGATGAAACCTTTGACATGCCGCCTGTCTCGATCACCTGGGCCAGTCCCGACAAGTATCGTGATGTGCGGGCAACAGCCGGGAGCCAGAGCCGTTTTGAGCAACAGGTTTTTGAAACGCTTTCGATTTATTTTCAGGATGCAGCCAAACGCTTTCTGACATCCGAGCAGACCCTGGAAATCACGGTCGTCGACCTGGACCTGGCCGGTGATGTCCGGCTCAATACCAGCGGCCAGCCGCTGCGGATCCTGACCAGTATCTCTTCACCGGCGATTAGCCTGAGCTATCAATTGCTGGAGGGGGAGACCGTCGTCAAATCAGACAAAGTCTGGCTCACGGACCTCAACTATCAGTCCAGCGTCACCGGGCTGGGCCATCGCTCCCCGCTAGTGTATGAAAAAGTGATGATCCAGCGCTGGATTCAAAAGACGTTCCGCGACTGAAATGACTTTTCGCGACTGACCAGATCTCTCGCGGCAGAATACCAGAACGCCGCGTGTGTATCCGGGGCATAAAAAAAACCGCAGCCCCGTCGCTCACGGTCTGCGGTTTTCTGAAGTGTCGGCTGGCGGCTTATCGCGTCGCCATCGCCCCTTTACCCACCCCTTCGTAAGCAACAACTTCCAGGGTTTTGTCAGCCACCAGCGGCTTGACCTGCTCGGCAATATAATGGGCCAGCAGCTCAACCGTGGTATCGGTTTCAAGGATCTCCGTTTCCGCTTTGGCAATCGCCAGCTCAAACTCACCCTGAGGCGCAGTGTAACGGAAACCGTAATGGGTTTGCGGGGTCGCTGCCGCCGCATGCTGGCTTAAATTCAGCTCACTCAGCTCGGCCAGATCTTCCCGGGAGCCCAGGTAAATATCCTGCCAGCGCTGGGCCCATTGCTGCTCCAGTGCCGTATCCCGGTGGCCATCCACCAACAACTCGACCGGCGAACGGTGGCCATGGGCAATGCGCTGGCAGTTGCCGTCATGCTTTTTCAGACCATGGCTGTAATGGTAAAACGCGCCGTCAAGTTGTTCATGGCGCAGCTTCAGCTCCAGCCCCTGAACATTCTCCGGCAGGTTCCCTTTCAGGACCTGATACAGGTGGCGGGTGACCGACTCAATCGTCACCGCCTCGTCTTCAATGAAGCAATACGCCTGATCCGGACAATGCAGGTGAATACTCTTCTCGTCACGCAACAGATCCACCGTGGTATACCCCGGCTGACTGCCCGCAATATGGATCCGGGCATTCTGGGTCGGCACAATCAGGCGGTGATCCACATATATGTCAACCAGTTGCTTGATTTGCTTTTTGACCCGACTGAAATCGAGCACCATGCTCATCTCGTTCAGCTCACCCGACATCACCACATCGAGAATCCAGCTCTCCCCGACCATCCCCCGCTGACCACACAGATATGAGGCGTCAATCACGGTTAGATCTCTGACAAATAGCTTCAAACTGAAGTCCTTATTGATAATCGTTGTCATAAAACCAGAGCGGCATTATACGCAGCTCAAGCTGGTAGTAAACCTATGGACACAACCATCCCTGCGAAGATCGTCCGCTGCGTCAGGCAAGCCGGGCATTACCGACTAAAAACGATAACTCAGTGCGGCGTACATGGACGAAACGCCATTTTGCTGCGATTCAAAGCGAACGGCATTGCCGTTGCTGTCGACCCCGTCCCAGGTTTTAATGTCTGCCGGCAGGCGGGAATGGCGAACGCCCAGCTCCATGGCAAACTGATCCATCACGGTCCAGTTAACCCCAGCCTGGACGCCGAACACGGTTCCGCTGACATCGAACCCGCCATGGAGATCTGATTCTGACTCCACCCAGGCATAACCGAAGTGCAGCCCCACAAACGGCCGAATGTCCTGTCCGTTTCGGAACAGGTAGTCGCCACTGAACAGATGCAGGTTCGCCACCGTTTCATAACTCAGATCATTGGCAAATTCGCTCTCCGAGCGGTGATGCTCATAGCTATAGTACAGTCGGCTCCGACCATCCGGAGAAAAAATCCCGATATCCAACCCGCCGAATCCTTCGCTGCGCGTGGTGTCAGCTTCCTGCTTATTCGTTTCGCTGATCACCAACTGATCGGAGTTACTGATCTGGCTCATGCCGCCTTTCAGACTGGTAAAATACGAATAAGGTGCCTGGGCCGGGGTGGCTGTTGCCTGCGGTTGTGGCGATTGTGCCCAACCGGTCAGAGGAAGCAGGGCCAATACACATCCTGCCGCGACTGTCTTTTTATCCATGATAAACCTGTTCTGTCTCACTTCCGTGGCAACCTCATTCGGAGCGACTGCATTCGAAGCTATCTCACTCGGAGCCATCTCATTTGTGGTCGCCTAATCCGTGGTCGCCGGATTCATGACAACCAAAGCGCGCAAAAATATGGCAGGCACTGCGCCTGCCATACCCCAATTACCGGGTATCTTAATTCATTCGCTATATCAATACTATAATCACACCTCAGTGGTCCTGGGATCAGGATCGCAACCAGCCCAGCGCTTCTAACGGATCGTCAAAATAGCGAATTTCACCCGCCACAAACCAGCTGCCGACCTTGGTCATCACTTCCTGCCAGTGGCTATTGCCGTAAAACGCCACTTTGTTGAACTTCTTGCCGTGTTTCAGACCCAGCTTGAGATCATCCCAGGCCGCCTGCAACTGCCAGCCTTCAAAGTCCGTCCCGTCGACATAGACATTGACGACCGGGCTTTCAATCCCTTCCAGCGCCTCATCCACCATCGGGGTGATTTTTTCGTAATCGGCATGCGTCAGGGTGCCAATCACTTTAAATTCCATAAAGACGACCCCGTTCACCTTTTCAATATCCATTGACAGACCATGTAAGTTACTCATCACACCTCCTCAAACACATCGGTTTCCGGCTGAAATGTGCAAGCCACACGACTCTGTATGCCACATCTTCCGGGTTTCTTTTCAGTGTAATACCAATCAAAGTATGTAAGTGATCAGAAATAGCGCAGGAAAAATGGTTGAGAACAAGGCAGAGTTTTTAGATAAGTAGTTATTCTACAATCAAAAATTCTAACGCAGTTATCGAGCATTTGAACAAGCTAGGATGACCAGTTATTTACTGCGATTGGTATAATACGGATACGGGCAGACAGCGTGGTCCCCGGAAACAACAAAGCCTCCGGCAGGGACTCTGCCGGAGGCTTGACGCATCACGAGATGATATGGCACACCCATTAAGTGACACCGTCACCTAAATTTCAGCGCGGAGCTCTTTTTTCAGGATTTTCCCCGTGGCACTCATCGGCAACTGCTGGCGGATCACCACACTACGCGGGTACTTATAAGATGCGAACTGTGCTTTCCCCCACGCCTGCAACTCGGCTTCTGTGGCAAACGCCCCTTCTTTCAGAACCACATAGGCCCGGATTTCTTCACCGTATTCCTGGTCCGGGATCCCGAGTACAGCCACCATCGACACCGCCGGATGGGTCATGTACACCTCTTCGATCTCACGCGGATAGACGTTGAATCCGCCGCGGATGATCATATCTTTCACCCGATCGACAATATACAAATTGCCCTGCTCGTCATAACGCCCGATATCACCGGTAAAAAACCAGCCGTTGCGCAGGGCCCGTTCGCTCTCTTCCGGCCGGTTCAGATACCCTTTCATCACGTTATGGCCGCGAATTGCCACTTCGCCGTCTTCACCGACAGGCACCGGGTTGCCTTCGAGATCGTACAAACGGATTTCTACCCCCTGGATCGGCTGACCAATTGAGCCCGGGATCCGCTCGCGATCCAAGTGGTTGAAGCACGCCACCGGCGAGGTTTCTGACAAGCCGTAGCCTTCAAGGATCGGCACCCGGAACTGACGCTCAAATACGTGGATCACCTCTTTCGGCATTGATGAGCCGCCGCTGATCGCCACCCGCAAGGAGGAGACATCATGATCGGCAAAGGCATGATTGAGGGCGATATACATAGTCGGCACACCGGCAAACACCGTGACCTGATGCGTTTTGATCAGCTCAAGCACCGTCTGCGGTTCAAATCGCGGCACCAGAACCATGGTCGAACCAGCCAGTACGGCTGCGTTCATATTGACCGTCTGGCCAAAGGAGTGGAACAACGGCAAGGTCACCAAATGGACGTCATCGCCCTGCGCCGCCATCAAATTTTCCGTCACCAGCGCGTTGCAGACCATATTGCTTTGGGTCAGTTCAGCACCTTTAGGCAACCCCGTCGTGCCTGAGGTATACAGGATCACCGCCGTATCTTCCCCGGAGCGGGAAAGGTAATCAAACTCACCCGGCTGATCTTGGATAAAGGCGGAGAACGTCGGTTGCCCGTTATACGACAGCTGGGTTTGATCGGCCGTCATGACGATCATGTGCTCACATGCGTCAACTTGTGCAAAAGCCGCGACGCCGGCAGCCCCCATCGGTAAGGTATCGGTACCTTCAAAGCAGAAATAAAACCTGGCCTGAGCATCTTCCAGGTGGAATTTGATTTCCCGCTCTTTCAGCAAAACATTCAACGGCACGACCACCGCCCCGGCTTTCTGGATCCCGTAATAGATGATGGGGAAAAACGGCAAGTTCGGGCAACTCAGGGCCACGCGGTCCCCCGGCCGGATCCCTTTGGCGACCAATCCGTGGGCAACCTGACTGGCCAGCGCATCAAGCTGAGCATAAGTGAGCCGGGTATCGCCACAGATCACAGCAGGTTTATCCGGTTTACAACTGGCATTTCTTTGCAGCGCGGCAGCAAGATTCATCATAAGTGACTACCTTGTCATTGTTTGAATTTCGTTGAAATACAACTTAAATATCCGCGATATGCGATGATATCCAACCCATAACTAATCAAGCCCGGCCGGGCTGTCAACGGACACTGAGCCGATTGTTAATAATTTGTGATCGATATAACCCCTGTTCATTCAACACTGTGAACTCAAGCCAATGACCAGGATCAGTTATCTGCAATGGGCGGAAAACAGACCCGCTTGCCGCTCGATTGTAAAATCGCAATCTCGCTCGGCTTGCCTTCTTCGTCCAACCTGAGCTCACCGATGGCACTGTAGTTGACCAAACGACGTTTGCCCGGCGTGTCCGGATCCCGCTTCAGGATCTTCATGCGTTTGCGCTTGGTCAGCCAGTTCAACGGCGAGTGCGGGCTATACAGCGCCCGGTCCATCAAATCGCAAAACCGCAGCAACGCCCGGGGGAACTCATTTTTCAGGCCGCTGGAGGTGATCTGGAAAATATTCGGGCTGCAGCGTCGAAAACGGAGCTTGATGTCATAGGCGAAGGAATAATGCACATCACCGGACAAAATCACGAAATTGGTCGGTGTTTTGGTATGGGTGAAAATACTCAGCAACGTATTGGCCGAGCCGGGATGGGCCATCCAGTTTTCAGCATCAACCATCAAGGGCTGGCCCAGCCAACTGACGACCCGCTGCAAGGTCTCGATGAACTTCACCCCGAAAATCGGGGCCGCCGACACAATAATGACCGCCGGCTCGCGGAGCAGGGACTGTTGTAATTCGGTCAGGGCTTCCCAGTCCATCAAGCCAGAGGGCTTGTTCATTTTGGATTCCGAGCGCCAGCGCCGGGTTCGGGTATCCAACACCAGCATTTTTGGTGTGGTGTCGATGGTATAGTGCCATTGTTCGAACCGGTACAGCGCGTCAATGAAGCGATCCTGGTGCGCAGCTGTCGGCTCGGCAAAGAAGGTCGTCGCCAGCGCCATAAATTCATCATCAAACGAGGCCGGATCATTGCCCCAGCCCTGGCAAAGCCAGTAACTGAGCAGACCGTTGCCAATGATCCGCCGCGCCAGCGGATGACCGTAAGCTGCTTTTTCCCACCCCACCGTCAGGTTCCAGTCATCCGTGACATCATGATCATCAAAAATCATGTAGGTCGGAATATGTGCCATCAGGCGCTGAACCTGGGGTAAACCGTCGACAAACGCGTCGATATGCGTTTTTTCTTCCTGCCAGTGCTGCTGCCACTTCTTGGCCAGCACCTCGCCGCCCCAGCGGAAGCCGCCTTGCTGCAATCGCGACCGGTTCGTCAGTTGCCACAGCAGCGGCGACCAGACCAGTAGGTACATGGCGAAAAACTCACTCAGCCCCATCAGGTGATTTTCATTTTCCCGCGAACTGAATACCGGTCGGCTGCGATGGGGCAGCCATTTCATCAGCGGGTGGTCGTCCGACAACCCGTAGCCGCTGTCGACATATTGCGGCAGAATTTTATCGCGGCCATAAAAGTTATACGGATGCTCATACAGGGCAGCAGTATCGGTCACCGGTCCATCAGGAAACGTCTCATTTGGTAACCCCAGCAGGGCAATCACCTGCTGGATCACATCCAGCGTTGGTCCGGCAACGTGATCGGCGTAGATCTGATCGCCGCTCATCATCAACAACGCCGGCCGATCGGCAATGGCAAGGGCTGAAACTTTTTCATCCGCGGCGACCAGACTGTCCCGGCTCGGATGATGGGGATTGCGACAGGAGCCGTGCATCACGTAATCCGCCCGGCGTTTAATGATCAAAGACAAACGCTGCGCCTGCGGATACAGCAGCGTAGGCACCAGCGCCGTCACCTCGCCGTCCTGGGTCTGCAACTGGTATTCCAGAGGCGTTTCCACCGGAAAATCCCCGCGAAACGTGGCCTGGACGATCCAGGCAGACTGACCTATCTGCAGCTGCGAGGCCTCACTGAGCGCCGCCCGATAAAACGGTTCTGCCTCTCCCGGCAGGTAAAGAGAAAATTGTCCCTGCAACGGCGCTGTTGTCGCCAGCCAGATCGTCAGCTCTGATGCCGTGCATTTTCGCAACACCGGTCCGGCCAGAATCAGCGGTAAGGATGGCACAGAATTTTCACAAGATTGCATGACAGGCAATGGTGACTCCTTTGAGGTTTGATAAAGGCATCATACCGCATCAGCTTCCTCTTTTTGCTAAGAAAACGTCAGGTTACAAACGGCCGCTGTGGTGGGGAAACATCTCCCGCAGCGCGTCATACATCCAGGTCATCACGGTGCCTTTGCCCTGATCCCGGCGCTTGACGACCCCCATTTCAACCAACACTGAGTCCGGAATATGCTCGGTCGACAGCTCCACCAATGCATCGGCATACCACGCCTCCCGGGCGACATGTTCCGGGATCAGCGCCCAGCCGAGCCCGCGGATCACCAGCGCAGTGATGTAATAGTAACTGTCGATGTGCCAGTGATTGGGTGAAATCGGCCGGGCCGGCACTTCCCCCATCCGATCCCGGATCACCAGTTGGCGATACGCATGCAGCTCAGTCAGAGTCGGCGTCGGTCGGGCCGCCAGCGGATGGTCCGTAGCCACCACCAGCGCCTGATGAAACTGGCCAATCGGCATGAATTCCAGATTTTCCGGCGGCGGCTTCAGGCGGAATAAAATCCCGAGATCAGCCCGCTGCTCACTCACCCAGCGGGCAATATCGTCCTGAGAGCCATTGATGATGGTCAGTTTCAACAGCGGGAAACGCTCAGCGACCCGCAGGAAAAAGTTCTCGAACGTGGTAATGGGCACCGCTTCATCCATCGCGACAGTTAAAGACATCTCCTCACCGGTTGTGGCCGTCATCGCCCGGGACTGCATGCGCTGACACTGGGCCAGCACGGCCTGCGCTTCAATCAGCATCTCCCGCCCCTGCGGGGTCAGCACCGGCAGCCGGGCACTGCGGTCAAACAGGTCAAAGCCAAGATCAATTTCCAGATTGGTGATCGCCGTACTGATCCGAGACTGTGCCTTGCCGATCTGTCGCGCCGCCGCGGAAAATGAACCGCATTGCGCCGCGGCCGCAAAAGCTTCCAATTGATCCAAGGTCCAATTCATGTGCGTCTCTCTGTTCTCATCTTGTCATACGCAATCAATACACAATCAATGCGCCATATTCACCCGCTAGCTCAACCCAGCGGCTCTGCCTGACAGAGCTGTGCCGGATCTATCCGCCAATCTATCCGCTAATCTATCCGTCAATCTATCCGTCAATCTATCCACTAATCTATCCGAATAGCGGATGGATACTAACTTTAATCAATCCGTATTGCGTACATAATGTCGCACATTCCTGCTTTAAGACACAAGATGATGCAACAGCTAAATAACACAACACATTCCGTGCGCCGGACCTTCTGGCGCTACACCCTTCCTTCCGTCGCCGCGATGCTGGTCAATGGCTTATATCAGGTCGTGGACGGGATCTTTGTCGGTCACTATGTCGGGGCGGACGGTCTGGCCGGCATCAACATGGCCTGGCCGATTGTCAGCCTCTTGATCGGATTGGGCTTGTTGGTCGGCCTGGGATCAGGCAGCCTGATTTCCATCGCTCGGGGGGAAGGCGCGACGCAAATAGCCCGGACGACCCTGTCAACCGGCCTGGGCTTGATGGTTTTGCTCGGGGGGCTCATGATGGTTCTGATCGCAGCATTCGGCCCGGCCCTGATGATGGCCCAGGGCGCAACCGGCGCAGTGCTGCTCCAGGGCATCGAATATATCGACATTTTCGCCTGGGGCGCGGTCTTCACCATTGCCGCCGGTGCCCTGCCGATGCTGGTGCGAAATGATGACAGTCCAAACCTGTCGACGGGGATCATGTGTCTCGGCGCCGGGCTCAACATCCTGCTGGACTACCTGTTGATTGGGGTCATGGCGCAAGGGCTGGCCGGGGCTGCTCTCGCCACCATCCTGTCTCAAAGTGCCGTCAGCCTGATTGCCCTGGGTTATTTCTTTTCATCCTGGAGTGCGTTGCAACTGACCTGGCGGAGCCTGTCTTTTCGCGCTTCGCTGGCACTGAAGTCCATCGGATTGGGCATGTCCGTCCTGTGCATGTACGCCTACTTCGGTTTTGTGGTCGCGGTGCACAACCGGTTATTTATGGACTATGGCACCACCACACATGTTGGTGCATTTGCGGTCATCGGTTACCTGATGGCAATCTATTACCTGCTGGCAGAAGGGATTGCCGGCGGAATGCAACCGCCCATCAGCTATTATGTCGGCGCGCGGCAAGTGGCCTCAATCAAAACCACCTTGCTGCTGGCGATCAAGGTCACGGTACTGACCGGCCTGGGCTTTGTCGCTGTGTTCAACTTATTGCCGGAAACCATCCTGGGTTTGTTTATCCAGAACGATCCGGCCCTGATGGACACCGCAGTACACGGCCTGAAGCTTCATTTGTTCGCCCTGTATCTCGACGGTTTCCTGGCGCTGGCTTCCGTGTACTTCATGGCGGTGAATCAAGGCGGCAAAGCACTCGCGATTTCGGTCGGTAATATGCTGATTCAACTGCCTTTCCTCTACCTGCTGCCGCAATGGTTTGGCCTGGACGGGATATGGCTCAGCATGCCGCTTTCCAATGTCGTACTGTTTGCAGTGGTGGCGCCAATGGTATGGCTGGATATCAACCAAAGGCAGCAGCTACGCCGCCCGGCCAGCGTTTAACAACCGTCACTGCGGTTCCCGTCATTTCCCACCCCAAGGGAAGTGACGGGCTGTAGTCATACGTTTTCCGCTCTAACCTAACCCTTCCAAACAAGATTAAGAATGATTATTATTAACTATCAGGGGTCGGCGCCGTTAAAACAGATCCAAGCCTTTGGTGCTCCCATATTCAGAAACCGCAAAATAAGGCAGCCTGATCCTGCCACTTTACAATGTAAATACAATGAATCAAACACTGGCATATCAGCGCTTATTTCAACTCACAGAGCAGTTCATTCCGATCATGAAGGGAGAGCTGGACGTGGTGGGCGCGCCGGACATCCAATCGGAGACGAATCAGGATTTTCAGCAGCAGGGTCTTCAGAAAAATCGGCCGAAAATCATTGCCGGGAAGGCTGAAACCGACGCGCATTTTCAGGCAATCTATCAATTCTGGGAAGCAACGCATCCGGAAGCCGGCCATCCGTATTGGCTAACCCGAAGCTGGCTGATGAGCATCTGGCAACCGGTCTACCTGGCCGTGTTCAGTGTCTATCTGCTGAAAGCAGTGCCGAACCTGCAAAACATGACCCAGCACTATGCCGAAGGCGTGGTCGCCGGATATCGCCTGGCACCGGAGGGGATTACTGAAGGGAATGACCGCCAGCTGATCCAAACTGCCTGCGCGCACCTGATCACTCTGGTAAATCAATTCCAGCACCACTTTAACGTTTTTACCCGGCTCCGCCCGGGCATGACCCGCCCCCTGCTGGCGGACAACATTCTGGAAGCGCTGGCCACGCTGGCCAATCACTTCCCCGATACCGCCCCAGATGACTTAAAAAACCATGCCCGGTTATGGCTGACCGAGCTGGCGCTGGCATCACGCCATCTGGACAGTCTGAGCCAAATCGCGCCACAACAGCACGATAATTCGCCATGTTGGCAAGTGGCGCGGATCAGCTGCTGTATGCATTATCGTCGCCATGACGGCAAGCTCTGCGCCAACTGCCCGCGCGCAGCCAAGCGGAGCAAACAGGATACGGGTAGAAACAACCGCTAATACCTGAAAATAAAAAATCCCCCGGGCCGGAGAAACCGTGACCCGGGGGCAAAAAGCACATCGAATTACTTGTTCACCTCACACGCCTGCGCTGCAGGCTGCGCAGATGCTTCAGCGGTGCCCTGAGCGGCGTTTTTTGCCGCCTGGCGTTTGTCCTTAAGCGCGGTAAATACCGGCAACATCAGCGCTAGCACTGCAAAGATCATGATGCTCAACGTCAGCGGACGCTCCCACAGGAAAGCGTAGCTGCCATCGGACAGCGTCAGGGATCGGCTCAGGTTCTTCTCCAGAATGTCACCGAGAATAAAGCCCAGCAGCATCGGGGCCATCGGGAAGTTCAGCAACTTCAGGAAAGTCGCAATCACCGTAATGATCACCATCATCTGAATATCAAAGGCATTGAAGCTGACCAGATACACACCGGTGATCGAGAAGAACAGAATCAAGGGGATCAGGATCGGACGCGGGATCACCAGCAGACGCGAAATATACGGGATCAGCGGCAGATTCAGGATCAGCAGCACAATGTTGCCGAAATACATTGAGATAATCACCGACCAGAACACATCCGGGTGATCGACGAACAGGCGCGGACCGGGCTGAATACCGTACGCAATCAGCGCCCCCAGCATGATCGCCGTGGTGCCGGAACCCGGGATCCCCAAGGTCAGCAACGGCACAAACGAACCGGTCGAGGCGGCGTTATTGGCTGATTCCGGCGCCGCGAGACCGCGCAAGGCACCCTTGCCGAATTTCGCTTTCTCCGCCTTTGGTGCCAGGTTGCGCTCCATCCCATAACTTAAAAATGAGGCGATGGTTGCACCGGCGCCCGGCAGGACGCCCACCAGAAAACCGAAAAACGAAGAGCGGGTGATCGTCGGAGCCACATGCTTCACTTCGTCTTTGCTCAGCTTCATGCTGCCCAGCGAGTCCATATCCATCTGCGGCTCAGCTTCTTTGTGCTCACCACGCAAGACGGTCATCACCACCTCGGTCAGGGCAAAGGTCGCCATCGCCAGCAGCAGGAAGCTGATCCCGTCGATCAAATCCACATTGCCGAAGGTAAAGCGCGGACTGCCGGACATCACATCAATCCCGACCGTCGCAATCATCAGGCCGAAGACCGTCATCATCATCGCCTTGAGCACCTGGCCTTTGCCGGAAAATGCCGCTACGGCAGTCAAGCCCAGCACCATCAAGGCAAAGTAATCACTGGACTGAAAACTGAGCGACACTTTTGCCAGCGCCGGAGCTGCAAACAACAACACAATCGCCCCGATAGTCCCGCCGGTAAACGAAGAGTACGCGGCCAGCGCCAGCGCCTTACCGGCCTGCTTCTGCTGGGCCAACGGGTAGCCGTCAAACGCGGTGACCACAGTACTGGCACAACCCGGTGCATTGATCAGGATCGACGAGGTCGAGCCGCCGAAAATGGCGCCATAATAAACCCCGGCCATCAGGATGATCCCGGAAGACGGGTCCAGACCATAAGTGATCGGGATCATCAGTGCGATGGCAGAAATGGGGCCCAGACCGGGCAGCATGCCGATGAAGGTTCCGGCGAAACAGCCGACAATCACCATCAGCAGATTAAAGGGCATCACCGCTGTACTCAGCCCCGACAAAATTCCATCAAACATTGCTTATCCTCCGATGATCGCGCTGAACAGACGACCGGGCGCTAAATAGATATCCAGCAACTGCGTCAGGACGAACCAGAACCCGACCGCAAAAGGCACGGACGCCAGCAGCAGAATTTTGGGCCGCCGCTCTCCCAGCAGCCAGTAGCCGCCGCACAGAAACAACGCTGTCGCGATCAGAAACCCGACCCACTCCAGCGAAAGGGCAAATGCCACCATCAGCAGCAACAACTTGCCCACCAGGAAGAAGTCGTAGCCACTCAGTGACAAACGATCATGGCTCGCCCGACTCGCCGTAACCAACTGGCACACCGAAAACAGGATCCCGAGCCCCGCCAGTGCGGTCGGCAAGGTTCTGGCATGAAACGGTTCATATTCATCACCGGGAAATAGCACAATCTGATTTGCGTAGTAGCCGTAGGCGACGGAAAAGCACAAAAACACCAAACCACCGATGTGATCTTTGGTTACCGTCATGAGTGAGTCCTCACATTACTTGTTCATTCAGGAAAAAAAGAAAGCGCAGGGCGGCGACTGACCCTCTGCGCTTGAAGGGATTAATTCAAAAAGCCGAGCTCTTTCATCAGGCTGCCAATCTCTTTTTCCTGCTGCTCCAGAAAGGCTTCAAACTCTTTACCCGGCTTATAGATTTCGGTCCAGCCGTAGCGATCGCGCACGGCAGCCCAGGCCTCGGTGTTGTACATTTTTTCAAGAACTTCGGCATACTCGGCGGCACGTTCGTCGCTGATTTCCGGTGAGCCGAAGAAACCGCGCCAGTTAACGAACGTCGCATCATAGCCCAGCTCTTGCAGCGTCGGGACGTCCGGGGCAGCGGTTGAGCGCTTGTCACCCGTCATCGCCAGGATCCGGACCTCGCCTGCTTCCGCCAACACCAGGGCTTCACTCAGGCCGGTCGACAGCACCTGCGTTTCCCCCGACAACAGACCCGCCATCGCCTTACCGCCGGCATCGTAGGCCAGATATTTCACCCGGCGCGGATCCCCACCAGCCGCTTTGAAGGCCAGCGCGGCGACCAGATGGTCCATACTGCCTCGAGCAGAGCCACCCGCGACCGACACAGAGCGCGGATCCTTTTTATAGTCATCAACCAGTTGCGTAAAGCTTTGGTATTTCGAATCTTTCGCCACCACAAATGCAGCATAATCACCCACGGTGGCAGCAATCGGTGTCAGATCGCGGAACGATTGCGGAAAAACTTTGGCAAGAGAGCGGATCACAATCGGCGTCGAGTTCACCATCAGCGTATCCTGGGACTGCTCAGCGGTTTTGATCAAATAAGCAATGGCTTTCCCGCCGCCGCCACCAGACATATTTTCATAGGAGACTTGCTCCACTAGCTCCGATTTAGACAAGGCTTCGCCAATCCCGCGCGCTGTGCTGTCCCAGCCACCCCCTGCGCCGCCCGGCACCAAGAAATGTACCGAATCTACACTGGCCTGCGTCCCGAAGCTGAGAGCAGA
Organism: Photobacterium sp. TY1-4; assembly: GCF_025398175.1. Classification (NCBI taxonomy): domain Bacteria; kingdom Pseudomonadati; phylum Pseudomonadota; class Gammaproteobacteria; order Vibrionales; family Vibrionaceae; genus Photobacterium; species Photobacterium sp. TY1-4. Next base: position 1,257,187 of record NZ_CP099735.1, read on the forward strand.
GGCCACCACAGCCGCGAGTACCGAAACACGTTGACGGGAAATAAACTGAGTAAGCATAAGGGTTCCTCATGAATAGTTGTTGGTTCCTTCATAAAGAACAGTAATTCGCCGGATGAATGTTTAAAAGATTGTAAAAATAGTGTGAATAACGAGCATTTTGGCTGTTTTGTTCATATTGTTCACTGCAAGAAAAAAGTAACACGGGTAGACTATCCCCACGATGACACCGAAGGTGAAAGGAGTTCACCACCACCATGCGTCAGTTACTCTCATTACGCCGGCTGCGGTTAAAATCCCGTATGATATTGATTTTAGGGATAATCGCGATCCTTCAAACCAGTGCGCTCGGCCATTTTGCGATCAGTTATCTCGATAATGTTCTCAACGAACAGATCGGCCAGCAAGCCATGCGGGTTGCCATGGCGATCGCCGCTACTCCGGATGTCATCGATGCCGTGGCCGAAAAGAACACAACATTTCTGCAACCCCTGAGCCATAAGCTGGCCCAGGCGGCCGAAGCCCGGTTCGTGGTGTTCGGGGACGCCGAGGGCATTCGACTCGCCCACCCGCTCCCCGAACGTGTCGGCCGCCCGATGGCCGATGACGAGGGAGACACCAACGCACCGGCGCTGCGCCACGGCCGGGCGTATGTGTCGGAGGCGCTCGGCAGCGTTGGCTGGTCGGTGCGCGGAAAAGCGCCGATTTTCAGCCACGACGGCCGCACGGTGATCGGGATTGTCTCGGTCGGTTACCTGCTGGACACCGTCGAAGTCATCGTCAGCCACCATACCGGCTCCATGCTTGTGGCGATTGTAGCCGCATTCCTGTTCAGCGTCGGCACCGCGATTTTATTTGCCAACCATTTTCGCAAAGCGATTTTCAACTTAGAGCCCGAGCAAATCGCCCGGATGTTCCAGGAGCGCAACGCAACACTCGAAACTGTTCGCGAAGGGATTGTCGCCATTAACCAGACCGGCCACATCACCACCTTCAACCATGCCGCCATCAAAACTCTGGAACTGCCCGACGATCGCACCTACATCGGCCGCCACATTACCGAAGTGCTGCCCGACACCGGCATGCAGGAAGTGCTGGATCAAGGCCAGCCGCATTTCGACCACGATATCTGGCTGCACGACCACAACCTGATCGTCAACCGGATCCCCCTGCTTCAGGATGGCGAAGTCACCGGCGTCGTCTCCAGTTTCCGGCTGAAGAATGAATTGGATTTGGTCAGCCGCAAACTGACCCGGATCAAGCAGTACGCCGAAACCCTGCGCAGCCAGGCCCATGAATACAACAACAAGCTACACACCATCGCCGGGCTGATCCAGATTGATGCCAAAGAAGAAGCCCTGGCGGTGATCGGCCAGGAAACCGTCAGCCACCAGGCGTTTATCCAGCAACTGATGCAGGTCACCTCAGACAGCGTGCTGGCCGGGTGCCTGCTCGGCAAATACAACCGGGCCAAGGAGCTGGGACTGGAACTGGCCATTGATGAGAACAGCCAGATGTCCGATCTGCCGGACCCGCTGCCGCGCGAGCAACTGGTCAGCATTCTGGGTAACCTGATCGACAATGCCCTGGAAGCCACCTTAAACCATTACGGACCGGGCGGCACCGTGACTCTCGGCTTTTCGGACTATGGCAAAGAGCTGATTTTTGAAGTCAACGATCAAGGCGCGGGACTGACCCCGGAAGAAGCCGAGAAAATCTTCACCCGCGGCTACACCACCAAACCCCAGGACGGCCACGGTATCGGTCTTGATCTGGTACGCAGCCAGGTCGATCACCTGGGCGGCCTGATCACTGTCGAACCCGGCGAGCCAAGTGGTTCCGACGCGCCTGAACCATACAGCGGTAGCCGCTTTACGGTTTATCTGCCCAAACAAGCCTGGCGAGAACTGGCCCAACACCAACAGAAGGACACCCAATGACGACACCGATCAGTATCGTAATTGCCGAAGATGACCCCAAAATCGCAGAGATCCAACGGCGCTTTATTGAGAAAATCGATGGCTTCGAGGTGATCGGGATTGCTCACAGCCTGGATGACGCCCGTGATTTGCTGGAAGTCCTGCAACCGCAATTATTATTGCTGGACAACCAATTCCCGACCGGGACCGGTCTGGCGTTATTGCGCGAGTTGCGCGCCGAGAGCACGCATACCGATGTCATCCTGATCACCGCCGCCAAAGAAGTCGACACCTTACGCACTGCGATGCATAATGGCGTTTTCGACTATATCCTGAAACCCGTGGTGTTTGAGCGACTCAAATCGTCACTGAATCACTACGCTGCGCACCTCAGTAAACTGGCAGACATGGACTCGTTGATCCAAAGCGAAGTCGACGGCTTGCTTCAGTCGACAGCGCCTGACACAGCAGCAACGACCACGCCGCGGCTGCCGAAGGGCATCGATGCCTTGACCCTGGACAAAATCCGTAAGGTTCTGGCATCCCCCGGCCAGTCACTCAACGCTGAGCAAGTCGGTCAGGAAATTGGGGCCAGCCGGACCACCGCCAGACGTTATCTGGAATATATGGTCAGCGCGGACGAACTGTGCGCCGAAGTCGCCTACGGGAGTGTCGGCAGACCCGAGCGGAGATATCGCCGCCCCGGCTAGCGATAACCGCTCATTCTAACGGACTAACGGAGAAGAATGCTTTGGTCATAGACTATGATTTCGCAACAGCGGCGCTCATCATGGCCGTCTTTCTACTGGCCGGCCTGGTTAAAGGCGTGGTGGGGCTGGGTCTGCCGCCCGTTGTTCTAGGGGTTCTCACCGCGCTGATCGGCATTCATCAGGCCATGGCACTGGTGGCCCTGCCGGCCTTTCTTACCAACGTCGTGCAAGCCTTCTCCGGCCGTGAGGGGCGCCAGTTATGCCGCAACCACTGGCAATTCTTTCTGGCAGCCACCCTGGCGATTGCCGCCGGGCTCACCCTGGCCCTGATTCTCAACAGCCATCTGATGGCCTTGGTTCTGGGTGGGTTGCTGGCCACCTATGCCCTCACCGGTTTGCTGAAATTCCAACTGTCGGTGCAGCCGCAATGGCAACCCGGCTACGGTGTCGCCATGGGCACCCTCAACGGCGTTTTTACCGGGCTGACCGGCTCATCGGCCGTGCCTGGAGTGTTTTACCTGCAATCGGTCGGCCTGTCCCGCGACCAGTTGATCCAGGCCATGGGCATTCTGTTCACCCTCTCTTCCGTCGGTCTGAGCCTCGGGCTGATCCTACAAGGGGTGTTGACGGTCTCTGCCGGTAGCTTATCAGTTGCAGCCTTAGTACCGGCCTTTGCCGGAATGGCGATCGGCAGCCGGATCCGGCAACGTATCTCGGTGGGCCTGTTCCAGCGGATTTTTTTCTGCTCCCTGCTATTGCTGGGCACCTACATCATTTTCATGAACCTGGGACGCATCCCCTAAGGAGACGGTTATGGACCCCAAAACGCGAGGATTACTGGATAAACTGCTGGCTTTCGGTCAGGCCAATGATCGCCGGGTCAGCCACAAAAGTGAGAAGATGCTCAACATCCCCAAAGATACCGGCGAATTTCTGGCGGCAATGATCCGGGCCACCCGTGCCCGGCATGTCCTGGAGATCGGCACGTCCAACGGCTATTCCACCATCTGGCTGGCAGACGCCGTTGACAGCGACGGCCAGGTCACTTCCCTGGATATCACCGCTGAAAAAACCCGCCTGGCCACCGAGAACCTGGCCCAAGCCGGTTATCTCGACCGGGTCACGCTGCTGACCGCCCATGCAGAAGACTTCCTCAGTGATGTCCGGACACCGCAGTTTGACCTGGTATTTCTCGATGCCGATCGCAGCCAGTACATCGACTGGTGGCCCTTGCTGAAGAAGAGCCTGGTCCCTTCCGGCACCATCATCGTCGATAACGCCATCTCCCACGCCGAAGAGCTGACCACGTTTACCGCACTCATTCAGAGCGAGCCGTCCGTGACTCAGGCGCTGGTTCCCGTCGGCAAGGGAGAACGAATCATCGTGGTGCACGAAGACACGGCAACACTTTCGTTACCGACCTCTCAAAGTCATCACAACAATCAGGGATAATCGGTTACAAACTTGTCACTAACTTGATAAGATGCGCGCTCTTTCAGTCACTTAGCTTTCACACATGCCGAATTTCAGCCGGAACAGTCTCGTACATCAGGGGGTCATGGTACTGACCCTGTTGTCGATCCTGCTGACCCAGTTTTTATCGGCGATCGTGGTGCTCAACCCGGCACATTACCAGGGCAACGGCAACTGGCTGACCGGCGAAAAAGTGCTGATCTGTACCAGTCAGGGCCTGAAATGGGTCGAAGTCAGTCAGCTTCGGCACCAAAACCAGACGGACGCGGCTACGGGTGAAACACCACATGTTCTGAAATTCCACTGCCCGATCCTCAAATTACCGCCGGTCCTGGAACACACCCCGCTGGCCGCCGGTTTTTTCCTGCTCACCCTGCTGTTCTGTTTTTTCCCGGTACAACTGTTCAACTGTAACCGGGTCCTTGAGCGGATCTATTATCGCTACGCGCCCAAACAGTCTCCGCCCCAATCCGGCATCGTCACCCATTGAGGGTCTATCCTAGACCTAAATAATTGAAAATCACGATGTTGAAAATCATGATGTCGAAGACCAAGTCACAACTGAGCTTGTTCGCTTGGTCATTTATGAGAACACCCTGCCCCGGGACCACAAACAATCTTATCCCCGTGGCAGCAAGGAGAAAATAATGAAAAAAATCATCAACCTTCTACTGGGAAGTACCCTGCTGTTGAGCGCGATGGCCAATGCACACGATTACCAAGGCGGCAACCTGCATATCGACCACCCGTGGTCAAAACAGGTGCCGCCGACATCCCAGGTCGCAGCGGCCTTTTTTGAGATCGAAAACCGGGGTCACGAAGCCGATACGCTAATCAAAGCCGAATCCCCGATTGCCGGAAAAACTGAGCTACATGCCCATATCCATGAAGACGGCATGATGAAGATGCGGGAAGTGGAAAGCATTGACGTTCCGGCGCAAGGAACCCGCATGCTGAAGCCGGGGAGCTATCACATCATGTTCTTCGAGTTGAAGCAGGTGCCGGCGCTGGGCGATCGCTTCCCGCTGACCCTGTATTTTGCCAAAGCCGGCAAAGTCGACGTCGAAGTAGCAGTTGAAGAAGCCACCTACCAACCGAAACAACAGAACGACTCACACGCAATGGATCATAGCGGCCACTAATCCCCGCGCACCATCCGCCAAAGCGGTCACACATCGCCCAAAGCCGTTTGTATGCCCAAACGGCTTTTTTCAACCACTCACCCTTTGTCAATCTATAGCCGGTTGATCTCGTTGTTCAGCTGATAGCCGCTGTCGGTCACGATTTTCTCCAGCACCTCAATCCGTGCTTTCAGAGTCTTGATGTCTTGCTTCATTTCGATCAATGCCCGGGATTGATGTTCACTTTCCAGCGCTTTGACTTTCAGTTGATGATCTAAATATCGCTTAAACATGATTGAGATAAACACGATGGCGACAATAATGATTCCCGTCCAGGCCATGAATCGTTCCTTCTTGGTCGTCGATAAATTTTTATCCTGATGGGACTATCTAACCACGTTATCGATGGTAGCATCTGAAGCAGAACCAGCGTTTTTGACGCATATCACCGAAAAGACAGCATGTTAGAATCACCCTTATGTCCGGCCCGCAATGAATCTTTTATGAAGACCTGGAAATACCCACCGGCTAATCCGGTGCTGGCTGCTATGATTGACTGCTACTGGCTGCTGGAGCGCCATCATGATGGCGCGGCTCAGCCCCTGTTGATCCCCAATCCCTATTGCCACCTGATCCTGACGCTGCCGGAAGACATCCACCACTACCAGATTCAGAAGCCGGCACAGGGACAGGTCAAAGGACAGCATGGAATGCAGATCAGCACGGTCGCCGGCTCGCACCTGCTCACCCCTTTCACGCAAGCATTAACTATCCGGGACAACCCGCAAGTGTTGCGGCTCGGCGTGAAGTTTCAGCCCGGCGCACAATACCGGCTGCTGGGCCTGAGCGGCAAGGAGAATACCAACCGGATCATCCCGCAATCAGATTCTGCGCTACTCAATTCGGCACTGAACGTACTCTTTCAGCCTGTCACGCTCAACGGCCTGTTCGAGCTCCGCCATCAGCCTGAAAGTGTGGTTGCCAGCCTGGACCGCCATTTCGCGACGATTCTAGCGCAAACACCCGATGACCCGCACAGTCGACTGACTCAGCAAGCCCTTGTTCGGCTGAATCTGGACACAGAAGCTCTGGACACAGCAGCTCTGAACATAAAAGCGCCGGGCGTAAAGGCATCGTACGCAGAAGGTTCAGAAGGCAGGACACCGAACGCTCAACTTCCCGACACGACACCGGAGCAGGCGCTGGGGTGTTCACGGCGCACCCTGGAAAGAGTCTTTGTCCGCGTGACCGGACTGACGATGAAACAGTATCGGATGATGAAACGGCTCGATGCGTTGTTTCTCCATCTCTATCAGCATCCCGACCGCCAGCCGGAGTGGGCTGAAATCGCGTTCAGGTTCGGCTTCAGCGATCAACCGCACCTGATCCGCCAGCTGAAACGAGCCATCGGTGCCACACCGGGAAGCTATCTGGAAGCACGTAATCTCATCATTGATCTCTATGGTGATTTTGAGGGCGAAAACATGTGAGCTGTCGTTTTTGTTCAATCTTGCCGACCTCCCCTGCGCTAAGCTAGCAGCATCTCCAATCAATGACGTAAGCAAACCAAGCCATGACAACGATAGATAATTCACGCCTGCAACAAGGGTTCCCCTGTGTGTTCGACGACACACACAGCATTCAGCTGATTTGCCAGGAAGATTTGGCCGAGATCGTCGAGATGCTCGACAATCCCAAGGTCAGCCAGTATCTCTTTTTCGCACCGGCACCGGCCGAGGTCTACACGGCGTTCTTTACCCCGATCATTGACAACACCCGCACTGCGATTGCCTCGGCGCAATGGCCGGAGCACCCGACTTTTATCCTGCGGGATCAGGACCACCGTTTTATGGGGATGCTCGGCATCACCCGGAACATGATGCTGCCGGGCAACTTCGATGTCGGCTACCAGTTACCGGAACATGCCTGGCATCAGGGAATTGCCACCCGGGGGTGTCAGTTCATCACCCAACTGGCCTTTGAGCAACTCGGCGCGCACAAGGTTTGCGCCGACTGCTACGGCAACAACATCGGCTCGGCCCGGGTGCTGGAGAAAAACGGCTTTGTTCAGGAAGGACGACAAGCCGGCTTTTACCAACTCGACCACGGCGTTGACGACCGGGTGCTGTTCGGCATGACCCGCGACCAGTTTGCAGCCCGCCAGTCCCGGTCGACGTGCTAACAGAGATTCAGCAAGCTGAGCAGGTTCATCGCAACGCGCTCCGCATCACTCATATAAAAAACGACCGCAGCCGTGGCTGCGGTCGATGCTTTTCAGTCGCCCTGCACCATTGCGATGAAGTGCCCTGCCGTTAAAAGCGGCTCACAATCGAGAAATAGACCTTGTCTTCACCCAAGTTGCTATCCAACCCCCGGGCATAGCCGAGAGTGACCGGCAAGGTCAGCTGATAACCGAGTTTGGCTTCGAGCGTCAGCTCGGCCCCGACACCGGTCAGCTGCTTCTTACTGCTGCCGCTGTCCCAGGCAGCGCCGGAATCCACAAACAGGTTTCCGGAAATATCCCCCAGCCCCACCGGATAGAGGGACCAGTTGCGTTCAACCCGGGCCAGCCAGGTTTCCAACGCCAGACGCTGAGTCGCATAACGATGACCCACCTGAACACTTTCGTCATACCCGCGCAGCGCCTGGGTATCCCGGCCAAATAAGTACGCTTCCTCGAACAGGTCATTGCCGCCAAGGCGGAATCGCTTGGCCTCATCGTCGGCATAACCTGCCGCCAACCGGGCGGTCACAGTCGTGCGTCCCGGCAGATCCCAGGTTCCCTGCCACCGGGCCTGATACTTCTGGCCTTCAAAGTCACTGTCCAGCAAGTCATTGGTTTCCGCTACCAGATCAATCGCGTGGCCCCAGCCAACCCCGGGGACATTCAAATAGGCTTCCCGGTTATCAAACGTCAGTGCCAGACCGGTCAGGGTTTCATTGCGATCCCGGTACGGGCCCGCAAAGTCCGGTTGAGAAATCAGTTTTTCTTTATCCAGCACCACCCCGGCATGCAGGCTGAGCTGATCTTCAAACGCATTCCAGAGATGATCCCGTTGCACCAACAACTCATCTTCACGGGTGATTCGGTAATCGCTGCGCATCCCCTGGGTCAGCTTGTCGAAATCATGACTCCGGCTATAAGAGAACAACCAACGATTGTCGTATTGGTAGATTGCATTGAGATCGCCCAGTTCATTATCGACATCCCACGCCGCCAGCACCTGATAGGTATGGCGGCCCAGTGCATCGGAACCGAATGTCTGCGCCCCGAGCAGGGTTTTCATGTCATCGATGGCAACCACCGGCAGCCAGTTGCGCGGACGCAGGGTTGACCAGGGAGAGTAATCACTAACTTCCTCCTTCGCGGCAGGCGCTGTCACTGCCGGCGGATAGTCATACCGCCCTTGCTGGGCGTCTATCGAAAACTCAGACAGTGCGGTTGGCGTCGTCAAGTATCGCAGCTGATAGCCGTCCGACGTGTAAGCCTGGTAGACCAGACCATGTCCGGGCTGCCACACCGGCCGAAACGCCCCGCCCACTTCGCGGGTCCATTGCGTGACCTGACCGCTGTCGGGCGCCAAAACATAAATATTGAAAACCCCGTCATAATCGGCACTGAACATCACGCGGCCGTCCGGCAGATAGTGCGGACTATTCTCGGCGGCCCGGGTATCGGTCAGCGCTTCCCAGCGTTGCGTGGTCAAATCGAAGCGCTCCAGGTTCCAGCCCTGCAGCGGCCGTTTCACCGCCGCCACCAGCGCACGGCCATCCGGTGCAATGTCAAAAGTGCCCAGCACCGTCTCCGGCTCTCCGCGCCAGATCCGGCTCGGTTTCGGATCCGGTGAAGACGCATCCGCATCAAGCCGCCAGAGTTCGCTGATCCCGGTCACTTTGCGACTGGCGATCAGCTGTTGGCCATTTGGCAACCAGTGCATTTCCCGAAAACGCTGACGCTCAGTCAGCTGCTGCCATGCCTCATCCCGAAATAAGAACAGATCGTTGTAGCTTCTGCCGTCGGCATAGTCGATCCGCCGCGAAGCCAGCAGCCCCCCTTGGGAGTGAACATCTAAAGCGGTGACTTGCGAGCGGGCCGTCAGCCTCTGCCAATCACCTTCCGGCGTGGCATGCAGCATGATCTCAGGCCGGTCGTCACCATTGTTGCGATTAACGAGCAGCCCGTCGTCGCTGGCAGTCACCACCTGCAGGAAAGGCGTCAGTTGCAGATCCTGCCCGGTGACGGCCTGCTGTCTGAGCTGGGCCAGTTGCGGCGAAAACTGCGTTGTCATCTGTTGCTGAAAGTCTTGCCACAAGGCATCAAAACTCACTCCGAACGAGGTCCGGGCGGTGCGATTGAGCAAGAAATAGGGAATGATCTGACGACTGTAGGATTGCAGAAAATGCTGCACTTTCTGCTCGCCATAGGTTTGATTGAGATACTGGACAAAGTAAGCGCCATACAGATACTGATAGCCTAGCGGCCATTCCCGATCGGCCACCACGACCTGATTGAGATCTTTGATCTCACCACCCGCCACTTCCATCCGCATTTTCATCGCATACTGGCTGCTTTGCAGGCGACCATAACCCAGCGTTTCACTGGTTTCGAGATACACCGCCAGCCCTTCCAGCAGCATGGACGGCGTCAGCGCATGCGGAAACAGTAGTCCCTGACGGCCGAAAATGTTCTGCAGGATTTCCGGCGTCCCTTCCGCCATTTCCATGTGCATGACATGGGCAAACTCATGGCGGATCAGCATATGCAGCCAATCGTCACTGGTGGCCAGATCGCCGCCGTCTTCCGGTGGACTCATGAACAAACGCATTTGGGCAAACGGCAACGGCGTCGCCCAGCCATTGGAGACATCAAAGTCATCCACCATTACGATTTCAGTCCGCTCGCCCGGCGCTGACTGAAAATACGGCAGCTGATCCTGGCGGACCTGCTCGGCAATATCGAGCACCTTGGCGGCGCTTTGCTGATGACCGTCGACGAAATGGACGGTGAAATGTTCAGATTGCTGGCTGTACCACTGCGTGCCCGGCGTATCCCAGGCCACCGGCTGCGCATTGACCGCTCCGGAAACCAGCCCTGCGGCGACCAAGCCCCCGAGCAATGTGCGTTGAAGTCTCTTTCCTGACATGTGTATATGACCCTGATTGGTAATGCACACAGGTTACCAAGGATCGCAGATAAAAACACCGTTTTATATCAACGCGCTGCACAATTTCTCGCACGCAGCCGGTGCGTCATTCCGCCGTAAATTCCCGCCGGTAAAAATCTGTCGTGGCATGCTTCGGATTCGGCTTGAAATAGCGCCAGTCCCAACGCTGATAATGCTTCACCGCCCGTGTATTGGTGCGGCTCACGGACAGCAAAGCCCCTTCGCATCCCTGTCGTTTTAGGGTATTCGCGATAAAGGCTTGCGCGAGATCTGCAATGCCCTGCCCGCGGCACGCAGGGATCAGATAGATCAGGTGGACATAGCCGTACCCGGCCACATCGGAAAAAGCCCGAAATTCCAGCTGACCGATGATTTGTTCACCCTGCCATAGGTGAATATAAAACCAATCTGGTTGAGTCAGCCGCTGCTGCATTCGTGCTTGATAGCCAATCACCGACTGCGCATAGCCATCATCGGTGCCGAAGCTGCACACATAGGAATCCAGCCTGAAGTCGTGGCACGTTTGAAAGTCACGCGGGAGCTCTATGGGTCGAAAATGAATCTCCGTCATTCGCTTAATCCGTTACAAACTTGGGGAAAAAAGCCGGGCACGCCGCTCAGGGCAGCCCAGTTTGAGGGGTTAAAGCTGCTTATAGAAATAGACCGTCGCTTCGAGCTGACCAGACGAGCTACGAGCGAAATCCGGAATCTGGCCGGCTTCGGTATAGCCGATTTTCCGATACAGCGCGGAGGCAACATCCCCCAAACGGGTATCCAGAACCAGCAAAGACAACCCCATATCCTGACTGACCTGCTCCATCCGGGCCATCAGCTTTTTGCTGATCCCGCGTCCGCGGGCGGAGGTTTTCACCATCAGTTTTTCGACCTCGCCTCGGTGCGAGCCATTGGCTTTGGAGCACAGCGAGAGCTGCACCGCGCCGAGGATTTGCTCATTTTCAATAGCAACAAATAACCGGCGGGCGCCGGATTGCAGATCCGCCGCCACGCCTTGCCAGTAGGCGCTGATTTCAGCCGAATCAACCGGGGTTAAAAAGCCGACCGACGCGCCGCTTTCAATGCAGTCGGTTAATAGTGACGCCAGCGCCGTTTCTCGATGGCCGATGGAGGCGATTTCTATGATTTCCAAATTATCTTCCTTGTGTTTTTTATAAAACCGACGAGGCTCCCGGCAGCTACATCCCCTGCTGAGGGAAGAGCATTCGAGAAAGTTCCTGACTGAGGTGTGTCAGGCCAGAGGAAAGACCAACACGATTTCTCCGTCATCCTGAGAGCGGGACATATCCGCCACAAATCCTGATTTTTCATAGGCCCGGCGGGCACTATGATTATGCGGATACACCGTCAGCACCAGTTGACTCACCCCGAGCTGATTGGCAGCAACATCCTTGGCCTGCGACAACAAACCAACACCGATGCCTCGCCCCTGACAATGGGCTCTCACATACATCTGGATAATTTGTGCGCTCTCCTGGGCGATCGTCACTAAACCGCACAAGCCAACCAGTTCCTGCCCGTGAAACGCACCCAGCATGACCTTGGTCGGGTCCTGCTCAGCAATGCGCTGTTCAAAAAACAGTTGCGGTAAGGCGTGTTGTTCTGCGTAAATCGCGCCAAAGTTCTCCGGGTATAACTTCAGGCTTTCTAACCGGATCTGCCGGTAGGCCTGACAATCTGCAGGCTGCAATCGCCGGTATTGGATCTTCATCTTTCCTTGCTCTCCCTGCAAACCATGCGCTCAGATAAAACCTTATGCACAAATAGCATGCTAATGCCTTGTTAAGCAATGAGAAATTCAACCACACCGGATAACTCTTGTTGGACAGACAGAGCGTCAGCGCCGTTTCGCCCGCTCCTGCTCGGGTCGGTTGGTATTGAGTAACAGATCTTCAAAAAACTCAGGAAGTCATCAGCCACCGCCAAGATCCCCTCCACCACCCGATGTTGCGCCTGCAGGCACTGCCCGAGATGATGACTCTTCATCTGCGCTGGCATATTCAGTGTGGCGGAGTGCTTGGGTATAGGGGGATTTTCAAATCCCGAAAGCCATTCCAACACCCAAAAACGAAAAACCCCAGCACAGTGGCTGGGGCTTCAAATGTGGCGGAGAGATAGGGATTTGAACCCTCTAAACCATATACGGTAATCTCCTGCGCCACAGAAGATTACCGTAAAACGTTCTATTTTACAGCATCTTGACTTATCCATCAGTATCGTACAGTGTCCCAGAAGGCCACATTTGATGGACACAAAAAAGGATGACGACAATCCCACTTCGAGCCATTTTCTAAAGAGCGGAAGAGGATGATCTCATTACAAAAAACCAATGAGGTTTATCAAAAACAAGCAGCCTGATGATGTCGAACTGTTGATGCCTGCTTTTTACTAACATATTTAGAGGTCATGGCATAGAGCAACGACTTGTAGTTGACTTTAAATGACAGAACATCACCGACTCCGGTATTAGTCCCTGTTACATCCAGAATGAGGTGATCACTGCTGCTGCCAATGATTTCTATCGAGCGATTGAGTGGGGTCAGATCCGCGACCGGAACATCCTGCTCTCCCAAGGCAACAATTGCTCTTTTGTGTATTCCCCGGTCGATGAAAACAGGCTTTACACCAAAGGCATTCATCCCTAACGCCCCTCTGGGAATGGAACTTTTTTCTTTCAATTCAATCACTTCAGCCTGTAGCGTGAAAACGTCATTGTACATTCCAGGTATGTTTTTGCCATAGGCGCTCTCCCTTCCGAAAAATAGGGATTCACCCAGCCGAAGCTGGTTGATTCCTTTCGGTATTTTCTGCTCCATTAGTAGCGGAAGAATGCTGGAATTACCGCCAGATATAATCGTAAGCGAATGGTTAAGCTCTCTTTCCACCTGCTGTTTTATGGCAGTCAGCTCCAGCATGATTTCTTCGGAGGGAATAACTCCTCCGTAACAGGTCAGGTTGGTGCCAATGCCCGACCACTCGATATTGCTCTGTTTCAGTATAAACTGACCAACCTCGATGAGGTTCTCTGCCAATATCCCTTCGCGCAAATCGCCAAGCTCTATCATCACAATGATTTTGTGGTTTACCCCCAGAAGGCGTGCTTTATCTTGCAGTTTTTTAATTGTTTCAATTTCTGAAACTAGGCTGATATCTGCATATTTGACGACGTCTTCAGCTTCATGAATTCCTGGCAGGCGCAGCAACGTGGTCTGACAGCTGTCAGATATTTCTTTGATACTTTTGAGATTTTCTATTCGGGAGTCAGCTAAGGACCGGCAACCGGTGTTGATCAGGGTCCTGATGATCTCAGTATCTCCACTGACCACTTTGGTGACGGGCACCCAGTCAATAGGGTATTCACTTTTGCTGCATAATTCGTCCAGGTAAGCTGCATTGTGTAATAGCTTGTCCTGATCCCAGACAATTCTTGGAAGTTTAAGCATATGTTATTCCTGTCATGCCAACGAGAGATGATAATTACGTCATGCATGCATAAAAAATAAGATGAGCAATCCACTCCATGAATTGCTCATCAATTTTATGACCTAAAGTAAGCCATTAATTATCTGGCGTAACTATCAATGTCAGATATTAGTTTGCTGTATTTTCGGATCAACACCATCGCGTATTTCACTGTGACTGTGTGTTTCGTCATTGGTATTTTGCAGCTTAACGATGGAAAAACCGGTCAACGCAAAGATGATGGAGATCATGGGAACCACAAAGTTGAGTATTGCATAGGGAGCGTACTCAACGGCACCAACCCCAAGAGTAGCCAGGATAAAGACGCCGCAGGTATTCCAGGGAATAAACACGGAGGTCAGGGTACCGCCATCTTCCAGTGCCCGGGACAGATTCTTAGAGTGCAGCCCCTTTTCCTGATAGGTACTGGCAAACATTCTGGCGGGCACGACGACGGAGATATACTGCTCCGAACAGCTTGCGTTGGTCAGGAAGCAGGAAGAAATGGTGGTCGGGATCAGGCTTTTTGCCGACTTGGACGCGCTGATTATTTTTTCAACGATAGATTTCAGCATACCGGTGTTTTCCAGTATCCCTCCCAGAGTCATGGCGACAATGGTCATGGAGACCGTATACATCATGGACTCCAAGCCGCCCCGATTGAACAGACCGTCGACCATGTCGTTACCGGTTTCAATGCTGAAGCCGGTTTGCAGTGCTTTCACCGCTTCCGCCACAGAGCCACCCTGAATGAAGATCTGGCTCAGAAAACCGAGCAAAATACCCGCGAATAAGGCTGGCAGGGCTGGTACCTTCCGGGTGACCAGAAAAATCACGAAGACTGGGATCAGCAATAGCCAGGGAGAAATGACAAAGTTGTCCTGCAATATGGCCATGGTGGTGCTGATTTGTTCAAACTCGACGTCGCCAGCAGAGAAGCTCTGGCCCAGATACCAGTATACGGTTAGAGCAATCAGCAGCCCGGGTACGGTGGTGTAGAGCATATGTTTAATATGCTCAAAAAGATCGGTGCCGGTTAGTCCCGCGGCCAGGTTGGTGGTATCGGACAAGGGAGACATCTTGTCCCCAAAATAAGCGCCGGATATCACGGCACCGGCAACCATAGGGGCGGGGATACCCATGCTGATACCAATACCCATGCCAGCCACACCGATGGTACCCATGGTGGACCACGAACTACCGATGGCAATAGACACTACGGCACAGATAAGGGTAATGGAAACAAGAAACAGAGATGGAGAAAGTATTTGCAACCCGTAGTAAATCATGCTGGCGACAACGCCACCACCAATCCAAGCGCCAATGGCAACACCAACCAGCAGGATGATTACGACGGCGGGGAGAGCCAGTTTGATGCCACTGTAGATGCTATCTTCTATGTGCTGCCACTTATAGCCATGTATCCAGGCGACCAGCGCTGCGGTCATGGTACCAAATACAAGAGGTATATGTGGACTACCTTCAAATATGACAATGGTTACCAGCATGGCACCGACCATCAGGATGATCGGCAGAATTGCCATGGTGAAGGGTATTTTTGGAGTATCGTTGTTCATAATCCCTCTTACTCTTGATTATTGAGTATAAATTTCACAAAGAATTGAATTGTGAAAATAGTTAAATCCATGTGAACGAACGAGATTATTACATAACATTTAACAACTGTCTTTGTGTCCGCTAAAAAAATCAGCATCGACATTATTTTTTTCTTGAAGTGTGATTGATCTTTTAATTTTATTAATTAGACGGATTCTGACTGGTGAGAATATTAATTAATAATACGGTTAAACGGACCCAAGGAATAATTCCCAGGGTCCAGTTGTTTTTAATATCCAATGTGGTCGAAACTGAGTTGAGTTTTAGTGACCGGCTAAAGATTTTTTAATATTTTTATTAAATAGCCTGCATTAATTCAACGTTCTCATCCTGATATAACAATGCATAAAGATCTTTTGAGTTGTCTGGTTGCGGAACCAAATCAATTAACTCACCCAAATTGTTTTGTTGGGAAATATCAAGCAGCAAGCGCAGCGCTGAGTAATCTTCTAATGCAAAACCGACCGAATCAAAGATTGTAATTTCCTCATCGGACGTTCTTCCTGGCTTAGTACCACTCAGGACTTCCCAAAACTCGGTCACCTGGTGCTCTGCCGGCAATTGCTGAATATCACCCTCAATACGGCTTTGAGGCTCAAACTCAACAAATATTCTGCCTTGTGTCAGAACATCCATGTGTAGCTCGGTTTTTCCGGGGCAGTCTCCCCCCACAGCGTTGATATGCACACCGGGCGCCACCATGTCCGGGGTCAAAATGGTCGCTAGACGTTTGTCTGCGGTAACAGTAGTGATGATATCGACATTCTTGACCGCTTCTTTCGCCGAATCACAGATGGTGATGGTCAGACCTTCCACTTTGCGAAGGTTACGCTTGAGTTTTTCACTTGCCAGCGGATCAACGTCAAAACAGCGTATTTCTTCGATCCCCAGCAGCTTATGGAAGGCCAGCGCCTGAAACTCGCTTTGAGAACCATTGCCAATCAGGGCCATGGTACGGGAGTTTTTTCTGGCCAGTTTTTTTGCGACCATCACCGAGGTGGCGGCCGTGCGCAGGGCTGTGGTCAGTGTCAGCTCGGAAAGCAGAACCGGATAACCGGTGTCGACATCAGCCAGCACACCAAATGCCATGACCGTCAGCATACCTTTCTCGGTGTTGGCTGGATGACCATTCACATATTTGAAAGAATATTGCTGAGCATCGGCAACTGGCATCAGTTCAATTACGCCGATGTCGCTGTGAGCTGCCAGCCTGGCCGATTTGTCAAAATCTTTCCAGCGGAGGAAGTCCTGCTCGATAAACGTCACTAGTTTTTCCATGAATTTATCTGCACCTACAGCACCTACATGCCGGCTAAGGCAATCAACATCAATAAATCGGGTCATCCTTTCCTCACAACAAGTACGTTTTTGATAGCGTCATTATCGTGGGTGGCAATGCTAAATAATAGACACGAAATGTAGCTAATTTGATAAATTAGTTATCACAATGATAACATCTGATACCAGTTTGATATATTCAGGAAGAAAAAGGGATATACATGGATTCTATCGACCACATAGACCGCCAGCTAATAGGCCATCTGAGAATGAATGCTCGCCTGCCCGTGGCCTGGTTGGCAAAGACCGTTGGCGTTTCCCGTGCCACCATTCAGAATCGTATGACTCGGCTGGAGAAGCGGGGAATCATCAATGGCTATACCGCGTTGGTTTCAAGTGGTGCCAATGAACAACTCGCAATGGTCAGGGCGTTAATGAGCATTTATCTGGAAGGGGATACGTCCAGAAAGGTACGAACAGAGCTGATGAGTGAGCCCTGCGTATGCGCCATTCACTCAACGAACGGGCGCTGGGATATGGTATTGGAGTTGCAAGCACGCTCGCTGGAAGAATTTGACGGTGTGCTGTGCCGGATCAGAGAGATTAACGGTATTTCTACCTCGGAAACCAGCATATTGCTGTCGTCTCACCGCATCGGCAATCAGCACATATGATATGTGGCACACTTGGCCTCTCAGTCAATCAGCAGAAATTAAATGCGCCATCACTGCTCTATCCACGGTATCCATACCAAACCGGCAGAACAAATTCGTATCCGGCTAGCGCATATTACAGGAGAGAAAGCTTACAGTAGCAAAGGGGGTCGAGCGGAATTCAAGCGCTGAGGCATCAAGCCGTCATTCTTCAGCGCTCGGAGGATCGCCACCCAAACAATTTGCCACATCGGCTACGCTATGACCTTTTTCAGTAACCTATTTGACAGCTTCAACTTTGAATTCTTCTGGGCATGGGGGAAAATCCCGACACTCAGCACATCACCTGAAACGAACAAAGCCCTGTCTGATGACAGGGCTTTGGAATGTGGCGGAGAGATAGGGATTTACTGCGCCCTTCGGGCCGTTACTATAAAACGCCTTCGGCTGGCAACGTTGTCTCGCTGCGCTCGGCTGAACCCCCGTCTAGCGTTCTTCACCCTATCTCACCATCACGAATTTCAGGCATAAAAAAACCGCTGAAATTTCAGCGGTTTTTTTTGAATGTGGCGGAGAAATAGGGATTTGAACCCTAGATACGCTATAAACGTATGCCGGTTTTCAAGACCGGTGCTTTCAACCACTCAGCCATCTCTCCGTAAGTGACGTACATCATACGGGGCTGGCTGAGGGTTGTAAAGCCGTTCTCACAACATTTTCGTTCAAACGGCTAAAGTGTCATCAACCCTACTCTCTCTCGCTTAGGTTGCATCCAACCGCACTATTCTGAGCTATCCCCAGCACCAAAGTGATAAGTCAGCTTCAGGGCCAGGGTATCCACGTCATTCGGCTCAATAAAATAACGGGTCGCGTTGATGCCCAGTGTCCACTGCTTAGACAGGGCATAACCGATGTCAGCCCCGGCATACAGATCGAACCCGTCACTGTCGGACTTGATCGTCTCACCCTGGTAGCGGCTTTCGAAGTCGACATCCCAGTACAGGCCGCCCAAACTCACCTCGGCCCGCCATGCTTCCTGTTGCCAGAACGCATAACCGACATCCAGGCCAAAGCCATCGGCCAGAACCGGCGTGACCTGTGCGACTTGCTGATGGTAGGCTTGCGGCGTCGCAGACATCCCGCTGAGCGTCGCACTGCCTTCGCCCATATCAACATAGCGCGCCGTCAGCGACCACTGCTCATTGAACGCATAGCCCGCGCCGACAGACCAGTACAGGTCCGTGTCTTCAGTTTTGATGACTTCTTCAACTTTCACCGCATCACGCTTGTGCGCATTGCTAAAGCCAAGATCCGTCTCCATAAACCAGGCGGCCTGACTATTGAAGCTCAGCAGCGCCAGCAGGGCGAGCCATCCGCGTTTGCCGACCCGGCGGGCAAAGCCCAGCAAGGTCAGCAGCGCAAGGGTCAACCCGCCCGTGTGACCACCGGCTTCATTTTCCACCACAACGCTGTGAGTCAGGCTGGTCTTCACCGTCACCTTCCCGGTGTCTTCCAGACCATTGGTATCGCGGATCACGTAAGTCACGGTATCTTCACCTTCAAAACCGACTTTCGGGGTATAAGACAGGCTCTGATCACTGTTAATCGTCACCGTCCCGTTTTGTGCCACGGCCGAGACCACAGTGAGCGCATCGCCATCCGGATCACTGTCGTTACTCAGTACCCGGATAACCAGCGGGGTCCGATCATCGGTGGCGACAACATCATCCACCGCAACTGGTGTCTGACTGTTCACGACATTGACCTTCACGTTGGCAAAGTCGGTTCCGCCATTGTTATCAGAGACGCTGTAGCTGATGGTCGCCACACCATAGTACTGATCTTTGGCGGTATAGCTCAACCAGTTGCCGACCACGGCCACCGTCCCGAAATCAGCGGTTGCATTGGTAACCGTCAGCGGATGACCATCGGCATCACTGTCGTTGGCCAGCACATCAATCATGATGTGACCATTGCGGCTGACAGACACCGTGTCGCTCAGTGCTTTCGGTGCTGTGTTACCGGTTGCCCTTGCCGCAACACCGCCCGGATCGACCACACTGCCATTGGCGACACCATCATCATCATTCGGACCACCATCCTGAATCGTCAACTGCACACACCAGTGACCTTCGGTCAGACCCGGCGTCCAGCTGCTGTCCCCCGGAGGCGGACAATAACCGGCTTCACCTTGTGTCGACGCCAATGTATTCTCAGCGTCCTGGACAAAGTCGACCCAACCCAGACCTTCTTTATACTTACGGTACACCGCATCTGCTGGGATCGGACGCCGCTGCGGGAAGACCACGCGATAACTTTGGCCCACTTGCGGCAGACCTGTTGCGACAAAGTCAAAGATCCCGCCAATGTTATCGGCGGTTTCATCGGCGCCCAACTTAGTTTTCACTTCGTCCTCAAGGAGCTGCGTCCCGCCGGTTTCATTACCGGCCACGGTTACCCCTTTGCGCAGGCAGACCCCCGGATCCCCTTCAACCAGATAATGAGATGTATCCGCGACATTTTCCTGAATCACATTACAATCGCTGATCGCATCCTGGTAATCCGGGATCCCATCGTTATCACTGTCGGTATGGCCTTCCTGGTTATCCGGGATCAAGTCGCCATCGCTATCCTCGTCGCCCAGAACCGCCAGCGCTGCCACCACCTCTAGATAAACATCCTCTGTCACCGACAGCGGCGTCTGACCGTTATCCGTCACCGTCAGTTGCAAGTGATAGATGGCCGAATTCAGCCCAACTGGTGAGAAGTTCAAGGTCGCCCCTTGGGTCTGCCCGGCGATGGCAGCCGCCAGTTGCGCATCATCCGCAACCCAAGCATAGGTATGGCTATCGCCAGCATTCGGATCCGTCACCGTCGCATTTACCGTCACGGTCTGATCTTTGTTTTCCACCTTACTGCGCTGATCGTCCCCTTGTTTCACGATCACACTCACCTTCGGCGCCACATTCTGCTCATAGATGGTCAGGGTGTACTGGTGCTTGCTGCCCCGGTTCAACGTGTCATCCAAAGTGATAATCAGCGTTTCAGGATCTTCCGACTCCGGATTCGCCAGGACATTAAAGGTGATTTCCCCGACAGTCCCCTCAGTTATCACCACCTCACCATCCGTCAGATCATGGTCATTCGCACCACTGCTGCCCGAGACCTGATATGGAATTGTGACCGGATACGACGGTGCCGGACCATTGAGGTGAACCTTCACGGTATGGGACGTGTCTTCGGTAGTTTCTGCATCTTTCTCGATACTGACCAGCGGATGGACAATCACCGTCTGGCTCGCTTCGGCAGTATTGCCCTGCGAGTCCTCGGTCTGCCAGTACACGGTATTCACGCCCGGACGGAAGAAGGTCCGGTTATCAGCCAGTGAAACCGGCAACGGCTTCCCGGTGCTGTCAAAGGCCACCGCCGTACCCAAGTCCACCTTAGTCGACAAGGCGGTCGCGTTCACTTCCACATCGGCGGGCGCCGTGATGGTTGGCGCATCCAGCTTGCCGCTCTCAAGGGTAACCAGCGCTTTCGCCGTCGCTTTGCCACCCTTGCCGTCGGTAATACCGTACTGCACAGTCAGGGTACCAATCTGCTGCGTTGTCAGCAGGATCTTGCCATCCTGGATGCTGGCTTGCCCGGCCGTTGGTCGGACCCAATCCAGTTGCAACGTATCCTCGTCAACATCGCTGTCGTTCCTCAACACGTCCAGGGTGAAAGTCGTTTGACCATGGGCAGTCAAAGCGAACCGATCATCCACCGCAACCGGTGCATCGTTCACGGCAGCAACGTTCAGGGTCACGGTATACGCCGCGGACGACACCTGACCATCATTCACCTGATACTGGAAGCTGTCGATACCGTTGAAGTTCGCCGTTGGCGTGTACGTCCAGCCGTTCGTCGTCGCTGCCAGCACACCGTGGGATGGTCCCGCGGTGACTTTCCGGGTCAGACTATCCTGATCCACATCCGACACCGTTGGCGTGATCGTTGCGCTGCTATCTTCATTCAGCGTGACGGTCAGCGACTCACCCACCGGCGCATCGTTGACGTTGTTCACCGTCAGATTAAAGGCAGGCAGTGATGCACTCGCCTGGCCATCGGAGACTGAAATCACAATCCCATTGGTGGTTCCGACATGGCTGTTATCCGGCGTGCCGCTGAGCGCCCCGCTGGTTGCATCAAAGTTGGCCCAACTTGGTTTGTTGGTGATGCTGAAGGTTAGCAATGTACTGTCGACATCCGTCACCTGCGGCTTGTAGTAGTAAGCCGTATCTTCGTTGACCTCCGTGGCCGGATTACCGCTGATCACCGGTGCATCGTTGACATTGTTGACCGTCAGGCTGAAGCCCGGCAACGAGGCTTTCTCTGTGCCGTCCGAGACTGAAATCACAATGTTATTGGTGATGCCGACATCGCCATTGCCCGGTGTACCGCTCAGCATCCCCGTCGCTTGATCAAAGCTGGCCCAGCTCGGCTTGTTGGCGATACTGAAGCGCAGCGTATCGGCGCTGTCATTGTCACTCACAACCGGCACAAACTGATAAGCGGTATCTTCATCGACCGCCGTCGACGGGGTGCCGCTGATCGTTGGTACGTCATTAACCCCAGCAATGTCGATCGTGACCGTCGCCGGTGTCGAATCCAGCTCGCCGTCGTTGGCAATATAGGTAAAGCTGTCCTGACCGAAGAAGTTGGCATCCGGTTGATAGGTCACCTTATTACCTGACAGCAGCACGCTGCCATTCTCCGGTGGCATCACCATCTGATACATCAATGTCGAACCTTCCACATCGCTGCCCACCAGGGTAATCGCCAGGTCCGTATCTTCCTCGCCGTTGACCGACAGGCTCTGGACACTTGGTGCGTCGTTGACCGGATTGACCGTCAGCGTGACTTCCACCGGCTCAGAGTCCAACTCCCCGTCATTGACTTTGAACTTGAAGCTGTCTGCGCCGTAAAAGTTCGCATTCGGGGTATAACGCCAGCTGTTGTCACCTAACTGCTCAAGCTCACCATTGCTGGTGCTTTCAGTAATGCTGTACACCAGAGCATCGTCTTCGATGTCCGTCCCGCCCAGGGTGAGAGTCAGCGTGGTGTCCTCATCCAGCATTTGTGCCTGGGCTATCGCAACCGGCGCATCGTTGACCGGGGTGACGGTCATGGTCACGGTGGCCTCATTCGAGACAGCCCCCGCGGCATCTTTCACGGTATAGGTGAAGGTATCCTCACCGAAGTAGTTTTCATTGGCGGTATAGACAATCGCCCCTGCCGATGTGACCTGAACCTGACCATTGACCGGTGCCCGGACAACCGTGACACTGGCTGGATTCAGACTGTCACCGTCGTCAAGGTCGACATCGGTATCATTCCCCAGCACGTTGACTTCAAACGAACCTTCTTCCAGGAGCTGAGCGGTATTATCGACCGCGACCGGCGCATCGTTGACCGGGGCCAAAGTGACCGTCACCGTCGCTGGCTCAGATTGCAAGCCTTCGCTATCAGTTAAGGTGTAAGTAAAGCTAAAGGTGCCGTTCTTGTTCAAACGTGGAGTGATCGCCAGACTGCCATCGTCCCGAACACTGACCTCAGCTTTGGCATAATTCCCCGCACCATTGCCCTGATCTTCCAGGGTGATACTTTCTGGAGTGAAGCTTTGATCTTCGATATCCGAATCATTGGCCAGAATCGTCAGCGTGGTTGCCACATCTTCATCCGTGGTCACGCTGTCATTCCCCACAATCGGACGGTCATTCACCGCACCAATATTCACCGTCACCGTAGCCGGCTCAGAAACGCCACCTTCGCTATCGGTGATGGTGTAGGTAAAGGTATCGGTACCGACTTCGTTGAGGTTTGGCGTGTACACCAAAGTCCCCGCGTCCTGGTCGATAGCCACGCTACCGATGGCAGGCTGCGTCTCAATGGTGATGTCGCCGGTCGGCTTACCATCTTCAATATCACTGGCCGCCTTACGCACCGCAAGGGCATCGGTGGCATTATCCTCCTCAATCGTCTCACTCAGGTTCGCAGCAACCGGTAAGTCGTTCACAGGTGTGATCGTCACAGTCACCGTCGCTTCTGCCGACGTATTGAGCAAAGCATCTTTCACCGTATAGGTGAAGCTGTCCTGGCCATTTTCATTGTCATTCGGTGTATAGGTCGCGACGCCATTCGCAATCGCCACTTTACCCTTGGTTGGCGCAACAACCACGGCGGCAGAAGATGGCACCATATCGCCTTCCGGATCATAGTCGTTGTCCAGCAGCTTAATGGTCACGACAGTGTCTTCGTTCGTCGTCGCTTCATCGTTAACCGTGACCGGCGCATCCGCCACCGCATTCATGGTCAGAGTCACAGTATGGACTTGAGAGGTTGCGTTTTCGGCATCAACAACCTGGAAGGTAAAGCTGTCCGCATGATTTTCACTACCGTCATGCTGATAGCTGAAGCTGCCGTCCTCGCTGAGGGTCAACTGGCCATACTGCGGCTCAGTCACCACAGACGCGGTGAAGGTATCGCCGCTGTCGCTATCATCATCCGTTGCCTTGCTCAGCAAACCATTTTCCGCTGCAACCGTCAGCGTCGCGGCTTCATCCAGGGTAAAGCTAAAGTCCTGGCCGACCGGCGCATCATTGGTATTCACAACTTCAATGCTGAAGCTGTCCAGCGTGTCTTCATCCGTCCCGTCAGAGACTTTAATTTGAATATCACTGTAATGACCAACATCCGCATCCTCAGGCGTCCCGGTGAGCGCGCCCGTCTGCGAATCGAACTCAGCCCACTCCGGCTTGTTTTCAATGCTGAAGGTGTGCGTGTCGCCCTCATCCGGGTCGGCCAGGGTCGGCTCAAAGTGATACGCCGCATCCTCATCGACTGCCGTCGCAGGCGTACCGGACAATTCCGGCGCGACGTTATATTTCTTCGTCACGGTCGCAGAAATGCTCTCCGCCGCATTCCCCGCTTCATCAGAAACGACCACCGACAACGTCAGCGTCCCCTCAGCCAAAGCGCTGACATCAACGCCTGTCACCTGTTTACTTTCAGCATCAATCGCAATCGGCGACGAGCCAGACACGCTATCCGTTCCGTCACTGACTTGATAAGTCATGGAACCCGAACCTTCCAAGCCCGAAACGGTAAAGCTCAGCGCAGCCTCATTCTCCCGGTTAATCAATGCCTGATCGACGACCACGCTATGGCCGCTCGGTAGAACCGTATCAACATTCAGAGTGAGCTGGGTTGCTGCGGTGTTGCTGTTCCCCGCCGCGTCGGTGAAAGCGCCCGCATAGATATCCAGCGTCGCATTGGTTTCACTATCCGCATCAGGCGTGAAGGTGACGGTATAACTCGTGCCACTATGAGACGTGAAATTGCTCAGGGCACCACCAACAACCGTAATGTCACTTTCGGCAAAGTCAGTGCTGGCTTCGTTCAGAGTGACGCTGATCGTCGCCTGCTCGCCTGCTTTCAGGCTGGCCTTGTCACTGCTGATGGTCACGCTCGGCAGCGCGGTATCCAGGGTGATGCTCAGTTGCGTCGCTGCGGTATTACTGTTGCCCGCCGCATCGGTGAACGTCTCCGCTGCAATATCGAATGTCGCTGGCTCACTACGATCGGCCGCCGGGGTGAACGTTGCTGTATAAGCTGTGCCGCTGCCTGCGAAGTTGCTCAGCGTACCGCCAACAACCGTGATGTCACCTTCAGCAAAGTCACTGCTGGTTTCGTTCAGGGTGAAGGTCAGCGTTGCGGTCTCGCCTGCTTTCAGACTGGCCTTACTGCTCGTCATCGAAACGGATGGGATAACGTTATCCAGGATGACCGTAGTACTGGCTGCACTCGAGGTATTACCCGCCGCATCGCTCTGGCTGGCTGACACAGTTAGCGTACCATTGTTGAACGCACTGACGTCGAACTCGCTGCCGCTGATGGTCCAGTTACCACTGCCGTCGGCAGTCACGGTACGGCTCTGGCTGTTGGCACCATCGTGAATGGTGACGGTCACGCTATTGCCCGCCTCTGCATCGGTACCCGCGATTAAGACATCGTTATCTTCGGCGGCATTGACCCGGCCATCCCCCTCAATCGGCGTGGTGATCGACGGAGCTGATGGCGCCGTGTTATCCAGCGTAATGGTGGTGCTGGCAGCACTCGAGGTGTTGCCTGCCGCATCGCTCTGACTGGCTGACACGGTTAGCGTGCCGTTGTTAAAGCTGCTGACATCAAACTCGCTGCCACTGATGGTCCAGTTACCGCTGCCGTCGGCAGTCACGGTACGGCTCTGGCTGTTGGCACCATCGTGAATGGTGACGGTGACACTATTACCCGCCTCTGCACCGGTACCCGCGATTAAGACATCGTTATCTTCGGCGGCATTGACCCGGCCATCCCCCTCAATCGGCGTGGTGATCGACGGGGCGCTTGGCGCCGTGTTATCCAGCGTAATGGTGGTGCTGGCAGCACTCGAGGTGTTGCCTGCCGCATCGCTCTGACTGGCTGACACGGTTAATGTACCGTTGTTAAAGCTGCTGACGTCAAACTCGCTGCCGCTGATAGTCCAGTTACCACTGCCGTCGGCAGTCACGGTACGGCTCTGGCTGTTGGCACCATCGTGAATGGTTACGGTGACACTATTACCCGCCTCTGCATCGGTACCTGCGATGAGCACATCGTTGTCTTCAGCGGCATTGACAATCCCGTCCGTCTCAATCGGTGTCGTGATGGTCACCGCAGATGGCGCGGCATTATCCAGCGTAATGGTTTGTGTCGCAGCCGTGGAGGTATTACCCGCCGTATCCGCTTGCGTTGCTGATACGGTGAGCGTGCCATTGTTCAGGCCGCTGACATCCAGCTCACTGCCGCTCAGCGTCCAGTTACCGGAATTATCGGCAGTCACCGTACGGCTCACCGAGCTGCTATTGTCCGTGATGGTTACGGTCACGCTGTTGCCCGACTCAGCACCGGAACCGGCGATCAGAACGTCGTTATCTTCGGCCGCGTTAACAATGCCGTCCGTCTCAATCGGTGTCGTGATGGTCACGGCAGAAGGCGCGGCATTGTCCAGGGTAATGGTCTGGGTGGCTGCGGTGGACGTGTTGCCCGCCGTATCCGCTTGCGTCGCAGACACCGTCAAGGTGCCATTGTTCAGGCCGCTGACATCCAGCTCACTACCGCTCAGCGTCCAGTTACCGGAATTATCGGCAGTCACCGTACGGCTTACTGAGCTGTTGTTATCCGTGATGGTCACGGTGACACTGTTACCCGCTTCGGCGCCGGAACCGGCGATCAGCACGTCGTTATCTTCGGCCGCGTTAACTATGCCGTCCGTCTCAATCGGTGTCGTGATGGTCACCGCAGATGGCGCGGCATTATCCAGCGTAATAGTGGTGCTGGCAGCACTCGAGGTGTTGCCTGCCGCATCGCTCTGACTGGCTGACACGGTTAGCGTGCCGTTGTTAAAGCTGCTGACATCAAACTCGCTGCCACTGATGGTCCAGTTACCGCTGCCGTCGGCAGTCACGGTACGGCTCTGGCTGTTGGCACCATCGTGAATGGTGACGGTGACACTATTACCCGCCTCTGCACCGGTACCCGCGATTAAGACATCGTTATCTTCGGCGGCATTGACCCGGCCATCCCCCTCAATCGGCGTGGTGATCGACGGGGCGCTTGGCGCCGTGTTATCCAGCGTAATGGTGGTGCTGGCAGCACTCGAGGTATTACCCGCCGCATCGCTCTGGCTGGCTGACACAGTTAGCGTACCATTGTTGAACGCACTGACGTCGAACTCGCTGCCGCTGATGGTCCAGTTACCACTGCCGTCGGCAGTCACGGTACGGCTCTGGCTGTTGGCACCATCGTGAATGGTGACGGTCACGCTGTTGCCCGCCTCCGCGCCGGTACCCGCGATTAAGACATCGTTATCTTCGGCGGCATTGACCCGACCATCGCCCTCAATCGGCGTGGTGATCGACGGAGCTGATGGCGCCGTGTTATCCAGCGTAATAGTGGTGCTGGCAGCACTCGAGGTGTTGCCTGCCGCATCACTCTGGCTGGCTGACACGGTTAGCGTGCCGTTGTTAAAGCTACTGACGTCGAACTCGCTGCCGCTGATGGTCCAGTTACCACTGCCGTCGGCAGTCACGGTACGGCTCTGGCTGTTGGCGCCATCGTGAATGGTGACGGTGACACTATTACCCGCCTCTGCACCGGTACCCGCGATTAAGACATCGTTATCTTCGGCGGCATTGACCCGGCCATCGCCCTCAATCGGCGTGGTGATCGACGGAGCTGATGGCGCCGTGTTATCCAGCGTAATAGTGGTGCTGGCAGCACTCGAGGTGTTGCCTGCCGCATCACTCTGGCTGGCTGACACGGTTAGCGTGCCGTTGTTAAAGCTACTGACGTCGAACTCGCTGCCGCTGATGGTCCAGTTACCACTGCCGTCGGCAGTCACGGTACGGCTCTGGCTGTTGGCGCCATCGTGAATGGTGACGGTGACACTATTACCCGCCTCTGCACCGGTACCCGCGATTAAGACATCGTTATCTTCGGCGGCATTGACCCGGCCATCGCCCTCAATCGGCGTGGTGATCGACGGAGCTGATGGCGCCGTGTTATCCAGCGTAATAGTGGTGCTGGCAGCACTCGAGGTGTTGCCTGCCGCATCACTCTGGCTGGCTGACACGGTTAGCGTGCCGTTGTTAAAGCTACTGACGTCGAACTCGCTGCCGCTGATGGTCCAGTTACCACTGCCGTCGGCAGTCACGGTACGGCTCTGGCTGTTGGCGCCATCGTGAATGGTGACGGTGACACTATTACCCGCCTCTGCACCGGTACCCGCGATTAAGACATCGTTATCTTCGGCGGCATTGACCCGGCCATCGCCCTCAATCGGCGTGGTGATCGACGGAGCTGATGGCGCCGTGTTATCCAGCGTAATAGTGGTGCTGGCAGCACTCGAGGTGTTGCCTGCCGCATCGCTCTGGCTGGCTGACACGGTTAGCGTGCCGTTGTTAAAGCTACTGACGTTAAACTCGCTGCCGCTGATGGTCCAGTTACCGCTGCCGTCGGCAGTCACGGTACGGCTCTGGCTGTTGGCGCCATCGTGAATAGTGACGGTGACACTATTGCCCGCCTCCGCGCCGGAACCAGTAATCAACACATCATTGTCTTCCGCGGCATTGACCCGGCCATCGCCCTCAATCGGCGTGGTGATCGACGGGGCGCTTGGCGCCGTGTTATCCAGCGTAATGGTGGTGCTGGCAGCACTCGAGGTATTACCCGCCGCATCGCTCTGGCTGGCTGACACAGTTAGCGTACCATTGTTGAACGCACTGACGTCGAACTCGCTGCCGCTGATGGTCCAGTTACCACTGCCGTCGGCAGTCACGGTACGGCTCTGGCTGTTGGCACCATCGTGAATGGTGACGGTCACGCTGTTGCCCGCCTCCGCGCCGGTACCCGCGATTAAGACATCGTTATCTTCGGCGGCATTGACCCGACCATCGCCCTCAATCGGCGTGGTGATCGACGGAGCTGATGGCGCCGTGTTATCCAGCGTAATAGTGGTGCTGGCAGCACTCGAGGTGTTGCCTGCCGCATCACTCTGGCTGGCTGACACGGTTAGCGTGCCGTTGTTAAAGCTACTGACGTCGAACTCGCTGCCGCTGATGGTCCAGTTACCACTGCCGTCGGCAGTCACGGTACGGCTCTGGCTGTTGGCGCCATCGTGAATGGTGACGGTGACACTATTACCCGCCTCTGCACCGGTACCCGCGATTAAGACATCGTTATCTTCGGCGGCATTGACCCAGCCATCGCCTTCAATCGGCGTGGTGATGGTGAGTGCCGACGGCGCGGCGTTATCCAGGGTAATGCTCTGGGTGGCCGCCGTGGAGGTGTTGCCCGCGGTATCGGTCTGCGTCGCCGACACCGTCAGGGTGCCGTTATTAAAGCCGCTGACGTCGATTTCGCTGCCGCTGAGGGTCCAGTTGCCGCCCGTATCCGCCGTCACCGTGCGGGTGGTGGTATTGTTATTGTCCGTGATGGACACCGTCACAGGGTTGCCCGCCTCCGCGCCGCTACCGGCGATCAGGACGTGATTGTCTTCGGCGGCATTAACCACACCATCCCCCTCAATCGGGGTGGTGATGGTGAGTGCCGACGGTGCGGCATTGTCCAGGGTGATACTCTGGGTGGCCGCCGTGGAGGTGTTGCCCGCGGTATCGGTCTGCGTCGCCGAGACCGTCAGGGTGCCGTTATTAAAGCCGCTGACGTCAATTTCGCTGCCGCTGAGGGTCCAGTTGCCGCCCGTATCCGCCGTCACCGTGCGGGTGGTGGTGCTGTTATTGTCCGTGATGGACACCGTCACAGGGTTGCCCGCCTCGGCACCACTGCCTGAAATCAACACATCGTTGTCTTCCGCTGCATTAACCCGGCCGTCCCCTTCGATGGGGGTGGTGATAGTGAGTGCCGACGGTACGGCATTGTCCAGGGTGATGCTTTGCGTCGCAGCGGTAGAGATATTGCCTGCCGTATCGCTCTGCACCGCCCTCACCGTCAGCGAGCCGTTGTTAAAGCCGCTGACATCCAGCTCCTGGCCGCTCAAGGTCCAGTTGCCACTGCCATCGGCATTCACGGTCTGGCTCTGGCTGTTGACACCGTCGTCAATGGTCACCGTGACACTGGCTCCGGATTCAGCGCCGGTACCAATAATCAGCACATCGCTATCTTCGGCCGCATTGACCAGACCATCGCCCTCAATCGGCGTGGTAATACTGGGTGCACTGGCGCTGGTGTCCACGGTCACCGATAAGCCTGAACTGTCTGCGATATTACCCGCCGTATCCGTCGCACGGGCCGTAATGATGTGTGACCCGGCGGTCAGTGCCGAGCTGGTAATGGTCCAGATGCCACCACTCGCCGTCGCACTGCCGACACTGCCATCGATATCGGAGATCAGTGTAATGGTGTCACCAGTAGTCCCGGAACCGGTGAATGTCGCCGTTGTATCATTGGTGACATTATCGGTATTTGAAGTACCAGTATCACTGCTGGCAGACAAGTCTGGCGTACCGGGTGCTGAAGGGGCCGTGGTGTCCAGAGTGATACTCTGGGTGGCCGCCGTGGAGGTGTTGCCCGCGGTATCGGTCTGCGTTGCCGACACCGTCAGGGTGCCGTTATTGAAGCCGCTGACGTCGATTTCGCTGCCGCTGATGGTCCAGTTGCCGCCCGTATCCGCCGTCACCGTGCGGGTGGTGGTGCTGTTATTGTCCGTGATGGACACCGTCACATAGTTGCCCGCCTCCGCGCCTGTACCTGAGATCAGCACATCGTTATCTTCTGCTGCATTAACCCGGCCGTCCCCTTCGATGGGGGTGGTGATGGTGAGTGCCGACGGTGCGGCATTGTCCAAGGTGATACTCTGGGTGGCCGCCGTGGAGGTGTTGCCCGCGGTATCGGTCTGCGTCGCCGACACCGTCAGGGTGCCGTTATTGAAGCCGCTGACGTCGATTTCGCTGCCGCTGATGGTCCAGTTGCCGCCCGTGTCCGCCATCACCGTCCGGGTGGTGGTGCTGTTATTGTCCGTGATGGACACCGTCACAGGGTTGCCCGCCTCGGCACCACTGCCTGAGATCAGCACATCGTTATCTTCCGCTGCATTAACCCGGCCGTCCCCTTCGATGGGGGTGGTGATGATCACGTCGGATGGCACTATTGTGTCAATGGTGACACTCAGCGCACTGGATGCCGGGCTTACGTTGTTGCTATCGGAAGCCGCTTTTGCTGTGATTGCGTGCGTCACACCAGCCGCAAGTGTGCTGGTCGTGATTTGCCAATTTCCATCGGTTGCGGTACCCGTACCAATAACATCGGCTCCCCCGCCGACTTGATCACTATATAAAGTAACAGTCGAACCACTCTCAGCAGTCCCACTCAACGTTAGTGTTGTATCGTTGGTGACATTATCGATATTTGATATACCGGTATCCGAGGCAGCATCCAAATCCGGTGCAGATGGCGCATCCGGCGCAGTACTCACCGTAATAAAGTTGAAGGTGTTATCGTCGCTGATCCCGGCAAAGCTGTTGCCGCTACTATCCTCCACAGCTCCCGGATCAATACGAATGGCATACGTGCGGTTGCCTGATAAATTATTGGTAGGATTTAAGTAAACTTTATCGTTGGTAATACCGATCCGCCCGGCGCCGGGAGAGGTCGTTGTCCCGTCACTTTCAGTGGCGATATTGAACACCTCAAAATCGCTGCTGTCGGTCACGTTGCGGATGGTGATGTTGCCGCTTCCCAAGGCGATATTTTCATCAAAGTCGATAATGATATTGTTACTAACAGAAACATTAGTGTCGTTATCAGCGGGGGTTGAGTTTGCCCCATCAAAAGTGGGCGGCGTACTATCCGAGGCTGAAACGGTAAAGATGATATTATCAATTCCAACCCGGCTGCCATTGGTTTCGTGAACAAAGGTATACACCACCGAAGAGACCCCGAGCCAGTCAGAAGGGGTCAGTGTCGCAATAAAATCACTTAACTGTGGATCATTTGTAGCGATGCTTTCCGCGGTACCGTTATCCGGTGTAAATACAAAACTACCCGCGTCTTGGTTAGCGAATTCTCCAATATCAAACTGGGTAATATCAATAGGCACACTGAAGGTGATCGTCCAGGACTCACTGTTATGAAATGTCCCTGCGTCCATAAAGCCCGCTGTTACCTGGACCGTATTGCCACCCGACTGAGTTGCGGTCAACGTCACTCCGTCGACGGTTGTGGTTAACGTCTGAGTATTGTCACCATTGACCGAGGTAAAGTTGAATTTGCCGGCGGCTGCATCGGCGCTAAATAAAGCAGAGATGATCAGTGCCAACTTAGTCACTTTGTGATATTTGAAAAACCCCATCAATGAAGGAGGATGGTACCTTGCCCCCGAAGTTAACAGATCAGCCTCACACACCATTTTATTTTTCATACCAACTAAACCTTCATACCCCGTCACGATATCATCCGTGAACTTTCTACCATTTCTGACGTGAACCCGATGAAACAGACTTGTCGAACATTTTCGGGTCAAGAATCATTTCTATCGTTTTCGATAAAATAGGTCTGCGTTTATTCTCGCCTGCAGACTCAAGCTTTTAACCAACCATGACCTCAAGCAAGCTCACCCTCCTGCTTGCTTTTTGAGGTCCCATTCATTTTTCAAAAATCGCATTCAAATAGCGCAGCGATGAGCGAGTCACCTCATCTATATTGAATGTATCAACAACGCAATTTTGAAAGGCAACCCGTCAAACAACAGCCCGTTGCCCTGTATTCTGATGCATCATCATATCTCTGTATTGTCACTTCCCACATTACAAATCATGGCTAACTGCGCGGCGGATATACTCCCCTCAATGCAATCAGCCAGTTGATCGGCAGCACCGGACTAATGATGCCGACTGGCTCGTCATTGCCGGTACTACCGATTGTGACCAAACCGCCAACACTGCCATCACCGGATACAGTCAGTCCTTGTATTTCAGTCAGACTCACTCCCCCTAACCCCGGTGATATGTAGTTGTCACTGGCACTGCCCGCCGCGAGGTAAGTGCCATTGGAAGGCACTGAAGATATCCCGACGTTAGTGGCCACCTCCAGCTTTCCCGTAACACTGGTGCCGCCTGTTGGCGTAAACGTGGCTGTATGGCTATGCGCGGGTAACTGTGAGACCTTAAGGGTGACTCGCTCTTTCCCCATTTTGAGCCCCTGCGGATAAGTAAGGCCGCCGGACATCGTGCCTTGCCCTACCGGGCTGCGACCGCGTAAATCGGGTAAACCGAAGGTGGTACGGGCATCTCCGCCATAAATAGAACCGATAATAGAAAAGAGTGCTGTATTTTGTGCAATGTCCTGGAGCTGCCCTGAACACATTGCCCAGTTTTCGATTGTATAAGTGCCGCCAAAAGGCACCATAGCACCAATATAAGAATCCGCAGCCATATCCGTTTCTCCTGTGTCTTTTTGTTACCTTGAAATCACATGGTGAATCACAACCTATCCACCTTGCATCCATTTTTGTGGGTGATCATAAAAATCTAAATAACTCATTTATCGATAGCGACTGCTGACATCCAATATCGAAAAAACCACATCGACTAAACCAGGGCAACAAAAACCGACCGGTAAAACAAACACATTCGGCAAATCATTTGGCCTCCAATTTATATTTCAGTGTCCCATGATCATTACACCGGCGATAACATCATCCCGGCATCCATCCCGTATAAGAGAGAAAAACGATAACCATCAAAAATCCCCTGTGGGGTCG